>NZ_JAEQMG010000099.1 GCF_016680995.1 Ruminococcus difficilis | reverse complement strand
GGTATTTACGCCGACATTGCCAGCGGTATTAAAAGCACTACGAGAAAAGAATTTGACCGGATGATCAAGGACTGCAAAAATGGAAAGATCGATATCATCTTTACAAAATCCATCAGTCGGTTTTCACGAGACACACTCGATTTTTTAGTCGCTATACGAAAGCTAAAAGAAATCGGCGTTGATGTTTGTTTTCAAAATGAAGGAATAACGTTAACAGAACAGGAAGGAGAATTTATGATGACAGTATTTGAAGCAGTAGCACAGCAGGAAAGTGTAAACAAAAGCGAACATATCAAATGGGGGTTACAGACTGGTTTTAGAGCCGGTACTTCCAAGCTCGCAAACCGCGTTTGTTACGGTTATCAAAAAGATGAGAACGGCGAGTTGGTTATATGTCAGGAACAAGCCGAAGTAGTTTGTTTGATTTTTGATTTATATCTCGGCGGGAACAGTTTATCCGGAATATCAAAAGAATTGCGCAGCAGAAGAATCCCGTCTCCAACGGGAAAAGATAAATGGACGTCGTGCGCTATTGATAAGATTCTTTCCAACGAGAAATACATCGGAGATGTCATGCTGCAAAAGACGTTTCGTAAAAACGTGTTCACCGATAAGCAAACGCGGAATAAAGGTGAGAAAGCACGCTATGTATATGAGAACAATCATGTCGGAATCATTGACAAGACAACTTTTGAAAAAGTGCAGGAAGAAAAACAACGCAGAAGCAATACCGTGTGTTTAGACAACGGCGAAGCAGACAGAAAACACGGACGATTCAGCTCCGGCAATACTTTGTCAGGCAAAATACAATGCTGCGAGTGCGGAAGAAACTACCGCCGTATCAAAACGCGCAAAGGCGAAATCATTTGGCGTTGCGCCGGACAGGTAGAGCGTACGTCCGGCTGTCAGTCGCGTACCATCAAACAGTCGGAGATTGACGAGTACACAAGGTCAATACTGCAAATATATAAAGAAACAATTGATACCAAAAGTTTGATTGAAAAGATCGTGGTTGATAAAAACGCTTTTAAGATTATCGTTGATTCAACAGTATTATCTTGACAAACAGTTACCATCGAAATTCGACTTGTTCTGCGAAATGTTCCGCTGATCAATTTCTATTCAAAGTATATTGACAGACTAATAATTATTAGTTATAATAAAGCTAATGATTATTAGTCTTTTGCTTTGGAGGATATGATGACAACAAGAGATCGAATACTGAATGAAGCTCTGACGCTGTTTGCCGAGAATGGCTACGACGGAACGAGTGTGGAAGAAATCGCCGAGAAGGTCGGAATCAAGGCGCCGTCGCTGTACAATCATTTCAAGGGCAAGGAGGATATTTTGAACGCGCTGATTGATATGGCGGAAGCGCGATATGAGGAATTCTTCGGCTCGGACAAGCATTTCGGTAAGCTGCCCGAGAGCAAAGAGGAATTTATACAAACGTCGATACAAAAGATTTCTTTTACCATGAACGATCCGATGATCCGCAAAATGCGCAAATTCCTTGTGCGCGAGCAATTCAGAAATGAACGTTTTGCGGAGATCACCACAAAGCATCAGCTCAACGGAATCCAAGGAATGTATACGAAGATCATCGAAGGTATGATGAACGAAGGCTTGTTCAAAAAAGATGATCCCGAGCTGCTCGCGACCGAGGTAACAGCGCCTGTCGCTCTCTGGATCGCAAAAGCTGACAGGCAGCCGCAATGCGGGCAGGAAAGTATGGAAAAGATCGAAAGGCATATCCGTCATTTCTGTGACGTGTATATGAATGAATAAAATTGGAGGTAAACTATGCGATTAGACGGTTTTGGAATATTGGTAAATGATATGGGCAGAATGATTCGTTTTTACAGGGATGTGCTCGGCTTTGAGATAAAAGAGGCTGAGGACACGAAAAACGTATATCTTATCAAGGACGGAACGCTGTTCCTGCTTTACGCAGAAAAGACTTTGAAAAAATGACGAACCGAAAATATAACTACACGAGCGGTCTCAACGGTCACTTTGAGCTGGCTTTGTATGTCGATACCTTTGAGGAAGTCGACGCTTCCTTCAAAGCAGCTGTTGAAAACGGCGCCGAACCCGTGATGGAGCCGACGACAGAACCTTGGGGACAGCGCACCTGTTATATCGCCGACCCGGAGGGAAATCTGATAGAGATCGGCTCTTGGGATAAGCCGTATGAAATAAGGGAACCTCTAAAATGATCAGGAGATAAAAGAGATGTTAAGAATTGAAGGATTAACGAAAACCTATGGGGAAAAGAAAGCGGTGGACGAGCTTTCGCTGCACATCCGCCCGGGCGAGATATACGGCTTTATCGGGCACAACGGCGCGGGCAAGACCACTACGCTTAAAAGCGTCGCCGGGATACTCGGCTTTGACAAGGGAGAGATCTTCATCAACGGAAGCTCGATTATGAAAAATCCGGTGGAATGTAAACGACAGCTCGCCTATATTCCCGACAATCCCGATCTGTACGACTTTATGAGCGGTATCAAATATCTGAATTTTGTCGCGGATATCTTCGGCGTATCCTCCGAGGAACGTCAGGATAGGATACGAAAATACGCCGATGTCTTTGAACTGACAAAGGATCTGGCGCAGCCGATCTCCTCCTATTCGCACGGCATGAAGCAAAAGCTGGCGGTGATCTCCGCGTGGATCCATTCGCCGAGGCTGATCATCATGGACGAGCCCTTTGTCGGTCTCGATCCGAAAGCCGCGTTCAAGCTCAAAGAGATGATGCGCGAGCACTGCGACAACGGCGGCGCGATATTTTTCTCGACTCATGTGCTGGAGGTCGCCGAAAAGCTCTGCGACAAGGTCGCCATTATCAAGCAGGGCAGGCTGATCAAATCAGGTACGATGGAAGAGGTCAGAGGCGACGAGAGCCTCGAGGAAGTCTTTCTGGAACTGGAGGCGGAGTAAATGCTGAAGGTGCTGTTGAAAAAGCAGATGACAGAGGTTTTCCGAGGCTATTTTTACAACCGCAAAACCAACAAGGCGCGGTCAAAGGCTAACCAAATCGTTCTGTTTAGTCTCTTCGCGTTTTTGATGGTCGGAGTCCTCGGCGGCAGCTTTACTGCCGTTGCCTTAGGCGTATGCTTCGGATTGACCTCCGCAGGTATGGGGTGGCTGTACTTTGTGCTGATGAGCGGTATCGCCGTTGTTCTCGGCGCGTTCGGCAGCGTATTCAACACCTATTCGGGGCTGTATCTGCCGAAGGATAACGACCTGCTGCTATCCATGCCGATACCGGTCAGGACTATCATTGTTTCAAGACTGCTGAACGTGTACCTGCTCGGCGCGATGTACTCGGGCGTTGTGATGCTGCCGACGCTGATCGTCTACTGGGTGATCGTCGGCGCTGCGATACAGAATGTGATATGCGGAATCGTCCTGTTCCTTATCATAACGATCATCGTGCTGATACTCTCCTGCCTGCTCGGCTGGATCGTCGCCAAAATCAGCTTGAAGCTGAAAAACAAGAGCTTTATCGTCGTGCTGATCGCGCTCGCGTGTATCGGCGGCTACTATTTTATCTATTTCAAGGCGCAGATATGGATCAGGGAGCTTGTCGCCAACGCCTCGGTTTACGGAACAAATGTCAAGGACTCTGCCTACGGCTTGTATTTGTTCGGCAGGATCGGAGAGGGAGATTTGATCGCGACGGCGATATTCGCCGCGGCGACAGCTCTCCTGCTTGCGCTTACGATATTCATTTTGTCGCGCGGATTCCTCAAGCTCGCGACCTCGACGGCGAGCGTCGGCAAGGTAAAGTATCACGAGAAAACCGTGAAAGAAAAATCGGTGTTCGGCGCGCTGCTGACAAAGGAATTTGCGCGCTTCACCACCAGTCCGAACTATATGCTCAACTGCGGGCTGGGCGTACTGCTCCTGCCCGTCCTCAGCGTTTTTCTGCTGATCAAAGGCGCGGATATACTCACGATGCTCACAACGGCTTTAGGCGACAGAACGAACCTTGCCGCACTGCTGCTCTGCGCTGCGCTGATGCTGGCTTCCACCATGAACGATATGGCAACGCCTTCGGTTTCTCTCGAGGGAAAAAACATATGGATCCCGCAGTCGATGCCGGTTGAAGCCAAAACCGTGCTGAAAGCGAAAACCGCTATGCAGCTGATTTTAACGCTGATCCCCATGCTGTTTGCGGTCATATGCGCCGCGGTCGTTCTGCAGGCTTCCGTCGCGGAAAAGCTCATGATCTGCGTTTTGCCGCTGATCTTCACGGTGTTTTCAGCTGTGTTCGGATGCTATATCGGAGTGATGCATCCGGTCATGGTATGGACGACTGACATTATCCCGATCAAGCAGAGTGGAGCGGTGGCGATCTCGTTGTTCGGCGGCTGGGGCTTTGTCGCCTTGTTCGCCTTACCGTATTTGCTGATTGGACAGATCATCGGTCTTGTGCCGTATCTGATTTTCTGGGCAGTCATCTATACAACCGCGTCCGCACTGTTATATCGCAGGCTGATCACTAAGGGAGCCGAAGTTTTTTCAAGATTGTAAAAAAAGGAGCTATTATGGAGTTATTTACGGAAAGATTGATTTTGCGTCCGTGGAACGAGTCGGACGCCGAGAGCTTATATGAATACGCAAAGGATGACCGCGTCAGTCCGATTGCCGGATGGCCGGTACATACGAGCGTGGAGAACAGCCGCGAGATCATCAAAAGCGTTCTGTCCGCTCCCGAGACCTACGCCGTTTGTCTGAAAGACGACAACAGGGCGATCGGCAGTGTCGGGCTGAAGATCGGCAACCAAAGCAATTTGGATTTGACGGATACCGAGGGAACGATCGGCTACTGGATCGGCGTGCCGTTCTGGGGACAGGGCTTGATTCCCGAGGCAACAAGAGAGATCATCCGTCACGCCTTTGAGGATCTAAGCCTTGAAACTCTTTGGTGCGCTTATTTCGACGGCAACGAAAAGTCGCGGCGCGCTATGGAAAAATGCGGCTTCACCTACCACCATACCAACAAAGACATCTACTGGCAGCTGACGGACGATATCCGAACGGAGCATATCACACGGCTGACAAAAGAAGAGTATTTGGAGAATCGGTAAAATGAAAACTGTCATTATTCACGGTCAGAGCCACAAGGGCTCAACATATCATATCGCGCGCATATTAGCGGACAAAATCGGCGGGGAGATAACCGAGTTCTTTCTGCCGCGCGATTTCGGAGAATTCTGTTGCGGATGTACACAGTGCTTTGTAAAGGATGAGAAGAAATGCCCTCATTACGAAAAGCTCGCTCCGATCACCGAAGCGATCGACAACGCTGATGTAATTATTCTCGCAAGCCCCGTATATGTGTATCACGCAACAGGCGCAATGAAAGCGTTTTTGGATCACTACGGCTGGCGCTGGATGGTTCACCGTCCCGAAGAAAAAATGTTCAAAAAACAGGGCGTCTGTATTTCCACTGCCGCTGGCGGGGGAATGAAATCCACCAATAAAGATATGGCTGACAGCCTTTTCTACTGGGGCGTTGCCAAAGTTTATAAATACGGGATCGGCGTGGCGGCTATTGACTGGAACAAAGTAAGCGACAAAAAGAAATCCTCAATAGAAAACGCTACGGATTCTGTAGCAAGGAAAATCATTAAACGAAACGGCAAAGTAAAACCAAGCTTTAAAACAAAGGGATTCTTTCTCCTGATGCACTTTTTACAGAAAAAGGGTTGGAATGAAGCGGACGTGAAGTATTGGAAAGAAAAGGGTTGGACTGAAAAGAAACGTCCGTGGAGATAAAAACGATAGCCGTGATCAACTTGCCGAACGGGATAACACTTCTCAGAATACTGTGCAGCCTCGTGCTGCTGTTCTGTATGCCCTTGTCGCTGCCGTTCTATGTACTCTACGCAGCCGCCGGATTATCCGATATCTTAGACGGTTTTATCGCACGGAAAACAAATACCGCAACCCAATTCGGCGCGAAGCTCGATACCTTTGCAGATATCATTTTTACCGCAGTCGCTTTGATAAAGATTCTGCCGATCCTTAAACTGCCTGTGTGGGTAATAGCGTGGGTCGGCGTGATCGCGCTGATAAAGCTTGTCAATCTCGTGATCGGATTCGTCCGCCGTCACACGCTGACAGCGGTTCATTCCGTTATCAATAAGGTCACGGGAGCGTTGCTGTTTATACTCCCCTTTACGATTCCAATCATCAACATACGATACACGGCTCCGCTTGTCTGCATTGTCGCGATAGTCGCGGCGATCACGGAAAGCCGTACAATACTGAATACAATCCGCACAGGAGAAAACCATGAATGATAAAGCTCTTGTCGTTATCGACTTACAAAATGATATTACAAAAAACTATAGGAACATCATTGAAAAAGTGAATACAGCCATCCTTTGGGCACAGTCGGTCGGGATGCACATCATCTATATCAAGCACAACAACATCACCGCCGGTACGCGCACCCTCAAGCCCGGCACAAAGGGCGCGGAGTTGGTGCCGGAACTAAACGTAGTGTCGAACAATATCTTTGTCAAGACAAAAAGCAACTCTTTGACGAGCGAGGCGTTCCGCGATTTTATCAAGGCGAACGGAATCGATGAATTCTACATCTGCGGAGCGGACGCGACCGCCTGCGTGAAATCCACCTGCTACAATATGACAAAGGCGGGCTATACCGTCCATGTCCTTTCCGACTGCGTTACAAGTTATGATCTCAAAAAGATAGACGAAATGATCGCTTACTACGCAAGCAAAGGCTGTGAGGTGAAAACGCTTGATGAAACGATCAGTCAGGCAACTGACAAATAAAAAAATACCGAGCGCCCTGCCGCTGGTGTGGAAGGTGTTCGATGAATATGAGGCGGTGAACTATCCGACGTCGGGTACGCAGGCGTTTTGGAACGCGATCCACGACGAGGGCTTTCTGTCGCAGCTCTCCGCTTATGGCGCGTTTGACGGCGAAAAGCTTATTGGGATACTTGCTTTAAAGAACGAGGGCAGCCATATCGCGCTGTTCTTTGTAGATGGCGCGTATCACCGTCAGGGAGTTGGCAGGCTGCTTTGGGATACTTTTCCCGCCGAGAGCGACAAGGATGAGATCACGGTCAACTCATCACTGTACGCGGTCGGGATATATGAAAAGCTCGGCTTCATCAAAACCGCCGAAGCGCAGACAGAAAGCGGTATCCAATTCGTGCCGATGGTATTCAAAAAGCCAAAAACGGAGGAAAGAAAATGACGGATTATGAAAACTCGATCAGAGCGATGATAGACTTGTTCGGCAGAGATTATCAGTTCGCTCTGTCTACCGACAAAAACAACATACCGTCTTCGCGTTATGTCGATACTTACTTTGACGGGGAGAGCTTTTATGTCGTGACCTACGGGCTGTCGAAAAAGGCGGCTGAGATTGCGGATAATCCCAACGTGTCTCTCTGCTGTTCGAGAATGCACGCATTCAGCGGCAAGGCATACAATATCGGTCATCCTTTAATTCCCGAAAACGCAGGAATCCGCAGCGCGTTGACAAAAGCTTTTGAGCCGTGGTATTTCAAGCACAACAATGAAGCGGATGAAAATATGTGCTACATCCGCATTGACCCAACCGCCGGTTTTTTTCACAAGGACGGCACCGGATATAAGATAGACTTTACCGAAAAAACAGTCAAAACATTTCCGTTTACGTTCGATACAGTGTTGACGGAAGAATCTTAGATTCAGGAGGACAAATCATGGATGTAACTTATGAAAAGAAAAACGCGATGACATTTATCGGCTATCACACAGAGATTCGACCCAATGAAGGCTATGTAAAATGCCCGGAATTCTGGGAAAAGGAATACAACCAAAAGTACGCCCGCCTTTGGCAGACGATGAAACCCGAAACGCCGGTCGAGGAAGCGATATTAGCGAATAATATCGGTATGTTTGCCATTTGTACGGAGTCCGAAAACGGTTTTGATTATTGGATTGCGGGACTGTAT
This sequence comes from Ruminococcus difficilis, assembly GCF_016680995.1. Next base: position 11,932 of record NZ_JAEQMG010000099.1, on the reverse strand, counting down.
CAGGGCGGCGAAGTTCCCGAGGGGCTGGAGCTTTATTCATTCCCCGAAAGCCGCTGGGCAGTATTCAGCGCAAAAGGTCCTATGCCCGAAGCATTGCAAACACTGAACACATACGTTTGGCAGGAGTGGTTCCCAAATGAAGGGCAGAAGTTTCAGGCAAACGGTATGGCCACGCTCGAAGTGTATTCCGCAGGCGATCCGCAGTCACCCGACTACGAGTGCGGCATCTGGGTACCGGTGAAAAAGATATGAAAATCCATCAACTGAAAATTGATTTTAATGTAACGGAGCGCGTCAGGCGGTTTGTATACGTTTATATTATCGAAGCAGAGAATTGCTATTTGATAGACTCCGGCGTATTCGGTTGTCAAAAGCAAATCGTCGATTATTTGGCAAAAATCGGACGAAAACCCGAAGACGTAAAAGGTGTTTTTCTAACGCACGCCCACCCCGATCATATCGGGTCAGCCGCTTGGTGGCAGGAGCATACCGACTGCAAAATATACGCGAGCGAGGGTGAAAAGCTATGGATAGAGGATATCGATCTGCAATTCAAAGAAAGGCCGATCCCGAATTTTTATCAGCTGGCAGGCAAATCCTCTCGTGTTGACGTGACCGTGAAAGACGGAGATATCATCGACTTGGAGCCGGATTTGAAAATCAAGGCGATCCGCACAGCGGGTCATTCTTCGGATTGCTTCTCTTATCTTGCAGAAAACGCTTTGTTTATCGGAGACGCCGTTCCCGTGAAGGGAGATATCCCGATTTTCATTGACGAAGCGGAAACGCGCAAGACCTTGAACATCATCGGTGAAATACCGAATGTTACCGTTTATTATCCCGCTTGGGATAAAACCTATGATTATAAAACGATGAGAATTAAGCTTAACGAAGCAGAAGAACTGATCGACGTTTTGAAAAACACAGTAACAAGCTGTGACAACGACAGCGAGATCACGGAGCTTGTTGATCAAGTTTGCGACAATTTGAATATGCCGATGCTAAAAGAAAACCCGCTGTTTGCGAGAACAGTCGAATGTTTGAGAGAAGGGCAATTATGAGCTGTTACTTTTTGATTGATACATACATTGACGAAGAACGCGGCAGAGGGCTTTACGACGACTATATCGCAAAGGTCAAGCCGATTGTCGAAAGCTACAGCGGCGAGTACCTTTTGCGGTCGGAAAAGGTCAGCTCATTGAGCCCGCAAAGAACTCCACAAAGAGTTATCGTTATTCGCTTCCCCAACCGCGAAAAATTGGAAGCCTGCTTTGGGTCGGAGCAATACAAAGCGATCGCGTTTGAGCGAGCTGAAAGCGTTGACGCGCGGGCGATCATCGTTGAAGAATAGAAAAGGAGTGATTGTCATGCCTTTTGACTACAAAAAAGAATACAGGGAATTCTATATGCCGAAGAACAAGCCGTCCATTGTTACCGTGCCGCCGATGAACTATATCGCGGTGCGCGGAGAGGGCGATCCAAACGCGGAGGACGGCGCATATAAGCAGGCGATCGGTCTGCTGTACGGTATCGCATACACCATTAAAATGAGCAAAAAGGGCGATCACCAAATTGACGGTTACTTCGACTATGTCGTGCCGCCGCTCGAAGGCTTTTGGTGGCAGGACGGCAGTGCGGACATCGACTATGCCCATAAAGAGAGCTTCAAATGGATATCCGTTATCCGCCTGCCCGATTTCGTGACAAAAGCGGATTGTGACTGGGCGATCGAAGAAGCGACAAGGAAGAAGAAAACCGATTTTTCAAAGGTCGAGTTTTTCACTTACGACGAGGGCTTGTGCGTGCAGTGTATGCACATCGGTTCTTATGACGACGAACCCGCAACCGTTGCGCTTATGCACGAATATGCGGAAAGTCAAGGGTATGCGCTTGACATCACCGACGTGCGGATGCACCACGAGATATATCTCAGCGACGCGCGAAAGGTCGCTCCCGAAAAGCTGAAAACCGTGATTCGGCACCCGATCAAAAAAGCGTGAAAAGAGGTAAATCATGCCAAAAGAAATTGATCCGAAAGACAGTTCGAGAGCAACGGCGTATAAGCTTTGGATGAAAGCGCCGAACCCGATGGTGACTTTTTTCAAAACGCTCGACGTGACAAATCTGCTTACAGTCAGCTGGAAGAAAAATCTGAAATTCAATATGCTGCTTTGTTATTGTATTGCGAAAGCTGCTGTCGGCATTGAGGAATTCTACACGCTCCCTGTCGGCGAAAAGCTGCTTCAATATGATACGGTCGCCGTCAGCGTGATTGTGAGCAACAAGCTTGGGGAGATCAATTACTGCGATATTCCTTACGCGGCAGATTTGGATTTATTTAATCACAATTATCTTGAAAACACCTCTTGGGTCATCGAGAATTGTGATAACAAGGACTTGTCTGACAACAATATGGTCATCGGCACCTCGGCAGTCATTGAAACCGAACTTGACGGCGTCATCGGCATGAATAGCGGTATCTTCAACAATCCATTCATCAGTTGGGGCAGATACCGAAAAAAAGATTTGCGGTATGAGTTGCCGATTTCATTTCAGTTCCACCATACGCAGATGGATGGCTCTCACGCGGGAAGCTTCTTGGAAAACCTGCAAAAGGAAATCAACAAAGTGTTAAGTGTAACAAATTAGACTAAAACGGAAGTTGTAAGACAGTTGGGAGAAGTGAGATGTATATTGTCAAAGCAGAAGAAAATCAGGTAGAAAAAATCGTGGAGATGTCGATCAGAGCTTTTGAAACAGATGTAAATGTCGGCGGCACAAAAGGTGATTGTCCTCCCGGATTTGATTCGGTAGAATGGCATAAACAAATGGCTCGGGAGGGACATTTGTATCAGGCAATGATAGAAAAAGATTTGGTCGGGGCAGCCATTATATTCTATGATGAAACAAAAAACAGCGTATACATTGGCAGGATATTTATTGACAGCATCTATCATAGAAAAGGTTACGGAATTCGTCTGATGGAATGCATAGAAAAGAATTTCCCATGTGCTGCTGAGTTTGATTTAGATACCCCATGTTGGAATGAGCGGACAAATGCTTTTTACAAAAAATTAGGCTATCGTATTATAAAGGTTGAGGATGGATTTGTCTTTTACCGGAAAAAGAAAAGCGAACAGACGCAATAGCAGATTTCATCTCCAAATTGACGGCAGAAGCACGAAAGGAATATGGAGACCGGTACGGCAAGATTTTCCGTAGCACATAAGAGGGCTGTTCACTACACTGAATTTACGGCGATGGTGGAGCTGGCATTTAAATTCGGAGCTGGGAAAGCTTAAGCGAAAAAGGCAATGGCTATTAACAGATGCCGGTAAATTTATACCGTAATCCGATTTGTGAGAATTATCAAGTCAACGGATTAATCCGTGTAATCATCATCCTTCAGTAGCGCACGTCAGTTATGGGATTGCTGCCATTCGGCAAGAGTTCACGGTTAGGCCATAGTTTTGTGGTGCAAAGCTCTGTAATAATGCCAATACGCACTTGACAAAAGAACCGGAAAACTATAATATTATAATAGCGAATCAAGGTTTAGGAAAGATTGAGTTATATGTCCGCGAAGATTATACTCGTAACTGACAATTGCCGAAGGGCAGGTAACAAACATGGGTTCACTACCCCACAGCGGTTTTGAGAAAATTCATCTTTTTTGCCTATCCTTGACAAACAAGTATTGGACGAACACCTACTTTTTCAGCGGCGGATTTGCCGTGAGATGTGTTCTCTGATACACAAAACAGAACGCCGTTTCAGTGTAAAAGCTGGAACGGCGTTTTTCTGTTTTTAAAAGATTTTTTATCCACACATTCGATTTTTGGGTAAGCTCCGATTATAATGAAATTATCAAAATGAAACGGAGGTAAACACAATGAGAAATCCAAAATATCATATCTATCTAACGCCCGATGAACGGCGCACGGTCATCAACAGTCTGATTGATTTGAGGAATGACCTCATCTCACGTGGCAAGTACACCGACATCATTGACGAGCTGTTAATCAAGCTCACAAAAGCAAGAACTAAGAGAATTAAGGTTAAGGAGGTCTAAATTATGGCTATGTGTTCTATTTTCATATGTTCACCTCCGCAAATTCCGATTTGAATTTGAAATAATCTATGGTTATTATAGCATATCATAGGTTGTTAGTAAAGTCCTCCAAAAGCCTGATAAACAGTGTATTTATCGCAGTTTGCTCACTTTATGCGGACATAGGATTTCACATTTTATTATATCGTTCCCGAAGGCTCGCAAGGGCAAAGTTAAGGGAAAGAAAAACTGATAATAGGTTATAGCAAAATGTGGCAATCGGGGTGCTGTGATATATGTGCGAATATATTTTTGGAGGATTCTATAATGAAACACAATTTTGAAATTAGCTATACACAACAGGGCGATTATCTTCTGCCCGACCTGAGATTACCCGAACAGCCGAAGGTTGAGATTGGAATATGGGGCAAACGGCATTTACGCTACATCAAGCAGCACCACAAAGTCCGGTCTCACAATCGATATCGAGGCTTAAAGCAAGGCTCCCCGCCGCCCGTGATGGCAGTGTGGGAGCCTTGGCCTTTCTCTGCATGAACACCTTATTTTTCGTTTACAGCAATCCAGATTTCTCCCGCATAGTTAGGATCATCCGTTTTATCAGACGGATATACCTCGATCTCTACACCTGCGGCATATTCGTACCGGTCGCTGCTTGGGAAGAAATCACTGACGATCTTCCTGTATGTCTCGATGAAGGTTTCTGGCATTTTTCCCTTGAACGGGAATACCGCGTAGGTATACTCCGGGAGCTCAATAACCTCAAGATCTCCATCCACCGGTGCTCCATTATACTCTGCACCGATTCCATACGGGAACACGTCTCCGTTCGTTTCCAGCGAGAAGCAGATTCCGAGGAGCCCGGCCAGTCTCGGCTTTTCAGGGATATAACCGCAGATCTTCTGCATCGTTCCGTCCTGTCCGCACTTTGTCCAGAAGCCTGTAATGTCAGGCGTTCCTGCGCCGGTTTCGGGTTTGTGAACAGCTTCTCTTTTGCAGATCACCTTAATCGCACCCGGTTTCTCAATTCGATAATCCATTTCAGTTCCTCCTGTCAGAATGAGTTTTACAGACAGTCTGGAAAAGGATTTGACCGTGCCGCCTTTTCTGGCTTCAGTCGGTGTAATGCCATGGAATCGTGAAAAGGCGCGGGTAAAGCTCTCTGGCGTTTCATACCCATACTTGAGCGCAATATCGATCACTTTCTCATCGCTGTGAACAAGCTCATCCGCTGCCAGCGAAAGACGTCTCATACGGATATAGTCGCCAAGGGTAAAACCACACATGATGCTGAATACTCTCTGAAAGTGAAACGAAGACGAATAGGCCTCTTTCGCCACCGCGTCATAGTCGATTTCTTCTGTCAGATGTGCCTCCGTATAATCGAGCGCTCTTTGTATGCCTTTGATCCAGTCCAAATCCAGTCCCTCCTGTCTTACGGGCTCTATTCTAACAGGGATAATCAGCAGCTTCCTGACTCTGAATGCTGACTGATGTCAGTTTATGCTGCCCGCAATACGCAGGAGCATACCTCATAAAATGTTATCGGTCGAAGACGATACTTCTGATTTGACCTGTTTCCACGGTCTTGCTTTACCGATCCAGCCGTTCTCATTCCAATACTTAAAGTCGGTGTATTCGGGATTCTGTTTACCGAGGCTCGTCTGAAGCATTCTTACCATATAGAACTTAGCTTTCACGATAACATTTGTATGACCAGGTTTATCATAATTGATGGCTTGCATTTTTCGTGCGACGCTGCTCAGCTTCTTTTGGAAGGATGCTTTCCTCTTATCCTCGATCATGTTCCAGTCAATTTCAGACATCAGCTTGAAACTTACGACTTTAATGGTCGAAATGCCCCACCAGGAAAGGCTGTCCTTAATATCTTTTGCGGTGGACTTTCCGCCTGCTCCGAGACACTGGGTGATGATTACCGCACGCTTTCCGAACATTTCCTTTGCAGGACGATGTGGCATCCATCGATAGCCGAAATGATCCAGCATTGCCTTCATTGCGCCGGTTGTATGGAAAACATATGCCGGTGATGTAAAAACAAGCAGATCCGCTTCCCGCAGGGACTTCTCGATCTTCTGCACCTTTTCGGCGTCCTTACAGCGATTCGGATCATTCCTGAAACACGCAGTACATCCCGTGCAGAATCCCGGACCGTCCTTGGGAAGATAATACTCCGTAATCTCCGCACTATCTCTAAATGGTTCTAAGAACATTTCTTTCATTCTGTATGTCACACCGTGTTTTTCGGTTCCGTTGATAACTGTGATCTTCATTTGACCTTCCTCCGCGATTTCTTCTTATTATCTTGAATGACTTTTTCATCTCTTGCATACAGCCTGTTAAACTGCCGGATATGCGCTTCCATTGTTTTGAGCGCCTCTGCCTCACGTTCTGGCTCTCGATCACATATGGTCAGCAGCATATAAATCGGAGCGTAAAAATGCAATGTCATAATCTCTACATTCTCCGCTTGCAAAACACCTGCGGAAACCATCAGTCCAAAAAGCATCCCCTGATAGGAAAGCGGATCATCCACATACTGTTTCATGTATACGTCCGCCAGTTTCTTAGCATGAAACTGCTCGATGGTAAGCATCTTACGAAACCGCCTTGTGTAGTCATCGTGTAAGAAATAAAGAAATAAATTGTTGCCGAGAGTTATCAATTGCTCTTCCGATATATGCTTATAGATTTCAGCGTCCACCACAGCGTCCGCCCCGTTGATCTGTAACGCGCCTGCTTCCTCCAAAAAACGCCTGTTCATCTCTTCGATAATTGCATCGAAGATAGCCTGCTTGCTTTTATAATGTTTGTAAAGGGATGGAGCCTTAATGCCGACCCTCTCTGCAATATCTGCAACAAAAACATTTGCATAGCCCTTTTCGGAAAACAGCGTCAGTGCTTCATCCAGTATTCTGTGTTTGGTATCCATCTCGTTTCCTCTTGCTACATGCTTTTCAGGTTTGTAATATTGGCACGCTAAATTTGGCTAATTTGAATTAGCTTTATTATAGGCTAATTTGAATTAGCTGTCAAGAGTAAAAAATGACGGCCAGCAAAACAAAGCTCTACCAGCCATCATCATCTTATCGCTCCGTCACATCAGTGATACGTATCATTTTATCGTATTATTAGGCCTTCGCCGTATTGTATTTTATCCAAATCAATCTGTAACGCCCAAACGCGCAAAGCAATGAAATTTACCCTACTTATCAAGAATCTATCCCCAAAGAGTGCATAAACAATGCGTTTTGAAGCCTAAAAGCGTTACATACCCTCAATCAGAATACAGAAAAAAATACAGCCGACGGAGCTTTGATTTGAAACCTCCGTCGGCTTTGTCTCGCTATCTTTCAATGTCTTGGGAATGGCGGTTGTGGGTGCGGCGTTGCTTGCTCTCCGCTTGAAGCTGTCTGAGCCTGTTTCTCACGCTCTGTTTTTCGGGTGGTGGAGATTGCCTTTTGGGAGCTTTGTTTGATTTCACCTTGCGCTCCCAGTCGGACAGGTCACGGCGGTATTGCTCGACGATCTCGGTTGCTTTTTTGAAAGCGGCGATAAATACCTCTGCATCGGGGTAGCCGTCGTCTTGTAATATCGTCGGGATTGCGTTCAGTTTGGCGGCGATTGTTTTCTCCATCTGCTGAATCTTCTGCTCCAATGCCTTGCGCTCCTTGCCCTTGAACAGACCTTTTGTTTCGGCAAGCTGCGATTGCAGCTTTGACAGCTCCACGTCTTGCAGTCGGCAAATCGCCGCCGCTTCGTTCTGCACCTTTATCATCAGCTTTTGCATAACACGGTATTCGTCCATATCGACGCTCAGCACAGGCTTGGGCGGCAACTGCTGTGTGCGAATCATATCCCGTAACAGTTCCTTTGCCTTGTTGACAATCGAGCGGAACAGCTTCGGAAACCAACCGTTTTGTTTAATGGATTCACTTGTTCTCTCTTGAATCTCCTCCTTTTTCACGGCGAGGATTTTGACTTCCTCGATACCCGACACCAGCGCCAAATCAGCGGTGCGGTTCCATTCCTGCCTAGCGGCGTTATCTGCTTCAATCTCCGCCGCTCTCGGATTGTTTTTGCCGATTTTCTTGGTCGGCAGATAGACGCTCTCGCTCTCGAACACCTTTAGCTTGTGTTCCGGATCGGCAACTTCCTTGTTGATAAGGTCGGTGTAAAACGTCTTGACCTCCTGCAAGAACGGCTCGCCCTTGAATTGCTTGTCCTTGACGGTAAACATATGCTGCTCGTAAACCTCACCCTTTTTGATAATCTTGCAACCGTTGCGGAGCTTGCCGCTCTCGTCCAAAACTTCTTTCTTGGTACGGACACGCTTGCCCTGTTCGCTGTAAAAGAGATTGCGTGAAGCGGTCTTGATTTCGGGGTGCTCCAACAATCTGCGCTCGCTGAATATCAGGTGAATATGGTAGTTGGTCTTGCGCTTGTTGTGATGAAGCGCCGAGATGCACTCCACATTGTAGCGTTTGCGAAATTCGTCCGTGAAGCTCTCCAACACTTGCTGAGGATTGAGCCTTGTATATACTTCGGGAAGCGCAATAATCAGCTCCCTTGCTTCAATGCATTTTCCCTCAACATTACTGCGCTTGAACTCAATTTGAGCCTCTTTAGCAAGGGCAGACCAAAACGCCGAATCGGCGGTTTGATAGGTGGCGTAAAGATTCTCCTGCCGTGCGTGGCTGGTGATATAGTTGATTCTTCCTTTGACATTAGACAGCTTCGACATTTGGATAAAGCTGTGTCGTGTCATATTACTCCTATCTGTTTACGCCGCCCTCAGCTCCCCGCAGGGGCGAAATACCCCTTGCATAAATTCCGTGAATTTGTGCAAGAGGTGTATTTCGCTCTCAGTCGCCGAGGGCTCTTTATTTACTCTACCTTGCGGACTTCGCTCTGATTCAAAAGGTTTCTGCCCTGATTGGCGGTCATAAATCTATCCAGTGTATCGCTGCGAATAATCTTCTTGCGACCTACCAAAAGCACAGGCAGCTTGCCCCAGCTAATGAGCTTGCGCATAGTATTTCTTCCGATTCCGCTGACTTCGGCGGCTTCGTCAATTGTCATACCTATTTTAGATGTGCTCGTTTCGTTCACCTCCCCGTTTAGATTGCAAATTGCAACTTTATTATTATCATTATACTTAAAATAATATCGTTTGTCAACTCATATTGCAACTCGTTTTTAAATATTTTTGAAAATATACGAAAAATAGGTTGCAAAATAAATATGTTTATGCTATAATAGTAGTCAAGAGGAGATGAGTATCGTGAAAAGCAATAAACCATTCACTCCAAAACAGGTCGGCGAACGCATTAAGGAACGCCGAACGGAGTTAAATCTGTCAATGCCTGAGCTTGGCAGACGCGTCAGCGTCAACAAATCGACCATTCAGCGATATGAAGCAGACGGCGTTGATCCGAAACGGACAATGGTTATCAATGGTCTGGCACAGGCGTTGCTGACAACTCCCGAATGGCTGACAGGGCTTTCCGACGAGAAGGAATACAGTAACTATACTGTCTGTCAGATGTCTTTGGAAAAGCACATCAAGGCATATCTGGAAACAGTGACTTCTGCTGTTGACGGCGAGCCGAGACAGGAAATGCTGACAACCTTTCTCGGTCAGATTATCGACCTCTACGCAATTCTGACAAAATACTTTGCCCTCTCAATGGAGAAGGTCAATCAGGCAGCAGAGGACGAAGGCTTGAAGGAGTCGATACGAAAATATGCTATCAATATCGGCTCTATCACCGAACAGGTTTATCAAAAAGAAATGCAAATACCTGTTGACGATATCAAAAAATATCTCGACGGCATACTTCACTTATACGACGAGGGCAGAACAAAAACGTCAATGCCCGAACTCTTCGGAATGGTTGAGCAAGCCGAACAGAAACTGCTCGACAAACAAAATTCCGTGGCACCTTGAAAAGTAAAAACGCCGACTGACTTTCAAAATCAATCGGCAAAGAATAACTATTGTTAGCGCACAACATATATCACAGCGCCGATTGCCACGGATAGAAAGGAGAAAACATATCAATGGCAAAAGGCTCTGTAAGAAAGAAAGGTAAAAAGTGGTACTACCGCTTTTATGTAGAAAATGAAAGCGGTAAGTTGGTACAACGTGAATTTGTCGGCACGGAAAGCAAGAGCGAAACCGAAGCTATGCTCCGCAAGGCGATGGAGGACTACGAGGAAAAGAAATTCGTAGCCAAGTCCGAAAACATCACCGTCGGGGATTTGCTCGATATATGGGTTGAAGAAGAATTAAAGCCCGGCAATCTGAGCAACGGTACGGTGATGTCGTATGTGGGTACGGTGACACGAATCAAAAAGCACCCGATAGCACAGCGAAAACTGAAAACAGTGACAGCCGACCATTTGCAAGCGTATATGGATATGCTCAGCTTCGGCGGCAAGAATCCCGACGGCACAACGGCAAAGGCTCTGAGCAAGGGCTACATACGGTTGTTCTCGGCAGTCCTGCAAGGAGCATTTCGGTTTGCGGTTTTTCCGAAAAAACTGATTACGTTCAATCCAATGCAGTACGTTGTCTGGCGGCAAAAGAAAAATGTCATAGAGCTGTTCTCGGACGTGAACGAAGCGGCAACGCCGACGGTTACTCATAAGCAGTATTTGAAACTGACGGAGTATCTGAAAGCGAAACAAAATCCCGCTCTGCTCCCGATACAAATAGCATACTACACGGGCTTGCGAATCGGCGAGGTATGCGGTTTGACGTGGAGCGACATCAACCTTGACGAGCAGTATCTCACGGTAAGGCGCAGTCTCCGCTACAACGGCGACAGGCACAAGTTTGAAATCGGCACGACAAAGCGGAATAAAACCCGCACGGTGGATTTCTGCGATACACTGGCAAATATCCTGCGGCAAGCAAAAGCGGAGCAGGAGAAAAACGCAAAGGACTACGGCGAGCTATACAGCCGCAACTTTTACGTTGAGGTTACAGAGAAAGACCGCCAATATTATGAGGTCTATTCTCTGTCAAGCACCGAGGAAGTCCCCGACAGTTACAAGCCAATCAATCTTGTGTGTTTGCGACCTGACGGAACCTATGAATCACCAAGTACAGTGGGGACAGTATGCAGGGCAATCCGAAAAAAGGTTGAAGGATTGGAGAATTTCCACTTTCATATGCTCCGCCACACGTTCACAAGCAATCTGCTGTCAGGCGGCGCAGCGCCAAAGGACGTACAGGAGCTGCTCGGACATTCCGACGTCAGTACCACAATGAACATTTACGCTCACGCTTCAAGAGAAGCAAAGCGCACCTCAGCCCGACTGCTTGACAAGGTGGTCGGTGAATAAAAAACTTTCCCTTGTTTGTCCTCATAAGGGCAAAAACAAGGGAAAGCGAGCATAATTTGAGTATGAGCTGCGGTATTTAGCTGATAAATACTGGGATTTGAGAGGAAAATTCAGATAAATTCTGATTTATCTCATTTACTATTATAGCAATCGCAGGCAGCCCTTTTTACGAGGTTGCCTGTTCTTTTATGCCCTGAAACGAATCGCAAACTACGATTTTCTCCTGTTTTCTATATAATATAGGTAAGATAAACAATCGCATATTTTAATGAATTTGACCTTGATGGATTCGTTTTCATCAAGGTCTTTTTTTGTTTGACGGATAGACAAAATCAGGCTGAAATGATATAATGATGAAAAGATAAATCGGAAATAAGGAGAGGATTTAAATGACACACGAAGAAAAAGCGTTATCCTATTTCAAAGATAAATTTCATTGCTCACAGTCTGTTCTTGCCGCATATGCCGACGAGCTCGGATTAACGGAAGAAC
>NZ_JAEQMG010000098.1 GCF_016680995.1 Ruminococcus difficilis | reverse complement strand
AGCGAAAAACACATGGGTTATATTTACGTGGTGTTAAAAAATTAACAATCTTTTAAAGAATTATTCTAAGGAAAATTACCTTATTTCTTTACTGAAAATATAAGAAAAAAACATCCTTTTTTTCAGAATAAAAACCTTTTACTTTTTGCAATAAATAACAGATTTTTGAAGGATAATATTGATGAGCATATTAAAGATAAAAAAACTGAGAGAAAACGCTGAGATCCCTTTTCGCGCGACTTTGGGAGCGGCGGGAATGGATCTGTACGCTTGTATCCCTGAAAGTGTGACGATTGAGCCGCATGAGATACGCTTGATTCCGACGGGTATTGCGATCGAGCTTGAGAGCGCCGACTACGTCGCTTATATCTTCGCACGGTCGGGACTCGCGATCAAGCACGGTATCGCTCCCGCTAACTGCGTCGGCGTGATCGACTCCGATTATCGCGGAGAGGTATGTGTGGGACTGGTAAATCAAACGGAACAAAGCTTTACAATCGATCCGAATGAGCGTATCGCGCAGCTGGTGATCTCGCCGGTCGTACTGCCCGAGATCAAGGTCGTCGACGAACTCAGCGACACCGACAGGGGCTCGGGCGGGTTCGGTTCGACGGGAAAACGATAAATCAGCGTGAATATCCCTTTATATCAAGAAAACAGGGCATAATAACCTGTGAGCTATCTATAATAAAAACGAAACCAAAATGATTTTGCGCCCACGGGCGGAAAGGGGACAGACATGTTTTCAAAGGATATAGGAATTGACTTAGGTACTGCGAATACATTGGTTTACATGAAGGGTAAGGGTATCGTCATGCGTGAACCCTCCGTTGTTGCCGTCGACGTCAAGCGCGATATGGTGCTGGCTGTCGGTCATGAGGCAAAGGAGATGATCGGCAGGACCCCCGGGTCGATCGTCGCGATCCGTCCGCTGAAGGACGGCGTGATCGCCGACTTCGAGATCACTGCGACGATGCTCAAGTACTTTATCCGCAGCGTAGTACGCAGCGGACTGTTCAGCAAGCCGCGCATTATTATCTGTATTCCCTCCGGCGTAACCGAGGTCGAGCGCAACGCCGTAGAGGACGCCGCGCGCCAGGCGGGCGGCAAGTATGTCGAGCTGATCGAGGAGCCTATGGCGGCTGCAATCGGCGCAGGTCTGCCGGTGGATGCTCCGGTCGGCAATATGGTCGTCGATATCGGCGGCGGCACCAGCGAGGTCGGTATCGTATCGCTGGGTGATATCGTCGCGTCGTGCTCCGTGCGCGTCGCGGGCGATAAGTTCGACGAGGCGATCGTCAGCTACATCAAAAAGAAGTATAATCTGCTCATCGGTGAGCGAACCGCCGAGGATATCAAGATCACCATCGGCTCCGCTTATCCTTATGAGGGTGAGGGCGCGATGATGGTCAAGGGCCGTAATCTCGTGGACGGTCTGCCGAAGAACATCCGTATCACCGCAGAGGAAGTACGCGAGGCGCTCCGCGATCCGCTGATGACCATAATCGAAGCGATCATGGACACCCTTGAAAAGACTCCCCCTGAGTTATCTGCCGACATTATCGACAACGGTATCATGCTCACCGGCGGCGGCGCGCTGCTCAGGGGTATGGATAAGCTCGTCGAAGAGGAGACCGGTATGCCGGTCAAGGTCGCCGCGCACCCGCTCGACTGTGTTGTCGACGGTACGGGCATGCGCCTCGATCCCAACTTCGTCGCGACGAAGAGAGCGAAGGAATAATCATGCAGGGGACGGCGCCCTCGACGTCCCTTGATTATAGTCAACGTTTTTGTTTATCGGGTCGTCGAGGCGCCGACCCTTACACGTTTTTGATAAGATGAAAGAGTTTTTATCCTCACCAAAAATCAAAATATTCTTATCCGTGCTCTTGGTGCTGATCATGCTGTCGGTGTTCACCCATAACGTGGAGAACAATGTCGTTTCGACGACCTTCAACACCCTGACGTACGGATTGTCGAAGGTCACCGCCGCCGCGTCGCAGGATCAGAGCGAGGAGAAGAGCTACAGCGAGCTGAAATCCGAGAACGAGCTGCTCAACAAGGCGAATCGCGAGCTCAGAGCGCGGCTGATTGATTACTACGACGTCAAGGAAGAGAACACCCGACTCTGGAAGTTCTACGGACTGAAGAAGGAGCACGAGGATTTTTCCCTCATCCCCGCCCGCGCGCTCAGGCGCGACAGCGACGACGAGTTCGGCTCCTTTACGATCGACAAGGGTACCGCTTCGGGTATCAGCGTCGGCAATCCCGTGCTGGGTGAGAACAGCCTGGTCGGCTGGATCTCGGAGGCTGACGCTTATACCGCCAAGGTGGTGACGGTGCTCTCGCCCCAGACCAGCATCGGCGCGATCGATAAGGCGACGGGCGACACAGGGATTATTACCGGATCCGCAAAATTTGCCGAAAACAACCGCACCACCTTCACCAAGCTCAACTCCGAGCACAAGGTCAAGGAGGGGGATATCATCACCTCCGCGGGTACCGCCGGCATCTATCCCAAGAATATCGTGCTGGGCGAGGTCATCGAGATCGGCTACGATACATACGACACCTCTCACTATGCCGTGATCGAGCCGTATGACAATATCAGCAAGATCGTAGACGTGGCGGTGATCACCTCGTATCAGGGTATGGGCGAGATCCTGAGCAAGGAATAATAACGCGACAACTATTAATCGGTTGAGCTTGCCGCGGCGCAGGGTCATGCCCTGCTCCTCACTATGACAATTATTAAAGGAGAGAGGATTTTGTCGGATCGGGCAAATTCATTTTTCAGATATCTGGCTTATGTGATAGAGATCATCGTCGCGTTCGCGCTTTCCACTACCCCGCACTTGCTGCCGGAGATCTTCGGCGCAAAGCCGGTGCTGCCGGTGTGTGTCGCGCTGACCGCGGCGATTTTTGAACGCGAGATAGCCGCGATGCTGATCGGCATGACGGCGGGTATCCTCGCCGATATCAGCTACACCAACAGCATAGGATTGTTTACCATCACGCTGACCGTGGTGTGCTTCATCGTGGGGTATGCCGCCAATAACCTGATCATGGCGAACTTTCCGAACTTCCTGCTGTATGCCGCGGTGACGATCGGCGCGCTGTTCATGCTCTATTATCTGGTGCGTTTCATCATTCCAGGGCTGGATGACGGGTGGCTGTACTTTACCCGCCATCTGATCTCGCGCATGGTACTGACATGGATCTGTACGATCCCGTTTTACTTTCTGAACAAACTGATACAAAAGCGACTGAATCCCGAAGGGTAACATATAATTCAATATTTACGGAGAGGAGGCACGCGCATGAAGCTTTTTCAGAAAAAACCAAATAACAGCGGCTCAGGCTACGATCGGATCGTCAGCGCCAACAGGCGCAGCGGTTCATCGGGAAACAATACCGCGAATGAACAGAAAAAGGATCGCTCCGCTCTGCGGATCGTATTTTGCGCGCTGCTCCTGACGGTGATCTTCCTGTGCTTTGCGGCACGGCTGTTCAACTGGCAGATCATCCACGGCGACGAGTACAAGAAGCTCTCCGCCGCGTCGACCTCTCATACCGTGACCTCCGACGCGACCCGCGGCGAGATCCTCGACGTTAACGGCGTGCCTTACGCCGTGAACGAGACCGCGTATAATGTCGTTATCAATAAGGTTTACTCATCTGATGAAAGCAAGCTGAATCTGATCATCATTGATCTGTTGAATATCCTCAACGAGTGTGGGGAGAAATATATCGACGAGCTGCCGATCTCTCTGCAGGACGGCGCTTTCGTCTTTGACGAAGGCAGCGACGGCGACGTCGAGTACATCGAGTCGTCTGTGATGCTCAATAAGGAGGGGCTGACCGCGGACGAGATCATACAGGGTCTCGCGGAGCGTTACCATGCCGACAATATCGTCGATCCCTTCACCCGACGCGCGGTGATCTCGATACGTTACAATATGGAGAAGAAGGGCTTCTCTTACGAGCAGGTGTATGTGCTTGCCTCCAATGTGAGCAGCGATACCGTATCGGTTGTTTCCGAGCGTACCCAGAATGTGCCTGCGGTCGAGATACGCACGGTCAACGAGCGCGTGATCAAGAACGGCACGGTCATTCCGCATATACTCGGCGTGGTCGGTAAGCTCAACGAGGAAGAGTACGAGGAAAACAAAGATAAGGGCTACAGCATCGACGACAGCATCGGCAAGTTCGGAATCGAAGCGGCGCTGGAGGATTATCTCCGCGGCAAGGCGGGAGAAAAAACCGTCGTATCCGACGCGAACGGCAACATCGTCGGCGAGAAGGAATCCGTCGAGGCAAAACCCGGCGACACCGTTTATCTGACGATCGACACGAACGTGCAGGAGGTCGCTGCTTACTCGCTCGGTAAGAATATCCGCCGTGCGCAGGAGCTCGGTAAGGCGGAGGTCAAGGCCGCCAAGGCATCAAACGCCAAAAAACAGAGCAAGATGGGCGAGGACTGCGTCGCGGGAGCGGCAGTACTGTTGGATGTACGCGACAACTCGGTCATCGCCGCTGTATCGTATCCCGACTTCGATATCTCGCGCTACTACGACCCGGATTACAGCGCGTATCTCTTTGAGAACGAGACGACCCCGCTGTTCAACCGCGCCTTCGACGGTGCGTTCGCTCCCGGCTCGACCTTCAAGCCGTGTGTCGCGACTGCGGCACTGGAGGAGGGCATCATCACGCCTGATACCTCTATCCACTGCTCGGGCGTGTACGATTACTATAAAGATGACGTCGTCCGCTGTCTGGGTATCCACGGCGATATCAAACTCGAGAGCGCGATGGCGCACTCCTGTAACTGTTACTTCGCCGAGGTCGGCAGACGTATCGGCATCACCACCATGTATATGTACGCCGAGAAGCTCGGACTGGGCGCGAAAACCGGCTTAGAGGTCTATGAGGGCACCGGTACGCTGGCGGGCCGCGACTCGACGATGTGGTTCGAGGGCAACACCGTACAGGCGGCGATCGGACAGAGTGATAACGCCTTTACGCCCGTACAGCTCGCGACCTATGTATCGACGATCGCCAATAACGGCGTCCGTTACCGTACCCATCTGGTGCGCAAGATCGTCAACTACGAGCGGGACGAGACCATCCTCTATAACGATCCCGAGAAGCCTGAGATCGTCGCCGAGACCGGCGTATCGGAGCGCAACAATAATCTGGTGCATGAAGCGATGGATCAGGTGCTGAAAACCTATCCCAACACCGAGCGCGCGGGTCGCTACCCGATCGAGATCGCGGCAAAAACCGGTACGGCGGAGAACGCAGGCTCCGACCATAACGTTTTTATCTGTTACGCGCCGTATAAGAAGCCCGAGGTCGCGCTGGCGATCGTCTTTGAACACGGTGCGCGCAGTTATCTGCCGCAGGAGACGGCGTGCGATATCCTCGACGCCTACTTCTACAAAAAAACCCTCAAGGAAGTCAAGAAAAGCTCGTGGGATTTCAGCTGATACGTATAAAAATTGGTTAAAAGTAGTAAAAGCAATTAATAAAAATAAGATAGACATCATGTTTTTGGTGATTGTGTCTAAATTTCATATTTACAATTCTACAAAAAGAGCAGCTTGTTTGAGTTGCTCTTTTTTTCTTTTTGTGCTACAATACAAATGAGGTATTATCAAAATGAGTGAAGTGATAGTAGTAGCCTCCGGTAAAGGCGGAACAGGCAAAACCACTGTTTGTGCCGGGTTGGCGGCGGCTCTTGCTAAAAACAAAAAAAGAGTATTGATCATAGACTGTGACAGCGGGATGCGCGGCGTCGATATGGTGCTGGGTATCTCCGACAGATTGGTATATGACTTTGCCGATGTTGTCAGCGGCGCTTGTGAGCCAAAAGAAGCGCTGTATCAGATCGACGGCGATTTTGAGCTGTACACGATCGCGGCTCCGCTGTATGCTGATGATGAAGTCAGTCCCTCACTGGTCAAGAACTTTGTCGACAAGGTACGCGATGATTTCGATTACATCCTGATCGATTCGCCTGCCGGCACCGGCACCGGCTTCGTTGCCGCCGCGGCGAGCGCCGACAGAGCGCTCTTGGTCATCAACCCCGAGCCTATCAGCATCCGCGGCTGTAAAAATATCGGCTACCGCTTAGAGGAGCTGGGAATCTCCGACCGCAGGCTGATCATCAACCGCTTCGACCGCGAGCGCTTCTTTAAGATGGGTCTGTACAAGGACCTTGACGAGGTGATCGATGAGGCGGGCGTACGGCTGATCGGCGTCATCCCCGAGGATATCCGCGTGATCGCCCTCGCCCAAAGAGGTGCGCTGACCAACAACTGGTCACAGACAGGGATCATCTTTGAAACCATTGTCAAGCGTCTGGAGGGCGTCGATGTTCCGATCATTATCAAAAATTCGTAGAATTTAGTATAAGCTTACTGTAATTGCCTTTGTAAATGACTAATGGAGGTGCGTGTATGAACATAGCGATTATTGCACATGACGAGAAGAAAGAGTTGATGGTACAATTCTGTATCGCTTACTGCGGCGTATTGAGCAGAAACAAGATGTGTGCGACCGGAACCACCGGCAAGATGGTTGCTGAGGCGACCGGTCTGGAGATCCAGACCTTCCTGGGCGGCTCTCAGGGCGGCGACCAGCAGATCGCCGCGCGTATCGCCTGCAACGAGATCGATATGCTGATCTTCTTCCGCGATCCGCTGACGCCCAAGCCGCATGAGCCGAACGATATGAACCTGCTTCGCCTGTGTGATATGCACAATATCCCTGTCGCTACCAACATCGCTACCGCCGAGGTGCTGATCCACGGTCTGGAGCGCGGCGACCTCGACTGGAGAGATATCGTCAGATAACCCGAATCATAAAAATGACCCGCAGCGGTTTGTTCCGCTGCGGGTTTTTTGCATCTTTATTGTTTTTCAAGATCGCTGTACCGGGTTATTCGTCGTCAGTGGGGATGACGGGGAGGATGAAGTAGAAGTCGGAGCCTTCGCCTACCTTGGAGGCGACGCCGAAGTCGGCGTCATGGGCGAGCAGAATATTCTTGACGATGCTGAGCCCCAGACCCGTGCCTACCTTGGCGCGGCGGTGTTCTTTATCGACGCGGTAGTAGCGATCCCAGATATAGTCGAGCTTATCCTTGGGGATGCCTTCGCCGTGATCGATGACGTCGACCCGCACCCTGTCGTCCTTGACGGTCTGGCGCACGATGACGGTCTTGTCGTCGCCGATATAGTTGATGGCGTTGTTGATCAAGTTATAAAGCACCTGCGTCATGCGCAGCTCGTCGCCCATGATGAACACCTCGCCGTCATGCTCGAAGATGATGTTCAGCCCATCACTCTCGATGAGCTTGGTGTAGCGGGAGAAGATACTCTTGATGCAGTTAGTGAGGGAGAAGGGCGTCTGCTTGATATCCGCTGTACCGCTTTGCAGACGGGAGATATCGAGCAGGTCGGTGACCAGCGAGTTGAGACGGTTCGCCTCATCGATGATGATCTGGATGTTCTCGGGAGTCATCTCGCCGGGCAGGTCGCGCATGACCTCGCTGTAGCCGGTGATCATGGTCAGCGGCGTGCGCAGGTCGTGAGAGATATTGGAGATCAGCTCCTTTTGGAGCGAATCGACCTTTTTGAGTTCCTGTGCGGCATAGCTCAAGGTGGCGTTGAGCTCAGTGATCTCGCGGTAACGTCCGCCCTCGAAGGCAACGTCATAATCCTGATGGGCGAGGGACTTCGCCTTCTCGTTGGTGTCGGAGATCGGCTTTGCGATCAGCTTGCCGACAAAGATCGCGACAATAATGCTCAGCGCGACGATCACGACGGTCATGATGATCAGCTGATAGCGCAGGGTCTCGACGACGCTGGTAACGGGGGTGATCTCGCTCTCTACGATCACGAGATGTTCGCCGTCCTCACCGGGAACGATCCTCGCGTAAGCAAGGGTCTGGACGCTCTCGCGCTCGAGCGCCGGTTCATGCATGATGATATCCATACGTGCCTCGTCGTTGGTCGCGCCGATGAAGCGCTGGGAGTGCATCTCGAAATGCCGCTCCTTACCAACCGCGGTGATCGTGGAGTAAGAGCCGTTATTCGCCTTCGCCTGCTTATACAGGTCATATACCGTGTTCATGGAGATATCGGGGCGGAAATCGGGACGGGACTGGGTGGCATAGATGCAGGAGAAGATCGAATCGGTCGTGTCGTACAGCCCGACAGTCATGGCGTTCTGCTCCTCGATGTCGGTGATCAGATCGCTGAGGTTTTCCGCGTCGATATGATCGGACAGGGAGTTCGCACAGGACTTGACCTGAGAGGTCTTGATGGTTTTGTAGAAGGATTCGAGGAAGACCGTCTGGAACACCCACAGTACCGCGAGCAGCAGTACCGAAAAAATCAGGAATCCGATCGCGAGATGAAACCGCAGCGGGTATTTTTTCGTATTATGTTTCAAAACGATAACCAACTCCTCTGAGGGTGACGATCAGCGAGGCGTACTCGCCGAGGCTCTTTCGAAGCAGCTTGATATGGGTGTCGAGGGTACGGTCGTCGCCGAAGAAGTCATAGCCCCAGACTTTGGAGATCAGCTGTTCACGGGTGAGGGCGATGCCCTTGTTGTTGACCATGTAGAACAGCAGCTCATATTCACGGGGGGTCAGCTGGACGCGCTCGCCGTCGACCGTAACGACGCGGGCGGCGAAGTCGATGCTCAGTCCCTTGTAGGTGAAGCGGCTCTTGCCGTCGTCCTTCTTATCGGTTCCCGAGCGGCGGAGCACAGCGCCGACGCGCATCATCAGCTCCTTGGGGGAGAACGGCTTGACCACATAATCGTCGACGCCGACCTCGAAGCCGGTCAGCCGATCGTATTCCTCGCCCTTGGCGGAGAGCATGATCACGGGCGTGTTGGTGAAACGGCGCAGGCGCGAAACCGCCTCGAAGCCGTCCATCACGGGCATCATGATATCCATGATGATGAGGTCGTACTCGTTATTGCGGCATTTCAGCACCGCCTGTTCGCCGTCCTCAGCCTCGTCGACCTCGTGACCCTCGTATATGGCATATTTCTTGATGAGCTCGCGGATGCGGAACTCGTCGTCAACGATCAGCAGTTTACTCATGTTATCCCCTCGCATTATTCATTGTCGTTGTATGGTCTTGTTAAGATTTTTGCAATCTCAATCTGTTTTTCATTATTATCATAACTGCCGAATGTGACGGCTGTATGATAAAATGATTACAGTTCCATTATAAATGAGATTTTCTGTTCCTGCAAGTGCTTTGATAAAAACAAAGCACCCTTGACGTGTGCCAAAGGTGCCCGGATATTCGCAATAGATCAGAAGCCGATGTCCTCGGGGGATTCTTCATCGGTGTTTTCGGGGATGACCGCTTCCTTAACCTCTTCAACAACATCCTCAGCCTTCTCAGCGACGGTCTCGGCGGCTTCTTCAACAGCCTCTTCGGCTGCATCCTTTGCCTCGTCAAGCTTCTCCTGCTCGGCGGCGATCAGTTCCTCGACCTCGCCGTTCCTTTCGAGGTTGAAGCGCTCCCTGACGTTGTCAACGGTATCGGCAGCCTTATCCTTGAACTCTGCAGCAGTTGCCTTCGCCTTCTCGGACAGGTCGGCTGCGGTCGCCTTTGCCTTATCAAACGCCTCGGCGCCCTTCTCCTTCGCTGCCTGTGCGGCAACGGAAGCCTTCTCCGCCATCGCCTTAGCAAGCTTCTCGGCGTTCTCGGAGCGGATCTTGGTATCGTTCTGGATGTTGAGCAGCTCGACGTATTTGATAGACGCCTTGCTGATGCGATCGGAGGCAGCATCGATCACGGCGCAGATCGCCTCGTTCTCAGCGGTGGTGCCTTCGCGCAGATTATCATAAAAGTAGCGGCCCAGCTCGATATACGCCTGGTCGCGGGTCGCGGAATCGGATTTGATCAGACCTTTGATGTGGTTGAGCTGAACTCTGAGGCGATTCTTCTCCGCTACGGAAGAAGCGATCTCAGAGACCGTATCGCTGACAAACTCCAATCCGCACTTGATGTTGTTTTTAATATCCATAATTTCCTACCTCCGAATCATTATATATCAGTATTATCGCATTATTTAAGCAGAAAATCAATAACAAATTGCAAAAGTATGATAAATAATTTGCATTTCTGATAAAATATGTTATTATTGTAGGAGAAATGATTTCGAAAAGCGAAGTGATTTGATGTCAAACGTGATCTCTAAAGAAGTGACCTGTCCGAGATGTAACCACACCTCGAGCGCTCATTTATTTATCAGCATCAACGCGACCAACGACCCTCAATTCAAGCGTGACCTGCTCTCGGGTCAGCTGCTCAGCTACAAATGCCCCGACTGCGGATATGAGGGCAGGTATATGTATCCCCTGCTGTATAATGATATGAAGCACCGCTTCATGGTATACCTGATCCCGCAGATCGACCGCTTCCAACTGGAGGATCGCGCGCTGGAGGATGACTACCGGAATCTCAAGGGGATCCAGAAGCGCATCACCGCTGACTTCAACTCGATGAAGGAGAAGATCTTCGTCTTTGAATCGGGGCTCGACGATATGGCGGTAGAGCTGACCAAGTACGCCATCAGCGAGATGGTTGCGAAGAAGTATGAGCTCGGAAGAGTGACCGAGGGATACCTGACGATGTATAACCGCGAGGCGAACACCATCGGCTTCACCTTCTTTATCGGCGAGGACAGCGAGCCGTTCGTACAGAGCGCGCGGCTCGAGATCTATCGCAAGAGCATGAAGATCGTCAACGCGATCTGCGGCAACGACAAGAAGCTCAGTGGCTTCATCAAGATCGACCGCGAGTGGGCGGAGAATACACTCTTCCGTTATAAACGCGTTAAGAGCGGGAGATAAACATAGCATAAAACGACGGACTGACCCGGGAGGGATCAGTCCGTTTTTTGATTATGGGATATGTCTGACCGCAGGGCGATAAGCCTCGCCCGATGATTCGATACAAAGCCCGATATCGGGTCGCTTCGCGAACGGGCTGAATGAATTCAGCCCCTACATAAGGTTGTGCAAGGTCTATCGTAGGGGCGACCATCGGTCGCCCGCGAATGACGGGCGTTATCCATTTCGAAAAGGTCGGATAGGGTACACAACTCCCTGCAGCAGCGGGCGGTCAATGACCGCCCCTACGACTTTAAGCTACCCGATCACAGACTCTTGATATCCTCGCCTTTGACCAGGGCGTGAGTGCCTTCGATCAGGCTGTCGATATACGCCTTGCTCGCGGTACCTGCCGCGGTACCGTTGAGCTCGACAGGATACTGGGCAGAGCCAGCGTCATAGACGACGACGGTATCGGGCTCTCTGCCGGTGGTGTAGCTCAGGGTGAAGCGCATGAGTTCGCTGCCGGAGCCCGCTGACTCGCCCGTGTTACGAATACCGGTAAGATTCTGGTAAAAGACGGAGAAGTTCGCGTCGCTCAGGGCGGTATCACCGACCTTGGCGGTGGTCACGGTGACTTCCTCATCCTCGCCGTCCTCCGTCCGGGAGGTATCGGTCCTCTGGGTGACGTCGATGGTGTAGCTCTGACCACCGGCCGAGAAGTCGATGCGGCTCAAAGCGGTCTTCTTCGCGGGGAGAACCGTCTCAGGCATCAGGTCCTCCACGCTTGTGCGTGCCCAGCTGACCGCGGCAAGCTGGATGGAATAAATAATGTTTTTATCGGGATTATAGAGACTGACCAGCCCGTCGTCTCCGGGAGCGGAAGCGTAGAGGGTGATGGTCGCGTCGGAGTAGGTCGCGGTGACCTTGGCGTATGGATCGGCGACGCCGTAGGAGCTCATCTGACCGCTGCTCGGATTTACGCAGAGCACCTCCTCGGCATACAGACCGCGCACGGCATTGACGACGTCTGCGCTCTCGGTCTCCTTAGCAAACATTCTGCGCGGCGAGGTAACGATGTACTGAGCGTCGATCGCCTCATCGGTGTTGGGAACGATGGTGATATCCTGAGAGTAACGGCTGCCGGAGATGGTCATGCTCTTGAGCGCTAAGGTCTCGGTATCCTCGGCGTTCGCGGTGATCTCGTGATCGATGAGATCGTTGACGCTGTACATCAGCGCGGTGACCTTGTCGTTCGAGATCAGGTAGACCGCGTTGCTGTCGCCGAAGGAGATGTAGGTGCCCGCTTCGGCCGCTGCCTGATTACCTACGCGCAAGGTAGCGGTGGTCTTGTCGTGATAGGTGATGTGCGCGGTAGCGCGGGGCTTATCGAGACCGAAGTCGGCGGGCTTGCCGTTCGGGGAAATGATTTCTATGAACTCGACCTCAGCGCAGGCGGTGGCGACTTCGTCGGCGACGCCCTTTTGCAGCGCGACGTTATCAAAGCCTTCGAGGGTGTAAACGGTCGCTTCGCCCTCGGGCGTGTAGGAGTTGACGGTGAAGGAGCCCTTGGCGTTTTCGACCTTGATAGACTTGATATCGGCGGGGACGTATTCCAGGAGCTTGCCGGAGCCGTTCTTGACGATCTCGCCCTTTTCGTCGACGTCGACCTCGGCTTCGTGTTCGCCCTTCTCGTTGACTGTAGCGGTGATCTCGGCGGGCGTGGTAAGCGCCTCGTCGGCGGTAGAGCCCTGTACGGTGCGGCTTCGGGTAAAGATCAGGAGAAGGATCAGTCCGACGACCGCAACGGCGGCGATCACGATGATCAGCACGCGCTTGTTGAGCTTGCCGGTCTTGACGGGCTTTGTTTCCTTTTGTTCCCGGTTAAGGAAGCTTTCGAGTGCGTCATCAACGTCGTTTTCGGGCGTGGCGGCGGGTTCCTCGGGATTGATGATTTTTTCTTTATTCTCAGACATCAGCGGAACCTCCTGCGAATCCAGATAACGATACCCGCCAAGAGTACGGCGATCGGGATGATGTAGCGAACAAGAATCGAGGGGAAGACGATATCATTCACGGAGGTGAGTCCGAGGCTGTTGGCGGCGGGATTCTTACCCTCAATAACGATACTCACATTCTCGCGCTCACAGAGCGTGTTGAAGAGATTGACAAAATATGCGGCATTGTTGTAAGCGGGGGAGGAGATATAAGAGGAGGTCATCGCGTCATAGGAGCCGATAACAACTACGGACGAGCTCTTGCCGTCGGTGGTGCCGTCGTTGCGCTTACCGATCGCGACGCCGTTCAGCTTCTCTGCCTTGGGATCGAATTTTTCTGCTTCTTCCTCGGTGAGATCCTTCGGGAAGAAGATCGCTTTATCGGTGGAGGTAAGGAGCGGGGTAGCTACGGTATCGTCGGTGATGTTGACAGGCATTGTCAGACTCATGACTACGGGGATCTTGGTGCTGCGGAGCTCCTTCTTGAAGGTCTGGTCCTCATCGGCATAGTCCATGATGGAGATATAGTGGTTGTAGCCGGGGATCAGATGATCGTTAGCGTTCTCATAGATATAGCCGTTGCGCAGCTCCATACCATAGTCGGCGATGAGCGCGTTGAGGTTGGGGTAATCACTCAGATCGTGCTGATCGTTCGGGAAGTAGAACAGGTTGTGTCCGTACTGGTCGCCGTTATTCAGCCAATCGGTGAGCTTCTTGTAGGTGTCGCTGTCGATATCGACCTCGGGGTCGTAGATGATGACAAACTCGCTGTCGGCGGAGATCTTACCGTTCAAAAGGCTGACGGTCTCTACCTCGAAGGCGTTGTTTTCGAGCAGCTTGGTGAAGGCGGTCATCT
Organism: Ruminococcus difficilis; assembly: GCF_016680995.1. The sequence continues at coordinate 3,966 of NZ_JAEQMG010000098.1, read as the reverse complement.
CCTGCTCGCCCTGTCCGCTGAGCAGGGTCACCTTGGTCTTGTTCTCGGCGGTGACGTTCATGATCGCGGTCATGATCGACTGCTCAACGTGCTGGCCGTTGATGACATAGGTGCCGTAGTACTGGTACTGCTGCTCGTCATAGCTGAACATATCCGTCAAGTCGATAGCGCGGTAGTTGTCGCCGCTGACCACCAGCGCGATATGGCTCTCCGTCCAGTTGATGTTCGGATAATCCTTGGTAAAGGTCGGGTTAGAGGTCAGGTCGACGTAATGCAGGTCGATATGATCGGAGCAGTTGACGATAGCATGCACGAGCTTGTTTGCCTGGATAAAGTAGCGGTAGTTGGTGCTGTCACCGCTCTCGAAGTTCGCTTCGGTCTGCAGAATATAGATGGTGACGTCCTTGTCGATCGAGGAGGCGAACTCCTCGGTCTCGGGCTGCAGCTTGAAGGAGCTGTTTTCGGTCACGTCGATATAGAGGGGGTGAGTGTTGGTAACTGCCGCCAGTACGAGGTTCACCAGTACGACGGCGGCGATGACCAGTGCGGTCAGCGCGATCGCCGCGGCACCGCGGCGGGTGCTGCGTGCTTTGAAAAAGCCCTTGAAGCCCTTTTTCTCGGAGGTTTTCTTCTCGTTATTCATCGTGTACCTCCTTAGCTCCAGCGGCGCTTCTCAAACACTCTCACACACAGGAACAGGAAGATCCCGATCACGGAGAGGAAGAACACGACGCTTGTCAGATTGATGATGCCGTTGATGAAGTTGGTGAAATGAGCATCGAATGAAATATTATGTAAAATACCGGTCAGCCACTCAACATTGAGCATGTTGGAAAGAGAGTCGATCATATAGATGAATAAACCGACGCCGATCGAGATTACGACGGCAATGACCTGACTCTCGGTCAGAGCGGAGATAAACAGGTCGATCGCAATCAGCGCGCCGCCCATGAGCAGCATGCCGAGCAGGGTACTGCACAGTACCGCCCAGTCAGGCGTGCCGTAGAACATCAGGATGACCGCATAGAACAGGTAGACCGCGTTGCACAGACAGTAGAGAATGAACGCGCCGAAAAACTTACCCAGCACGATCTCGGTCAGGCTGACCGGAGCGGTCAGGAGCGCCTGATCGGTTTTTTGCTTTTTTTCCTCGCTGAAGCTGCGCATCGTGATGATCGGGATGATCAGCATGACAATCATCAGCATGCTCAAAAAGACGTAGTTCATCGAGGCGGTATTGCACAAAAGGCAGTACATGTAAAAGAACAGTCCGGAGAAAAAGTAGAATACAGCGAGGACGATATAGCCGATCGCCGAGTTAAAGTAAGAGCTGAGCTCACGTTTGATGATCGCACCCATCAGTCCGCACCTCCTTCGGTCAGTTTGAGGAAGCTCTCCTCCAGGGTCAGGTTGCCCGAGCGCATCATCAGGATGGGGCAGCCCGCCTTGGCGAGGACATTGAAGATACCGCGGCGCACATCGACGCCGCTCTCATACTCGACGGTATAGTTGTTACCGGCGGCTTTTGATACACGCTTGACGCCGTCTACGGTACCGATCGCCTCGCGTACGGTGCTGACGGCGCCCTCGACCTCGAGCGCGAGGATACCCTCGCCGCTGATGCTCTCGCTGAGCTTGTCTGTCGCGGCGTCGGCGACGATCTTTCCGTTGTTAATCATGACAATGCGGTCGCATACGGCGGAAACCTCGCTGAGTACATGGGATGAGAAGATGATGGTGTGCTTCTTGCCGAGCGACTTGATCAGCTTGCGGATGTCGATGATCTGCTTGGGATCGAGACCGACGGTGGGCTCGTCCAGGATCAGTACGGGCGGATTGCCCAGCAGCGCCGCCGCCAGACCTACGCGCTGGCGGTAGCCTTTAGAGAGGTTGCGGATGACGCGGCTCTCGACGTCGCTGATTTTGACGATGGTCATGACCTCGGCGATATGCTCCTTCTTCGGCAGCTTGACCTTTTTGAGGTCAAAGATAAACTCGAGGTAGCGGCGTACCGTCATATCGACGTACAGCGGGGGGATCTCGGGTAGATAGCCGATCTTCGCCTTCGCCTGCTTCGGATGTTCGAGAATATCCACGCCGTCGATCAGGACGGTTCCCTCACCGGCGCTAAGATAGCCGGTGATGATGTTCATGGTGGTGCTTTTACCGGCGCCGTTGGGACCTAAGAGCCCTACGACCTCACCGCTGTCGGCGGTAAAGCTGATGTCGTCCAGCGCCTTGACCGAGCCGTACCGCTTGGTCACATGTTGTACTTCAATCATGCTGTATCTCCTATCTTTTAAGATTTCAATATAAATCCAATCTACATTATATCACACCATATATCGGGAATCCAGTAAAATAATTGTAAACTAAAAGTGATGGTAATGTGAAAACGCGGCTTGAAAAAACGTTCGGTTTGTAGTAACATGATAAGTAATATATGTATCAGCTTGTAGGGGCGAGCATTGCTCGCCCGCGAATAACGGGCGTTATCCGTATCGAAAACGTCAGATATGGTTCACAGCTCCCTGCGACAGCGGGCGGTCAATGACCGCCCCTACGGCGGAGTGACATCGCAGGGTGGGTGGTACCCCCGTTGGAGGGAATGTCCGAAGGACAAGGGGGAGCTGTCTCAGGCGAGGAATGCTCCTGCAAAGCGTTGGTTCCAAATGATGTTCCCCTGTGATAATAAAACCAAAAGGAGCGATAGGATGCTCAAGCAGTATTTAGAGGTCGGCAAGATCGTCGGCACACACGGGATCCGCGGAGAGATGCGCGTGGAGTGCTGGGCGAATTCTCCCGAATTTCTCAAAAAATTCAAAAAGCTGTATCTGGACGAAGGGAAAACGGCGCTTTCCGTTTCCTGTCGTCCGCATAAGAATATCGCGCTGATGACCGTGAAGGGCGTCGAGACCATCGAAGCCGCCGACCGGATGCGCGGGAAGGTGTTGTATATCGATCGCAACGATGTAAAGCTCTCTGAGGGCGAGCATTTCGTGCAGGATATCATCGGACTTTCCGTGACCGACGCGGATAACGGAACGGTCTACGGTACAGTCAAGGATGTACTCAAGACCGGCTCCAACGATGTATATGAGATGGCGGACACGTCCGGCAAGCTCTTCTACATTCCCGTCATCCCCGATATCATGGCGGGCTTTGACTTCGACAAGGGCGCGGTGTATATCCATCCCATGAAAGGACTGTTCGACGATGAGGATTGACCTGATCACGCTGTTCCCCGAGATGTGCGAGGCGGTGCTTTCCGAGAGCATCATCGGCAGAGCGCGCCGCTCGGGCGCGATCGAGATCAACTGTCACCAGCTGCGGGATTTTGCTTTCGACAAGCACCGCCGCGTAGATGACTCCACCTACGGCGGCGGGATGGGGATGCTGATGCTCGCGGAGCCGATCGCGCTCTGCTTCGAGCATATCTGTGAAGAAGTCGGTGAGAAGCCGCACTTCATCTACCTGTCGCCCAAGGGCAAGGTGCTGACCCAGCAGAAGCTCAAGGAGCTCTCAGCGCAGGAGAATATCTGCCTTTTATGCGGTCATTATGAGGGCGTCGATCAGCGGGTGTTGGATATGTATGTCGATGAGGAAATCTCGATCGGCGACTATGTGCTCACCGGAGGGGAGCTTCCGGCGCTGGTGCTGACAGATTCGCTTGCGCGGCTCCAGCCCGGGGTACTCAGCGACGATGAGTGCTTCGAGATGGAGAGCCATTACGACGGATTGCTCGAATATCCCCAGTACACCAAGCCGAAGGTCTGGCGCGGGGTGGACATCCCCGAGGTGCTGTTCACCGGACATCACGAGAATATCCGTAAATGGCGAAGAGAGCAGAGCGTTATCGTAACCGCCGAAAAGCGTCCTGACATGCTCGATAAAGCGACTCTGACCGATAAGGAACGACAGCTTGCGGAACAGATCATTTCTGACAAAAATCATGCAGAAGAACGC
>NZ_JAEQMG010000097.1 GCF_016680995.1 Ruminococcus difficilis | reverse complement strand
AGGCTAGCGTTCTAACCAACTGAACTACCGGGCCATTATTGGTGGGAGTTACAGGGCTCGAACCTGTGACCCTCTGCTTGTAAGGCAGATGCTCTCCCAGCTGAGCTAAACTCCCAACTAATGCCTTTGTCGCCTCAGCTTTCGCTTTATCTCTCAGCGACGTATATTATGATATCACAAAACCGCTGTAAAGTCAATACCTTTCTTGTAAAAATTTCGGATTATCTTTTTTTCAGGTGAATGATTACCAGCTCGCGCGGATTGTTGATGCGCGGTATCGCCGCAGTATTCGAACAGCCCGCAGATACAACCATACGTCCGTCATAAATACCCTTGTCGTACTTCGGGAACAGCTTTCCGCCCGCACCCGCGACGCCCATGCTGAAAATGCGGATTTGTCCGCCGTGGTTGTGTCCTGACACAATCAAATCGATATCCGTGTCGTTTATTTTCAGCGTTTCGTAATAGTTCGGATTGTGACAGAGCAGCAGCCTGAGCTCGTCTTTTTGTGCGAAGCTGCTCAGCCACTCCTCGTCATATTCGTCCGAAAGGCCGCCGATCAGCATAAAGTTACTGTTGACCACAGCCTCGGCTTCCTCGTTGTCCAGGCAGTGAATCCCGTTGTTCCGGAAAAACTCCCTGTCCTCACACATAAGCTCTTCCTCGTGATTGCCCAGACTGAGAAACACGGGCGCGATGTCCGCCGCCTGACGCAGGAATGAATATGCGTTTTTGGTGTCGGGCTTACTTCGCTTAGGGCGCAGAAGCATGAAAAATAAGTTGACGTAGTAAATTATATTTACAATCAGCCAGCGGATCGGATTGAACCGCCTTTTTACCGTCGACTGATATCTCTCACGGTAACGCTCGAGCGTATCGCCCGCAACGACCGTTAAATCGGGGTTCTGAGCGCGCAGCAGATTCAGTATGTCAATGGCGCGGCGCTCGTGCAAATCCGTAACCAAAGCGATCTTTAGCGGCTTTCTGATACGCTCTGAAAACACCTCGTACTCTGTTACAACAGGCTTCGACATACGCGTTCCTCACCTCCGTATAATTTATTGCCTGATAATCTGAAATATTCTTATTTCCAGAAGCTGACTTCGCTTTCCTTCAGTCCGATATCCGTAGCGCGGAAATGCGGATTGAGGCGCTTTTT
>NZ_JAEQMG010000096.1 GCF_016680995.1 Ruminococcus difficilis | reverse complement strand
CCTTCGGTCGATCAATTCATGCAATTCCTCAGTCCCCTTTCGGGGACAGCTCCCTTTACCAAAGGGAGCCTTGGAAATCGACTACTCATATATTTTATGATACTTTTTCGACAAGCTGAAGGCTGTCGCATAAGCGGCAGCCTTTTTGTTTTGACAGCATCGCAAGGGCAACCATCGACCGCCCGCTGTCGCAGGGAATGACATTTCCTATCCGACGTTTTCGTTATGGATAACGCCCGTCATCCTCGGGCGGTCAATGACCGCCCCTACGCAACGTTTAAAAATGACGCAGACACAGCAAAGATCAAAACAGAGCCGCATACGTCTGAAAAGCAGCGGTTATACCAATCCAAAAGCCGTCAGGCTTTCCGTAACTTCTTATTTCTTATTTCTTATTTCTTATTTCTTAGTTCTTATTTCAACAAAGCCGTCAGGCTTTCCCAACACCATTCTCCATTCACCATTCACCATTCACCGTTCTCCGTTCACTGTTCTCCCTAAACGCACAAAGCGGCTGTGCGTGATGCACAGCCGCGATTTGGCTTATTGATGCTTTGAGAAAACGACGCGCCGTCCGGATTCTACGGGTTGTCCTTCTCCCTCAGCCACTGAGCGTGATCAGAGATTACAGCTCAGCGAAGTACTTGATGGTGCGGACCATCTGAGAGGTGTAGGAGTTCTCGTTGTCATACCAAGAAACAACCTGAACCTCATAGAGGCCGTCGGCGATCTTCGCTACCATGGTCTGAGTAGCGTCGAACAGGGAGCCGTAACGCATACCGATAACGTCGGAAGAAACGATCGGATCCTCGTTGTAGCCGAAGCTGTCGGAAGCGGCAGCCTTCATAGCGGCATTGATGCCCTCTACGGTGACGTCGTCGCCCTTAACAACAGCGGTGAGGATGGTGGTGGAGCCGGTCGGAACGGGAACGCGCTGAGCGGAACCGATGAGCTTGCCGTTGAGCTCGGGGATGACCAGACCGATCGCCTTAGCAGCACCGGTGGAGTTGGGAACGATGTTCGAAGCGCCGGCACGGGCTCTTCTCATGTCGCCCTTGCGGTGAGGACCGTCCAGGATCATCTGGTCGCCGGTGTAAGCGTGTACGGTGCACATGATACCGCTCTGGATCTCGGCATACTTGTTCAGTGTATCAGCCATGGGAGCCAGGCAGTTGGTGGTGCAGGAAGCAGCGGAGATGATCTGATCCTCAGCGGTCAGAGTACCCTCGTTAACGCTGAATACGATGGTCTTGAGGTCCTTGCCTGCGGGAGCAGAGATAACGACCTTCTTAGCGCCGGCATTGATGTGCGCCATGGACTTCTCCTTGGAGCAGTAGAAACCGGTGCACTCGAGAACAACGTCTACGCCGATCTCGCCCCAAGGAAGCTTGGAAGCGTCAGCCTCAGCATAGATGGTGATCTCCTTACCATCAACGATGATGGAGTTCTCGCCTGCCTCAACAGTGTGCAGACCCTCGCCGATAACGCCGCAGTAGCCCTTCTGAGCGGTGTCATACTTCAGCAGGTTGGCGAGCATAGCGGGGTTGGTCAGGTCGTTGATAGCAACTACCTCGTAACCCTCGGCACCGAACATCTGACGGAAAGCCAGACGGCCGATACGACCAAAGCCGTTAATAGCAACTTTTACTGACATAATAATTCCTCCTAAGAATTAATATTAATGTATTTGTTACATCATTGTTATTTTACTACAAACAGAGCACGAAATCAAGGTGTAAATATGAAATATTTACTAAATATTCGGGAACAAATCATAAAGATGAGTACAAAGGCATCCCACCTAACCATTCACCGTTCTCCGTTCTCTGTTCTCCGTTCTCTGTTCTCCGTTCTCTGTTCTCCGTTCTCTGTTCTCCGTTCTCCGTTCCTCAGCCTCTGTAAAGCTTCTTGGTCTCGTACTTGGGCTCGGTGGTCAGGAGGATACCGAGCTTCTTCAGGGTGCGGGTATCGGTCTCGGAGAGGATGACCGTCGCGTGCGCCTCGGTGTTCCTGAGCTTCGGGAGCTGCTCCATCGCGAGTCGGGCGGTCGGGTTGGTGACCGCGGAGATCGACAGCGCGATCAGGATCTCGTCGGTATGCAGGCGGGGATTCAGCGAGCCGAAACGGTCGACCTTGAGCTTCTGGATGGGCTCGATGACCGCGGCGTCGATGAGGTCGACGCTCTTCGGGATATTGCCGAGGTGCTTCATCGCGTTGAGAAGCATCGCCGAGCAGGCGCCGAGCAGGTCGGAGGTCTTGCCGGTGATGATGGTGCCGTCCTCGAGCTCGATCGCGGCGGCGGGAGCGCCGGTCTCTTCCTCACGCCGGAGCGCGGGAGCGATCACGGCACGGTCGGCGGCGGTGAGCTTGTTCTGCTTCATCAAAAGTCCGATCTTGTACGTCTCGTCGGGCGAGCCGTTGCCCTTGGTCTGGTTGCACAGGGCGGTGTAATAGCGGCGGATGATCTCCTGGTTCGCGGCGGCGCAGGTCGCCTCGTCGTCGATGATGCAGTTGCCCGCCATGTTGACGCCCATATCGGTCGGCGACTTGTAGGGCGATTTACCGAGGATCGTCTCAAACATCGTATTCAGCACCGGGAAGATCTCGATATCGCGGTTATAGTTGACGGTCGTCTCGCCGTAAGCCTCGAGGTGGAAGGGGTCAATCATGTTCACGTCGTTGAGGTCGGCGGTCGCCGCCTCGTAGGCGACGTTGACGGGGTGCTTCAAGGGCAGGTTCCAGATCGGGAAGGTCTCGAACTTCGCGTAGCCCGCCTTGATGCCGCGCTTGTTCTCATGATAGAGCTGCGACAGACAGACGGCCATCTTGCCCGAGCCGGGACCCGGCGCGGTGATGACCACCAGACGGCGGGTGGTTTCGACGTAGTCGTTCTTACCGTAGCCGTCCTCGCTGACGATCAGGTCGATATCCGAGGGGTAATTCGGGATCGAGTAGTGGTGATAGACCCTGATGCCGTTCTCGGTGAGCTTCTCCTCAAATTTCACCGCCGCGCTCTGGTCGGCGAAGCGGGTCAGCACGACCGAGCCGACGTACAGCCCGCGGGAGCGGAACACATCGATCAGGCGCAGAACATCCAGATCGTAGGTGATGCCCAGGTCGCCGCGCACCTTGTTCTTCTCGATATCGTCGGCGTTGATGACCACGACGATCTCCGCGTCGTCCTTGAGCTGCATGAGCATCTGCAGCTTCGAGTCGGGCTTGAAGCCCGGGAGCACGCGGGAGGCGTGGTAATCGTCAAAGAGCTTGCCGCCGAATTCCAGATACAGCTTGTCGCCGAACAGGGCGATGCGGTCGCGGATATGCCGGCTCTGCATATCCAAATACTTTTGGTTGTCAAATCCGATTTTCATATACCATTCCCCCATTTTAAAAAAATACACCGTTATTTTATCACAAAGAGAACGCGCTATAAATATGAAAAAGAAATTTGGCGGATTTTTTGAGAGGTAAATCCGTAGGGGCGGTCGTTGACCGCCCGCGAATGACGGGCATTATCCGTGTTAAAAAACGCCGGGCGGGAGGGCTCGGCGTTTCAGCGATTTTACATCTTTTTCAGTTTCACGGCAAAGACAACAGAAGCGGCGACGGTGAGTACGGCCGCGTAGGCGATCACCACCCACAGGTCGGGGAAGATTGCCGCATAGCTGCCCGCGGCGGCAGCCTGAGCCGCCTTCACGGCATGGGAGAAGGGCAGGATGTTCGCGACGGTCTCGAACGCGCCGCCCACCATCGAGGTATCGAACCAGATATTGGAGAACCACGCGGAGAGGTTCGTCAGCAACGCGCCGCATACGCCGCCGACCGCCTTCTCGTTCAGCACGGTGCCGAACAGCAGTCCCAGCGCGATGAACACGACGGCGATCGGGAGGTTTACAACAACGGCAACGAGCAGATCGGCGCTCGCCTTCAGCCCCAGCGGGAGAGCGGCGAGATAGCAGATCAGGGTCTGTATAAGCGCCATCGGGAGCAGCGGCAGGGTGTAGCCGAGGATGAACTCGGCGGGTCTGAGCGGCGAGGTGAACAGGCGCAGCACAAAGCTCGTCGTCCTGTCCTTCGCGATCAGCATAGATGAGAACAACGACAGAAAGCTCAGTCCGAACACCGTGATGCCGGGCGCGAGATTCTGTATCTGAAAGTTCTGCGGGCCGTGACCGTCGGGGATCGCCCTGTTGATCGCCGACAGCAGTAGGAGCAGTACCAGCGGGAAGGCGACGCCGAAGATCAGCGTCAGCGGGTCGCGGGTGATCTCCTTCGTATTGCGTGAAGCAAAGGTAAGCGTTCTGTTCATGCTATCCCCTCCCCCGCAATGGTGATGAAGGCTTCTTCAAAGTTATCGGTACCCGCCTGCGCCTTCAGCTGATCGGCGGTACCCTCGGCGCACAGCTCGCCGTGAGCCATGATCCCGATGCGGTCGCAGAGGCTCTCCGCCTCCTCCAGATAATGGGTGGTCAGGATAACGGTCATCCTTCCCTTGAGGCTCTCGATAAGGCGCCACAGCTCTCTTCGGGCGAGGACGTCCAGCCCGAGCGTCGGCTCGTCAAGGAACAGCACCCGCGGCTCGGTGATCAGCGCCATTGCGATACTCAGTCGGCGCTGCCAGCCGCCGGACAAGGTGCCCGCGCGTTTGTTTCTTATTTCTTCAAAAGAAAAATCATCGATCATCTTGTTCGCTTTTTCGCGGGCTTCTTTTTTGTCACAGCCGTAGATGCGGGCGATGAACTCGAGGTTCTCACGCACGCTCAGCTTGGCGGCGACGGCGGTCTCCTGCGGCGAGACGTTTATGATCGCCTTGACCTTCTCCGGCTCGCCGACGACGCTGTGCCCCATCACGAGCGCGTCGCCCGAGGTCGGGCGCGTCAGACAGGACAGCATCTTGATGGTGGTGGATTTACCGGCGCCGTTCACACCCAGCAGCCCGTAGAGCTCGCCCTCGCGGACGGTAAGCGCCGGCCCGTTCACTGCCCTCAGATCCTTATATTGCTTGATCAGATTTCGGGTTTTGATCGCTTCCATACCGATCCTCCTTCTGCGGTTTACAGCTCAATGATACGATAAAAGAAGCGATCTTTCTACCAACCGAACTTAACCGGAAGTGTAAAAAATCGTGGCACAAGCCTTATTCCGAGGAGGGCGCTGCAAAATGTCATTGCGAGGAATGACTGCTGCACGATCTCAACAAAAAGCGCCGCCCTTTCGGACGGCGCTGCAGCTTGTCGAAAAAGTATCATAAAATATATGAGTAGTCGATTTCCAAGGCTCCCTTTGGTAAAGGGAGCTGTCCCCGAAAGGGGACTGAGGAATTGCATGAATTGATCGACCGAAGGG
>NZ_JAEQMG010000095.1 GCF_016680995.1 Ruminococcus difficilis | reverse complement strand
TAGCTGCTGGATATGGTCGTCGACGATTTGCGATCTAAGGGTATCTCGCCTGTATACCTTATCACCGACCACACAGGATTTTATGAGCGGTACGGCTGGGAGTTCTTCTGCATGGTTCAGGGCAGCGACCCCGAGCCTTCAAGAATGTATATACATAAATAAAAAAACGGCAGCTGCCGACCAGAAAAAGCCATACCGCGGTTTTCGCGATATGGCTTATTTATCTGCACATAGTCAATAGCTCATCGAGGAGTTTGTCAGCCGCGTCCGATTTTGACAGAAGCGGCAGGTCAGTCACTCCGTCGCGCTTAATCAGCACAAGGTGGTTTGTGTCCGTGCCGAAGCCCGAGCCTTCATCTCTGAGTGAATTCGCCGCAATCAGATCGGCGTTTTTCTTCTGCAGCTTGGCGCGCGAGTTCTCGAGCATATTCTCGGTTTCCATAGAGAAGCCGCAGAGCACCTGACCGTCGCGCTTGTTCTCACCGAGCCATTTGAGGATATCCGCCGTGCGCTTGATCGGAATCGAAAGACTGCCGTCGGATTTCTTTATCTTCTCGTCCGCAGTGCTCTCGGGAGTGTAATCGGCGACAGCGGCGGTCTTGATGATGATATCCGCGCCGGCATAGTTCTCTTTTACCGCTTCAAACATATCCTGAGCGCTCGAAACATTTACGACGTTCACAAACGGCGGCGGGTCAATACTGACGGGGCCGCTGACAAGAGTTACCTCGGCGCCTCTGAACATGGCCTGACGCGCCACGGCGTAGCCCATCTTGCCTGTGGAGTGATTTGTGATAAAGCGGACAGGGTCAATACTCTCTCTTGTCGGGCCCGCTGTGACGAGAACCCTCTTCCCTGCCAGATCCTTCTCCTTTGCGGTTTCGCGGAGAATATAATCGAGCAAAACCAGCTCGGACGGCATTTTACCTGCTCCCGTGTATCCGCAGGCGAGGTAGCCGTTGTCGGGCGGAATGACTGTTACGCCGAACTCCTCAAGCGTTTTTATATTGCGCTGAACAACGGGATTTGTGAACATATTCACGTTCATCGCGGGCGACACTATAACGGGGCATTTCATTGCGAGATACGTCGTGCTGAGCATATCGTCGGCGATTCCGTGCGCCATCTTTGCTATTATATTCGCAGATGCGGGTGCAACAAGCATTACGTCCGCCTTGTCGGCAATGGAAACGTGAGCCACGTTATACATGAAGTTGCGGTCGAAGGTGTCGGTCATGCACTTGTTTTTTGTGAGCGTTTCAAAGGTGATCGGGTTGATAAAATTCGTCGCATTCTTCGTCATTATCACGTGAACGTCGGCGTGCAGCTTAACAAGACTGCTCGCGAGATTCGCGATTTTATACGCTGCGATACTGCCCGTAACGCCGAGAACAACTGTTTTTCCTTTTAACATGGCGGCTCCTTACATATCGCACAGCTTGCCGTGCTTTTCGTACCGCGTGATTTTGGAAACGCGGTTATTGTCGTCGACGAAAACCACCTTTGGTGAATGCGCCGCCGCTTCCTCGGGGGTCATCTGAGCATAGCACATAATGATGATCTTGTCGCCGACGCTTACCTGACGCGCCGCGGCTCCGTTAAGGCAAATCATGCCGCTGCCGCGCTCGCCCGCGATCACGTAGGTCGAAAAGCGGCTGCCGTTGTTCACATCGACGATCTGCACCTGCTCGTATTCGATGATTCCCGCCGCTTCCATCAGCTCCTCGTCAACCGTGATGCTGCCGACATAGTCGAGTTCAGCCTGAACCACCGTCGCGCGGTGAATCTTTCCTTTAAGTAATGTAATATTCATTTTGCTCCTTATTCCGCGATAAAGTTGTCAATCAGTCTGGTTTTGCCGATATATACCGCAATTGCAACGAGTACGGGCCCGTCGACTTTGTGGTGGATCTCGATCGAATCCCACTTGACCATCTCTACATAGTCGATTCTCGCGAGCGGCTCGGACTCTATCAGCTCTCTCATGGCTGAAAGCACCTTTTCTCCGTCATGCTCGCCGTCTTTGATCATACGCTCACCCATGAAAATCGCCTTGCTCAGCACGAGCGCCGCCTTGCGCTCCTCGGGTGAAAGGTATGTGTTGCGCGAGCTCTTGGCGAGTCCGTCCGATTCGCGGATAATCGGACAGCCGACTACCTCGAGGTTCATGTTTAGGTTGCGCACCATGCGTCTGATTACCGCGAGCTGCTGAGCGTCCTTCTGACCGAAGTACGCCCTGTCGGGCATCGCGATATTGAAGAGCTTGTTAACAACCGTGCAAACGCCCCTGAAATGGGTCGGACGGCTCTTGCCGCACAGCTCCTTTGTAACGCCTGTCATATCGACAAAGGTGGTGAAGTCGTCACCGTACATCTCCTCGGGCTCGGGGTGGAAAACCATCGCCGCGCCTGTGCTCTCGCAGAGCGCGCAGTCAGCCTCCAGATCGCGCGGATAGGTTTCAAGATCCTCGTTCGGGGCGAACTGGATCGGATTTACGAACACGCTGACGACTACCCTGTCGTTCTCGGCAACCGCGCGCTTTATGAGACTCTGATGTCCCTCGTGCAGATATCCCATTGTGGGTACAAGACCGACGCTCAGACCCTGACTTTTCCATTCGCGCACCTGCGCCTTTACTTCGTTAACTGTTCTCGCTAATATCATGCGTCTGTCCTCCTCAGCCGAGCTTTTCGATAATTTTGTCGTCGATCGCGTAGCAGTGCTCCTGTGACGGGAACACGCCGCTCTGTACCTCGTTTATATACTGCTCGAACGCCGCCTTCATAACCTCGCCGACGTTCGCGAATTTCTTGACAAATTTGGGTGTAAAGTCGGAATACATTCCGAGCATATCCTGATATACAAGCACCTGACCGTCACAGCCCGCTCCCGCGCCGATGCCGATGGTTGGAATAGTAAGCTTTCCCGTGATGAGCGTCGCGAGCTTTGCCGGTACGCCCTCGATCACAACAGAGAACGCGCCTGCCGCCTCTACCGCCAGAGCGTCCTCGATCAGCTTCTTAGCCGCCGCTTCCGTCTTGCCCTGAACCTTGTGGCCGCCGAAGGCGTTTATCGACTGCGGGGTCAGTCCGATATGCGCTACAACGGGTATGCCTGCCGCAACGATCGCCTTTATCTGCTCCGCTACTTCAACGCCGCCCTCTAGCTTTACCGCATTGGCTCTCGCTTCCTTCATCAGTCTGCCCGCGTTGACAACAGCATCATATACGCTCGTCTGGTATGACATAAACGGCATATCGACCACGACCATGGCGTTTTTCGCGCCGCGCGCAACTGCCGCTCCGTGGTGGATCATGTCCTCCATCGTAACGGATACCGTATCCTCGTAGCCAAGCATGACGTTGCCGAGAGAATCGCCGACAAGAATCATATTCACGCCTGCCTCGTCGATAAGGCGCGCCGTGGAATAATCATAGGCGGTCAGCATGGTTATCTTCCTGTTTTCGTTTTTTGCCTGCTGCAATGTTAAAACTGTGTTCTTCACTCTAAAATCTCCTTTACACACATATTTCACATTCTCGCAATAAAAGTATCAGTTTGCAGGTATAGCTTCCGCAGAATGCCATCCTTACCGATTATACCATAATTTTATGCCGTGTCAATGGAATAAGGACTATATAAAGAAAAAGGACGGTTTTCACCGCCCTTTTAACGCGAATCAATTAAAGTCCGAGAGCGTTGAGCTCCTGAGCTGTTACCTCGACGAGCTTCTCGCACTCCTTGGCGTTGCTGCCGAATACCTTGCCGACGCCTGCCCAGCCCTTTGTAAGGCCGTCGAGAGCAGCGTTGGACATCATGTTGCCCATGCCTGCCTGCTCCTGCTTCTGAACCTGGAACTTGTTTGATTCCTGACCGAAGCCTGTGCGCATGATCCATACCTGGTTTCTGCTGTCAAGTGCAGGGAAAGTGATTACATATACAAGACCGTGCTTTGTGAGAGAAGGCTCACCCGCGGTAAACTTCTTGTCCTTGATCGCCTCGTAAAAAGATTCGATTGTGTACTTGTTTGAGGTTTTTACTGTTTTAACTTTTACTCCGAATGCCATAGTAACTCAACCTTTCTGAAGATATTGCATTGCTGCAATTTCATTATACAATATTTATTTGCGATAATCAATAAAAAGTATCAGTTTCTGCAATCTTTAACATTTTTATATTGCTTAAAATTCTCTTACGTGGTAATATTGATTTATAAACACACGGCAAGGAGAATCTTTATGGCTACATCTAAGGAATATCTGCAGTACATAGTCGACCAGCTCGGCGGAATGGACGAGATTTCTCACCGCGCGATGATGGGCGAATACGTCATTTACAACAAGGGCAAGGTTATCGGCGGTATCTACGACAACCGCTTTCTCGTCAAGCCCACAAAGTCCGCAAAGGAGCTTCTTCCCGACGCTCCTTATGAGGAGCCGTACCCCGGCGCAAAGGAAATGCTGCTCATCACCGACCCCGAAGACAGCGAACTGATGGAAAAGCTGCTCAACGCCGTGGCGGACGAGCTGCCCGCGCCTAAAAAGAGGAAGAAATAAAATGCATTACGTTAAGGTGATGGGTATCCTTTCTCCAAGCAACGGAATGAACCTATACCGCGGCTGCTCGCATGGCTGCATATACTGCGACTCGCGCAGCAAATGCTATCAGATGAATCATGACTTCGAGGACATCGAGGTCAAGGAAAACGCGCTCGAGCTGCTCGAAGCCGCTCTCAGGCGAAAAAGAAAGCGCTGCATGATTGGCACAGGCGCGATGACAGACCCGTATCTCCCGCTCGAAAAAAATCTCGGATACACCCGTAAAGCCCTTCTGCTCATTGAAAAATACGGCTTCGGCGTTGCACTTCAGACGAAATCTGATCTTGTGCTGAGGGAT
The DNA here is from genome assembly GCF_016680995.1 of Ruminococcus difficilis. The sequence continues at coordinate 10,131 of NZ_JAEQMG010000095.1, read as the reverse complement.
CTGGATATTCTCAGACAAATCAACGAAAAGACAAAGGCAGTTGTACAGATGACGCTGACGACGGCTGACGAAAAGCTGTGCAGGATTATCGAACCAAACGTCAGCACTACAAATGAGAGGTTTGAAGCGCTGAAAGCTCTCCGCGACGCGGGTATTCCGACAGTGGTGTGGCTGTGCCCTGTTTTGCCGTTTATCAACGACACGGAAGAAAACATCAGGACAATTCTCGGAATGTGCGTTGAGGCAGGCGTCAGGGGTGTGCTGTGTTTCGGAATGGGACTGACTCTGCGCGAAGGCAACCGCGAGTATTTTTACAGGCAGCTCGATATTCATTTTCCGCGTCTTAAGGAAAGATATATCCGCGAGTACGGAAACAATTATATGGTTGACAGTCCGCGAAGTACAGAACTTATGCGGCTGTTTCACCGAATCTGTGAGGAGAACGGAATTCTTCACAACAACGATCAAATCTTTGAGTATCTGCGTAAATTTGAGGAAAAGAACGCCGCAGAACAGCTTTGTCTGTGGTGAAAAAAGAGGGATAGTTTATGGCAAGACTGAAAAACAAGCTGATCGGAATGCTCTACACCGTTCTGCTGGGCGTAATAACAGGAGCGATCGTTTGGGCGTTTCTGAGGGTGATGAACCTCGGAATCGGATTTCTCTGGGATTTTCTGCCCTCGCAATTCAGCATACCTTTTTATACCGTCGGCGTTTGTCTTATCGGCTCGCTGCTGATAGGACTGTACAAAAGCAAATTCGGCGACTACCCCGAGGAGCTCGGTATGGTGCTCGGAAAGCTCAAGAAGAACGGCCGCTATCCGTACAACAACCTGCTCATAGTGTTGATCGCGGCGCTGCTGCCGCTGCTTATCGGCGCGGCAATCGGTCCCGAGGCAGGCCTGACGGGTGTGATCGTCGGCTTGTGCTGCTGGGTCGGCGACAAGCTCAAGCGCTACTACAAGGAAGCCAGCGACCTTGCCTCCATCGGCGCGAGCGCGACACTCGGAACGATATTCCGCTCACCGATGTTCGGATTCGTTGAACCGCTCGAGGGTGAGGCTGACACAAAGCTGCCTAAGGCGTCAAAAACAGTGCTGTATATTCCGGCTATCCTCAGCTCGTTCGGCATATTCATTCTTCTGAACAAGCTGACGGGAGGAAGCACAGGCTTCCCCGCAATCGAATTTAACGGAATTGAGCTTACAGATTTGCTCTGGGGACTCGTGCTGACACTCGTCGGAGTAGTAATGGGCGTGCTGTTTCTGGCGTTTGAAAAAATCACGCACTTTCTGCTCGGACTTGTCAAAAACGTCATTATCCGCTGCGCGATCGGCGGTCTGGCGCTCGGAATAATCGGCACTCTGCTGCCTCTCACAATGTTCTCGGGCGAGCATGAAATCGAGAAAATACTGAGCGACGGAAAGACTATCGGCATAGTCACACTGTTGATCATCGCCGTCGCAAAGCTGTTCCTGACAAATGTATGTATCGCGTCATGGCTTAAGGGCGGACACTTCTTCCCCGTTATCTTCTCGGGAATCGCCGCGGGCTACGCGTTCTCAATGATAATCGGAATTGACCCCGGAATGTGCATGGCTGTTGTCACGGCGGCGCTGCTCGGCAGTATTATGAAAAAGCCTGTCGCGGTGACTCTGCTGCTCCTGATTCTGTTTCCGTGGCAGTTTGTTCCCGTCATGCTCGGCGCTTCGGCGCTCGGCGGATTCTTTGACCTGCCGCGATTCTTCAACAAAGCCGATAAATAAAAATAATCAAAAACTGCAACTTACTTCGGATTTCTGCATTTCACCGCCAAAACTGTTGTCAATTTTCATTTGCCGCGCTATACTGTTGCCATAACAAAAACGAAAGGTTGATTGATTATGGGACTTATTTTTCTGATAATTTTCGCGCTGGCTGAAATCGCGCTTGTGGTGCTGACGTTCACAAGGTTCGGCGAAAAAGCGGCATGGCTCAAAAACCGCGCTGTCATAAGAACGGCTGAGGCCGCGCTGATGCTCGGTATCATTCTCGTACCCGCTACGAACCTGAAATGGCGGTTCTTCTTCGCAATGGGAATCCTAGCCGTCCGCTTCCTCTTCGCAGGAATCATGTGGCTCATCAAGCGAAACAAGGCAACAGGCAAAAAGAAAAAGGCAGGCAGCGTTGTAGACTGCATTGTATCGATTATGCTTATCGCGTTCGCTCTCGTGCCCTCGTTCATCTTCGCGAACTACGGCGGACTGCCTACAACCGGCGAATTCAATGTCGGCACAACGGACGCAATTCTCGTAGACGAAAGCAGACCCGATACCTTTGAAAACGACGGTTCCTTCCGCGAGGTTCCCGTGCACTTCTTCTATCCGGAAAACGCCGAAGGCTCCTTCCCTCTCGTTGTGTTCTCACACGGCGCTTTCGGATACTACCAGAGCAATTTCTCCACCTACCGTGAACTTGCGAGCAACGGCTATGTCGTAGTTGCTCTAGACCACCCGCACCACGCGTTCTTTACAAAGGACACCGACGGCAAGATTATTACCGTAGATCAGGATTTCATTAACGAAGCTATGGTAATCGGCGGCGGTGATGACGTGAGCAACGAGGAGGTTTATGAGGGTACAAAGAGCTGGATGGAGCTGAGGATCGCAGACGGCAACTTTGTCCTTGACACGATTGAAGCGGCTAAGAAAAGCGGCACACTCGGCACAGCCTGGCACAGCGAGAACAGCGACGCTGTACTCAACGTCCTCGCGATGACCGACACCGACAAAATCGGCTGCATGGGTCACTCCCTCGGCGGCGCGACAGGCATTGCTCTCGGCAGAGAACGCGATGATATTGACGCGGTTATTGACTTTGACGGCACGGTTCTCGGAGAGGTTGTCGAAATCAAAAACGGCAAATGCGTTCCTAACGACACTCCTTATCCCGTTCCTGTTCTCGTCTTTTCCAACGGCGAAAACGTCGAGGAAGGCGCTTACGTGAACATAACCGGGGACTTTGTAAATAACGCGAAGGACGGCAAATTAGTTACCTTCAAACACGCCGGTCACATGGACTTCACCGACCTGCCTCTGCTCTCTCCGTTCCTGGGCTCAATGCTCGGTCACGGCAACATCGACACCAAGGAATGCATGACAAAAACTAACGAGATCACACTTGAGTGGCTTAACTATTATCTCAAAAACGAGGGAACGCTTGACTTTCAGGCTCAGTACTAATTATGCAAACAAAGATCACCAGAATTGAACGCGACAAACCCGAAATACTCGAAATCCGCTGTCACGAAATCAGCGACGAAGTGCGCGAGATAGTTGCCTTTGTCAAATCAAGGCAGGGACAGCTTACGGGCACCGCCGACGACAGAATGTATGAGATCGCTGTATCTGATATATTCTATATCGAATCGGTGGACAACAAGACCTTCATATACTGCAAAAACCGCGAATATGAAACAAAGCAGAAGCTGTACGAGCTTGAGGAAATACTCAGAGAAAAGCATTTCCTCAGAGTATCGAAATCCGTGCTGCTCAATCTGATGAAGGTCAGCTCTATCAAACCCGCTCTGAACAGCCGCTTCACCGCAGTGCTGTTTTCAGGAGAGCAGGTCATTATTTCGAGGAAATACGTTCCCGAGCTGAAAAAAGCCCTGAAAGGAGAAAGTTGATTTGACCATAAAAGAATTTCTGATATCGCGTGTCCAGCTGTTCTTTCTGCTGACAACGCTGATCCTCGCGGCAAGCGCCATAATCGGAGCGGTCATCGCTCCCGCGGAAGAGCTTCACTACTACCAGCTTTTCGGCCCGATGGCATTCGCGGGATTGTGCGTACTGCCCACCTGCGTTAGCTTCTTCAGAAAAGAACCGACGCTCGGTCAGTTTATTATCCGAAAGGCGATCGAGCTTGTGCTGATCGAGTGCATTATTCTCTTTATCATTTCGCCGCCCGACGACGACAGCATTCCCGCGCTGCTGTTCTATGTAATCCTCGGAGCGGTCGTGCTGGTAATCTATATCCTCGCGCTGCTTATCATGTGGCTTCAAAAATATAGGCAATCAAAAAAGCTATCCGATCAGCTCAAAAAGCTACAGACAAGCGAATAATACAGACGAAAACCGCAGCCCTATACGGACTGCGGTTATTTTTTGCCTGTCAATCGGGCTTTGCGGGCGGATTGCCTTCGGGCTTGTTTCCGCCGGGAGCACCGCCGCCGTCGGGAGGCGCTTCATGGCCGCCCGATGAAGTTGAAACCTTAATTTCGATCGCTTCACCCTGAGATGCTGTGCCCTCTGTGTATTCCTTGCCGTCTACATAGAGCTTGTGACCGTTGAGGTTGATCGAATCCGCGTCGCAGGTGAGCGATGAAATATAGGAATCGGCTGTGAGAGTCCATGTGGAACCCTTCTCGACCTCTACATAAACGCTGCCCTCGGCACCGTCGGGATTGATCGCGCCTGTAAAGTTAGAGCCGCTCTTGAGATACAGGTTAAGCGTAGATACGCTGTCTACGAGCATATCTCCGTTTATCGTCTGCTTCTCGGCATTGAGAGTCACCTGACCGCCGTTTGAGCCTTCCTTGCCCCAGCCTGCCGCCGCAGCTCTGAGGAATACGCCATCGCCTTCGTTGGTGATTGAGGCGTCGCTGAGATTGATTTCAGTCGCCGTGTTATTGACAAAGAACACGTCGCCGTTCTTGTTTACAAGACTGCCGCCGTTCATCGTGAAGCCCGACAGACCCTGTGCCGCGTCGCCGGACATAGACTGATAAATCATTACCGCCTGATAATAGCTCGACTTATCGCTGTTCTTCTTGTTGTTGTCGGCTGTGAGAGTCACGTTGTTGAGAGTTACCGAGTTCTTGCCCTCTACGACAACGCCCTGCGAAGCGGTCGAAACCATCTCGGCGTCGCTGACGGTTATATCGGCGGTTGAGTAAATTACCGGCGAGCCTGTGCCGCTCGTGGAATAGTAGCCGCCGTTTACATTCACGGTGCCGCCGCCTCTGTCAGAACGGATTGCCGCAGAAGAATTGCCCGAGGTTTCGATTGTGAGATTTGCGGCGTTCATCGTGCCGCCGCCTGTCGTCATCAGACCGCCCGAGCAGTTGCCCGTGGTGTTGATGTAGGAATCAGAAATATTGACGATCGTGCCCTCTCCGTAGCTGAAAACGGCGTTAGCGTGCTTTCCGTCTGTCTTGACAACCATCTCGCTGAGATTGAGGGTACCGCCGTTTGTAGCGAATATCGCCGCGTTCTCGCCGTAAAAATCAGCTTCGTCGCCGTCGGCTTCGCCTGTCTTTGTAACAAGAATGTTGCTGTAGGACGCTTCCTCGCCGTCCGCGGTTATCGCGTGAGCGCCGTCCTCACTGTTCGATATCGTATCCTTAATAGTGATATCGCTCTCGGCAAGCCGTTTTGTCTGAGCCGCCGTTGACGCTGCCTGGGTGGTTTCAGCCGAGGTCGCCGCTTGTGTGGTTCCGCTCTGAGTTGTTGTCTCCGCGACTGACGAAAACTGATTGCCGCAGCCGCTGATTGAAACCGCTGCAGCCACCGCAGTTAAAAGGGATATTAATATCATATAAGATTTGCTGATTTTGGCTTTCATAACGCTTACCTCCTTTAATTTGTCTTTATTTTAATTCCTGAATATTAAAAAAACCTTAAATAAATATACATTTTTGAAATTTATAACATCATTTTGACAGCTATTCTGAAAAAAAGCTGTTAACCGCTAGAAAACAAGAAAATTTTCTATATTTATGTATTTTTTCCGCGAATAATCTGCCCCACTCTTGGCATTCTTGACGTAAAGTTATTTTTGGAGCAATGAATACTAAAATAATTAGATTTTTAAATAATCAAAAATATGGTTAGTTTGCACAATAAGATGTGATATTTTTGGTGAATACTTCCTGCCATTTTTTCTATTTCATTGCTATTAGGGAGAATTTTTTCGTTTGTTAGGCGACAAAACACGACTGTTTATGTATAATATGTATCAAAGGGTAAAAAATGAAATAGAGGGTTGAAAGAAAGAAGGAGTACCTGAGGTAGTTTATGAAAAATTTCGTTATGCAGTATTGCAACAATATCCCAAATGCAGTAACCGAATTTGACGAGAAAAAACACACCGGCACTATAAGGTTTCTTAATAACAACGGAGATCTTACCGGAACGGTAATTTTCTACATTATAGATTCCGGATTGGCTTTCGACAGGTATTCTTTTTCCTTTGATGAAGACATTATTATTAGTTCAGATGCGGAAATCTTTTCACATATACCTCTCGAACGCATAAAAATCACCTATTGCAACAAAGGCAGATGCGAAACCACACTGACAAATAACCACCAATATTATATTTCAGGCGGAGAAATCTCAATAAACTGTGAGCACCCTACAAAAGCTATGCGTATTTTCAGCGGTGATTTTGAAGGCTTCCAGTTTTATGTTTTCCTTAACTCAAAATGGCTGAATAAAATGAAGGATTACAGCGACTCAGAATCAGCTCCCGAAAAAATATATAATATTTTTACTAACAGAGCCGAACCCAGAATTATCAAGACCAACAAGAAGATGACGGAAATCGCCAGGGAAATCATGAGCTATGCGTCAGAGTCAAAGTTCAATATGATTTCAATCAAGGCAATGGAGCTTATGATTCTGATTGCAAATGATGATAACGAAGCTGTAGGTCTTGAGCGCAAATACTATACAAATACACAGATGGAAATTGCAAGACAGACACGCGATATTCTCTGTGAGGATCTGAGCGTACGCTACTCCGCGAAGGAGCTTGCTCAGCGCTTTGGCATCAGTGAAACAAGCCTTAAGAGCTACTTCCGCGGCTACTTTGGTTTAGGCTATCACGAGTACCAGAACAATATCAGAATGGAAAAGGCCGCTAACCTCTTGGAAAACACCACATTGAAGGTGCTTGAAATTTCACTAAAGGTCGGCTTCCGCAGCCAGACCAAGTTTGGAATCTGCTTTAAGAAGTATTACGGAATGAATCCGCTTGAATACCGCCGCAGAGCCAAACTGAAAAACAAAAATGATTAATTCCCCGTTTTCGACTCCTATACGCTGGAACTCTGTCCTGTGCTTTTGCGCAGGGCAGAGTTTTTTTGGCAAAAAAACGAACCTTCGCGTCCCGGCCAGTATTGACACATACTGCAATAGAGATTAAAATAATTGCGTAAGGTTATTTATAAGGAGAATGAGATATGGGGCAAAAGCTCTTCACGCTGTCATTTGACGACGGCACCGAACAGGACTGCCGCCTTATTGCGCTGATGGAAAAATACGGAGTCAAGGGTACATTCAACATCAGCAGCGGAATATTCGGACGGAAAAGCTACATTAAGCGCGTCGGAAACGGCGGAAAAAGCGCCGCTGAGAAAGACATTCTTCACCCCGAGCTTTACGTCAACCACTATATTCTCACCGAAAAGGACGCGCTCAGTCTCTACTCAAGCTCGAACGTCGAGATCGCGAGCCACGGAACGCATCATCTTGTTCAGTCGGATCTGACAAAAGAGCAGACTGAGGAAGAAATCACACAGGATTTCGAGAGATTGTCCGAGCTGTTCGGATATCGTGTTGTCGGGCATGCCTTCCCTAAGGACACCTTTAATGGAAACGTCATTGAAGCGCTGAAACGAAACGGCGCACTGTACGCGAGGAGGGTTTCGCGCGAACGCCCGAAGGACTTTTCCTTCAATCGAAATGAGCTGATACTTATGCCGACCTGCCGCCACACAGACCCCTTCTCGGACGAGCTGCTCAACAAATTCATTAACACGCCAGCGGGCAATGACGACATGGTATTCGTTCTCTGGGGGCACAGCTACGAGCTGGATTACGGCACAAAACTCGGCTGCTATGAGCACATAGAGCGTCTGTTTCAAACCGTATCGCACGCAAAGGACATACGCTTTGTCACTAACCGCGAGCTTTACGAAGCGTGATCACAGGGTGGTTTCAGCTTTTCTGCCCTGTACGAACAGAATAAAGAAGATAGCATAGACATACAGCACAGTAATCACAATGTTGACGTACATCATCTCGCGGAACAGGAGCATCAGCGCTACAAAGCTGAGCCCGAGCACACAGAGAAGCAGAACTGACTTGCGGGTAAAGGCGCATTTGCGCTTGGCGTACTTCTCAGTCAGGAACATGAATGTGAAATATAGCACCATTGAACCGACAAGAAGCACCGTCTTTTGGAACAGGTTCACTTCCCCGTCACGCATGAACTCCAGCGCGACGGAAATATTGTTGAGTGCGAATATCATAAAGACGTGTATCATCATATAACCCGTACCGTTTGTTATGGTTTCGCGGTCGATGATCCTGTTGTACAGAATCCCATAGGAAAGCAGCAAACCGACGACGATGAGAAAACCCATGGTCGAGAAATAAATTTCGCTTACCGTGATTTCTCCCGTGAAATATGAGGATAGAGATATGATCATCTCGCCGAAGGTGAACACTACGTAGAGCATCGCACGCTCGGAAAGATGGGCAAAATCCACGGGCACCATTCTGTTGAGATTGCCCGAGAGGATCGTCGCGACTATTCCGAACACGATCGGCACATAGGCGATCGAAACGCCTGTGAAGGTGAAAACAAGTATATGGACGCCTACGAGAGCGGCTTCCGTGAAGAGAATCGCCGCCTTACGCTTGAGCTGCATGGTCTCCCACGGAGCGTCCTTCTGGTTTCGCAGTTCGATGAGGTGCTGCACGGCGATATTGACGAGAATCAGCATCCACGCGATATTGAAGTGGTAGAACGCGCTCTCCCACCCTACGGATATTCCGACAGCCATATGGTAGAGCAGGTACATATTGATAAAAAGAAAGACGTGGTCGCGGACTCCGTTTCTGCCATATATATTAATGTAGAATGTCGTAAAGTTCCAAATCTGGATCACCGCGAGGGTGCAAAGCACATAGGCAAGGAAATTCCCTTGGGTCACGTAACCGTTATCGACGTGGTGCAAAAGGGAGTTATTGCGCCCGATGATAAATACAAATATAAGGTCGTATATCAGCTCAAGATATTCGACCTTCTTCTCTTTTTTCAGCTCCAACATGCTTTCACCTTCGTAAAAATGGAATGTGTACAGAAATTAATCTAAATATATACTATCATTTATATCGTGATAAGTCAATCGGAACAAAAAGCAAAAATCCCGCCACTTTCGTGACAGGATTTTCGTTTTTGGCAAGGATGAGCAAAAAAGATGTATTTTCCAAAAACCGCTGAGGGTAGTGAACCCGTATCAAGTCTTTCCATTCTTCGCGGTTTTCAAAGAAGATATCAGAATCCGTTTGATTTCCAAACAGTCGTCAATTAATGATTTTGCTTGCTTTTCATCTAAATATTCTGTTAAAAGCAATAATCGCAACCAATACTCTGTTTCGGCCGTTTCCTTTAGTGATATTTGCAGCTTTGCAATAAAGTCCGCATGACTGACTCCGTAAACCGCTTCGTTTGCATTTGCTCCGATGATGTTCCGCTTCGAATGATTTGTTTGGAAATAATGCTTTCCTTTTTCTCTTTGGACAAGTATTGATAGAGCTTAACGATTCGTGCGGCGAAGTGCAAAGATTTTTCCAAAAGCGCGTTTTCGTATTTCATAATAGCCAATAACCTTTATTGAATTTTAAAGAAAAAAAAAGAATAAAGAAAAAAGAATAAAGAATAGTGAATAATACACCAGAAACGCCCTATGGGTTCATCTGATTATTATTTATTCTTTATTCATTATTCTTTCTTCTTTGAACCTTACGTCAGTAAGGCGTTTCTGGCGGAGACGGCGGGATTCGAACCCGCGGGGGATTGCTCCCTAACTGATTTCGAGTCAGCCCCGTTATGACCACTTCGATACGTCTCCGTATTCAACCTTATCTATTTTACCCTTTTTTGCTCGAAATGTCAAGTGAATTACAAAAGAAAAAGGAGTATCACGGGGATACTCCTTTGAATAAGCTGTTTGGTATGATTATTTTACCATAAATGCGAAGTGATTTCATTTTTGGCTTGTACTCTAAACAATTCAGCCTGCGCAAAAAACATTTAAGCAATTTGTAAGCAAAAAATTGTTTTGTCAAAAGGCTGTAT
>NZ_JAEQMG010000094.1 GCF_016680995.1 Ruminococcus difficilis | reverse complement strand
TCCCCAGGTCGAAAAGGAACAGATCTTAAAATTAAAAAACAAAACTATAGTAGTCAGCGGACATTCTCTTGCCCGCTGTCTTTGCTATGCGCTGATTTACCAGAACGAAACACGAAATCTCGGCTGTAAGGTCGTGCTCTGCGCTCAGGACAAAAGCCTGATCGACGACCTCTACCCTGAACTGATACTACGCGAGGACTTTGACTTCGTAGATTTTAATTCTGTTTCAGAAATAAACAAAGCAGATTTCATTGTCCACACAGGCTTCTGTAACGAAGCTGTCAGCGATTTCACAGCCGATTTCAGGAGAGAAATCAAGCTCGCGCAGGTCATTTCAGCTTTAGCACAAAAAACAAACGCGCCGTTGATTCTGCTCAGTGACAGCAGGGTTTACGGCAACCCGAAGCCGCACAGGATTTACGCTGAAAACGAATATGCGGACATCGTTAACACAGACGCGGCAAACACTGAAAATCAGCTTCTCAGAACCGTTGAAGCAATGTTCAGCTGTGAAAAAAAAGCACGCGGATTTGAACTGACAACACTCCGCACCGGTATCATTCTCGGCGCACATTCCGGAATCGAGAGCTTCCTCGACCCGATCTTCAAGGCGGTCGCAGAAGGAAAAGAAATCTTGCTGTTCAACTCAAAGCAAAAATACTCGTTCGTTTACCTTACCGACGTGCTACGCTCGATTATTTACGCCATAAACGCGCTCGACAGAAATCAAGTCTACAACGTGGCGGGTATAAACTCAACCGTTTCTACGGCGACAATCGCCGCTGTTCTCCATGATGTTTACGGCGACGCGGCAATAATCGCGCTGACTGACGGCAAAGAGCTCAACCACTCGCCCATCGCAACGGGTAAAATCGAAACCTACGGCTGCCCTGCTGCGTTAAAGCTCGAAACCGCGCTGGAGCTGTGCGTTATGAGCTATATGAAAACCACCGAGGGCATGCAGCTTCCCAACACTCACGACGGTCGGCTCGATGCGATTCAGCAAATCCAGCTCGCCTATCTGCTCGAGGTGGACAGGATTTGCCGCAAGCACAATATTAAGTATTTCCTCGGCGGCGGCACCCTGCTCGGCGCGATCAGACACAAGGGCTTTATTCCGTGGGACGATGACTCCGACATTATGATGCTGCGCGAAGACTACGACAAGTTCTGCAAAATCGCCGCTGACGAGCTGCCCGCGAACATGAGCTTTCAGTCAAACAAAACCGACAAAAGCTGCTTTTATGAATTTGCCAAGCTACGCGTAAACGGCACCGCCTTCGCCACGGAATTTGCTAAAGAGCATAAGACTATGCACAACGGCATTGCGTTTGATATTTTCTGCCACGACAAAACCGCAAACTCGTGCTTCGGTCAGAAGATACACCTCGCTATGACTATCTTCACCCGCGCGCTTGTTTTCAACAAATGGAATCACCGCAAAACCGGAAACGGCAGCAGAATCCAGACCGCTGTTACGAATTTCTGCGTAAAGCTCTTCCCCATCAGATTCAGTCTTTGGCTGATGAACCACACGATATCATTCTTTAAGAGAAAAAAGAACGCCAAATTCCTGTATGACGGAATGGGAAGAAATGTTTATAACGGAGTATTTCCGGCTGATTTGCTCGACAAGGCGATTTATATTGACTTTGAGGGCTATATGCTGCCTGTTCCCAAGAAATACGACGAGTACCTGCGTTTTCTCTACGGTGACTATATGCAGCTCGCGCCGCTCAGCACAAGGCTCGGCTGCCACGAGATTCTGCTCTGCGATATCGGCAAGTATGACGGACTGAACAAATAAGTGATTTTTTCAAAAAAGCCCGAATTTGTCATTGACAATCGGGCTTTTTTATGGTAAAATAATATTTGTGGTTGAGAAACCGCAAAGTGAATATGCAGGTATGGCGGAATTGGCAGACGCGCATGGTTCAGGTGACACACCTTCGGTGAACTTGCAAAAATTCCGATTATCCTGCAAAAATCACTTACAATTTCATAAATGCGGATATGGCGGAATTGGCAGACGCGCATGGTTCAGGTCCATGTGAAAGCAATTTCATGCAGGTTCAAGTCCTGTTATCCGCACCAAAAACAGCCCGATTTTATCGGGCTGTTTTGTTATATATCTACAAAAAAATAAGCTAAAAAGACTGAAATCAGCCCGATTTTTCTTGGCAGACGCACGACCTGTGCCTTGCGCGTCTTGGCTATTCCCCACAAAATTCTTCTGGAAACTTTGTATGGAATGACGGTTTTTTTGGTTACCCAACATCGTGCGTCTGCCAATTCATTTTTTATAATTCAATGCAGCCGGATATCTTTTTAGGTATCCGGCTGCTAAATTATTATTATTTGACTTTCATCCTTCTGCGCATAGCGAACGGATAATTGTATTTTCCTTCTACTTTGAGGTCGGCATTTTGCTTACCAAACTCGTCAAGTATGATCATGTGTTCGGTGAAGGCTGCCCTGAGATTGACCTGTATCCGCAATCCGTCGCTTGATTCATAGATAATGATTTTGTCGATCAGTTGTCTGAGATTGGCGTCGCTGATCTCACCCTCCTTGATGATTTCGTCAATCAGCTCCACGGTGCGCTTCATTTCGGACTTGCGTTTTTTGATCGTTTCGCTGTAGTGCTGAATGTCATAAAGCTCCTGCTCGATTTTTTTGATGTCGCTTTCACAGGTTGAGAGCATTTCATCGTAGACCGAAGCATGTTCCTTGTCGCGGATGCGCTCCAGCAGAATCTCTTTTTGGTCGCTCTTTTTCTGTTCAAGCTCGGCGTTGAGCTGTCGGATTTTGCCCGTGACCGTGCTCTTTTTCTTCAGCCATTTGCGAACCTCGCCGTCGATATTTTCATAAAGCTGTGCCGCCTGCTCCTTGACATTCGTGATTTCGCCGCAGATGATTTTGTCGAGTTCTGTTTCTCGGATACGGTGGGGAAGACAGTTTTCCTTGCCGTAGCGGTGGTAGCCGTTGCAGACATACTCGATTCGCTCCACACCTTTCCATGTTCTTTTGACGGAGGTGAAGGTAGAACCGCAGTCGCCGCACTCGAGCAAGCCTGCGTATCTGTGGCAAGGTCTGTTGGCACTCGCTCTGACATTTCCTCTTTTCTTCTGCTCCATCAGCAGCTTTACCTGAAAGAATTTATCCTTTGAGATGATAGGCGTAACAAGATTTTCGTGAACATACTGTTCTTCTTTCGGAATGATTTTTCGGATTTGCGTGATTTTGTTGTTGTATGTTTTGTGACAGGTCACCGTCCCGATGTAGAACTCGTTGAGCAGAATCCGCTTTACGCCTGTGTGATCCCATAGATAACGCGAGCCGATTTCCGGTTTGTTGCTGCCGAGGTGCCTGCCGTACACACACTTATGATAGTATGCGGGAGATTTTACACCGTCCTCATTTAAAATGCGGGCTATGGCAGAGCAGCCATAACCCGCAAGATAGAGATCGAAGATACGGCGGACGATCTCCGCCTGTTCCTCAACAACAATGATTTCATTTGTGTTTTTGTCCTTGAAATAGCCGATCGGCGGCGTGATGATCAGCCCTTGCTTTAGCAGATTGTCCATGCCGATCCGCACCTTTTCGCCGCCCTCGCGCGCGTAGTAGTCGTTCATCAACCCCTTGAAGCTGATGACCAAGTCGTCGCTCTGGCGGCTTGTGTCGAGATTTTCCGTCGCCGAGATCACACGGATATCGTTGCGGCGGAGGTAGTCGATGAACACCGCCGTATCGGTTTTATGCCTGCCGAGGCGGGACATATCCTTTACAAGGACAGCGTCGATTGCCTTATACTCCACCTGTTTTTCGATTTCACGGATGCCGTCGCGGTCAAAGGTCATACCGCTGACGTTGTCGTCGAAGGACTCTCCGACGACCTCATAGCCCTGTTTGTTCGCGAACTCTCTGACGATTTTTCGCTGATTGTTCAGCGAATTCATCTCGTCATCGTCGTCGCGGGAGAGCCTTGCGTATAGCCATACTCTCATTTTGTTACCTCCTGTAATAGTTTTTTGAGTATAAAATAAGCCTGCCAATCAAGCAGACTTCTCAACAATAATGGCGTCATCTTCATCTGGAAGCAGCGTATCGTCGACGATATAATCCTTGATAACACTTCTGATGAAGTCGCTGAACTGTTCATCCGTTCCGACATATTTGAAATGAACGGAGCTGATTTTTGTTTGCTTTTCTAATTTCATAATGGTTTCTCCTTCCCACGGATGCTGTTGACACACACGTCAAGGTGCGGTCGTGTGCGCTTTGTTGAGCCAAACACTACCACACCTTTTTCGCAAAGTCCAGACAGAATCCGAATTTTTTATCTTTTTTATAGCGTCATTGTGAACCCTTCGTCCTCGTCATCATCATAATCTTCGTCCTCATAGTCATCCTCCTCGAAGACTTCTCGGAGAATTTCTTCTCGCTGACGGTCGATGATATCATCGTGATCCGGCTCTTGTGCGGATGCGTTCACTGATGAATCGGATACAGCGTCAGCCAATAAACTGATGCCTTTACCGAAAATTGTACCGAGCGCTTCACCGTTTTCTTCTGCTTCGATACGCTTACGGCGCTCGTCCGGGTCTTCGGAATCGTTGTCAACGATTTTGGATACCGCTCCGGCAAGGCTGCTGACTCCGCTGCCAACATCGGAATAACTGTCGGAAACTCTACGGGTTTCTGCTTTCGCAAGCGCACGTTCTCTGAGATGCTGCTCATACAGCTCGCGCGAATCTTCCCATCCTGTTGGCTGTTTTTCATCTGAACCGCTGTCGGGAAACTCTCTTTGCAGAAGCTCACGCTCGATATTATCCTTGAGATATTTCTCGTCATGGAGCTTGATATCACGGCAGCTTTTGCCGTTGGAGCAGTGAAAAGTGAGATATTTTCTCTCGTCCTTCCATGTCATATGGTAGCCAAGGATGGACATAGAACGGATAAACTCGTCCTTGCTTCCGCTATATTCCATCGCTTTGTCAATGTCGTTCGCTAGTTTTTGCTTCCAGCTTTCTCCCTTCATCCTCGCGCGGTACTCTCTTGACGACATTCGTTTTCCGCCGCCCTCGTATGGCTTAAGAACGGAAAGTCCGTGAGCAATACAGATTTCGTCGCTGAGCTTTCGAAGATGTTTGAGTGTTGACGGCGATTGCCGGAGCTTCATTCCTGATTCAAAGCCGACAGAATTGATGACGAAGTGCGAATGAATATGATCGGCATCGCAGTGAGTCGTGACCAGAACCTCGTGACCAGGCCACGCTCTCTCGGCAAATTCAAGAGAAATATCGTGCGCCTGATCGGGAGTAATCTTCTCTGTCGGTGCAAAGGATTGTGCGTAATGATAGAAGAACATACCGTTATCCTTTTCATACACCTTCTTCGTCGCCATGAATTCCCGGTAAGCATTCTCGCCGTCACAGTTGATTCCGCTGACCAACCTGCGCTTTGATTTGCTGTCAAAGGTTTTGTGCTCCTGCAAACAATAGTTGATAACCGCGCGCATGGCAGAAGGATTTTGTGTTCCTTCGTGGATAAACATCACTGTAGCCACGCTTAGTCACCTCCCGTCAAGCTGAGAATCGCGTCATAGATTATGCGTTGACCTTTGACAACCGAATCAAATTTCGGGAAGAAAAATCGCCGTGAATTTGCTTTCCGCGCGATTTGATTGAGGTTATTTCCGATGCGTTTCAGCTCGATAAGCACTTCGGATAGGTCGGTCACTGTGATTTCTGTGTTCCGTGAACACTCAATCAGGTAGTCGGTCAAGGTCATGTTCGCCTGCTTTGCTTTGGCGATAATCTCTTCCTTTTCTTCTGTCGTAAGACGAATTGATATAGTTTGATTTCGTTTTCTGTTTGCCAAATAATTACCTCCATGTGAGTATTCAAAGTGGGTGCGGGCTTCTGCCCGCTTTTATGCGACCGGCGGACAGCCGGACGCTCTGCTTGCCTCAGCAGAGCTGAGAAAAAAGCGGGAAATAAATTTCGGCTTCGACAAAATCCGCTTGAATTTGATATGCGGTTTTTATAGAATAGGGGTACTGGATTTTTCGGGGGATTAGGGGGAGAATTGAAGAAAGTCCGGATTTCATGAGGTTTTTGAGAAATCCGCTCGGGGAAGCTAAGGGGGAT
>NZ_JAEQMG010000092.1 GCF_016680995.1 Ruminococcus difficilis | reverse complement strand
TCTTCCGATCTGGGCTTGACTACATAGTCGTCAGACCCCAGCTCAAAGCCGTGAATCTTGTCGTATTCTTCGCCGCGCGCCGAAAGCATGATAATCGGCGAGGAACAGAACTTGCGGATCTCGCGGCAGGCTGAAAAACCGTCAAGCTCCGGCATCATAACGTCCATGATGATAAGGTCGTATTTATTTTTGCGGCAGACCTCTATTGCCTGCATACCGTCGACAGCCTCGGCTACCTCGTAGCCCTCGAACTCGGCGTATTTTCTGATAATCTGACGAATGCGGAACTCGTCGTCGACAACTAATATTTTCGGCATATTTTATTCTCCTTTTCGCTGTAATGGGTTCTGCCCTCTTTATAACACATAAATGTGACAGAAATATGTATATACAAGGCTATTATATCATAAATTTATCAGTATTGAAATACTTTGAAAAATAATTTATAATATAAAAGGTTATGTATTCTGAAAGGACTGGTACAATGGAATTCCGCGCGGTTTCCGCTGAGGAGATAACCTCGGCTGTGAAAAAGCTTTTTATGGACTGCAATTATTTTATCGGGAAGGATATTCTCTGCGCGCTCGAGAAGGCGCGGGACAGCGAGAAATCACCCGTAGGCAGGGACGTGCTCTCGCAGATCATCGAGAACGACCGGATTGCCGCCGAGGAGGAAATACCTCTCTGTCAGGACACGGGCATGGCTGTGCTCTTTGTTGAATACGGCGACAAGGTCTGCGTCGACGGAGATTTTGACGAGGCTGTAACCGAGGGCGTACGTCAGGCGTACCGTGACGGCTGCCTGCGCAAGAGCGTTGTCAGCGACCCGGTTTTTGACCGCGTAAACACAAAGGACAACACGCCCGCGATCATTCACACCAAGATCGTCAAGGGCGACAAGATAAAAATCACCGCCGGCGGCAAGGGCTTCGGCAGCGAAAATATGTCTGCGATAAAAATGCTCACACCGTCCTACGGCGTTGAGGGCGTGAAGAAGTTCATTCTCGACACTGTGTTCAAAGCGGGGCCCAACCCGTGTCCGCCCGTCGTCGTGGGAGTAGGAATCGGCGGCACCTTTGAGAGAGCGGCGCAGCTTGCGAAAAAGGCGACCTTCCGCGCGATAGATACCTCAAACCCCGACCCGAGATACTCAGCCCTCGAGGACGAGCTTCTCGGCGAGATAAACAAGATGGGCTTCGGTCCCGCGGGACTCGGCGGCAACACGACCGCGCTCGGCGTGAATATAGAGACCTCACCGACGCATATCGCGGGTATGCCCGTAGCTGTGAACATCTGCTGCCACGCCGCAAGACACGCGAGCGTTGAGATTTAAGGAGCAACAATATGACAAAAAAAATAACGCTTCCGATCACCGATGAAGCAATCGCGGATTTACACGCGGGCGACAGCGTTCTGCTTACGGGCACCATTATCACCGGACGCGACGCCGCTCACAAGCGACTGTTTGAACTGATAGAAAAGGGCGAGCCGCTGCCCGTAGACATAAAAGGCGAGCTGATTTACTACGTAGGACCCGCTCCTGCAAAGCCGGGCTACGCCGTAGGCCCCGCAGGTCCGACCTCGAGCTACCGCATGGACAAGTACACTCCCGCTCTGCTCGACCTCGGGCTCAAGGGCATGATAGGCAAGGGCGCGAGAAACAGGGACGTTATCGACGCGATAGTCAGAAACAAGTGCGTCTACCTCGCCGCTATAGGCGGAGCCGCCGCGCTGATCGCCAAGAGCATCAAAAAAGAAGAGCTCCTCTGCTATGAGGACTTAGGCACAGAGGCGGTAAGACGCTACACCGTAGAGGACTTTCCGTGCATAGTCGCTATTGACAGCGAGGGAAATAATGTCTACGAAACAGAACCGGTCAAGTACAGAGAGTGTTGAGTTTGGAGTGTGGAGTGTGGACAATTGACAATTGACAATGGACAATGGACAATTATGGGTCGCTCCGCTCCGAATATAAATCGGGTGCGGGCTTACCCGCCACTCACTAACCGCTCAAAAAAGGCACTTGATTTATAATCCGAAAAATATTATAATATAATGTGAATAACTTTACAGAAAAACCTTCGGAGGGATATATTATGAGAATAGTCGTTCTGGCAGGCGGCACAAGCACCGAACGCGACGTGTCCATTTCATCAGGCATTCTGGTCGCGGCGGCGCTCAGGGAAAAGGGTCACGAGGTTGTGCTGCTCGACGTTTTCAAGGGCTACGAGTGCGACATCTGCGACGTTTACGCCCTGTTCAAGCAAAACTACAGCTTCACCGATTCCGTAAAGGTCGGCGATACGATTTCCGATATTGACGAGATCATCGAGGAAAGACGCGACAAGTCGAACCGCTACCTCGGCGAGAACGTCATCGACATCTGCAGCTACGCAGACATCACCTTCCTCGCTCTCCACGGCGGCGCAGGCGAAAACGGTCAGATCCAGGCGACCCTCGATTTGCTCGGTCTTAAGTACACCGGCTCTCCGTACCTCGGTTCGGCTCTGGCTATGAACAAGGGCATCACCAAGAGCGTGCTTATCCAGAAGCACATTCTCACTCCTCAGGGCGAGATCTACAAGTCCGCCAAGGACGCTATGGCGTGGGATATCTTCCCCTGCGTCGTAAAGCCCTGCTCCGGCGGCTCGAGCGTAGGCATCACTATCGCTCAGAACGCTGACGAGTACAAGGAATCCGTCGCCGAGGCGTTCAGCTACGGAGAGGACGAGATCGTCGTTGAGGAATACGTCAAGGGCAGGGAGTTTTCCGTCGGTCTGCTCGGCGGCAAGGCGCTTCCTCCGATCGAGATCATTCCCAACGAGGGCTTCTACGATTACAAGACAAAGTATCAGGCGGGAGCCGCGCGCGACGTTTGTCCGGCTGACATCACCCCCGACGAGGACAAGACGCTCAGAGACGCGGCAGTCGCAACCTACAACGCGCTTCATCTCGAGAGCTACGCGAGAGTCGACTTCATTCTCACCGAGGACGGCAGAGCGTACTGTCTTGAGGCGAACACACTGCCCGGCATGACTCCCACAAGCCTGCTTCCCCAGGAGGCAAAGGTCGAGGGTATCTCCTACGCCGATCTCTGCGAGCAGATCATCGAGATCTCAATGAAAAAATACGAGAAATAAGGTGGGGCTATGTTGCCTTTTACTCTAAGTGAAATCGCCGCGGCGTGCGGCGGTAAATACGTCGGCAGCGACGAGATGAAGTCAGAGTGCATCACCTCGGTCGAGCGCGACAGCCGCAATATCAAGGACGGCTCGCTCTTCCTCGCTATCAAGGGCGGACGCGTCGACGGTCACGATTTTATCAATAAATGCTACGAGAGCGGAGCTATCTGCGCTATCTGCGAGAAGGCTCCCGAAAACGCTGATAAGCCGTATATCCTCGTTCCTTCAACTCTTGACGCTGTCAAGAAAATCGGCAAAGCGTACCGCGAGAAGTTCGACATTCCGATCGTCGGCGTTTCGGGCAGCGTAGGAAAGACCTCGACAAAGGAAATGCTCTACGCCGTGCTCTCGCAGAAATTCAAGACTCACAAAACTCAGGGCAACCTCAACAACGAGCTCGGCGTACCGCTGACGCTGCTCGCTATGCCGGAGGATACCGAGGCTGCGGTCATTGAGATGGGTATTTCCGGCTTCGGCGAAATGACGCGCCTGACCGATATGGTTCAGCCGACCTTCTGTGTGCTGACGATAATCGGCTGCTGCCACCTCGAGAACCTCGGCGACCGCGACGGCGTGCTCAAGGCAAAAACCGAGATGTTCAAGTCCGCGAGAGAGAACGCCGAGTACATACTAAACGGCGACGACGACAAGCTCTCGACCGTCAGTGAAGTCAACGGCAAAACGCCCGTGTTCTTCGGCATCAGCGAGAAGAACCCCTACCACGCCGAGAACATAGTAAACAACGGCGAGGGCGGCGTGAGCTGCGACCTCTGCTTTGACGGCAAAAAGCTGCACGTTGTCATTCCCGCGATCGGCACCTATATGGTTTCAAACGCGCTCGCGGCAGCGGCTGTGGGCAATCTGCTCGGAATGACCGACGACGAGATTATCCGCGGAGTTGAGGCGTACAAGACCGTCGGCAGCCGCGCGAATGTTATAAACACTAGCAGGTTCAAAATCATCGACGACTGCTACAACGCGAACCCGACCTCGGTTCAGGCGTCGATCGACACTCTTGTCAACCTCAAGGGCAGAAAGGTCGCGATCCTCGGCGACATGAAGGAGCTCGGCAGCGAGGAGCTTGCCCTGCACTATAACACGGGAAAATACGCGAGGGAAAAAGGCGTTGACCTCGTGCTCTGCGTCGGCGAGCTCGCGAGGGAGCTTGCAAAAGGCGCTGACGGATTATGGTATGAGAGCATAGAGAAGCTCTGCAAGGACCTGCCCAAGCTGCTCAGAGGCGGCGACACGGTGCTGGTCAAGGCGTCGCACTCCATGCAGTTTGAGAAAATAACGGAATTTTTGAAGGAGTTTTGATTATGTCAGTATCTTATATGACCCACCCGCTTATAAAGCACAAAATCACACTTATCCGCAAGGAAACCACAGGCACCAACGAGTTCCGCAAGATCATCGAGGAGATCGCGATGCTCATGGGCTACGAGGCTCTCGCCGATCTGCCCACCACCGACGTCGAGGTCAAGACCCCGATCGAAACCACAATCCAGCCCGTTATCGACGGCAAAAAGCTCGCGGTAGTTCCGATTCTCCGCGCGGGTCTGGGAATGGTCAACGGCATTCTCGCCCTTGTTCCCTCTGCGAAGGTAGGCCACATCGGTCTGTACCGCGACCCCGAAACACATCAGCCTCATGAATACTACTGCAAGCTGCCCGACAGCATCGATGAAAGACAGATAGTAGTCGTCGACCCCATGCTCGCGACAGGCGGCTCTGCTGTTGACGCCGTCACAATGATAAAGCAGCACGGCGGCAGAAAGATCAAGTTCATGTCGATCATCGCGGCTCCCGAGGGCGTAAGCGCTCTGATGAAGGCTCACCCCGACATTCAGCTCTACGTAGGCTGTCTTGACCGTCAGCTCAACGAGAACGCGTACATCTGCCCCGGACTCGGCGACGCAGGCGACAGAATCTTCGGCACTATATGATGAATAGCAAAAGGCTCCCGACGGGAGCCTTTTTTAGTTGGTAGTTAGTAGTTGGTAGTTTAATTCAACTCTAAACTCTCAACTCTCCCAACACTTCTCCGACCTTGCCGCGGAATACCAAGTCCGCCTGAGAATCGTAGGGAGTTGAGTCGCGGTTGATAAGGACGACCGTGTCGCCCCTGAAATAGCGGATAAATCCCGCCGCCGGGTACACCGTCAGGCTTGTGCCCGCGATGATGAGCGTGTCGGCGGTCTGTATAGCGTTGAGCGCGCCTGTTACCACGCTGTCGCTCAGACCCTCCTCGTAGAGAACGACGTCGGGCTTGATGATGCCTCCGCATTCACAAGTCGGCACGCCGGTTGAATTTTTGATAAACTCCGCGGAGTAGAACTTGCGGCAGTTGCGGCAGTAATTTCTCAGCACGCTTCCGTGAAGCTCGTAAACGCGCCTGCTGCCCGCCGCCTGATGCAGTCCGTCAATATTCTGGGTGACGACGGCTGAGAGCTTGCCTGCGCGCTCAAGCTCGGCAAGCTTGAGGTGTGCCTTGTTGGGCTTCTTGTCAAGACAGAGCATCTTGTCGCGGTAAAAGCGGTAAAATTCCTCCGTCTTTTTCATGAAGAAGGTGTGGCTGAGTATCTCCTCGGGAGGGTAGTCGTATTTTTGATTATAAAGTCCGTCTACGCTGCGGAAATCGGGTATACCGCTCTCGGTACTCACTCCCGCTCCGCCGAAGAAAACTATGCTTTTGCTGTTGTCGATAACTTTTTGAAGCTGCTCTATAGTTGCCAATTTCATCACTCCTTTGTTTTTATTTTAGCGCGTTGAAATCGCCTTGTCAATACGCATAACAAAAGCCGCCGGGAATACTCTCGGCGGCAAAATAATATTTATTCTTTTGACCCCGCCGTTGATGACGTTTTGAAAAGATGAACCTTTCAAAAGGCGGGAGAAAGCATCTGCGATGCTTACATCTCGGTTACGATCTCGTTGATAGTCTTTCCGGGCGGAATCATCGGGAGAACGTTGTCATCGGGGCTGATGACGCAGTCGATGACTACAGGGCCGTTAAGCTCCATAGCCTTGCGGATAGCCGGCTCGATTTCGGTGTCAAGCTTGACTCTCATTCCTGTTACGCCGAACGCCTCGGCGAGCTTTACGAAGTCCGTAGCCCTGTGAGGGTCGGTCTGCGAGAAACGGCTGCCGTAAAACAGCTTCTGCCACTGTCTTACCATGCCGAGCACGGAGTTGTTCATCACGAGCACGATGACGGGCAGATTGTACGACTTGAGGGTGACGAGCTCGTTGAGGTTCATGTGGAAGCTGCCGTCGCCCGTAAAGAGGAATACGCGCTTATCGGGATTCGCGATCTGCGCGCCGATCGAAGCGCCCATACCGAAGCCCATGGTGCCCATGCCGCCCGAGGTGAGCAGAGTGCGCTGAC
>NZ_JAEQMG010000091.1 GCF_016680995.1 Ruminococcus difficilis | reverse complement strand
TCGATATTCTCGCTGAGGAGCTTCTCGGCACGCGCGTACGCGTCGTTTACGATCTCGAGAACAAGCTCGTCGATCTTCGCCGCAGTCGCCTCGCTGTAGTCCTGAGTGCGCGCCATATCCCTGCCTAGGAATACGCTGCCGCTCTCGGAGCCGTAGTTGACGCAGCCGAGCTCCTTGGTCATGCCGTACTTGGTGACCATTGCGCGCGCGGTCTTTGTTGCGCGCTCAATGTCGTTGGACGCGCCTGTGGAAATGTCGTCGAGGATCAGCGCCTCGGCAACGCGTCCGCCGAGGGATACCACGATATCCTCGAGCATCTCACTGCGCGAATTGTATGACTTATCCTCGGTGGGCAGAGGCATTGTGTAGCCGCCAGCCATTCCGCGGGGAATAATCGAAATCTCGTGAACGGGATCCTGCGTTTCGAGCACGTCGAAGAGGATAGCGTGACCTGCCTCGTGATAGGCGGTGAGCTTCTTCTCCTTGTCGCTCATGACCTTGCTCTTCTTCTCCGCGCCGACAACGACCTTGATGGTTGCTTCCTCGATCTCCTTCATGGTGATCGCCTTCTTGTCGGCACGTGCCGCGAGAAGCGCCGCCTCGTTGAGCAGGTTCTCGAGGTCGGCTCCTGTGAAGCCCGCGGTGGTCTTTGCGATCGTGCGCAGCTTTACGTCGGGCGCAAGAGGCTTCTTGCGCGCGTGAACCTTGAGGATAGCCTCACGGCCGTTGACGTCGGGATAGCTTACTACAACCTGACGGTCGAAGCGTCCCGGTCTGAGAAGCGCGGGGTCGAGTACGTCGGGACGGTTGGTCGCGGCGATGAGGATTACGCCCTCGTTCACGCCGAAGCCGTCCATCTCCACGAGAAGCTGGTTAAGGGTCTGCTCGCGTTCGTCGTTGCCGCCGCCGAGACCTGCGCCTCTCTGTCTGCCGACGGCGTCGATCTCGTCGATAAAGATAATGCAGGGCGCGTTCTTCTTCGCCTGGTCAAAGAGGTCGCGGACACGCGACGCACCTACGCCGACGAACATCTCTACAAAATCCGAACCCGAAATCGAGAAGAACGGTACGCCTGCCTCGCCCGCGACTGCGCGCGCGAGAAGGGTTTTACCTGTTCCGGGAGGGCCTACGAGCAGTACGCCCTTGGGAATGCGGGCACCTAACTTGTTGAACTTCTCGGGGTTCTTAAGGAACTCGACGACCTCGGCAAGCTCTTCCTTCTCCTCGTCGGCTCCTGCCACGTCGTCAAAGGTCGTCTTGCGCTTTTCGTCGTTGGTGTTCTTGATCTTTGCCTTGCCGAAATTCATCTCTCTGCCGATGCCGCCGCTTCCCATGCGCTTCATCAGGAATATCCACGCTCCGATGAAGATTGCGACCATAATGATCGTCGGGATAAGCTCGAGCAGGAACGAATTGTCGCTCGCGCGGATGTAGTTGTACTTTACAGGCTCGTCGGGCGACGACTTCTCGTTTATCTCCTCGATGAAGAGGCGGATATCGGCAAGCTGTCCCTTGACGACGACCTTGGACTTTGAGTCTGTCTGCTGGTCTGTGCCCGCGAGAGCTGTCAGCGGATTGCTCGCCGCGCTCTCCTCGGTCTTGGGATACGCCTTCTCGCCCTCCTTGAGGGTGATCTCGACAGCGCCCGAGCCGTAGTTGATAGTGTAGCTGTCAACCTTGTCGTCGATGAAGTACTGCACAAGCTCGGATGTCTTTGGTGAATCCGACTGGCGCGTACTCAGAAAAATCGCCGCGACAACAATCAGCACAATCGGGATTGCGAGATAGAGCAGCAGGTTGCGCGTCCTCTTTTTATTGTCCAAATTATTTCACACTCCTTGGGTTTGTTGACCGCGGGGTCGCCGCCGTCTGTATCATTCATAAACGGAACGTTTGAGGATTCCGATATAAGGCAGGTTGCGGTATTTCTCGGCATAGTCGAGGCCGTAGCCGACGATGAACTCGTCGGGGATCTCGGCGCCGCAGTAATCCGGTACGAGAGGTACCTTGCGGCGTGAGGGCTTGTCGCAGAGGGTGCAGACCTTGACGGAATTTGCGCCCTTTGTCATAAGATAGTTCATGACGAAGTTGAGGGTGTTGCCCGAGTCGATGATGTCCTCAACCACCAGAACATCCTTGCCCTGAACAGGCAGAGTGAGGTCGCTGACGATCTTGACCCTGCCCGAGCTTTCGGTGCCGCTGCCGTAGCTCGAGGCAACCATGAAGTCGATCGAAAAGTCGAGATTCACGCGCTTCATCAGATCCGCCATGAACGCGACGCTGCCCTTGAGCAGTCCGACCATCATAAACTCTTTGTCATTATAATCTTTTTCTATCTGTTTTGCAAGGGACTTCACAATTTTTTCAAGTTTTTCCTGCGAAAGCAGTACGGATTCAACGTCCTTGTGTAACATCATAGCACTTCTCCCCGTTCAGTTCAATGGTTAGATTTTGGTTTTGGGTGTATATTTTACCCTGAGTTGAATATCCCAGCGCCTCGCACCAGAGTACAACGCTGCCCTCACACAGGCAGATCACGCTGTCCCTGAGCTTTGAGGGTACTCCAATCTCGCGCAGAGCCTTGCCGAGAGATTTGGTTATATTTCTTTTTTGGAAAGAAAACATATCTCCCTCGCGGCGGGTGCGGAAAATCAGGGTTTTATTTTCTTTATTAGAATTATCTATCGACGCGGCGACGAGCTTGTCTATAAAGCTGAAGCTCACGCTGCCGCGCAGCTCGACTTCAGGCATCTCTGGGCTGCCGCTGCCGGCGATACAGAATATATTGCGCCTGCAAACCGCGGTATATTCGCGGCTAAGCTCTGCAGCGCCGCCGTTTCTGAGGATATCAGCGATAAGTCCGAGCTTCTTGGAATCGGTTTGAATATAATATTTCTTTAACAGAATATTAATTGCCGTTTTCAGGACGGCCGGGTGGTTGTCAAGCAGCCTGTCCGCGAAATATCCGTAGTCGGTTTCGGCGGCTGTGAGAGCGGCGTCCGCCTGAATGTCGAGGTAATCCGAGACCTCGGCTGCCGTGTCGGTAAAGCGCGTTACCGCAGCTTCAAACGACGGATTCAGCTCACGAAGTACGGGAATCACATGGTGGCGGATTTTGTTTCGGGTGTACTCATCTCCGAGATTTGTGCTGTCGGTGACGAAGTCAAGCCCGTTCTCCGCGCAGTACTCCTCGATCTGAGCACGCGTGACCTCGATCAGCGGACGGATGATCCTGCCGCGCTTCGGCGGAATGCCTGCCGCGCCGCGAAGAGAGCTTCCCCGCGCGAGGTTGAATATCAAGGTCTCGGCGTTGTCATCAGCGTTGTGGGCGGTGGCGATTCTTGCGTTATGCGCTTCGGCGAGCGTTCCGAGAAAGGCGTAGCGCTCATCTCTGCCGCAAAGCTCCTCGCTGACGCCGCGCTGCTTTGACAGAGCGGGAATATCGAGGGTCTTGGTATAAAAAGGTATATTATATTTCTCACAGAGAATTTTGCAAAACCGCTCGTCGCGGTCTGCTTCCTCGCCGCGAATGCCGTGGTTAAGGTGGGCGGCGAGAATCGTGAGGTTGTATTTTTCTTTTACGGAATAAAGAAAGTGAAGCAAAGCGGTGGAATCCGCTCCGCCCGAAAGAGCGACAAGCACTGTGCCGCCGTCTTCGAGCAATTTATATTTTTCGCAGGTCGAGAGAGCCTTATGCGTCATACTTCTTCTCCATGCCCGTGAAGCGCATGAACTCGCCCTGCCAGTGGAGGTTGACGGTGCTGGTCTCGCCGTGACGGTTCTTCGCGACGATGCACTCGCCCGAGTTCATATCCGCCTGAGGAGTCGGATTGTCGCCGTTTTCGCGGTCGTAGTAGCCCTCGCGGTAGAGGAAGAGCACGATGTCCGCGTCCTGCTCGATCGAACCCGAATCACGCAGGTCTGAGAGCTGAGGACGGTGGTCGCCCGTGCGCTGCTCGGACGCACGCGAAAGCTGCGAGAGCGTGATGATCGGGACGTTGAGCTCCTTCGCCATGATTTTGAGGTTTCGGGTGATCGCGGAGATCTCCTGCACGCGGTTGTCGATACGTCTGCCGCTCGCCATTAGCTGGAGGTAGTCGATGACAACAAGATCGACCTGCTTGAGCCTTCTCAGGCGCGCCTTCATTTCGGTGATCGTGATAGTCGAGGTGTCGTCGAGGTAGAGGTCGGCGTTCTTGAGCACGTCGCTCGCAGGGATAAGCCTTCCCCAGTCGCTGTTGTCGAGCTTGCCCGTGCGCAGCTTTGTGCCGCTGACGAGAGCCTCGGACGACAGAAGTCGGCTCGCGAGCTGCTCGCGCGACATTTCGAGAGAGAAAAACGCGACGGTTTTCTTTGACTGGCAGGCGACGTTGCGCGCGATGTTCAGCGCAAAGCTCGTCTTGCCCATACCGGGACGGGCGGCGAGAATGATGAGGTCGCTGCGGTTGAGTCCCGTGATCATGCGGTCGAGGTCGCCGATACCCGTCGGAATCGCGCGGGTGTTGCTGTCGCGTTCGGAATTGAGGTCGTCGAGGCGGTCAAATGTCTGCAAGATAACCGAATTGATGCGCTCGAGTCCCTTGGAGTTCTCGTCGCTGCGGATATCAAACAATCTCTGCTCGGCGGCGTCGAGAATCAGCGAGGTGTCCTCGGCTCCCTCGGTGGCGTCGTCGATGATCGCCCTTGACGCTGTGATAAGCTGTCTGAGCTTGTACTTGTCCGCGACGATACGCGCGTACTGTCCCGCGTTGCTGTAGGACGGACAGGAGTCCGCAATATTGATAACGTAGGTTTTGCCGC
Organism: Ruminococcus difficilis; assembly: GCF_016680995.1. The sequence continues at coordinate 20,791 of NZ_JAEQMG010000091.1, read as the reverse complement.
CGCTGCTCTCAAACTCGGGATTGCCCTCGAGCCTGTCGATCAGCGTTACGGGGTCGACGGGAATGCCGTTGTTCATCATCAGCATCATTTCCCTGTACATCAGCTTGTGGACGCCGACGTAGAAATAATCGGGGCTTTTGATGAAGTCGAGCACCTCGTCGAGCATCGAGCTCTCGAGCAATATCGCGCCGAGAACACTCTGCTCAGCCATGGTGTTGTATGGCATTACGCCGAGGTCGGAAGTGAACTCCTCAGCCATGATTACGCCTCGGAAACCTGTACGTCAATCGACGCGGAGATGCCTGTGTAGAGCTTGACCTCCGCCTTGTAGGTGCCGAATTCCTTGATGTCGCGCTCGAGCACGACCTTGCGCTTGTCGACGGCGATGCCGTACTGCTTCTTGATCTCCTCGGCGATCTGCTTTGAGGTGATGCTGCCGAAGAGCTTGCCGTTGTTGCCGTTCGCCTTCATCTTGAACACCTTGCCCTCGAGCTTTTGCTTGTCCTGCTCAGCCTGAGCCTTGGCGGTGGCGATCTTGTAGTTCTTGGAGTTCTCGGCGTTCTTGTACTCGTTCATAGCCTGTGCGTTGGCTTCCTTAGCGAGCTTCTTGGGCAGCAGGTAGTTTCTGCCGTAGCCCTCGCTCACCTCAGCGAGCTCGCCCTTTTTGCCGAGTGCCTTTATGTCCTGCAGAAGAATTACTTTCATTTATATCAGTCCTTTTTTGGTTTATTTTGTTTGTCGGAGTTGTCCTCCTCGGCTTCGTCAAGCACGTTGTCGATAGCTTCCGTCAGCTGCTTTCGCGCTTCCTCGATGGACGAATTGTAAAGCTGGGTCGCCGCCATTGTCTGGTGGCCGCCGCCGCCCATTTTTTCCATGATTAGCTGGACGTTTATCCGTCCGTAGCTGCGCGCGGAGATGTTTATCTTCTTGTGGTCGCCGAAGATTACGAACGACGCGACTATACCCTTGAGGGTGAGCATCTCGTCAGCCGCCTGCGCAGACGCGAGACGTATGTCGTCGGTGAGCTTGTCTGAGGTCGAGATCGCACAGCCGCGGTGAACCTCGCTGCGGACTACGATGTCGACCTTCTCGCGGTATGTATCGATGCTGCCCGAGAACAGCTCCTTTACCGTGAGGGTATTCGCGCCCTTGCGCCTGAGATACGCCGCCGCTTCGAAGGTGCGCACGCCCGTCTTGAGCACAAAGTTCTTGGTGTCGAGCATTATGCCCGAGAGCAGCGCGTCAGCCTGAATGTAGCCGAGCGGCTTGTCGTCGAGGTAGCTGATGATCTCGCAGCACATCTCGCACGCTGACGAAGCTGACGGCTCATGACAGAACACGAGCGCGTTGTTTATGTAATTGACCGCCTTGCGGTGGTGGTCGATAACGACGATCTTCTTTGCCCTCTCGTATAGCTCTCGGCTCTCGAGAGAGGTCGCAAGGTGGGTGTCGACGATGATCAGAAGCGATTTCGGTGTGATACCTCTGAGCGCTTCCTCGGGAGTGGTGTAGATATCGCTCTCGAGCCTTTCGTCGGTGTACTCGATAAGCTGCTGCGCCATCGAGGTCTCGCGGTTTATGACGACCTTGCTGTACTTCTTGAAGGTCTTGTCCATGATGCACTGCATGCCGATCGCCGCGCCTACGCAGTCGAGGTCGGAGAAGCGGTGTCCCATGACGTATACCTTGTCCGCGTCGGCAACGGCACGGCTTATCGCGTTCGCGATGACGCGCATTCGAACCTTGCTGACCTTCTCTGCCGCAGCCGCCGTTCCGCCGAAGAACTCGTAGGTGTTGTCGCGTATGATCGCTACCTGGTCGCCGCCGCGTCCCAGAGCCATCTCCAGCGCCTTGCGCGCGTTGAGCTCACTCTCGCGGACGGTCTTGCTGCCGCGGCAAAGTCCCACGGATATCGTCGCGATGTGGCGCGCGGTGCCGATCGAGCGGATATCCCTTAGTATCGGGAACCGCTGGTTGACCATGTGGTCGATGTCGGCGTCGCGGAAGATTATCATATAGCGGTTGTTGGTGATCTTCTTGTACATCGCCTTGTACTCGTTCGCCCAGCGCTGCAGATTCGCCTCGACCGAGATCGCGACGGTGGAGTAGTACTCCTCGGAGCTGGAAACAAAGTCCTCGGCGTTGTCGAAGGTTATCAGCGCCACGCACGGGATCGACGCGTGGTACTCGCGGACGGTGGACTTGTAGTAGGTGTTCTCAATGAAGTGGCAGACCGTGCTGCCGTCGGCATTGAGACAGTAGACGGTGAATTCCCTGCCGTCTACCGCTACGTCCACGCCGTCGCTGTCTATGATATCGACGATGTCGTAGCCTGATATATAGTTGTTGATATGGTCGCCCTCGGGGCTGCGTCCGCCGATCGCCTTGCGGAACCGCGCGTTGCACCACACGATGTCGCCCTCCATTCCGACGACGGCAACGGGGTACTTGTAGCGCTCGAGGTAGTCGCGGTCGATGCCGTTGATCCTGTCCGCGGTCGACCTGACTATTCCGCGTATATACGCGCTGAAACGCAGGCTGAGCGCGATCACGGCGGCAATCGACAGCACCGTTATGCCCAGCTCAACGTAGAACACGATTATGTTGTAGTTTGCGGAAATAGTCGTCATCAGCAGCATCACAATCGTGAAGATTATGAACCACGGCGACAGCATCCAATGTTTTTTTCTCATAGCAGTCCTTTTGTTAATTGAAAATGAAAAATTGAAAATTGAAAATTTCGGGTCGCTTACGCTCCGAATTGTATTTTTGGGTCAGCGGCAGTTTCCAAACCGTCCTTATACTTCCTGTAAGATCGGGAGGATCATCGGCGCGCGGCGGGTTCTCTGTGCAATGAGCTTCGAGATCTCGTCCTTGATGCGGTTCTTGATGATGCCCCACTCGTGAATGTTGTTGTCAGCGCAGTCCTCAAGGATATCGAGCGCGAGCTTGCGCACCTCCTCGAGCAGCTGCTCGCTCTCGCGCACGTATACGAATCCGCGCGAAACTACGTCGGGACCGCTGATTACATGGCCGTCGTAAACGTCGAGCGAGGCGACGATGATGATCAGGCCGTCCTGTCCGAGGTGCTTTCTGTCGCGCAGAACGATGCTTCCGACGTCGCCGACGCCGAGTCCGTCGACAAATACCTTGCCTGCGGGTACGGGCGCGATCTCCTTCATGTAGTCCTCGTTGATCTCAACCGTGCTGCCAACGTCGCCGATGAAGATGTTCTTTCTTTCCATGCCGAGGAATTCGGCGAGGTCGGCGTGCTTGCGCAGATGCTTCTGCTCGCCGTGGACGGGAATGAAGAACTTCGGTCTGACAAGGCGGTGAATGATTTTCAGCTCCTCCTGGCAGGCGTGACCCGAAACGTGCACGTCGTACATAGACTCGTAGATGACCTTGCAGCCGCGCTTGAGCAGCTCGTCAACTACGTTGCCGACGGTCTTTTCGTTGCCGGGGATAGGATTCGCGGAGATGATGATGAAGTCGCCCTCGCCCACCACGACCTTGCGGTGGTCGGAGTACGCCATACGCGACAGCGCGCTCATCGGCTCGCCCTGACTGCCCGTCGTGACAAGTACGATCTGCTCGCGCGGATATTTGTCGAGCATGTCGAGGTCGATCAGAATATTGTCGGGCACGTTAAGGTAGCCGAGCTTCTTGGCTACGTCCATGTAGTTGACCATGCTTCTGCCCGAGAAGGCGACCTTTCTGCCGTACTTCGCGGCGCAGTCGATGATCTGCTGGACGCGGTTGACATTCGACGCGAAGGTCGCGATGATAATGCGGTAGTTCGCCGCGTTGTTGAAAAGCATATTCAGGCTGTCGGACACGAGCCTCTCTGTGCGCGTAAAGCCCGGACGCGATGCGTTGGTGCTCTCGGCTAAAAGTGCGAGTACGCCCTCGTCGCCTGCCTGCGCGAAGCTCGAGAAGTCGATAGCGTCGCCAAGGATAGGCGTGCAGTCGATCTTGAAGTCGCCCGTGTGTACAAGCGTGCCCGCGGGTGTGCGGATAGCAAAAGCCACCGCGTCGGGAATGCTGTGGTTGACGTGAATGAACTTGACTTCCATGCAGCCGAGTCTGATTGTGTCGCCGGCGTTGACGACGTTGAGCTTCGCCTTGTTGAACAGGCTGTGCTCCTTGAGCTTGTTGCCGACAAGTCCGAGCGTCAGCGGCGTGCCGTAAATCGGTATGTTCACGAGAGAGAGAAGATAAGGCAGTCCGCCGATATGGTCCTCGTGGCCGTGGGTGAGCACGATGCCCTTCACCTTGTCGAAGTTCTGCTCGATATAGGTGAAATCGGGGATTACAAGGTCGACGCCGAGCATGTCTCCGTCGGGGAACGCCATGCCGCAGTCGATTATTATCATATCGCCCTCGCACTCAATGAGGGTGATGTTCTTGCCGATCTCATTCAGTCCACCGAGGAACGATACCTTCACAGACGGCTTTGTGGGTCTTTGAGGCCGGCGGTTTGCCTTCGGCTTCGAGCTTTTAGCGCTCTTGGACTTTGCCTGCCCTTTCCCGATATTTGTATTTTTGAGCTTAAAGTTTCTGTTATTGCGTTCTTTGCTCACAAAATTACCTCCATATTCTTCAGATTTGTTCCGATCATATATTAATCCATTACGGATAAAAACCAAAATGGGTATACTGATTTCAGCATACATATACATTGTATATTTTACCTCAAACGCCGCTTTGCTGTCAATATGTTATTGGAATTATGAAAAAGTTTTTCCAAATTTCCCCTGCCCTCTTGTTATTATGGGCGATTTGTGAGAAAATATATCCGTGACAATCAGATGCAAGAAGGAGATACATATGAAAAGAGTTCAGGTCTATACGGACGGAGCGTGCAGCGGCAATCCCGGCCCCGGAGGCTGGGGCGCCGTACTGAGGTACAACGGAGTGGAAAAGGAGCTTTCGGGCGGCGAGCGTGAAACCACCAACAACCGCATGGAGCTATGCGCGGTGATTTTCGCGCTGGAGGCGCTAAAGGAGCCTTGCGAGGTCGAGCTGTACAGCGACTCGCAGTACGTCTGCAACGCGCTCAAGCTCGGCTGGGCAAAGAAGTGGCAGGCTCAGGGCTGGATGCGCAACAAGAAGGAAAAGGCTCAGAATCCCGACCTCTGGGAAAGGCTGCTCAGGCAGTATGACAGGCATCAGGTCGAGATAAACTGGGTCAAGGGTCACGCCGGTCACCCCGAAAACGAACGATGCGACAGGCTCGCTGTCGCTCAGGCGAAGAAGTTTTCTTGATAATTGAAAATTGAAAATGGAAAATTAAGGGTCGCTTCGCTCCGATTTTTATTTTTCATTTCAACAACCAAAAAAGCCGCCCGATCGGGCGGCCTTTGCTCTTTAAATAGTATTACTGTTTCTCGGTGAGCAGCTTGTTGAGCTCCTCGAGGAAGGTGTTGATGTCCTTGAACTGGCGGTAAACCGACGCAAAGCGCACGTAGGATACCTCGTCGACTGTCTTCAGCTCCTCCATCGCGAGCTCGCCTATCTGGCGGGTTGTGATCTCGCGGTCGAGCATGCTCTGGATCTTCGCCTCTATCCTGTCGACCATTTCCTCGATCTGAGTGAGTGATACAGGGCGCTTTTCACAGGCGCGGAGAATGCCCGCGGTGAGCTTGTTGCGGTCGAACACCTCGCGGGACTTGTCGCGCTTTACGACGATGATCGGAACGGTTTCGATCACCTCATGGGTGGTGAAGCGCTTGCCGCATTTCAGGCATTCCCTGCGGCGGCGGATCCTCTCTCCGTCGTCCGCCGATCGCGAGTCGATAACCTTGCTCTCCTCAAAGCTGCAATATGGACATTTCATAACCTGTCACCCCGTCTTTGTGATACTATATTTTCTTATAATAATTCCATAAAGAAATTATACCACAAGATGTTGTGAATTACAACTACATATTGTTTACAATTTAATTACATCAGAAGTTGCGGTACTTCTTGACCTTCCTTCTCTTTCTCTGTCTGTTGCGGTGGATCTTGCCTGCGATGACGTAGCCTGCAAGGATGAGCAGGATCGCCACAATAATGACAATGAACCAGTAGGACCGGAAGATCGTGCCGATTACGTCGAGCACCGCGAGGATTCCGCTGCGGTCGAGATTCTCAGATGGCACGAGGTTTACCGTAGCTACGATCTGCTTGTCGCCTGTCTTTGTGTCGACGTAGTAGACTGCCGCGGTACCTACGGGCGTATCTGTCCTGAGAGGAGCGGATATCACCTCGTCAACATTGGTTTCAACAACGATATTCTCAGGCGTCAGATCCTTTGGCATTACGGCATTGAGGTTCTTCTCGGGAACGAGGGTCACCTTGTCCCTGCCCCAGGCGAGCTTGACCTTTGCCTCGCAGATCGGAGTCTGGGTGGACTTGATCGTCTGCATCTGGAGGTCAACGAGCGCCCAGCGGAACAAATCGGCAGCGTCGGTGAAGGTGTAGTACTCCTCCATCTCGCCCGCCTTGTACGGAGCGCCGAGAAGGATAAGGATATATGAGTTGCCGTCGGCTGAGGCGGTGGTGACAAGACAGCGGCCTGCTTCATCTGTGGTACCTGTCTTGACGCCCTCGGCGTACTGGTAGTAATACTCGCCGCCGCGGTACTGGTCAATCAGGTAGTTTGTGGTGGTCAGGGCGTATTCGTCACCCTCGCACTTGTACTCCGTGGTATTCGATATCTCGAAAAAGTGCGGCAGCGTCAGCGCGTAGGTGGTGATTTTGTAGAGGTCGCGCGCTGTGGTGTAGTGGTCGTCGTCGTGGAGACCGTCGGGATTCATGAAGTGGGTGTTCTCGCAGCCGAGCTCGTCTGCCTTCTCATTCATCATGTCGACGAACTTGTCGATATCGCCGTCGCCGACGTAATCTGCGAGAGTCAGCGCCGCGTCGTTGCCCGAGGGTACCATCATCGAATAGAGCAGGTCGATCGCGCTCATCTTCTTGCCCACGTGGTCGGCAAGGTTCGCGGAGGAACTGTCGGTGCCCTTGAGCTTGTCGAGAACCGACTTCTTGATCGGGATACGGGTGTTTTCGATGTCGTCGATGTGCTCGTAGGCGACGATGTAGGTCATTATCTTGGTGGTAGATGCCGGATAGCGCTTCTCGTCGGCGTCCTGCTCAAACACAACCTGACCGATGTCGCGGTTAACCATGAGAATCGACTTTGAGCGGGTGACGACGTTGTTTGAGAAGCTGATTGCGCCTGCGGGCAGGGTCGCCGCACCGAGCAGCACACAGAGCGCGCACAGTACGCAAATGAACTTTTTCATATACTCACTCCTAATTCATCGTATTGTGACCGCCGCGGCTGAACAGCCTGTCGATTTCGGCGTTGAGCAGCCGAAGCTCATCGCTGCGGAGGTCTTTGTATCGGAACATGATCTCGTCGGCGATCTTCTGCGAGAGCTCGAGGCTCTTCGTATCGGCAAAATCGGCTATGGCGAGCTGCGGAAGTCCGTGCTGGCGCTCTCCGAAGAAGTCGCCCGGTCCGCGCATTTTCAAGTCCTCGTCGGCGATTTTGAAGCCGTCGTTGGTCGAGCACATGACCTCCAGACGCTGACGCGTGACCTGATTCATGCGGTCGCTTATCATCACGCAGAAGGACTGCGCATCTCCTCTGCCGACGCGGCCGCGGAGCTGGTGGAGCTGAGAAAGCCCGAACCGCTCGGCGTTTTCTATGAGCATGACAGAGGCGTTCGGAACGTCAACCCCGACTTCGATCACGGTTGTCGCGACGAGTATTTTGTATTCATTCCTGGCAAAACCGTCCATGACGGCGTCCTTTTCGGCGGGCTTGAGCTTTCCGTGAACCACGCCGACGGGTATATCGGGGAAGTACTTTAGCATCAGCTCGGCGGCGTACTCCTCGGCTGAGGCTACGCCCTCGAGCTCGCCCTCCTCGACGAGCGGACAGACGATGTACGCCTGCCTGCCGCGCGAGACCTCCTCGCGGATAAACTTATATATCCTGCCGCGTCCCGATGCAGGCAGCAGAACCGTGCGGACGGGCTTTCGGTTTGGCGGAAGCTCGTCGATTACCGAGATATCGAGGTCGCCGAAGATTATCAGCCCGAGTGTGCGTGGAATCGGCGTCGCGCTCATTACTAGCAGGTGCGGATTGTCGCCCTTTGAAAGCAGCTTCGCGCGCTGTGCGACTCCGAATCGGTGCTGTTCGTCGGTTACCGCAAGTCCGAGATTATTGAACTCCGTCTTGTCGGTGATAAGCGCGTGAGTGCCGATCACGAGCTGTATCGTGCCGTCGGCGAGGCCTGAGCGGACGCGCTTCTTATCGCTCTCCCTGAGTGAGCCTGTCAGCAGTCCGACAGTGACTCCCGTACCCTCCAAGAGCTTTTGGAAGGTCTCGTAGTGCTGTGCAGCGAGAATCTCGGTCGGCGCCATGAACGCCGCCTGAAAGCCGTTCTTTATCACGGTGAAGCAGACCGACGCGGCAACCGCCGTCTTGCCCGAGCCGACGTCGCCCTGTACAAGGCGGTTCATCTGGGACGGCTTACTGAGCATATCGTTAACGCAGTCGGCAATCGCCCTCTTCTGCGCGCCCGTCAGCTCAAACGGAAGCAGCTCTTCGAACTGAGCGGAGAAGTCCTCGTGTATCTTCACGCCGCTGAGCGTGCGGCTGTGGTCGCGCAGGCTGCGCATTCCGAGATTGAGCACGACAAGCTCCTCGGTGACGAGCCTTCTGCGCGCGTACTCGAGGTCGGCGGTTGTTTTGGGAAAATGGATATCCTCTATCGCCTTTCGCAGTCCGCAGAGGTCGAACTTCTTCCTGATACCCTCGGGCAGCGGATCGCCGACCGTTTCGGGCAGCATTTTCAGCGACTTCTGCACCGCACCCTCTATTGTCTTTGAATTCAGCCCCGCGGTAGAACGGTAAACAGGGTGGATATGAGGCCCCTGACGCGCCGGTGAAAACGCGGGAGCGACCATCTGGGAGCCGTAGCTGTCGAAGGTTATTTTTCCGTAAAAGAAATATTCCGCTCCGTAGGCGAGCATCTGGCTTATGTACTTGTTATTGAAAAAGACGAGCTTTACGGTGCCCGTGTCGTCGTAGACGGTGGTCTTGCATATGAACCTTCCGCCCGCGAGCATCGTGTTTGATACCGCGGAGCCGACAACCGCCTTGACGCAGTAGGTGCCCTCTTCGGTGATATCGGCGATGGGCGTGACCTCGCTCCAGTCCTCGTAGGCTCGGGGATAGAACTGTATCAGCTCGCCGACTGAGGATATTCCGAGCTTTTCAAACTGCTCGGCTCGCTTTGGCCCCACCCCCGAAAGAGCGGAAACGGGTGTTTTGAATAAAGATGGCATAGTTTTTAATTGAAAATCGAAAATGAAAAATGGAAAATTTCGGGTCGCTTGCGCTCCGATTTTTTAGTTGGTAATAAAAAACGGTCAGCATAGGCGAATCACCGCCGGACGCTGACCGCAATATTCTGTTGAAATTACTCGATGCTGAGAATGAAGTAGTAAACGGGCTGGTCGCCTTTGACGAGAGAGATGTCCGCGCGTGAGCCGAACTTGTCCTGAAGCTCGTCAAACGCCTTCTGAGCGTCCTCCTCCTCGACGTCCTCGCCGTAAATCAGGGTGATGAACGAGGTGTCGCGGGTAACCATGCTCTTGGCGAGCTTTACGAGAGCCTTGACGGCGCTCTTCTCGGTGATGGTGAGCTTGCCGTTCTCGAGGGCGATGATGTCGCCTTCCTTGATCTTCTTGCCGCCGAACTCGCTGTTGCGCGCCGCAAAGGTTACAAGTCCCGTTCCGACGTTGCGAGCCGCGTCCATCATCAGCTGGGCGTTGCTGTCGGCGGAAATCTCGGGGTCGAAGTTGAGAAGCGCAGTCATGCCCTGCGGAATCGTTCTGGTGGGAACGATGATGACGTTTCTGTCGTTGACCATGGGCACGGTCTGCTCAGCCGCGAGAATGATGTTCTTGTTATTGGGAAGCACGATGACGTTCTTCGCAGGCGTCGCGAGAACAGCCTCGTAGATATCGTCGGTGCTGGGGTTCATGCTCTGTCCGCCCGATACGACGTTGACGCAGCCAAGCTCCTTGAAGAGGTTCTTCATGCCCTCGCCTGCCGCGACTGCGACAAATCCGATATCCTCAGTGGGCTCTGCGAACTCGAACTTCTCCTTTTTCGCCTTCTTGGACTTCTTGCTTGCCTTCTTGGCATTCTTGTGCTGCTCCTTCATGTTCTCAACCTTGACGGCTAAGAGCTGGCCGTATGTAAGACCCTGCTCGAGAACTACGTTAGGAGTCTCGGTGTGAACGTGAACCTTGATGATCTCCTCGTCGTTGACTACGACTACGCAGTCGCCGATCGTCTGTAAATATGTGCGAAGGTCGTCGGGATCGAGTGTGCACTCGGTATCTCTGCCGACGATGATTTCAGTGCAGTATGTGAATTCGATGTCGTCGTCAAACTCAGCCGCAGCGCTCTCGAAGGTATCGACCGTAGGAGCTGTTGTCTCCTCGTAGGGAATTACCTCGCCGTCGCGGAAGAAGGTGAGCATGCCCTCGAAGATCGTGCAAAGACCCTTGCCGCCCGCGTCTACTACGCCCGCCTTCTTGAGTACAGGGAGAAGCTCGGGAGTGAGAGCCAGTGCGTCGTTTGCCTTGTTGACGATGGTCTGCCATACATAGAGCGCGTTGTGGTTCTCCTTGGAAGCCTCAACGCCTGCCTCGTATGCCATGCGGGCTACAGTGAGGATAGTACCCTCGGCAGGCTTCGTTACCGCCTTGTAGGCAGCGTCAACGCCGATTCCGAGAGCTGCGGCAATGTTCTTGCCGTTGACCTCCTCCATGTCCTTGAGTCCCTGACCAAAGCCGCGGAACAGGATCGAGGTGATTACGCCCGAGTTGCCTCTCGCGCCGCGAAGCATCGCCTTTGCTGCAAGCTGAGCTACCTCGCCCGCGTTTGTGCTGTCGCAGTCCTCGAGAGCCTTCGCCGCCGCCATTACGGTCATCGACATATTTGTACCTGTGTCGCCGTCGGGTACGGGGAAGATATTGAGATCGTTGATGTGATTCTTCTGGGCGCTGATATTGTGGGCGCCGGAGATAATTGCCTGCTTTAGCATCTCACCGTTAATCATAAGCTGCACGTCCTTTTTGTAAACATAAGAAAAATGACATTCTATCAAACATACCTATTATACAAGGTTTCTGCAAATTTTTCAATAGTTAAAACAGATATTAATACGTATTTTCTCTGTAAAATTTTATTACTCTATGCGCAAACTTTCAGCAGTTACGCACTTTCCGCTTTTGTCATCAACTTCGAACAGCACAGCCTCCATCGAGCACTTGCCCGCTGCCTGCTCGAACCGCTCGGGCAGCTTGGTTTTGAGGCGGTTGATGATTATTTCGGTTTTTACGCCGAGGACTGAGTGGATAACTCCCGTCATTCCGACGTCGGTGATGTAGCCCGTGCCCTTCGGGAGAACCTGAGCGTCCGAGGTCTGAACGTGGGTGTGTGTGCCGAACATAGCCGAAACCCTGCCGTCGAGATAATATCCCATCGCGCGCTTCTCGCTCGTGGTCTCGGCGTGAAAGTCGACGATGATGATTTTGCTCTCAGCCTGCTCGAGCATTCTGTCCGCGCACTCAAAGGCGTTCTCGAGTCCGTCCTCGACGCCGAGATTGCCCATGAGGTTAATGAGCGTGACGATCCGCCTGCCGGTGTCGATGTTGATAATCCCCTTGCCGGGCGTGGACTTTGAGGGGTAGTTTGCGGGTCGGACTATGAAGGGATTTTCGTCGAGCAGCTCATAGACCTCCCTGCGGCGGAAGGTATGGTTGCCGAGGGTGAGCGCGTCGACGCCGCTGTCAAAGAGATACTGCGCCGACTGCGGCGTTATTCCGTTGCCGTCGGCTGAGTTCTCGCCGTTGCATATTACCAGATCAACTCCGTGGAACCGCTTGAGCGCGGGCAGCTTCGAGCGCAGAAATTGACAGCCCGCGCTGCCTACCACGTCGCCGATACATAAAATTCGCATAAATTAAGCCTCCGTTTCGGTGCGGAAAAGCTCCGCTTTTTTTATTGTAACATATAATCAGTCCTCTGTCACGCTGAATTCGGCTGTTTCGGCAATATTTTCATTGAATACGCAGTTGAATTCGCAGGAAAAGCCGTCCTTGCTCTCGCTGACGGTCAGGCTGCGGCTTACAGGCCGGCTGTCGGGACGTGAAAACGCCTCATACAGCAGCTCGTCGTTTCGGAAAATCTCCCGTGCAGCAGCCTTGTCGGTCGCGGCGTGCTTTTGCTCGAGCTCATGCGAGGTCTCAACGCTCGTTCCGACAGGCAGGACTGTGCCGTTGAGCACGAGAGAATTGTCGCGGACTGTCACCGTGCGGTACAGGCAGCTTCCGAAGCTCAGCGACGCGGGCAGCTCGAACCAGAGGAACCTCAGGCGCGTGCGGTCTATTTTATTTTCTGTTAAAGAATAATAATCGTACTGTTTGGGAATTTTTAATTCTCTATTGGAAATAACATCAGCGTAGATATCCGCGTCGGCGTGCATATATCTCACACCTCCCTGCTTTGTCGGGTTGAAGCCGCTGACGATAAGCTCGCCCTTTGCGACTCCGCTGCCCTCCTTGACAGTGGCAAAGCCCTCGCGCACCTTGAGCTTTGTGATCACTCCGTCGGCGGACGCGACTATATTGCACGGCTCCATGCTCTGTATCTCGGGCTTCTGAGCCTTCTGACGCACCTCGACGTCGGCGGTGCAGCCCATAATATTGACGCTGACCCACGTTATACCGTCGAGGTCGCGCAGGATATGCCGCTCTATCGGCTCAACATCGAGATTGCCGAGATACGTGCCAACCGATATTCCGTTTTCGGCGAGTACGCGTCGTATCTGCTGCTCGCTCATGCTGTCCGCGCCGAGGATACGGTACGACCAAAGAAACTGCGAGAGCACCGCGATAAGAACCGCACCCAGCGCCGCGCCGACGAACAGCCCGAGCCTGCCGCGGTACTTTCGAACAGCGAAGGGCAGACCGCGGCGCTTCGTCACCCTCATGCGGACTCTTGCCTTCCTCGCGAGCGGACGGACGCGGCGGTAATCGGACACCGACATTATTCCGCTGACTCCGCCTTCAACCGGACGGGGATCTGCGATATTAACTCCGCGCACGGCGGCGAGGTTGAGCAGCCGCTCGGGAAACCTGCCCTTCGCCGTGAAGCCGACATAGCCGCGGAACCATCTGACAACTCCGACTAACATACTCCCACCTCAGCTGATAAACTCGATTTTTGTGATGAAGCCCTCGATTTCGACGCACGAGCCCGAGATACAGCGCACGCTCAGCCCGCGTCCCTCGAACGAGAGCACCATGCGGTTCGTGCTGACCTTGATGTTGCTCGTTTCGTAGAGCAGGATTCCCGTTGAACCCTCGACGTTTACGCGGCGGTTGCCGCTCATCTCAATCAGCGGCGCAGTTCCGAGGTCGAGCTGCACCGCGCTGAGGTTCTTTTTCATAAAAGCATCTCCTTTTCGGGGAAAATTACCCCCTACGGGAAATATTTATGCGGCAGCGGTCATATATATTAGCGGTGATGTGATGTTTGCACGGATTTCCACGCGGCGTTTTGGAGCAATCGGCGCGGCGGTCACGGCTGCCCTTTGCTTTGCGCTGATGATCATTTTCCCGGAGGGCTGCAAAAAAGGCGCCGCCGAGGGACTGAACCTATGTCTCGGCGTGCTCGTTCCGTCGCTCTTCCCCTTTATGGCGGCGGCAGGACTGGCGGTGAAGCTCGGGCTGTGCAGGTTCGGCGGCAGCAGGCTTCCGCTCATGCCCGTCATGCTGCTATCGCTTATCGGCGGCTACCCTGTCGGCGCTAAAGCGGCTGCCGAGATGTACCGCAGCGGTCAGCTAAGTGAATCGCAGGCGAAAACCGCCGCCTACTGCCTTGTCTGCGCAGGGCCGGGATTTTTGCTAGGGTTCGTCGGCAGCATGTACGGCGACGAAACGGTCGGGCTGATTATCTACACGGCTCAGGCGGCTTCGGTCGTACTGCTCACCGTCGGAGCAAATATTCTTTTTCGGAATAATAAATCACCGGCTGCAGCTGTTCGCTTCACGCCTCTGCCCTTCGGCACAGCTCTTGTTGAGGCTGCTCACGGCGCGGCGGTCAGCATGGTGAGTATCGGCGGTCTGGCGGTGCTGTTCGGCGCGTTCGGCGGCATACTCGATATTGTCATTCAGAATGAGGATGTGCGGCGGTACCTCTTGTCCTCGCTCGAGGTATGCACGGCGGTGAAGCTGGTCGGCGGCTGCCCGATAGAGTTCTGCGCTTTCGCTGTGGGCTTCGGCGGATTATGCGTGCACTTTCAGATTTTCGCCGCACTCGGCGAGCTGAAAATCAACAGGTTGTTATTTTTCTTTATCCGAATATTGCAAGGACTGATCACCGCTCTGCTGACACATTTCGGGCTGCGGCTCTTTGTCAGAAAGACGGCTGTGTTCTCGACGGCGGCGGTGGACAGTTCGGGCTTTTTCGGCGGCAGCGCGCTCTCGGGCGCGGCGCTGCTGACAGTCGCGGTGTGCTTTCTGTTCACACTGCGAAATCAACTCAGGAGGTAATTTTTATGTGCGGAATAGCGGGCTGGATCGAAAAGGACTGTATGATGACGGAAAGGCGCGAGACGCTGCAGGCGATGTCTGAAACTCTCACGCGGCGAGGCCCCGACGAAAACGGTATCTACCTCAACGGCGACGTCGCGCTTATACACCGCCGCCTTGTCGTTATCGACCGCGAGAACGGCAAACAGCCGATGGCGGCGCGTCACGGCGACGCGACATATGTCATCGTTTACAACGGCGAGCTGTACAACACCGAGGAGCTGCGTGAGGAGCTGCGCTCAAAGGGCTTTCACTTCCGCGGTCACAGCGACACGGAGGTCGTGCTAAAAGCCTTCATTCAGTACGGCGAGAGGTGCCCCGAAAAGCTCAACGGAATATTTGCCTTCGCCGTTTTCAACACGCGCGACAGGACGCTCTTTCTCTGCCGCGATAAAATCGGCGTAAAGCCGCTGTTCTATCATGAGTACGACGGCGGACTTATCTTCGGCTCCGAGATAAAAGCCCTGCTCAAAAGCGGAGTTGTCAAGCCGCAGATCGACGAGCAGGGACTGAACGAAATATTCTTCCTCGGCCCTGCGAGAACTCCCTCGTGCGGAGTGTTTAAGGGCGTTTTTGAGCTGAACCCCGGTGAGTGCGCCGTCTACAAAAACGGGCGGCTCAGGCGCAGGACTTATTTCTCGATCGAAGCGCGCGAGCACGGCGAGAACGAAGCGGAAACTATCGAAACCACGCGATATCTGCTGACAGACGCGATACAGCGGCAGCTCATCAGCGACGTGCCGAGGTGCCTTTTCCTCTCGGGCGGCTTAGACAGCTCGATCATCGTCAAAACCGCCGCGATGTACCACCGCGAGAACCGCATGGGCAGAGTCCACACCTACTCGGTGGAATACCGCGACAACGCGGAGTTCTTCCAAAAGAGCCTGTTTCAGCCGAACAAGGACTCAGACTACATCGGACTGATGGTCAGGGACGCGGACACGAAGCACCGCGAGGTTATCCTCGACAACAAGCTCCTCGCAGACGCTCTTTATGACAGCGTTGAAGCGCGCGACCTGCCGGGATACGCGGACGTCGACTCTTCGCTGCTGCTCTTTTGCCGCGAGATAAAGAAGGACTATACCGTCGCGCTCTCGGGAGAATGCGCCGACGAGCTCTTCGGCGGTTATCCGTGGTACCACAACAAGGACATTCTCTTTGAGGACTGCTTTCCATGGTCGCGGAGTCAGGACGTTCGGCGAAAGCTGCTCAAGAAGGGCTTACTGCCGCGCGGCGAGGAGTACGTGCGGCAGCGTTACCTCGACACGATCTCAATAGCGCCGAAGCTGAGCACAGACAGTAGGCTTGAAGCGAGAATGCGCGAGATGTTCTTCCTCAACTTCTACTGGTTCATGCAGTGCCTTCTCGAGAGAAAAGACCGCTGCTCGATGTACAGCGGTCTTGAGGTGCGAGTGCCGTTCTGCGACTACAGGCTCGTTGAGTACGCCTACAACATGCCGTGGAAGCTCAAGGCTTACGGCGGCAGAGAAAAGGGGATCGTGCGCAAGGCGTTTGAGGACGTTCTGCCAAAGGAGATCGCGTGGCGCAAAAAATCTCCGTACCCCAAAACCCACAACCCCGTGTACTTTGAGGAATGTGCCAAGCGCGTGCGGTTAATTCTGCAAAAGAATAATGTTCTCACCGAAATGCTCGACAAAAAAACGGTGGAGGATATTATCGAGCGTCCCGAGAGCGTTACTGAGCCGTGGTACGGTCAGTTGATGAAGGCTCCGCAGATCCTCGCGTACATCATCGAGCTTGATTACTGGTTCGAAAAATACGGTGTTGAAATCGTCGGCTGAGTGTGATAGAATAATGCCGAGGAAGTTGAACTATGAACAGAAAACGCTACGAAACAACTGTGCGGTTTTTTTCCGAGAACAAAATCGCTAATACATTTTTACTGATAATATACAAGGCGCTGCCGTACATCGTGTTCGTCGCCTACCCTGCCCTGCTGATCTACAAGTTCTTTGAGATCGGCTACGGGATAGAGTGGCAGAAGCTGATTCTGGTGCCGCTCGGTGTGCTGATTCTGGTAACGGTGATGCGAGTCGTGATCAACGAGGAACGCCCTTACGAGAAGTACGGCATGGACTCCGTGTTCCACAAGACAACCGTCCGCAAGAGCATGCCCAGCCGCCACACCGCGAGCGCGTACATCATCGCGATGACCTTTCTCAGCGTGAACCTTCCGCTCGGCATTGTCGCGCTGTGCTTCGCCTCGATGATCGAAGCGTCGCGCGTTATGGCAGGCGCGCACTTTATCCGCGACGTTGTCGTCGGCGCGCTGATAGGGATTACCGCGGGCGTGGTGTTTTATTTCATTCTATAAAAGAAAAAAAGAGGTAATGATCGGCAGAAGCCTTTCATTACCTCGTTTTATTTGTATTGCCCGCTCAGTTGCGCCCTGCGTGCGCACGAGCGATGGCTGAAAAAAGCGCACGCACAAGGTGCGCACGCTTTTTTATGCGAAAAATTATTATTACTTCTTGTCGAGTTCGCTTGTGCAGTGCGGGCATCTTGTAGCCTTGATGTCGATCTCGCTGCAGCAGAACGGGCAAACCTTTGTTGTGGGCGCTTCTTCGATTTCTTCCTTCTTCTTGAGAGAAGCGAGCTTGTTGAAGCCCTTAACGATCAGGAAGATGATGAACGCCATGATGATGAAGTTGATGATCGCGGCGATGAACGCGCCGAAATCGATCGGGTTGTCGGCGGGGCCGACCTTGAGCATGCTGGTCATCTCCTCGATGCTCTTGCCCGCGATCGTGCCGATGATGAGATTGATCAGCGGAGTGATGATCTTTTCGCAGAGTGCGGTTACGATCGCGTTGAACGCGCCGCCGATCATAACGCCGACTGCGAGGTCGAGCACGTTGCCGCGGCTGATGAATTCTTTGAACTCACCGAAGAATTTTTTCATTGATACTTTCCTTCTTTCCTCTTTTTTATAAATTAGCAGAAAACTCTGCCTGAATCCAATATTATTTCAGTATCGCCTTGTGGAATACCTTCTTGCCCTTCTTGATTACGACGAAGCCCTTTTCAAACGCTTCCTTCGTAACCCTTGCGGTAGCCTCGGTCACCTTCTCGTCGTCGAGCGATACGCCGCCCTGCTCGATAAGACGTCTGCCCTCTTTCTTTGATGGGATAAGTCCGCACTTTGAGAGCAGGTCGAGCACGCCGATTCCGTCGTCGCCGAAGTCTGCGTCCTCAAGCTCGGTTGAAGGCATGTTGTCGGTGTTCTGCTTGCTGCCGAACAGTGCGCGCGCTGCCTCCTGAGCCTTGTCAGCCTCTTCCTTGCCGTGGATCATCTCTGTCAGCTCGTGAGCGAGGATCTCCTTAGCCTTGTTGATCTCGCTGCCCTCGAGCTTTGAGAGCTCCTCGATCTCGTCGAGAGGCAGGAAGGTCAGCATCTTGAGGCACTTGACAACGTCCGCGTCGTCGATGTTGCGCCAGTACTGATAGAAATCATATGGGCTTGTCTTTTCGGCGTCGAGCCATACTGCGCCCGACTGTGTCTTGCCCATCTTCTTGCCCTCGGAATTGAGAAGCAGGTTGATAGTCATGGCGTAAGCGTCCTTGCCAAGCTTGCGGCGGATAAGCTCCGTACCGCCGAGCATATTGCTCCACTGGTCGTCGCCGCCGAACTGCATGTTGCAGCCGTAGCGCTGATAGAGAGCGTAGAAGTCGTAGGACTGCATGATCATATAGTTGAATTCGAGGAAGCTAAGGCCTCTCTCCATTCTCTGCTTGTAGCACTCTGCCGCGAGCATTCTGTTTACGGAGAAGCACGCGCCTACCTCGCGGAGAAGCTCTACGTAGTTGAGGTCGAGCAGCCACTCGGCGTTGTCAACCATCAGAGCCTTGCCGTCGGAGAAGTCGATAAAACGGCTCATCTGCTTCTTGAAGCACTCTACGTTGTGCTGGATCTGTTCCTTTGTGAGCATCTGGCGCATATCGGTACGTCCCGACGGGTCGCCGATCATTCCTGTACCGCCGCCGAGAAGCGCGATAGGCTTGTTGCCTGCCATCTGCAGGCGCTTCATCAGGCAGAGCGCCATGAAGTGGCCTACGTGAAGGCTGTCGGCCGTGGGGTCAAAGCCGATATAAAATACCGCCTTGCCTGTGTTGACCAGTTCTCTTATTTCTTCTTCGTCTGTTACCTGAGCAATCAGACCTCTTGCAATGAGTTCCTCATATACTCCCATCAATCTATTCCTTTCTTACGTTAATACTTTTATATTATAGCCTCTAAACACATTTCGGTCAAGGCTTTTTTAGTTAATAATGCATAATTTTCGGCGTTATTTGCGCAAAAGGCTATTTTTTCTTGCGCGAGTACCGCGAATACTTATTCTTTTTGGGCTTCTGTTTATCCGCCATTCCCGCGGGTGCCGTGACGAGGCATTTCTTGCCGCTGCCGATCAGATCGCGCCGTCCCGCCTTTATCAGCGCCTTGACAACGAGCGGCTTGTTCTCGGGTATGAAATACTGCAGCAGCGCGCGCTGCATAGCCTTCTCGCTCTCGGCTTTCGGCACGTAGACAGGCTCGAGGGTGTACGGGTCAAGCTCCGTGTAGAACATCGCCGTCGAGATCGTGCCCGGTGTGGGATAGAAGTCCTGCACCTGCTTCGGGTGGATATTCTCAGCCTTGCAGAACAAGGCAAGCTCTACCGCGTCCTTAAGGCGCGAACCGGGGTGGCTGCTCATGAGATACGGCACGACGTACTGATCCTTCTTTGCCCTGCCCGTAAGAGAGTAGAACCTGTCGCAGAAGCGTTTGTATACCTCGATATGCGGCTTGCCCATCTTGTCTAGAACCGCCGCCGAGCAGTGCTCGGGCGCGACGCGGAGCTGGCCGCTGATGTGGTGCTTTATCAGCTCCGAGAAAAACTCGTCGCTCTCGTCCTCCATTAGGTAGTCAAAGCGGATTCCGCTGCGGATAAATACCTTCTTTATGCCGTCGAGCGAGCGCAGCTTTCGCAGCAAACCGAGGTATTCACTGTGCGACACCTGCATATTCGGGCACGGCGTCGGAGCCAAGCACTTGCGGTTCTTGCAGAGTCCGAGCCTGAGCTGCTTTTCGCAGGACGGCAGGCGGAAGTTTGCCGTCGGGCCGCCTACGTCGCTTATGTAGCCCTTGAAGCGCGGATTCTCAAGAAAGCTCCCGGCTTCCTTTATCACACTCTCCTCGCTGCGGACGGTGACGGCTCGCCCTTGGTGAAACG
Source organism: Ruminococcus difficilis (assembly GCF_016680995.1). The sequence continues at coordinate 887 of NZ_JAEQMG010000091.1, read as the reverse complement.
CGAGCGAACAGAAGTTGCACGCGCCGAAGCAGCCGCGGTTGTGAGTTATCGAGAACTCAACCTCCCTGACGCCCGGCACTCCGCCCTGTTTCTCGTAGCACTCAGGGTACCACCGCATATACGGCAGCGAATATACCCAGTCGAGCTGCCCGGTATCAAGCGGCGGCATAGGCGGATTTTGCAGCAGGAGGTAATTTCCGTGCCGCTGGATAAGCGTCTTTCCTCTGACCGCATCGGCTTCCTCGAGCTCTCGCCGTGCGGCGATCGCGTAGTCGCGTTTACTCTCGCGGACGCGCTCATATGAGGGCAGCTCGACCGCTGACTTCGGCACGTAGTCCTTCGTCCTCACCTTGAAGCAGGTGCCGCGGATATCCTGCAGCGCTTCAGCCGGGTAGCCTTCGCTTAGTCGCTTTGCGATCTCAACAGTCTGCAGCTCGCCCATGCCGTAGACGAGCAAATCCGCGCCGCTGTCAAAGAGTATCGACGGCATGACACTGTCGCTCCAGTAGTCGTAGTGCGCGAACCGCCGCAGAGAAGCCTCAAGTCCGCCGATGATTATCGGGCTGTCGGGGTAGCATTCTCTGATTTTGCGGCAGTAGACCGTGACCGCTCTGTCGGGACGTCTGCCGTTTTTGCCGCCTGCGGTGTAGGCGTCGTCGTGACGCTTGCGCTTGGCGACGGTGTAGTGGGCAACCATGCTGTCGATGTTTCCAGCCGACACCATGAAGCCCAGACGCGGCCTGCCGAACTGTGTAAAATCACGCGTCTTCCTCCAGTCGGGCTGCGCGAGAAACGCCACGCGCATTCCGCAGTCCTCGAGCACGCGCGTGATTATCGCCGCGCCGAAAGAAGGGTGATCGACATAGCTGTCGCCGCTGACATATACA
>NZ_JAEQMG010000090.1 GCF_016680995.1 Ruminococcus difficilis | reverse complement strand
TGATTATCTCTTTGAGAACTGCGGCGCACGGCGTGCGGCTTTGAGACCGTACTTCTTACGCTCTTTCATTCTCGGGTCACGTGTCAGGAAGCCTGCCTTCTTGAGCTTGCCGCGGAGGTTCTCGGTGTCGTACTGGAGCAGAGCTCTGGCGATGCCGTGACGGATAGCACCCGCCTGGCCTGTTACGCCGCCGCCTGATACACGGCATACAACGTCGAACTTCTCGTCTGTCTCGGTGAGAGCAAGAGGCTGTCTTACGATGAGCTTGAGTGTGTCAAGACCGAAATAATCGTCAATGTCACGGTCGTTGATGGTGATCTTGCCTGTGCCCTGGTAGAGTCTTACGCGGGCAACGGAGCTTTTTCTTCTACCTGTACCGTAGAAATAAGGTGTCTTGTCGTACATTCTGTTCTGCCTCCTTCTTATGCTTCAAACGGCTGGGGCTTCTGAGCCTCATGCTTGTGCTCGGCGCCCTCAAAGAGTCTGAGTCTTAACAGAGCGTTTCTGCCGAGTGTATTCTTGGGAAGCATACCCTTAACTGCGAGCTCCATAGCCTTGGTGGGCTTTGTAGCCATGAGGGTATCGTAACGGGTTTCCTTGAGGTGGCCGATATAGCCGGTGTGGCGCTGCCACTTCTTCTGAGTGAGCTTGCTGCCGGTGAGAACCGCGTCCTTGCAGTTGATGATGATTACGTGGTCGCCGCAGTCTACGTTGGGTGTGAAGGTGGGCTTGTGCTTGCCTCTGAGGAGCACTGCCGCCTGTACTGCAACTCTGCCGAGGGGCTTGCCCGCAGCGTCGATTACATACCAGCTGCGTTCAACTTCGCTTTTCTTAGCTAAATATGTTGACATATTTATTCCTCCTAATCTTTATTCGTGCCCTATGATTATATATCA
>NZ_JAEQMG010000009.1 GCF_016680995.1 Ruminococcus difficilis | reverse complement strand
AGGCTAGCGTTCTAACCAACTGAACTACCGGGCCATTATTGGTGGGAGTTACAGGGCTCGAACCTGTGACCCTCTGCTTGTAAGGCAGATGCTCTCCCAGCTGAGCTAAACTCCCAACTGCCTTTGCCGCTGCTTCTCTCGGCAACAGTAAATAGTTTAGCACAGAACCGCTGATTTGTCAATATGTTTTTCAAAAAAATATGTAATTATTTCCGCATCGTTAAGGTCGGGCCAACACAAGACCCGACCTTTACTTTCTTCCTATTCCTCTTCAAGAACGTCGTTGAGTACCGCCTTAAGAGTGTCGGCAGAACGCTGCAGAGCTGCGCGCTCCTCATCGCTGAGTTCAATCGGAACCTGACCCTCAACGCCATGCTTGCCGACAATCGCGGGCATACTGAGCGCGACGCCGTTGATTTTCTCCGAATTCTGTATGCTCGATACAGGCAGGATCGATTTCTCGTCCCTTACAATCGCCTCGCAGATGCGCTTTACCGACATCGCGATGCCGTAGTAGGTCGCCTTCTTGCGCTTTATGATCTCGTAGGCGCTGTTCTTGACCTCCTCGGCGATTCTGCGCGAAGTTTCTTCCTCGTGGAAATGTCCGCGCATGTTGCAGAACTTGAAGAGCGGAACGCCCGATACATTCGCGCTGCTCCACGCGGCGATCTCGCTGTCGCCGTGCTCGCCGATTATGAAGGCGTGGATACTTCTGCTGTCAACCCCGAGGTGCTCGCCGAGCATATACTTCAATCTCGCGGTATCGAGAACGGTTCCCGAGCCAAACACGCGGTTCGAGGGATATCCGCTGAGCTGCTTTGCGACGTAGGTCAGGATATCAACGGGGTTCGCGACTATCAGAAGAATGCCCGAGCGGTTGTACTTGGCTACTTCCGGAATAATCGACTTGAAGATCGCGACGTTCTTCTTGACCAAATCGAGTCTTGTTTCACCCGGCTTCTGACCCGCGCCCGCGGTGACAATTACGACGGCGGCGTCGCTGATGTCCTGATAAGTGCCCGCGTAAATCTGCATGGGTTTTGAGAAAGGCAGTCCGTGGCTTATATCGAGAGCTTCACCCTCTGCCCTGTCCTTGTCAGCGTCGATCAGCACGATCTCGGAAAAAAGATGGCTCTCCATAAGTGAAAAAGCCGATGCCGAGCCTACAAATCCGCAGCCGATGATTGCCGCCTTTCTGCTGTTCATTTCTACCATAGATAATCACTCCCTGTTACAAAGATAATATTTCCAAAAAATTATTGTTTATTTAAGCGCTGCGGGTGCGTCGGAAGGATCGACGACATTCTCAACCGCCAGCTCTGACGGACACACCTTGCCGTCGGCATCGATAAGACGCTCAACAAGCGTTCCGTACACGCATTCGATACCCTGCGCCTCGAGCACTGCCTTAGCGGTTTCCGTGATAACCTCCGCGTACAAAGACTTCACCCTTAAGAGTACAAAGAGCATCGCCGCGGCTTTTCCGACAACCTTGTCGGCTGCGGCAGCACCAATCCATGTGTCCTCTCCGACAAGTGAAAGCAGCGAATCAAGTCCGCTATCCTCGGAAACATGGACGCTGTCCTTCGCGCAGACGACGAGTTTATAGCCGCCGATGCTGAGCATCTGACGCGCATAGGTCATTTCGGTTATCATTTTGCTTCACCTCTTACTGTTGTCTATTAGTCCTCGTCATAAACCGTCGCTTCAACATAGCCGTCGTCGATCACCTGTCTGCCTGCGCGAGCGACAAAAATCAGAGTGATGATGTCAAACAGTGCCGACACGAGAATCGCGATTCCCGCGAACATAAATAGAAAGTGAGTGGTTTCAAATGGGTTAACAAGAATAACGCCGCCGAGGATTACAGAAATTATCGCGCTGATGATGCTGAAAGCGGAAACAGGCTGGTTGGCTTTTCTTGAGTTGAAATATCCCATGATCTTTATAAAGCCCGAAATCAGCAGTATCACACCGTAGAGTATCGCGATAAAGGCAAAGAAGGACATGATCAGACCGTGAGCTGAAATTGTGAATATTCCTATCGCAAGCAGGATTATCGACCAGATAAGAGTAAAGGTACTCTCCTCCTGCTTCTTGCGCGCACTGAAATAGCGGATAAGATAAATCAGACCGACTACCGTGAGGAAGATTCCGAAGCAAATCACCACAATGGTTGTGAAGGTCTCGGGGTTGATAAGCAGAAATACGCCAACTGCGATTTCAAAAAGCAGCATCAGGATAATCGGGATATTGTTTTTGATGGTGTTCATATTATTTGCCTCCTTAGATTGGATTATTTATCGGATAATCGGACTTATAGCCCGCAATGTACTTCTGTATCTCCGTAGCGTCCACAATATCGACAACGCCATCGCCGTTCACGTCGGAAACGCGGTTTGTCAGAGCATCGGGAGTCACGAGAGCCGCTGTGATACGCTGAACCCCGGTGACATCGGTCACAGTGATATCGCCGTCGTTATCAGCGTCACCGTATATTTTTCCCGTGACAGACGCGAAAACATCGAGCGAGGACAGTACCCTGCCATGAGCGTCGAAAAACGCCTGATTGTCAACCGCTGAGCCGCCATAGTACTTGCCTGCGTCGTCGGGGTCGTATGCCGCCGAGAAGCTCGAAGCCCAGCCTGAGCCGTATTTTTCCCAAAGCTTGCTGTTTGCTTTATATCGGGCTGAATAAGCGCTGCCGCTCAGTCCCGTTGTATCTCCGACGGTAATCCATGCGCCTTCCCAGTAAAAGACGCCGAGTCCCTTTTCTCCGACGTCGTTTACGGCGTTCATCACCGCTCTCACCTCGTCCGCCTGACCTTGTGGCGTGAAGCTCCAGAGCAGGTTTTCGCCCGAGGAATTCGCGCCGCTGTTGACGGTATTCCGAAAGCCGTCGGTATCGTCGAGTGTGAAGGGATATGAGGTCTCTGCGACGAGGGTGTATTTGCCGTAGGTGTCAGCGACGTAGGATAAAACCGTCGTCAGGTTGCTCAGGCTGCCGTGCCAGAACGGATAGTATGAGGTTGCGAAAACGTCGTAGTCAACGCCGTATCTGTTGAGCGAATCGGCAAGGTACTTAACATGACCGTCGCGCTCGGGATTTGTAAAGTGAAGCGCGACAAGGACGTTTTTGTCAAAATCCCTGACCGCCCTGCTTCCCGAATCAAATAGCTTTGACATGGATTCAAAACTGTACTCTCCTGCTATGCCCGTGGTGGTTTCGTTGCCGATCTGCACCATGCCGATATCCGCGCCTGCCGCTTTTATTTTGTTCAGCGAATCCAGAGTGAAATCATAAAGCGCGGTGCATTTTTCCGATAAAGAATAATTCTGCCATTTCTTGGGCGCCTGCTGCTTTTTCGGGTCAGCCCAGAAATCGGAATAATGGAAGTCAACAAGCAGCTTCATTCCGTATTTTGCAGCACGTCTGCCGATTTCAGCCGCGGACTGAACGTCGCAGTTACCGCCGCCGTAGCCCGCGCCGTTTCCGTCAAAGGGGTCGTTCCAGACGCGGACGCGGATATAATTTACCCCGTGATAAGCGAGGATTTTGAACAGGTCGCTTTCGCTGTCTCTTTCATCGTAAAACTTAACGCCCGACTGCTCAAGAGAAAGCACGGAGGATATGTCCATTCCGCGGATAAAATCGGGATTATTGAAGTCAATTTTACCGCTCTGTGCCGCGAACGACGGCAAAAATGCGGAACAGATAAGCGCAAGAACCGTCAGCACGGCAGAAAAAGCCTTTTTGACCATAATTCGCCCCTCCGAATCACTTTATATAACAATGATAACACAAATACGGAAGCAACGTCAATATTTTTCGGTAAATAATTACAGCCATACCGAAAACCGATATGGCTGAAAAATTAATGGCACTGATTTTTCATCGGGCAGTTTGCGCAGCCGCAGCCGCAGGTTGACTGACCCTGTTTTTTCTTCTTTACTCTGTTTATAATTATCAGGGCTAAAACCGCCGCGACTGCCGTGCCGACAACGATGGTGCCCCAATTAGCAGCTAACCATTCCATATATACCTCACTTGAGCTTTACATTTAGCTTTTTCGGTTCCTTGTAAGGTCTGACGAGCAGGTAAATGATGAGAGCCATCACGATAACCGCCGCGATAAGACCGATAAGATTCATATTCCCGAAGAATGCCGAGCCGAGCTGATAGATCATCAGCGACACAGCGTAAGCGAACAGGCACTGATACGCGAGAGCAAATGCCGTCCACGCGGCTGAGTTCATCTCTCTTCTGATTGCGCTCATAGCAGCAATACACGGTGCGCAGAGAAGATTGAAGGTCAGGAAGGAGTACGCCGAGAGTTTTGTCATGCTGATGAAGTCGAGTACTCCGAATACGCCGACGATCTCTTCCTTCGCGATAAGTCCCATTATAGTCGCTACGCTCGCTGTGCTGTTGCCGAAGCCGAGCGGAATGAATATCCACTTGATTGCATCGCCGATTTTGCCGAGAATACTGTCCGCGAGCGCCATATCTGTGCTGAAGCCGAACACGCCGTTCGTCCAGCCGAAGTGTGAGCCTGCCCAGATAATGACAGACGCGAGCAGGATAACAGTGCCTGCCTTCTTGACAAACGACCAGCCTCTGTCCCACATTGAACGCAGAATGTTGCTTAATGTCGGGAGGTGGTATGCGGGAAGCTCCATGACAAACGGAGCGGGATCACCCGAGAAGATTTTTGTCTTTTTGAGCATTATGCCCGAAACTATTATAGCCGCCATGCCCATAAAATACGCGCTCGGCGCTACCCACCACGCGCCGCCGAAAAGCGCCGTTGTGATCATCGAGATAACAGGCAGCTTTGCGCCGCAGGGAATGAAGGTGGTTGTCATTATAGTCATGCGGCGGTCGCGCTCGTTTTCGATCGTGCGCGAAGCCATGATGCCCGGAACTCCGCAGCCGGTGCCGATAAGCATCGGGATAAACGACTTGCCCGAGAGTCCGAACTTGCGGAAAATCCTGTCCATAACGAAGGCGATACGCGACATGTAGCCGCAGCTTTCGAGGAAAGCAAGAAAGAAGAAGAGCACGAGCATCTGCGGCAGGAAGCCCAGTACCGAGCCTACGCCGCCGATAATACCGTTGATAATCAGACCCTTGAGCCAGTCGGCGCAGTTGATCGCGTCAAGCCCTTCCTGAGCGAGCGTCGGAACGCTCTTGACCCACACGCCGTACTCGGACGGATCGGGCGCTTCATCAAGAATCGGGTCAACCAAGGTGTCGAGGTCATAGCCCAGTGCAACAACCGCTGAACCGTAGGTTTCATAGTGCGCGGCGAATTTTTCAAGGCTCGGTTCGTCAGCAAAGAAATCAACGCGCAG
>NZ_JAEQMG010000089.1 GCF_016680995.1 Ruminococcus difficilis | reverse complement strand
CTTTAACTCGCGGAGAAGGGCGTTGTCAGCCTTGATTTGACGGTTGATTGCACAGCGGTCGGCGACAAAACCTTTCTGCTCAATGGTGCGAGCGACATAGCCTTCATGAATTGTCGGCTGCACGTCGAGCCCTCTGTCGGCGTAGCTGCGGTGGTCGATGTGCGCGTCGGCGCGGTTCGCTTCGTCAAGATATTTGTTTGTGATCTGCGCCCACTGCTCACGCCAAACGACAAGTTGCTCGTCACTGTTCCAACGTGCGGCGATCGGATTCTGCCGACCGAATCGCGTGCTTTTCGGATATTTATTGACGCGTTCATAGCCGTGCTTTTCCGCTTCTGACGGCGGCATATACACCTTCTTTTTGCCGACAAAATATTGATATTGCTTCTCCCAGCCTTTCGATTTTGCTGACAGGAATTCCGAAGAAGTGAAGCCTTTTTCTTCGCCGTTTTTGACGCAGAGATATTCTTTTTCGGTTTTGTTTTGCCATCTGCCTTTGTTATCCATTGGTCTGACTGTCAGCAAAATATGCGCGTGGGGATTGTGACCGTCTGTGTCGTGAATGGCGACGTCGGCGCACATTCCTTCTGCGACAAAATTGTTTTGAATATACTCTGTCAGCAATTTTACCCATTGCGTTTTGTCAAGCTCAACCGGCAAGGCGACGACCAATTCGCGCGCGAGTCGGCTGTCCTTAGATTTCTCGGCGGCTTCAACCGCGTTCCACAAAACGCTCCTGCTTTTCCATTCAGGCGGCGCGTTTCGAGGCAGAAAAACCTGTTCCCAAACAAGCCCTCTTTTGCGTGTGAAGTCATGCATTATGCCGTCATATTCGTTATGAATTTCTGAGCAACTCATATAAGCTGCGGCTGCAACCGCGCTTCTGCCTGAGCCGCGGCTGACGGCTTTTGCTTCTAAATGATAAATCGCCATAATTCAAAATCACCTCTTTCTAAGCAGGCTTTCAATAAGCCGTAACCCTCGGAGAGCGCACGTCTGCTTTAGCAGTACCACCGCCCGTATTACGGGTGGTGAGTAAGTGCGCCCTTCGGGAAATAAATCAAGGCTGCATGTTACCAAAAAACAACCGCTGCAACAGAAGATTTTTGATTTCGTCTGAATTCATGTGCTTGATTTCGGGTAAGACACTTTCCAGAATCGCGCCTTCCTGAATCAATCTTCTTGTCCGTGCTTTTCGCTCCTTTTGGCGATTCCTCGCCTGCGCTTCTTCCAGTCGATGCTTCGCCTGCAGCATTTCCTTATCGTTAAAATTGTTATTCATAAATCCTCCTTTTCAGCAGTCAGCAGTTTGCGTGCCGTGCTCAAAGTTTCCGCTGCATTAAGCTTTCTGATGTTTTGATTACTAACCTTGAGCGGCACGCAGCGCTCCAAAATGCGGTCATAGATTCTGGCGTGCGCTAAGCTCTTGGGGTGCTTTAGCTCGTCCAGCGTTAAGTTGGTCGTGACGATCAAAGGCTTCTTGCTGCGGTAACGACTGTCGATGACATTGAACACCTGTTCCAGCGCAAATTCGGAATTGCGCTCGATGCCGAGGTCGTCGATGATCAGCAGACTGTAGCTGTTCATGCTCTCGATATATTTGTTGCGATCCTCGTTGAACATGGAGGACAGTTGGTTCAGAATTTTTGAGAAGTTCGTCATCAAAACCGGCACACCCTGTTCAATCAGCGCGTTGGCGATGCAGGCGGCAATGAATGTTTTGCCTGTGCCGACGTCGCCCCACAAAAGCAGTCCGATACAGCTCTTTTTCATCTCGCTCCACTGAGCGACATATTCGCGGGCTTTGCTGATTTCGGGATTGTAGCCTTTGTCGTTGGCAAAGGTGTAATCGTGCAGATACCTGTCCTGCAAACCGCTCGCCTTCATGCGCTCGATCCGAAATTCCGCCTGCCGTTTTTGAAACGCGGCTTCTTCGCGTTCTTCCGTGATCCGCTGACAGTCGCACATAACCGGCGGCGTGATGATACGCTCTCCGTGGTGAATCACGCACTGCCGCGGTGTGCGGCACTTGGCGCAGTAGATCAATCCGTCAGCTTCGTTGATGTACTCGTCCTCTTTCGGCTGGCGCGGCGGAAACAGCCCGCCGATGATTTGGTTGATGTTGTTCATAAGCTTTCGTTTTCCTCGCTTTCATAGTTTCTTGCAGGCGGCGAAGGATTGTCACGAAGATACCAACTTCTGATAGTTGCGGCATGGTCGGCGTAGCTCTTACCGCTCGACTGCATATATGCCGACAGCCGCTCTATGTACTCCCGATACGGCGGCACAGTCCGTTGCAAAATAGAGATATCATCATCAGAGAGAAAAACATTTTGAAATTTGCCGTATGCCTTACTCATTCTATTATCTATTTTCTTATTATCTCTTTCTATATATCTTCCGGACAGTTTTCTTTCCGCGTGACAGACAGTTTTCTTTCCATCAGGAAGACAGTTTTCTGTCTGTCTCACGGAAAGATTTCTGTCGACGGGGAACTTTACATAGATACGGTTTGCCTTGCCGACGCCCTGACGCTTGCGCACAATAAGCTCATGCTTTTCAAGCGTTGATAGCGCGGTTTTGACAGACATCTCGCTTTTATGAACGGCTTCGGCTAAATCCTTGATCGGATAATAAATGAATATCCGACCGTGTTCGTCTGTAAAGCCGTCGCGCTTTTGGGAAAGCTGCGCCCGACACAGCAGAACACAGTAAATGATTTTTGCCGAATCGCTCAGCTCAGACATTGTCAAGAGAAAGCTCGGGAACGCCATATGCGCGGGAATCGGGCTTTCAGAAGTTATGAATTGTGTCAATCTACTCACCACCTTACACGGTAATTCTATTGCAAGCAGAGAGGAAACACATTGACCGAGAATTGACTGATTTTTGACAAAAAAACAGCCACACACCGAAGTGCGTGACTGTGATTAGTATTACATTAATTTTTCCATGCTAAGATACATTATCATTTCTTGTTTTTTGGCTTCTATTCGCTCTGGTTCTGATTGGAAATGGATTTTATAAAGATGAAACGCATATTTGAAATGTTTACTTGCCTGCTCTTTTTTGCCTAAGCAACAGAATATTTTGCCCATATCTTCCTGTACCATTGCGTAATCCAAGGATTGATTAGAATAATGGTATTCTATGACTTCGCTGAGCTTCATTAGCTCTGCCAAAGCATATAGCGGTTGCCCCGCAGCAACAAGGAAAGTAGCATAGTTCCTTCTCCTGACAAGATTGTCGTGATGATTTTCGATTTTAAACTTTTTGGCGAGTTGAAGTGCAGTGCCCATATTGTCGAGAGCCGATTTGATGTTTCCACTCATGTGATAGAAGTGACTGAGATTTGTATATAGATTGCAAACTAAAACGATATTGCCTGAATGGACTTTCTTTATCGTGGAAATGGCACGTTCTTCATACTGAATCGAAACTAAAGGATCATCCGCTACTATTGCGAGGTAATCATATAACAAAGCGCGGTCTTTATCGGCTCCGACGTTACTGTCCTTTAGCAACGAGGATAGTATATCGGTTACTTTTTGCATGAGATGGTGGTTTTCATATTTTTCACAATACGGAAATACATCCTCCAGAAACAGAAGATAGGTTTTCATATCGTCGTTATCAATTAGATCGACGATAGAGTCAATCATTTCAAATAGCTGTTTATAGTACAACACATCGTTGCCGTGACACATGCAGATAGTTTGTAAGGATTGCAAGAAGATGGAGCAATTTACAACAGAAGGTTTCATTTCGTCGAGTGCGATTTCCTGAATCATCGGGTGAAGTGCGATCATTCGACCCGGCAATTCTTTGACAAATCCACTTTCGATAAGGTCGTTGATGGCATTCATGTTTTTTAATTCCAGCCATAAGGCAAACAACTTTGCGTGTACGCCGTTGTGCGGCGCTAAGGCGAGATTTCGCATGACCTCCGATTCTACTTTGGAGAGCTTGTACAGCGAGAATAGGGTATGAATATGCGTGTAGTACGTCGCCTTTCTGCTTTTGCCGTCTTTCTTCGCGCTGATCTTATCTTCACTGTCCATCGCTGCTTTTTCGGCGCGCAGTTTCTCCAACAGTTGATCCGGCGCTAAAATGCCGACCTCTAACAGCCGCGCCGATAACTCAACGGCGAAGGTGTGGTTGTGAACCGTATGGATGATCTCACGCAGGATTTCGGAATGATTATCCGCTTCCGAATACAGACTGCCCATTAAGCCGAGCAGTTCGTCGTCGGGCATTTCTTCAATGGTGTAGGAGTCGTTGTATTCATCAAAGCGGCTGCGCGTGGTGAACAAAATGCGGCAGGAGTATGCAAGAACCGTACTCAGCGTTTCGTCGTCAGATGCGACGGTATTAAAATTATCTATGATAATCAGGCTGTCGTCTTTCAGGCTGCGCAGGAATCGGTCGTGGCGTCTGAACCGATCCGCTTCGGGTTCGTTCGCATTATAATCCTCGGCAAAATCCAGCTTGATGATATCATTTTTCAGGCTGCCCGAGTAGTTGATGTAGATGATGTTGGTGTATTCCTTTTTAAAGCTTTGGGCGTAGGCTTTGGCAAGCTCGCTCTTGCCGATGCCCGGTATGCCTTGCAGGAACACTTTGCCGTACTCGCTCAGCATAAAGTGAAGCTCCGATTGTTCTCCGGCTCTGTCGCAGAAGTAACGACAGGGCTTCGGAACCTCTGCGCCGTAAATCAGGTTTTTGACAAAAGGGGAGAGCGCGCCGTAATCTTTAAGACTGCTTTTTTCGGGTTCACGTTTGATGAAGTTGCGCTCCATCGAAAAGCAGAGCACAGCGCTTAAGAAATCTGCTTTTTCTTTGCTGTTGGAAAACGGGTATCCCGCGGTCAGTTTTTGTTTTACGCCGTCGGAAATGGTTGTGTCATATATCACCAGATCGTAGATCTCCCGAACTGCCATGTCGCTGTCATACATCATCGGCAGAATATTTTGCTCTATGTCGGAGGACAGACAACTCTTTTTGTTGTTGTCCGAGTAATACTTTGTGATTTTCGGGCTTATTTTCCTTACACCGTTTACCCAACGGCAAACTGCACCTTCGTCAAAGGTTTCTTCTATGTTGATCTCGTCGGTTGCGAAGGTGTCAAACAGCGCATACATCAAATCGGATTGATTGCCGCGCTTGCTCTCGCTGATATGATCGCTGATGATCGTAATCACAGAACTAAAATCGCATCGCTCCATGTTTCTCACTCCAAAACTGTCAATTTTCAGTCAATTTCCGCTCAATGTGTTTTCGCTCCCCGTGATGTAGAATGAGCACATAACAAACAGGACTGAGGGCTGTAAAAATCATATCACATCTTGTTTGTCGAATTTGGTAATAATATGGAGGAAAACATGAAAAAAGATAGGTTTACGGAAGGAGTTTTTGATTCTTACCCCGATGTTGTCAGCGTCGAAGAAATCCAGCAAATGCTGCGGATAGGCAAGAACGCAGTGTACACATTA
>NZ_JAEQMG010000088.1 GCF_016680995.1 Ruminococcus difficilis | reverse complement strand
TCAACGTCAAGAACGAGCAGACGGGACAGTGGGAGAAGGTGCCTTATTTCGCGATAGACGACCAGTTTCCCTACGGTCACGGTGAAAAGTCCGTCTTTCTGATCGAGCGCAAAATGCGGCTCAAAATCGAAGAAGCTATGGCGATTCGCTGGCACATGGGCGAATTCGGCGACAAGAACAGCAACACCATCAGCCAGGCTTATGATAAATATCCGTTGGCGGTCAAGCTCCATCTCGCGGACTTGGAATCCACCTACCTTCGCGAAAAAGGAACATCCGCAGTTAAATAATGCATGAACGGTGATACTATGACTTTAGAAGCGGCAAAGCTCCGTGTTGAGGAGCTGACGCGCACCCTTGAATACCACAACAACCTATATTATAATCAGGACGAGCCGGAGATCTCCGACTATGAGTACGACATGCTCCTGCGCGAGCTTGAAAACCTCGAAGCGGAATTCCCGTCGCTTAAACGCGCCGATTCGCCCACCAACCGCGTCGGCGGCAGCGCCGGGGAGAAATTTTCGCCGGTCACGCATACAGTACCCATGGAGAGCCTGCATGACAGCTTTTCTGCGGAGGAACTGCGAGAATTTGACCGCCGCGTGAGAGAAACGGCGCCTGACGCGCGTTACGTCGTCGAGCCGAAGTTCGACGGACTCTCGGTCTCCTGCGAATACCGCAACGGCGTTTTCGTGCGAGGTTCCACACGCGGCGACGGCACCACCGGCGAGGATGTGACCGATAACCTCATGACGATCAAGAGCCTTCCCAAGCGGATCCCGAACGCGCCGGCATTTCTGGAGGTTCGCGGCGAGGTCTATATGTCCTTCAAGAGCTTTGAGGAGCTCGTGCGCCGTCAGGAGGAAAATGAGGAAAAACCGGCAAAAAATCCGCGCAACGCGGCGGCAGGTTCCCTTCGACAGAAGAACGCGAAGATCACCGCCGAGCGCGCTTTGGATATCTTCGTGTTCAATATCCAGCAGGTCACGGACGTGACCT
>NZ_JAEQMG010000087.1 GCF_016680995.1 Ruminococcus difficilis | reverse complement strand
AGATACCGCTAAAAAAGAAAAAATCCAGAACTTTTTCGCGCTTTCTTTGTTATAGCGTAGCAAAAATGAGATTCGTCCAAAAATCGCCGACACCGCGCAAACACTTCGGTCGGGTACACACCCGTCTTTCTCCAACAAATCGCACACAGGGCGACACGCGGCGAAACAGGGTGTTTTTTGCTCGCAGTACCGTTTTTTACTATTATCTCTTTTTTGGGTGAGCGAAAACATGACCTTCAAATGCCTCTCAAAACTGGCTGTTACTCACAAACTGCGACAAAGGCTCAACACCGCGCGAACAATCTGGACGGGTACACACCCGTCTTTGCTCAACAATTCGCACACGGGGCGACACGCGGTGAAACAGGGGAGAAAAATACATTTCACTCTGCAACAGGCGTCTTCAGTAACGAAAGAAATTGCTTTTCTTTGTTTGGCGTCGCAAATTTTGAACAGCCCTATCGCTCGGTTTTTACTATACACTACGTGTATAGTAAAAAGGGTGTCTGCTACAGGCAAATATAGATATGACCACTATCAATCTGTCAAATCGAGATGTTGCTCACAAACCGCGACAAAGGCTCAACACCGCGCGAACAACCCGGTCGGGCACACACCCGTCTTGCCCCAACAAATCGCACACAGGGCGATACACGGCGAAACAGGGCGCTAACCTCGCTGTTCACATGGACATGCCGTAATACTCATCCTCTGCATCCGCATCGTTCTCATCAAAGCCGTAATCAGTGTCATTTAGATACTCAGCATAGGCATTGTCAAAGTCATATTCATCTTCAGGTGATATAGATTCTTCTTGTTTATCTTGTGAACTATCCTTATTGCCGAGCGAAATTAGGTAGTCAAGCATAGACAAAATACCCTCTGCGGCTTGGCTGTCATAGACTTCTTCATTGATACCGCTGCTGTCTGCTCCTTCTTTCTGACCGTGAGCCAGCTTTTTCTCGCGGATTTTATCTCGCTCCTTGCTGTCGGTCAGGGGCATCATCTTATTGAGTTCATCTAACCTTTTGCCTGCGCTGTTGACAATTTGCTTTGCCAGCATAGAGAAAAGAAAACCTATACGGGCAGTATTTACAGTTGTCTGTGCGTTGAAATTCATACTCAACGCCGTCCTGATAAGCATATTTTTCAGCGACCTCAACTCGGGATTCTTCTCAATGGGCACGTCCGGTTTATCTTTCGTATCATAGTAAAGACTTAACTTTTCGCGGTTGACCTCGTTCCACTTTGCATATATTTCAGATAAATCACCGTCTTTTGCGAACTCGTGCAGAGCAAAATCCACCAGCTTTTTTGTCTTTCTTGGCAGATAGCCGTAGAGCTTCTTCCCCTTCTGCTGCTGAACTTCATCTCGGATTTTTCTCAACAGAAAAAGATAATAATCGGCGTTGGGAATTGATTGCCGTGTTTGAAGCTGCTGCAACAGGTCAGCCAACTGTTCCTTCAACTGATTTCGATAACCGGTTTCTATCGTCGCCAGCTTGTATTGCTCATCGCGAAAGATGTCCTGACCGAAGGCTCGGCGCAGCTCTTTGATGCCTTTCTCGGAGAGGAATCCCTCCTGCCCTTTCGAGAAAATTATCAAATGAATATGCGGATGGTGCGTTGTATTATGGAATGCGCCGTACCATTCCAAGTCCTCCACCTTGATTCTGTGTGCTTTGGCGATCTCATTCATATTCCGGCGGACGAGGTTTTTCCATGCTTCGGCGTTGTTGAAATGCAGACGCTCCGCGTCCTCACGGCGAAGACTGACCACCTCCGTCCAGATAACACCGTCGTGATTGGCGACCCGTTCTGCGACTGTATCAAGGTCAATTGGCATATCGAATTGCGTAAACAATCCGTGCGAGCCGAGCTTTTCAACGCCCGGGCGATTGGAGATATAGCTGACCAAGCCCTTCAATTCATCCACGCGGTCGGCATATCTTTCAGCGACGGCATCCAGAAACTCGTCGGCGTTCTCCCGTGTAGGCATGGCATAAAAGTCCTCGTACTCCAGGAACTTCTTGCTTTGAGGAAAATGTTTCACTGCAGAAAGGATGAGGTCGTGCTGACTTTGGGTTGCAATTTTATACTTCTTGGTGTTAGGCAACTTCTCAACTCCCTCTCGGGTAGCCATATATCTTATTAGATCAGCTATATCCTTTGCGCTCTTTGGGAAGCGGCACGAGACAATAATCTTAGCCATCTACCTCTCCTGAATAGTCTATATCAACGAAATCCCGAGCCTTTTCCAAGTCAAGAACTCCGTTATGCTCAGCGACTAGCTGCTCGGATATATCGTTCAAATAGTTCAGAGCGTAGTCGTTCAGAACGGCTTGCCGTTTGCGAAGCGTTTGAAGGCTTCCGCTTTGATTTGCTCCAGCTCCTCGTCCGTGAACACTACCACCATATCACACTGCGGCTTGCTCTCCTTGTTCTGCGCGGCAAGGTAGTTGTCCTTTTTCGTCATATCAATCAGTGCCATCGGATTGTTCGGTATCGCGCCTTCCTGATATAGCTGCTTGAAGAACATCTTGAGCAGTGAGTACGCTTTCTTGCTCGTCGTGAAAGCGTAGCCTGCGTTCATGTGCTTAGTGAGTAGTTTCTTAATATCGGCAGGAGTAACATCTCCGACAGGCTTGTTGCCGATGTAAGGATAGATTTGGTGTTCAGCAGTGCATTCATATCGATCATAGGTCGTGCGCTCCACCTCCGGGAACTTATACACCCTCAGCCAGTTTTTCATACTCTCTTTCAAAGGCTTTTTTGATTCATCAGAGTTGGCGACCTGCTCGTTGAAGTTTTTGACATAGTCCGTCATCTTTGCTTGCAGCGTTTTCTTCTTTTTGCTGGAAAAACTCTTTCGTTGCGTCACACCGAACTCATCCTTGTAACGTACCAGACCTATCCAACGTCCATCGCTTTTCTGCCATATGTTGCCGTTGTCTAATAATTCTCGTTTCATGCTATCACTCCTTCGTTTTGGTAACCACAACAATACCACAGGCAGTGGTCAATATCCAGCAAATACCCTGACAAGATTTCTCTTGACTTTTTGTGTATTACCAACTATATTGCTTCAATGAAAAATCCCTATAACTTGGCGTTTGTCAAGCTATAGGGATGATTTTTTATTCCTCTGTCCATCTTTATTATAACGTATCTGAGAAAAAGTGTCAAGAGTGTTTCCCTGCTATTTCCGTATTTCCCAGTCGTATCGCAACCGCCGAAAAAATGACGTGTGGGTTTCTACTAAGAAAATGTGGTCGGGCAGCGGTCAAAATCCACGACAATGACGTGCGAGAACCGGTTCTGTCACACGAGATTTTTGATTGAATGAAATGCGCATGACGTGCGTATCACACGCGGCAATACAAGTTCTTACTCAAATCGGCGTTTTTGTGTTGAAAAACGCTTGACAAAACCGCGTGTCTGTGTTATCATACTCCTTGCAAGTGACGTGCGTTCATTTGCAGCGATTAAATATTTAGGGGTATAGCTCAGTTGGTAGAGCAGCGGTCTCCAAACGGGAACCGCGACTTAATTTTTCGCATTATTACTGGATTTCTCAGGCTTGAAACGTCGGTTTCAAGCCTTTTTTCGTGTTATGATTTTTGTAAGCTCGTAAATCAATTTATGCAAAATCCAGGTCAGAACTTGCAAAAAATCTAGGAACAGCATCAATAGACCAGCACTTTTCCAACAGCAGAGAAAAAGGTGACTGATGCTTTTTTGAGTTTCTCTCTTTTGTCTGTTCACGCTTGTTCTGCTTAATCGATAATCACTGAGGAGATAAATGATAACTGATCCCATAATAATTCTTAATCAGCTCGAAAGATAATATAAGTGCTACCGTCATAAATGAAAATGCTGTACTCAACCATTCCCGTTAAGTACAACATTCTCTTTTTATATGTTAATTCAATTGAGTTTTTCCGACAGTTATTTCATCATAAAATCTTAACCGGATTTTCAGTTTTGAAAATATTAGGTTGAGAAAGCGGTTTTTCGATGTTCGAAAACGTCTGACTGATACTTTTTCGAGTTAGTTCAACTCAAATTTCAAAGAGGTCTCACCCATCGAAAACCAATTTAGTTTAACCCTCATAGTAAATCTAAATCTCATTGTGCTAAAGTTAAAACGCCGCGCTCAACAGTTAATGTCAAGCGCGGCATTGCCATTTTAATTGTAAATGCTCACAACTCGCTGTCAGCATTTTCAGCACAGCGGAAAATCGCCTTTCTTTGATTTAGCGTCGCAGATTTTGACAATCCGATTAACGATAAATCCATACCTTATTTTTTTAAAGGTCATTTATATAAACTTATGCGTTTTGAAGCATTTGAACAAGCGACGGTTCTTGTTGAATAAGAAACAACAGTTTCTTCGCGGTGGGCGTGGGTGTAGATTTTCCACCTTCCCATGCCTCTACGGTTCTGGTTGAAACGCCGAGCAGTGCGGCGAATGCTTTTTGCGTCAAGGACAGCGAATGCCGAAGCTCAGATACATTTATTTGTGGGAGCGAGCTTTTGCGTGCGAACGTATCCGCGGCAGCCTGCCCTTTTTCAAACGCCAAGGCTTCCTCCAAACCGCTCTTTACACCCTCAAAAAAGTCTATATTCTTAAAATTATCCTTGATTTCTTCCATTGATAAATTGGTTTTGAAAGTATACTCAGCCACCATCATCACTCCTCTTTTATGGCGTCGATCAGCATTTGCAATTGCTTTTTCTGTTCCGAAGTCAAATTCTCTTGTCAAAGCTTCACTTCCTCATACGATATTTTCGTAGTCCTTGTAATTATTTTATACGATATTATCGTAGTAGTCAAGACAAAAAGCCAATATTTTTTTGCGAAAATTTGCCCGGCAGCACATTTAGCACCGCCGGACAAGTTTTATTATTCGCTACAAAACAGTTCCGCTATCAGCCTGACGCTCAAACGGAATCCATTTACAAATCCCTCACATTCGCTTAAACTACTCTGCTCATTCAAAGTTGCTTTGAGAGCGGCGTCATGCCTGATTATCAGTTTGTTTAGCTTGCCGCCCTCGATACCTTTGGGAAATATCCAGAACTTTTTTGCGTGTTCCGAGAACGATCTGTTCGGGTGCACACCCGTCTATCTTCAACACAGGGGCGACACGCGGCTAAACAGACGGATATTTGTCCATACAGAAAACAGCAGACACACCGCAAGGGTGTGCCCGCCGTTATATAAAAAACTCCATAAATGAAAAATTGCCTAGGTTGTCTTTCCGTTGATGTGGTCGGTAATCGATTTCAGTGCCGATGCTGCCGCGTTCAGCTCCGCTTCGGAGTCGCCGTTGTAATAGAACCGTTTCGATGCCTGGTATTGGTCGTAGGATGAGAAAACAGCTATGAGAAAAGCAGAAAAAGCTTTAAACGAATTTTTCATATGCGCGCGCTCCTCACAACATTACGCAAACACCTGATGTCACCATGTTCCGTATTCATATTTTCCGCTCGAATCGGTACTGCTTTTGGCGTAGAACCGCAGCACGGTGCCGTCGAAGGGGATTTTCACAGTTTGCTTATCATTGTTGTTAAACATCAGATAATCAATATTGGCAGGAACGGTGAAGGTATAGATTTTCTGATTGCTGCTGTTGGTTCTGTCGTAGGTCATTTTTTCTCCCGGCCATGTAAGCATATGGGAGTTTTCATCCGACCAATAGTAACAGTAGATCGTACCGCTCCAACTGCGTGAATTTGTAAAATACACCGTGTAATCCTGCGGTTTGGTTGCCGGCTCCGACGCAGGAGCTTCGATTGTGAGGATCTGTCCTATGCGGCTCTCAATGTCATACTCGGCAAGAAACATTTGAAGCAAGGTCGCGTCGGCGATATCCAGTTCTCCGTCTCCGTTTGTATCTCCTGTTTTGCCGACGCGGGGCATGATCTCCAATTCGGCAATATAACGTTGGATCGTTGTTACATCTTTAATCGTTATTTCTCCGTCCTCATCGGTATCGCCTACCGTCACCTGCGTTGCGGGAACGGTCGTCGGCTGCGTTTCCTCGGCAGCGGGCTCAACCGTGGTCGGCGCAGCGGTGGTGGCGGGAACAGTGGTTGTGGGAGCGATTGTTGTCGGGGCTGCGGTTGCGGGGACCGTCGTCGGTTCGGAAGGCGCGTTATAGACAACAGCGACGCCCTTGGAGCCGACAGTTCCCTTGATTTTTCCGCCCGACACGGTAAAGGTGTTGCCCGAGATTTGATCCTTATATGTGCCGGACTCCATTTTGTTGGCTGTCAGGCTGACGTCGCCCGAGCCATCGAGCTTCGCGATGCACACGCCCGTGGTGCCGCGTTCAATATATGCCGTCTTACCGCTTGAAGCAAGATATTCGCTCTGTCCCATAAAGTAGTTCTTAAATTTGTTGATCTCCCTCACGGCTGTGCTTTTCCAGCTTGTATCAGAGCTTGCAAGTCCCATCGTGCTGTTCGGGCGCGCGAAATACAGAGAGGTTGATTTAGCCCTCGCGCCCGTAATCGCCCACGCCTTTGCTATGACGGAATTGGAAACGCCCGAGGTTTCGTCGTGCATATAGGTATCATGCGATTCCGCCCACAGTACAGAATAAGAAGCCCCTGCGCCCATTTGATAATTGCTTGCCGCCAGTGAAGACGCATTGCTGTTTTTCGCGGCGGAAAGCGCGCTGTTTCCTGTTTTATTGTCGGTTACATCAATATACTTGGTGTAGTTTGACATACTCGTCGCGGCGGTGTTGAGAATTTCTCCGTAGCAGAACACGTCGCTTTTGTAGCTCTTGATACCGTTGATCACGTACGGCCAAAACTCACTCTTGGTGCTTGAATCATCGCTGGGAAGCTCGATATGCTTTGCCGCGTCAAAGCGGAAGCCGTCAACGCCGCAGTCCACACATTCCTTCAACAACCCCAGCACACGCTTTTGCACATAGCTGTTGGCGGTGTTCAAATCGGGCATGCCTAGATGGCCGTGGGTCATCTCATAGCGGCTGTTATCGTTGACTCCGTAGGTTTCGCTGTGATAATACGCGGAGTTTTTCAGATTGCTTTCCACGTTTTCGCTCAGGTGGGAATAACCGCCGCCGGAGGTGTTGTTTGCCATGTGGTTTGC
The DNA here is from genome assembly GCF_016680995.1 of Ruminococcus difficilis. Next base: position 12,307 of record NZ_JAEQMG010000087.1, on the reverse strand, counting down.
GACAATATCCACGATCACCTTAATGTTATATTTGTCCGCCTCCGAGCACAACGCTTTCAGTTCGGATTTTGTCCCGAGCCACGTTCCGCCGTCGGCTACACTCAACGTCAACGGCTGGTAGAGCTTCCACCACTGACCGCTTGTGCTTGTATAGCTCGATTTATAGCTTTTCGGTTTTTGGACAGGAGAGGTTTGCACCGCCGTGTACCCTGCCGCAGCAATATCGGGCAGATTATTCTTGATTTCGTTATACGACCAGTTGAAGCAGTGCAGCACCGCCGCGCCGCGAATGGTATTCTGCGCGAATTGCGTCTGCCCGACGGCATCATTAGCTTGCGCGGCGCTGAAAGAAGCGTGAAGCGAACAGGCAGCCGTCAGCGCGACCGTAAGTGAGAGAACAAGCGATAAAAATTTCTTCTTCATTAAATATCTCCTCCTATCTAAAATTTTATAATTTTTAAGTTCCCCCGGAGCAGTAAAAACTCCGGGGGTGAAATAGAGGTAAAAAGGGGAAAACATAAGCCCTTTTTGACAAAAGTATTATTGCGTCAGTATCTCTCCGATCGGGTCAGGCATATCGTATCCGGCAAGATACATCTGCAAAGCGGTCCCATCGGCAACATCAACGGTGCCGTCGCGGTTAACGTCCGCTGCGTAAAGGTAGATTCCCTCAACGCTTTCCAGCTCGGCAAGGTGCCGCTGTATCATCGTCACATCATTGATATTGACGTTATTGTCGCCGTTCACATCACTCAGCTTAACGCCGTCACGAAGCACATACGAAAAACCGTGCTCCTGCGCGTATACACGGGCATAGCTGTCATAAAAAACCTGAAACCGTACTCTGTTGGAATTTAAAAAAGCGGTGTCGCTGATGTAAGTGACGGCAGTTGACAAATAGATGTCCTGCAAATACGGACAATTCGCGAACGCGAGGTTGTCAATCGATTCCACAAAAGGCGAAGTTATAACAGTTCTTAAACTGGCGCACTTATTGAAGCACTGTGACGGAATCTGCGCAACGCAGGCATTCATTTGCAGCTCCGTTATATTTGTGCATCCCTGAAAGGCGCCGTGTCCGAGGGACGTAATGCTTGCCGGCAGCGAAAGCGTACCGGAAAGTCCTGTGCAGTTGACGAAGGACTTCATCCCTATTGAGTCAAAAAACCTTGACGCCTGTGAAAAATCAATGGCGGTAATGCTTGTGTTATCTTCAAAAGCGTAGTTATAAACAGATGAAACATATCTGCCGTTGCAGCTTGCCGGAACTACCAAGGCGGAGGAACTTCCGTTATACCCATACAACGCAACACTTTCCGCGTCGGCATCCGCAAAAGTATAGTCGCCGTCGGTATATAATGTCACAGCGTTGAATCCGGCAACGGAAGTAACTAAAAGCAAAGATGAAATGATCATTAACGAAATACATTTGATGATTTTTTTCATAACATTCCTGTCTCCTTTTGCACAGGCAGCGCAAACACTGCCTGTCCCTGTGATTGTTCCGTCAATTCCAGCCATCGTCAAAGTTGTGTTCTTCGCCGTTGTCTTCAACGGGATCGGTCGGGTCGCTGCCGCATAACTGATTTAAGAGCTGAATCTTTACCAATTCAAATTCAGGAGAATCATATTTTTTCAATTGTGCATTCCTCCTTTAACGAGACGCAATATCATAAATAGTAAAGTAAATCGGCTCAGAGATCACCGTATCCTGATTGTTGACCTTCAGATAGGACGTCGCTCTGTAAACATACAGCGCCTGTTCTGTTTGACCGCTGTCCTTTAAGTTTGTAAAGGTGTTGGTGTACTGCATTCTGTCGAAGTTGTCAAGCTTGGCAATTGTTGCAGCGCGGAATATCGCCGCTCCGCTGCATGTGGGTTTGGTTTTATTGCTGCTGTCCGCCGCAAAACCATTTGCCGAGGACAAAACAGCATCGCTGTCATACGCATAAGCATTGCCGCTTCCCGCTGCGTATTTCTTTTCATAATACGAAAGGCTGGTGATCGCGTTTGAATCCTTTAATCCGGTTACCGGTATTCCTTCTGTGGTGTCAAGCTTATCGAGTCTTTCGATGATAAATCCTGCCCTGTCGTCGGGCGTCAGCTTTGTTCCGGCATTATTAAACGCAAGACCGAAGTCAATGAGTATCTTATCGCCCTGCGTATCGCAATCACTCAGGTTTGTGCTTTCTTCGCCCTGCGAGGCAACAGCACCTGATTTATAATGACCCAAGCCGCCCATATTCCACTGATTACGGGTATCTCCCATAAAGGTGATCGTCGTTGAGCGTCCGCTGTTGCTCTCTTTATCGTTGTAGACGGGAATGATGATGTAATCCTCATAACCGCTGTAATTAAACGCGCGGCTGTTCGCAAAACTTGAAGCAACAAAGGTTTTTCCGTCGGCAGTGAAGATGTCCCAGCGGGTAAAGTAGAATTTCTTGTAGAAGGTATAGGAAGCATCGCTCGGTTCTGTCGTCATTTCAGCATTGCTGTTCTGAATAATGCCGTCGATAACATTGCCCTTGGAAGAAACCTTGTAACCCAGGCACTCATTTTCCTCAAAGTAGAAGTAATAAACATTGTCGCCGTCTTTTTTGGCGAAAGTATATGTTGCGGAGGTTCCGTTGTCGTCAAACCAGCTTTCTGTATTTAAAGCGGTAAGCTGTTGTGTTGACGCGCCTGGCGGAATATCCTCCGGAGCGGTTTCCGTTGCGTAGTAATACGTACCGCCGATCTCAAATGACATATTTCCGTCATATTCCTTAGTGGTATACGTATCCGCATAGTGAAAGTCATCACCTGAAAGGTTTGTGAATATCCATTTGGAATCTTCAGTGTTCCAGACTCCCTTTTTAAGAACATAAGGAGCCGCTTTGACAAGCTTCGGGAAATCATCAGTCGTCTGTCCGGATGTTGGAATATTCGGGATCGAGCTGTCATAGTTGAACAGATGTCCTGCCTGAGATTTAACTGTGCTTGACTCGTAGTGCCGGTCGTCAAAGGCGATTTCAGTACCTTCAAGCTTAGTTCCTTCCGCATTGTAAAGGTCGAGTCCGGTTTCGGACTTTGTTTCCTCGTTGTACTTATAAGGCAGGAAGAACTCAGCCCTTACGGTGTCGTCAACCGTATTTGTCGAGCCGACCGCAGCCTGCATGAAATAAACATTTTCTTTTGCGGTGCCGTTAATCGTAACTAACGCCTGCGGCGAGCCGGCGGCATTGTTCGTCATGCTGTCGTAGTTCCAATCAATTTTCTGACGGAAGTTCTTTTCGTAAGGAGTGCTTGATACGATAAAACTCTTGTTAAGCGTCGCAGTGCTTTTAACGCCCGAGAAATACTTTGCAGATTCCATCTCGTCAACAAAGCCCTCAACCGTATAAGTTTGATTTCCCCAGAATCGGCTTTTGTAGGTATAAACGATTCGATAAGCGTAGTTCAATTCTGTTTTGGTCAGCTCTGTCGTGTATCTAAGCGCGGTCACACCGTTGGTATTGTCATAAACATCACTTATATTGACCAAAATAACGCTGTTGTAAGTAACGCCCGCATCCAGCGGGGAAGCCGGAGCAATACTGTTATTCGAAGTATCTGTCCTGTACCTGTCATACTTTGAATCAGCTCCCAGCGCGACTGAACGGTCCGCGACCGCGCAATCCTCGTCGGGTTCGGTGACCAGCGTGATCCTAAGTTTATATGAGCTGTATTTTGTTGAGTCGATATAAGCGGAAACGTCGATATCGGATCCGTCAGTCTTTTCATATGTCTTAACAACACTGTCTCCGTTCATCACCTCGACCTTAAGGTATTTGGTACCGTCGCCCTTGTGGGTGCTGTCCTTAACGATGTTGTGAGAAATCACCAGCGACCCTTTGGCGGCAGGCATAAAGCGCGCGATATAGGTGTCGTTCGCGGAGATGTTGGAGCTGCCGAGACCATCCTTATCGGCAATTTCGTAGTACTTGCCGTCGCTGTAACGCACCCAGCCGACAAATGTCCAGCCGTTGCCTGAATAGGCTTGGAATGTAAACTGGCCGGACGGGTCGGCAAGAATGCTGCCCGAGGTTGTTTTTCCGTAGAGATATTCGGGCGTAGTATTGGTGAAGTAAGCCGAGTTGCCGTTAGCGTCAACATTCGTTTCGTTGCCGGCTCCCGCCGCGGTAAAGGCGCTGTCAGTCCAGTTGTGGTCGCCAAGCAGCGTGACGTCCGTCGTTGCGCTTGTGGTCTGAATCTTAATATTCGCGGTCAGCCTGTCGCTTGAGGTGGAGTAATACCACTTGCCGTCGGAGCGGTCTGCCTGGTCAAGCGAATAGTTGTGGATTTCCTTCTCATAGGAAATCAGCGCCGGAACACCCTCATAATGCTCTTTAAGGTAGTTATAGGTATTCTTATACTTTGAAGAGCTCATTTGTCCGTCGCCCGTGTTTGTGCCGCCCGAATACTGGCTTACTCTGCCGATATTGTTAAGATAAAGCATGGATGACGAAATGTATCCGATAAACTTATGTGCCGCGTCATTATTTTTCGTATAGCCTGACGCCGGGGCATAAACCGCCCACTCGGTTGCGTAGTGACCTACATAGGTATTTTTGTAACCGGTAGAAACAAGGAGAAGCTCCTTGGTTTGCGGTGTTGTGCCTCCGTCGTAGCCTGACTGCTGAGCACTTGTAAGGCGTGTGCCGAATACGTCGATCTGTCTGCCGTAGTAGTCTGTGACTATTTCTACGCCATTGCCGGCGGAAACACACTTTGCCGCAGTATTTAAGCTGTCATTCTGAAAGCTGTGGTTATCATAACTATAGCCGTCGCCGTAGTTATCGTGACCCGCGCTGATTGTTGCTCCGTTGTAAGAATAATCCTTTTTCGGATAATACTTATAGCGGAAGAAAATGGTGTCGGCGTTCTTCTCCTTGTATATTTTGTAGAAGTCGTCGTAATCGTAGGTCTGGCAATGACCGTCGTCACACTTTCCGTCGAGCTTGCGGTGAAGGAGATCCCAATAGGCGTTGTGCATGGTCAGACCCTTGATCTCCTTGCCGGTTGCGGTGCCGTCTACGGTGAGCGGGATTTCCATCTGGAACTTGCCGCCCCAGTAGAGCATAGGCTGACCGGGATAGCCGCCGAAGGCGTTACTTTTGTTGCTGCTGCCCTTGTAGTAGGGATAAACGCAGAGCAGTGTGCCCCACTTCTCCTGAAGCAGACCCTCGTAACCGTCGATGAAGAAGGTTTTGGTGTAGGTGTTGTCCTTCAGATAGTAAATCGGGGTGATCTCAACGGTTTTGCCACTCTTCATGTTTGCGGCGTTGATTGCCTCTGCCGTCCATGTTTCCTCATAGTACTGCGCGTTGCCCGAGGTTACCGCCTCTGCGGGCGTATGGAGCTGATAGGTATAGCCGTTAAAGCTATAGGCTTTCAGATAATGGGAAGCGCTGAAATATCTGTCGTCAAACTTTTGATTGTTATTGGACAGCGTAGTTCTCAGCACCACCTTGGAGCCTACGGGAATGTTTGTGATCTTGTCGTAATTGCTGTCATAGCCGCTCTTGTCGGTTTCCCAAGTGCCGCCGCTCGTCGCGGTGCCCCAGTTTGCGTGGCTGTCCTTGGTGTAAACAATACCGTCGGGCGTAGTGACAGACATAACGTCGGTGTTGGCAAGATTGGTAAAGCGGTTGTAGGAACTGTCACGCAGATTGCCGTTTTTGGCGTAAAGGTCTACAAAGTTCACAAAAGAGGGGTCGGTACCGCCGCCGGAGGCGTCGCCGTAAACGTCAAAAGTATAGGTTTTTGTACTTGAATTGTAAGCTAATACAATGTAATTAAATTGAGATGTATAGCTGCTATCATTAAATTTTGCTTTTGCGTAATGATATCTGTTATCTTTATAGCTGCTATTGACATCACCATTAAAATTATTTGTCTCAACTGTAAGATATGTTTTCGCTCTTTCAACTCTGGTTGCTGAAATATTCAAAGTGCTGCTGTTGCCTGAGGCGCAATTATAGTAGTTTGTTCCGTTTTTTGTCACTAAAAACGCGTGACTGCTTGTGCTGACATAGGAAGAAACAGGTATTTTAAAATAATAGACATTTTGGCTGCTTGAATTTGTTATTTTGTAAGCCTGAATACTTGTATGTGAGTATCCGGCCGCCTGACTTCCGCTGCTGCTATACAACAGATGATAATTGTCATCCTTATTGCCTTTAACAAATATCGTATCATACGTTTCGTCGCTGCTGTTGCTTTTATTGGTAACATCTGCCGTCAAGCTTAAAAAATCACCGCCGCTGAAGGTCAGAGTATAAACGACCTTTTTCGCCTTTTGTGTTACGTCAACGGTCTGCGTGACGGAATTGCCGGGATAGTACTCCTTTGAGCCGTCAGAGCCGACGCGTACGGCTTCATAGATATAGGTGCCGTAGCTGCCGCCGAAATCGTTTTTCTCCAGCGTGTAGGTGGTACCGCCGTCGGACGTCGTCATCTTATCCTCAGCGCTGAACACCTTCCAGTCGTCCGCCCAAACATTGTCAAACATACCCGACGTGCCGTCAGACGCCATGCCGACGATGTAGTACTGATAGGTAACAGTGCCCGGCGTTGCCGCCGCGCTTACAGTTATCTCATGCGTACTTGTGTTAATAGTGACAGTAACGTCAGAGGTCTTTGTCAGATAAAACTTTGCGTTACCGCTGTTTTCGGTCGATTTATCAGTGATACACGCGGCTGTGCCTTCATCTGACGCATAGGTGACATTGGCACCGCCCCATGTTCCCAGCGAGGCTGCTCCGTCATAGCCGTTGATTTTGAAGCGATACCAGCCCATTTCCTTTTCGGAGAAGGTAATGCTGTAGGTGCCGTTACCGTTGTCGGTCATTTTTCCCGCAGAATCCTTTGCCGCCCAAATGTTTGACGTAAAACCCGCAGTGCTGTCGTTCGCGCCGGCGGAGGTGACGAAGTAGTTTTCGCCCTCCAATTCATAACGAAGCCGCTTTGTGATTGTGTTATAGAAAATAATCACCGGTCCGTCGTCGCTCGTATAATTAAACCGCATATTATTATTTGCAGCGCCCGTAGTTCCTTCTTCAACCAAATCAACATAGGTCGTGCTAGCGTTTAGGTGCGTGCTTGACGATGGCGCAAAAAACCTTTTGGTGATATCCTTATCATAAATAAAGAAATAAGGATCGTATGTATTCGAGCCATCGCCGATTGTTTGCGATAATTCCGTAAAGCTGCAGTGAGTATTGACGCTGTACTCAAAATCATTTCCTGTAGGCAAAAGTTGTATTACCTCGGAATCGTCATCCCAGTTGTCACTAGTGCTGCCATCCCATGTATTGAAATACGTATTTGCGCCATCTGTCGCTTTCACGTGAAAGCGACCTGCAATATAGAGCGATTTCCCATCGTCAGGCGCAAAGTTTGCCGTAACGGTACCTGCACCCGACGCGGAAATTGTAGCTGCATTTGCACTGGAAGCATTTCCCAGTGTTATAGTGGATGTATCTTCCGTCGTCCATCCGCTGAATTTATAGCCATAGTCAGGTACAGCGGTCGGAAGGGTCTGAGTTGTTGCTCCCACCTGCTTAGAATTTGGAGAAACAAAACCTCCTGTTCCGGCAGAAATAGTTACGGCATACTGCGTCTCAGCGTCGCCTGATCTATAGAAGTGATATTGTAAAGTAACGTTACTTGTATTACCGTATTGATAGCGGGTTTCATAAGTAATAGTATATACACCTGACGGCAGAGTAGTTTCAATATAATCACTGTCTGATGTTGTATTGTTGTTCCATGTTCCACTTATTCTGGCATAAAAATTGTCACTTGATGTTGAAGTACCGCTCGGTTTTTCGGTATAATACCCGTTATAACGATACCATGTTCTCTCTGCAACCAAAAAGTATCTTATGGTAGTCTCGCTATACAACGTTAGCGTGATTTTCTCTTCGGAATCCATTGCCGCATTAACCCAATTGGTACCGCCATCAGCAGAATAATGCATATAGCAGTCTGCCGCCGTCCAACCCACGCTTGCGCCGACGCGGTTTTCACTTGTCACCTGCGCCGCGTCGGTGGCGATCAATCCTACCGTCAGGCATGACACGAGCATGCAGACGGCGAGAATGACCGACATGGTGGATTTTGAAAAATGTTTTATCCGTTGTTTCATGTTCTTACCTCCATTTTCATTTGTCTGTGTTTCCTGAAAAAACAACAATCCTCATGATAATTTTAGCAAATTATCGCGAGGATTTGGTTGGGTTGGTAAAACTAAACTTATTTTTGGGATAAAACGGCATTTTTAATTCGAATTTCGAATAATCGCGGAAATGATGAACTGATCGTTTTCTTCGCTGCATACGAATTCGCCCTGATATTTCTCCGCTGTTTGCTTTAGCAGCTTGATTCCCTTGCCGTGGAAGGCCGCGTCGTCTTTGGTGCTGTTCAAATCGGGATTGGTTTCCAGCACAGATTCCAGAATCGTATTTTTGCAAGTTATGCAATAATAGCCGCGATGCACCTTTATTTCCAGCCGCATCCGCCGTTGGCTTTCGGGGATCGCCGACAAATACTCGATCGCGTTGTCGCAAAGGTTGCCGATGATAGATATGAGGTCCGAATCGGAAACAAACGACAAGTCGTCTTGTATGTCAACGGAAAAATCAATCGCACGCGTCGCCGCCTTTTCGGTTTCTACATTGAGAATAGCATTGAGCACGGGGTTGGCGGTGTGGGCGGGTGTGAACGCCGCCGTCAGTTTCTCATTAACGGAATCGCACAGCGCCCGCGCCTTTTCATACTCTCCCCCGGCGATCAGGCTGCCGACGGACATCACGCTGTTTTTCATGTCGTGCTTCATTTCGGCGATTGCTTCAATTTGCGCATTAGCGGCGGCAACGGATGTTTTGTACAGCTCCTCGCGCTGCTTGCCCAGCAGCAGCTCGGTGTGCACTTCGTTTGCCTTGCTGATCTTGAAAAGCAGCACCCAAAACAAAACGGACAGCACCACCAGCGAAAGGATGATTATCACGGTGTAAAGTATCACGGAATCGCTGCCATTAAAGCTGAGTGACACAAACAACAGCTCCGCGGCAAAGAGCGACAGACACACCAGTGCCGTTATGACGATCGCCGTGATTTTATCGAACACCTTGCGCAGCCGGATTTTCTGTTTGCCGGTCAGCAAAATGACGGCAAGCACTCCCGTGTAGACAACGTTTTCCACAATCATTAGATTGTATCTGTTAAAGGAAGAAAACTGAATGAAATCCGCAAGGTCGGGGTTACTGAACGCGAGCGTCGCTAACGCGGTATCCACTAACATATAAAGCGCAGCCGTCGCCAGCACCATCAGCAGCTTGAGGTACAGCTTGCCCTTTAGGAAAAACAAGACATACAGCATCCTTATCAAATACGCCGCCAACAAGAGTCCCAAATGAAAATCCGCATGCCCTTCCGCCATATCGTTGAAGGTGTTGAAAATTTCAATAGCCGTCGACAAGGCTACGGTGCTCCAAAAGCCCAGCGCGTTTTTCAGCTTGTTGCCGGACTTTTCAAAAAACAAATACAAAAACGCAATATCCACAAAGCTCTGAAAGAAATCCACACAAATCTCAACCGCTAACGCCACGTTCATTGCGTCCTCACCATCCAATCATAAAATCTCTGTTTTACTTCCCTGCGGTATTTCTTGCTGACGGGAATTTGAACGCCGCTGATAAGCTGAATGGTCTGCGGAAAAAGCGTGTCGATGTATTTCATGTTGACCAGATAGCCGATATGCGGACGCAGAAAGCCCTTTGCCAAAAGCTGCTGCGCCTCTTCGTCAATCGTTGTCCGCTCGCGGTATTCATCGGTTTCGGTATAGATGATGACATAGTTCTTTTCCTTTATCATGTAGACGATATCCTTCAGCTCCACCCTGAAAACGCCCGTGCCGGATTTGATAAACATTGAATCCTCCCCCGCGATTTTGTCATATATGCGGGACAGGCAGGCGGATAGGTCCTCCGCGTGCGATTTACGGATAAAGGAATACGGCTGCTCCTTCAACGCCTCAAACACCAAGCTGTCGCGGTTCGTCACAAAAATGATATACGGACGCTCGGCTTTGCCCTTGTGCAAATTGATTTCGGCGGCGAGGTCAATTCCCGAAATGTCAGGCATTTCAATATCCAGCAAGATCACATCATTGCACCTGTACTGCTCGTCCTCCAACAGCGAATAAGGGTCGTCGGTCATGCTGACGTTGACGTCATAATCCTTTTCGGCACACAGCCGGAGAATTTCTTTTTTCATAGAAACCAAAAACGCTTTTTCGTCGTCTACTAACAAAATACGCATACGCCGCGTCCTTTCCTGATTGTTATTTTGATTATATCATAAAGAACGTTAAGAAAAAAGATATAATTGGGTTATTATATCATATTATTCGAAGAATCGTAGAATGTGGTAAAATACGACCTGTTTTTGGTAAAATTCGTCAGCAATCACTGCTTCAAAGCAAAGCCTTCCGCATTGTCAGCTTTTTCAGCAGAGGAAAAAACGCTTTTTTGCGTCGCGAATTTTGAACAGATATGCTGGTTGTTGCTCACAAACCGCGACAAAGGCTCAACACTGCACAAACAATCAGGGCGAAACAGGGTTAGATAATTTAGAAAATCCACAATTTGTAGTTGTTGGGCTTTTTCTACCCTTTCAGGTCTATTGGTCGTCGCTTAATAGCCTGAAACCTAAACGAAATCCGTTTACAAACCCTTCGCACTCGCTTAAACTACTCTGCTCCGTCAAAGCGTCCTTGAGCTTTTCCGGAATTTCCGCTTCCTGCTCGTTCAGCATTGCTTTGAGCGCAGCGTCATGCCTGATTATCAGTTGATTCAACCTGTCTCCTTCGCTACCTTTGGGAATGTCACGCTCAAACGGGTGTATGTTGCCGTAAAACAATTCTCTGATCGTATCCATGTGTGAATCTCCTTCAAGCACAACAGGATACCACAGAAAACGGAAAAGTCCAGAACTTTTTTCGTATTCTTTGTTATAGCGTCGCAAATTTTGAACAGACCCGTTACTCTGTTTTTACTATACACTACGTGTATAGTAAAAAGGTATCTGTTACAGGCAAATATGGATATGACTGCTGCCGACCTGTCAAATCGGACTGTCTTTCACAAATCGCCACAAACGCCCAACACCGCTCAAACAATCCGGTCGGGTAACTTTCCCTACTTTCCTCAACAAATCGCAGACAGGGCGATACACGGCGAAACAGGGCTCTAATCTCGTTGTTCACATGGACATGCCGTAATACTCATCCTCGTCATCTGTATCATCCTCATAAAGACCGTCATCAGTGTCGTTCAGATATTCCGCATAGGCGTTGTCGAAATCATATTCATTTTCAGATGATACAGGTTCTTCTTGCGCATCTTGGGAACTATCCTGATTGCCGAGCAAAATCAGGTAGTCAAGCATCGGCAGGATACCTTCCGCTGCTTGGCTATCGTAGACTTCTTCATTGACGCCACTGCTGTCTGCTCCTTCTTTCAGACCGTGTGCCAGCTTTTTCTCGCGGATTTTATCTCGCTCTTTGCTGTCAGGCAAGGGCATCATCCTGTTGAGCTCATCTAACCTTTTGCCTGCGCTACTGACGATTTGTTTTGCTAACATAGAGAAAAGATAACCAATACGAGCAGTATTAACAGCTATCTGTGCATTGAAATTCATACTCAACACTGTCCTGATAAGCATATTTTTCAGTGACCGCAACTCGGAATTCTTCTCAATAGGCACGTCCGGCTTGTCCTTCGTATCGTAGTAGAGACTCAACTTTTCGCGGTTGACCTCGTTCCATTTGGAATATATTTCAGATAAATCACTGTCTTTGGCGATCTCATGCAGAGCAAAATCCACTAGCTTTTTCGCCTTTCTCGGCAAATAACCGTAGAGCTTTTTCCCTTTCTGCTGCTGAACTTCATCACGAATTTTTCTCAATAGAAAAAGATAATAATCGGCGTTAGGGACAGATTGTCGTGTCTGAAGCTGCTGTAACAAATCAGCAAGCTGTTCTTTCAATTGATTCCGATAGCCGGTCTCTATCGTTGCCAGCTTGTATTGCTCGTCACGAAAGATGTCCTGTCCGAGAGAACGGCACAGCTCTTTGATACCTTTCTCGGAGAGGAATCCCTCTTGCCCTTTCGAGAAAATTATCAAATGAATATGCGGATGATGCGTCGTGTTATGGAATGCGCCGTACCATTCCAGATCTTCAACCTTTATCCGATGTGCTTTGGCAATCTCATTTATATTA
>NZ_JAEQMG010000086.1 GCF_016680995.1 Ruminococcus difficilis | reverse complement strand
ACACGTCTAAATAGACTAACGGAAAAGTTTGATAGTGTTCCTCGTTTCCCCTAATGAAATTTATTTTTTCGGTTTGTGAAACAGTCATTTTACTATTTGGTAAGGCTCAGTTTCTCGCGATTAACCTCGTTCCATTTGGAATATATTTCAGATAAATCACTGTCTTTGGCGATCTCATGCAGAGCAAAATCCACCAGCTTTTTTGTTTTTCTCGGCAGATAACCGTAGAGTTTCTTCCCCTTCTGCTGCTGAACTTCTTACCTAATCTTTTTGAGGAGTAGTAAACAATAATCGGCGTTTGGAACTGATTGCCGTGTCTGAAGCCGCTGCAACAGTTCAGCCAGCTGCTCCTTCAACTGATTCCGATAGTCGGTTTCTATCGTCGCCAGCTTGTATTGCTCGTTGCGGAAAATATCTTGACCGAAGGCACAGCGCAGTTCTTTGATTCCCTTTTCGGAAAGGAATCCCTCCTGCCCTTTTGACAGAATAATCAAATGAATATGTGGATGGTGCGTCGTGTTATGGAACGCTCCGTACCATTATATCCTCAATCTTGATCCTTTGAGTTTTTGCAATCTCATTTATGTTCCGACGCACGAGATTTTTCCACGCTTCGGCATTGTTAAAATGTAAACGTTCAGCATCTTCACGACGTAAGCTGACTACCTCCGTCCAGATAACGCCGTCGTGATTAGCGATACGTTCCGCGACTGTATCGAGGTCAATCGGCATATCGAATTGCGTAAACAATCCGTGAGAGCCGAGCTTTTCAACGCTCGGGCGGTTGGAGATGTAGCTGACCAAGCCTTTCAATTCATCCGCGCGATCAGCGTATCTTTCCGCAACGGCATCAAGAAACTCGTTTCTTGCTCGTTGTGAAGGCATATCCAGCGTTCATGTGCTTGGTAAGCAGTTTCTTGATGTCGGCGGACGTGATGTCACCGACAGGTTTGTTGCCGATGTAAGGATAAATTTGGTGCTCGGCTGTACACTCGTATCGGTCATACGTCGTGCGCTCTACCTCCGTGTACTTGTACACACGAAGCCAGTTCTTCATGCTCTCTTTTAATGCCTATGCTGATACAGAAATGAAGAGAAAAGCAATTGAATCCGCAACACCGCCTGACAGCCCGCTAAAGGATTTTTTAAATGCCGAGCGTTATACGATCAGCGATGAAGAATTGATTAAACAGCTTTATGGGTTGCGTTAAAGTTATCACGAATTTTCTGCTGCTTCCAAAATTATCGGCTGAAATATGACGGAAAAGTTAACACGAATTGTTGATGTGCTTTCAACAGTATTTTCCTTGCTTTCACATCACTTTTCGTGTTAACTTTAAATTCGTGATAAATCCAGCTAAATCCAAAAAAATATGGGGTTCACTTTGTCAATTTAGGAACTCTCAAACTCAATTATAAACGGATGGGTGTACAATAAAACGGACACCTCGCTGGCATGCCCCTGTGCCCCTGTCAAGTAGACATTTTTTTGAACGTATATCCAGCCACATCGCAGCCGCCGTATAATGACGTTTGGTTTTCAACTCTGAAAAGACGGTTGAGCAGTGGTCAGAAACCACGTCATTCACGTGCACAGACAAGCTATTCTGCACGTGATATCCCTGATAATGAAATGCAATTGACGTGCGTCTCGCACGCGGAAAACACTGTTTTTATTCAAATTGGCGTTTTTGTGTTGAAAAATGCTTGACAAAACCGCGTGTCTGTGGTAATATATCTCTTGCAGTGAGTTAATGTCACTATGCAGCAACTAAATATTTAGGGGTATAGCTCAGTTGGTAGAGCAGCGGTCTCCAAACGTGAACGCCGCAACGAATATCCGCATAAATACTGAACTTTTAAGGCTTGAAACGTCCGTTTCAAGCCTTTTTTCGTGTTTTTTTTGCAAGGCGGTAAAGTGATTTATGCAAAATCGAGGTCTGAACTTGCAAAAAATCTCGCAACAGCATCAAAAGACCAGCACTTTCCCAACAGCAGAATAAGGGTGACTGATACTTTTTTGAGTTATGGAGATTTGTTACTCACGTTAATTCTAAATTACTCAGAAATCAACTTTGCTGTAATGGATAAACACTTCCCAAACAATTCAAAATTACCCCAGATTTAATTCTAAATCCTCACACATAAAACATAAATGCTGTGCTCAACCATCTCCGTTAAGCACAGCATTATCTTTTTGTATGTTTATTCTATTGCGATTTGCCGACAGCACTTTTAGCATAAAAGCCTAAGTTGATTATCAGTTTTGAAAAATCACTTTTCTTTGTTTATGCGGCTCAAATTTTGACCGCTTTGCCTTTTCGTATGAATGTTATTTCTTGCTCTCCTTGTAAGCCGCAATTCGCTTTGCTACGTTGTCCTTGATGTTGTTGAAAAAGAGCGCGTAGTCGCCGTTGTGGTAGCTCTGGGGACCAAAGGTGTCGCCTCCGACGGGTTCTGTATCTGCGTTTGTCAGGACAGAGCCGCGATTGGGAACGACCTTTGCGTCCGCTCCGACGTCTTTGATCTCATATTCGCCGGTTTTTTCATTCAGAACACGCGAGCCAAGGTTTTCGCTCGCCGGTGCATATGTATCGTCAAGTTTCCAATTCAGCGGATTGATGCTGATCGCGTTCGGAAGAAGTACAACATTGCTGGCGTTCTGCTCCACATTCTTCGGTCCTTCGGTGTTCCAACTGATGATAACGCCGGTGTCGCTCTCGCCGGTGGCGAACTTAAGATGTGCGTTTTCCTCGAGGTATTCCTTCGTGATCGAGAAGCCTATGACGTATGCTGCGATCATGCGCTCGTAATAATCAGGATGTTCCTTGAAATAATCCTTCAGCACAAGACTTACGATGCCCGAGCCCTGGCTGTGACCTGCTATGATAAACGGACGTCCGTTGTTGTAGTTCTCGAAGTAATAGTCAAGTGCGGCGGTAACATCGGAATAAGGGACGGTGGCAAAAGCTGTGCGCGGATCGCCGGACTTCTTTGCTTCTTCCGCTGCGAACATCATGCCTGCCTGACGGTAGTACGGCATGAACACATTGGTGGAATCCTCGTATACACTTGCCAGTATAGGGTAGTTGGTTTTCACGCCTTCCAGCATCTCGGCGTTATCGAGCGGAGCATAATCGGGGTCTCCCTCGTTTGCAGCCATGTATTCAGTCGGATAAACGAAGAATGTGTCGACGTCCTTCTTGATTTCCGGGATCTGGTACCAGCAAGCTTTGTCGGAATAGTCGGGTGCTTCTCCGGTGCTTGCAGTTGTTGATGTTTCTGTTGTCGATGTCGCAGCGTCGGTTGTTGTGCTGTTGTTCGTTGAGGATTGACCTCCGCATGCCGCCAGACTAAAGGCCAATGCTGCACTCAGTGCCAATGCAAAAAGTCTCTTTTTCATTCTTTTTTCCTTTCTGAATACTTTCTATATTTTGCAGGAATTCGAGGCTATCACTCTCATGCCTGCATTCATCCTTTGCTAAATACGCCCAAAGGTGCTGATTAATTCTATTATTTCATCTTTTCCAGAGCAATTCAAGTGGAGTTGCCGGAATGCCAACCATGATTTTCCTTCCATCTTGCGTTTACGATTGTATTGGACTATAATAAATGACATAAAAGGAGGCGTACCGATACCATGAACATCCAGTTTGCGGATACATTAAGAAAACTGAGAATTCAAAAGGGGCTTACCCAGAGTCAGCTTGCAAACCTCATGTTTGTAAACAAGGCTACCATTTCCAAATGGGAAAGCGGCAGCCGGCTGCCGGATGCCGCCATGATCATCCGTCTTGCCGAGGTTCTGAGGGTAGACGTCAAAAAACTGCTCTCCGCCACGGCTGAGATCAACGAATCCTTCAACATTATCATGGTGGACGACAACAAGGTCATTCTCTCCTACAATCAGCTGATTTTAGAGGAGGTCGCGCCAAACGCCGCCATAGCGAGCTTTAGCCGCCCGCAAAAAGCGATTGAATACGCAAAAAAGCACCGAACCGATCTGGCTTTTCTGGATATAGAGATGGGCGTGATCAGCGGCTTTGATCTCTGCCGTGAGCTGCTTGAAATCAATCCCTGCACAAAAGTCGTCTATCTGACAGCATATCCCGAATATTCCCTCAACGCATGGGGCACCGACGCCTGTGGATTTATGGTCAAGCCGTTGATCACGGAGGACGTCCGCAGACAACTAAAAAAGCTGCGCTATCCGTTTTCTTTGAGAGGTGAGGACGAATGAACAACTGGGTTGAACTCCTTTCTTTTTCCACATTTGGCGCAGCATTGCTTTTGAGCGCTATAGGATTGTGGTTTACCGTTGTCATTCCCGGAATTGACCACTGGAGCAGGCGCTTTTTTATGAGCTATTTCATCGTTTTTCTGCTGGGCTGCCTGTCAAACATCATTGAGGTGATTTTCCAATATTATAACGTTCCAAGAGCGGTATTCATTTTCCTTCTGCTTCTGGAATCCCTGCTGCTCTCGCTGCCGCTGCTTATGCTGACGGCTTATCTGCTGCATTGCTGTGGTGAAAACATACGCACGAGCAAGCTCTTTCACGCTGTTCTCGTTTTGTGGGCAGTTTTTGCTGCCCTGCTTGTCAGCACCCTGTTCATCGACGATTTCATGTATATCACACCGGACGACCAGTATTTTCGCGGTTCCCTTTACTGGCTTCCTCTTGTACCGATAATTGTGGCTATGCTGCTTAATTTCATAGGCACAATGCGACGTCGGACACAGCTTTCCCGCAAAGTATTTCTCGCTTTCATCATTGCCATACTGCCGATTACGGTTACGCTGATCGTACATCTGTTCATAGACGTTTTCCCGCTCATTGACGTCAGCTACGTTCTCTCTGCGCTGGCCATGTACAGTTTCATCCTCTCCGATCAGATTGAGCAGGATCGCCGCCAACAACAGAAAATCGTCAGGCAGCAACAGGAAATCGCTCATGAGCGAGCCAGCGTCATGGTGTTGCAAATGCGACCGCATTTTATCTATAACACCTTAATGAGCATTTACAGTCTTTGCAGGCTCGATCCCCAAAAAGCTCAGCAAATCACAATGGATTTCACCAACTATCTGCGCAAGAATTTCAACGCCGTAGCCAGCGAAAGCACCATTCCGTTTTCCACGGAACTGGAACACACCCGCGCTTACCTTGCCGTAGAACAAGCGCAGTATGAGGATATGCTTATTGTTGATTATGATACACCTTTTACCAATTTTCGCTTGCCGCCGCTGACCCTTCAGCCCATTGTGGAAAACGCTGTCAAGCACAGTATGAATCCCAATTACGAATCGCTGCATATCTCTATACGGACACGGCGCACGGATTCCGTCACCGAGATCATCGTGGAAGATACCGGTCCGGGTTTTGATCTCTCCAACGACAGCAAGCCGCACATCACTCTAAAGAACATACAGCAGCGTTTGGTAATCATGTGTGGGGGAAGTATGAGCATTATACCTCGCAAAGAAGGAGGCACAGTGGTAACACTGACGATTCCTGATAGTGCTTTAGATGTATCTCGCTGAGTACGATAAAACATCAAAATCGCCGAAAAAGGTGAATAACGAAAGACAAAGGATGGGACTTTCGTTACAAACCGCGACATACGCTCAAAAACGGCGCGTGTTGTTCAGTCGTGTACTCTTTTCACCTTTCCTCAACAAACCGCGCACAGGGCAAAATACTGCGAAACAGGAGTGCTATCCTCACTGTATTATCCCCAATTAAATATATCTTTTCCGGCACCAAGCTCGAAATGATATTTCACAATACCGAGGTCGGTTTTCGAGTAAAAACCAAGACCCGCCTTAGCTTTCACCTTGTCGCCGTTCCGCTCGAATTTGAATTTTTGTTGATTCATCGCTGTCGGTGCGAGGAGCGCAGCTTCAAGTCCTGATTTGTACCATTCGGGATCGCCGTTTTGATAGTCGCTGACGTCGGCAAGCGTTTTCAGCTTATGCGATACCGCAGGACGGGAGAGACTCGTCTTTTCCGCAATGTCATTGACTCGCATTCCGCTGCAATTTCCGCTTTGCGTCATCACTAGAATCAGGTGCTGACGCATTTCATCACCCAACGCTGTCAGGATTTTTTGTGTACCCTTAATTTCTTCGGACAACACAATTAACTCCTCGTTTTCCTTCATTCAACCACCGCTTCGTTTATGTGTTTATACTATTATATCATAGTTTTTTTAAAAATGTTCAATGGTAAAGAAAAATGAGACGAATGAAATATTGGTACCTATTTTACACCCCGAAGGCTGTCGGCAATGATTTCAGCAACGACATTTATCGGCTCAGGCGATCCTTCCCTTATCCAAACAATCGCGGTGTTGTACAGCGCGCCGATAAATATGTAAAGTTTATACCTCTCGGCTGATTTTAACGCCATACTGCCTGCGGTTATCTCGTGAAACTGATTGAGCAGGGTTAACATCATTCCCGAATATCCGGAATTGTGTAAATTCAAAACATAATCTTTATATTTTATGAAATATTCAAGGGAGCGCGATATATGCCTTACGGAATAGCAATCCGACAAATCATAGTCGGCGGTAGCTTTGAAATCTTCAAGCGCGTCCTCTACCAGACCGGCGAGTACGGCTTCCTTCGATTCATAATTTCTGTAAAAGGATATTCTCGCGACCTGTGCTTTTTGAATTATTTCCGTAACGGTGATGTCGTCAAGCTGTTTTTGCTTCATCAATTCAAACACCGCGTCCGTAATGGCGGTGCGGACGATTCGGTTTCTTTCTTTTCTTTTATCCATTTTCTCACCAAAATGATACAGATACGTTATTTTTGTATCATATTACGCTATTGTCAAAATAAAGTATAAGTGGTACACTTGTTTCATATAATACACGAGGAATTTCATTTTGTCAAACAGAGTTGTCCTATGAACGAGAAAAAACACCCGCAATCAAAAATTACAGAACAAATCGCGGAGATTATCCGTATTGTCACTGTGCCGCCGGTTATCACTGCGGTACTATTAACAGTTATATTGCTGTTTTCAACCAATTTCGATTTTAAGTTGATTGATTTCCTTGTTTTGTTGGTTTGTCTTTCAATTATTCCGGTATGCGTCTATCCGCTATGCAGAACCGTTCCTTCCTTAAAGAAAAAAGGGCGGAACGGCGAGCGCAGGCTGGCGTTTGTGTTTAATATCATCGGGTATGCAGCCTGCTTTGTATTCGGCGCGTTTTCGTCCAATAATAGCATCACATTGCTGGCAACAACCTATTTTATTTCGGTTATTATCCTAACCGTCTTGAATAAACTGCTTCATATCCGTGCCAGCGGACACGCCGCTTCCTCTTTTATGCCGTGTGTTTTCAGCGTTATATATGTGGGAGCCGCCGCCTTTTCTGCTTTTATTATTCTGTTTATCGGCAGCGTATGGTCATCGCTATATTTGAAAAGACACAGATTGACAGATATTATCGCCGGTGTACTGTCCGCAGCCGTATCGTTTGGAATTGCGTTCATTATAAAAATCATTTTTTAAAACGGAGGAACAATTATGCGACCTGTAAAAATCATCACGGATTCCTGCGCCGATCTCGGACGGGATTTGCGCGAAGAATATGACATCGACTATGCCCGTATGCTCACGATTTACGACGGCAAAGAGCAGTGGGCAAGCCTTGATTTTGAATACTACACACCAAAGGAATTATACGATTTAATGAGAGACGGCAACCGCGTCACCACCGCTCAGGTTCCCGAAAAGGAATTTGAACGGATTTTCGGCAAATATCTTAAAGAGGGCTTTGACATCATATACATCGGATGTTCACTCAAGCAGTCAAGCTCCGTCAATCTCGGAAGGGTTATCGCTCAAAGGATGATGAAAGACAATCCCGGCTCAACTATTTACTGCATTGATTCGCTGAACGCCTGCATGGGCGAAGGTATGCTTGCAATCCGCGCAGCGGAATACCGCGATATGGGAATGAACTCACAGCAAATTTATGATAAAATCCTCGCCGACAGAAACACTGTCAACGAATACTGCACGGTGCACAGCCTTGACGCGCTCAAACGGGCAGGCAGAGTCAAAGCGTCCTCGGCGTTTTTCGGCAATCTTTTGGGCGTGAAACCGATTATTATCGCCGACGCGAACGGTGAGCAAACGCCCATCAAAAAAGTAAAGGGGCGCGGCAATTCCCTCAATGAAATTGTTCGGCTGCTAAAAGAATCCATCATCAATTCCGAAAATCAGCGCATTTACATCGCACACGCGGACTGCGCTGAGGAAGCGGAAGAAGTCAAAAAGATGATTGAGGAGCAGATTCCGTGCAAGGAAATCTATGTCGACTATATCGGACCGATTATCGGCGCGTCCATCGGTCCCGACGCTATTGCGGTTTTTGCATTCGGAAAAGAGGTAACCTATACGACATAACACACTTATTAACATCGAACGATATTCAGTTCGCTACAGGATAGCCCGAAATAAGTTAGGTACTTTTTTCGGGTTATCTTTGATTTAGCGTCGCAAATTTTGAACGCACTCCTGCTTGGTTTTTTCTATAGGCAAATACGGATTCAAAACAGGCTATCGCTCACAAACCGCGACAAGTGCTCAAAACGGCGCAAACAATTTTGGCGGGTACTTTCTCGTCTTTCCCTAACAAATCGCACACAGGGCGACACACGGCGAAACAGGCTTGAATTTTTCATCTCCTCGTTGTTGGCGAGGGGATGTTTTTCACAGGTTGAAGCTGTCGGTCAAGCCTACCAGCCTTGTAGTATCACGCTTGACGTAGTAGAGCTCTGTTATTTCTGAGGTCGTATGCCCAAGCAGTTCTGCCACTTGCTTTACCGAGAGAGGTTTTACACTGCCGTCGAGCTGTTTCACGCCGTTGATCAACCTCGTTGCGAAAGTGTGTCTGAAAGTGTGCAGTCCTTTATGCGGAAGCCCAATCTCGTCGAGGATTCTGTAGAAACAATTTCTCTATCCCTTATTCTCGCCCGCACCTCACGATGCAAACCTTGGGAGTCGCTACTGAGTTCGTCGGTAACTACGCCTCGGTGGACTTTCACCACAGAGCATTGATATGCCCGTCATACGAAAAAAGCCGTGAAGGAACGATTGCCCTTCACAGCTCTTTTTTTATTTTAGCAGCGTATTGTAATCCACGCTCAGGATGTGACAGAGCTTTCCCAGCGTTTCTAATACTATTTTCAATGAAAACGTTTTATTCAGCTGTTAGCGGAAAATAAATCGAACAAGGCGGAGGAGGCAGGAATCCTGACGGATTCCGAGGACGACAACGCAGTTATGCGGAATTTAACACAACAGATGTGATAGAATTTTATTTGATAATAGTATAAATCCAAACGGAGATCAATTCTGTTCCTTAGACTTTTTACCTGCTTTGATCAGCCAGCTGTTTCATTGTCTGATAGATCGTCTTTGCTACGTCCTTGTTTGAGATCGCCCGCAGGTGCTCTTTCATCTCACGGCGGTTAAGGTCGCTTGTCATCAAACGCAGACAAGAGTTTGTGATCTCATCAACAGAGGCTCCCGTTTCCGCCGCGCCCTTTTCAAGAAAATAGAAGAGATTATATTCCTCGCAGCCCGCTACCGCGTCGACGAATACCATCGGCAAATTCTTCATTTGCGCTTCCGTCACGCTGGCGCCGCCCGGCTTAGTCAAATACAGGTCAGCGCTGTCCATCAAGGCGCCCATATCCTCTACAAAGCCGCGGATATGCACCGATCCGTTTTCGCTGTATTTATTCTCCAGCCTTTGAAAAAGCTTTTCGTTGCGGCCGCAGACGACCGTCATCTCCCAATCCGGCGGCATTTTTTTCGCGATCTCCTGGATCAGCTTTTTCATCGGGCCGCAGCCCATGCTGCCGCCCATCACCAAGAGGTGATTGTGTTCCGGCAGGATGCCCGCGTCGATTTTCGCGTCCGATTCGGCTTGGGAGATACAGAACATCTGCCTGACGGGAATACCGTAAGGGATGATTTTTTCTTCCGTGATAGTTTCGTTTGTAAAATCCTTCGTCAATGATTCGTCGGGGATAAAATAGTAATCAAGATTACTGCTCTTAGTGCCCGGACTGCAGGTATAATCGGTTGATACAAAGCAGGTCGCAAGCTTCATCGGGTGCTTGTTAAGCATATCGGTCAGCATAAACGCGGTAAACGGGTGTACGCAGATCACAGTGTCGTAACCGCCTTTTGAGATATATTGATACATCCGTTCGCTGCCCTGAGTCATAAACCGATAAATGGTCGATCCGTCCTGAAAAACATTGGGATGTTCCTCACTATATCTGTAGCCGTACTTGAACAGCCACGGCGTATATCGGTAAACAAAGGAATGCCCTTTAGAAAAGATTTGAGCGGCTTGCGGCGAGATAAATCCCAAGCCGTCTATGCAAACACATTCTTCACCGACGGAATCGTAATATTCTTTGATCGCCTTCGCGCAGGAGTTATGTCCTTCTCCCGTGTTGGCGCTTAGAATCAGGGTAGACATTTTTTGGTTACACTTCCATTTCAAAAACGCATAGTATTATCCCGCTGCCTGAATTGCCGAAGGATCTCTTCTTTTCATCCGTTTTAATGTATTGATGAGTCGGGGGCGGTTATATCGCTGAATCATAATATAGGGGATATTAAATAATTCATAGAGGGTAACAATAATAACGCCCCCGAGCCCTTCCCAAAGTGATAAACAGTACAAGACAGGGATAAAAAGGATCCAGTGTATCAGCTCAGCGATACAGGTTTCTTTGATCATTAACGGCAGCGAGTCCTGCAAATCGCCATTTATTTTCTTTTGCGGAATTATCTTAGGAAAAATCTTGCTCATATCCAAAACCTTGGTTTGCCATTTCCGCACGCCGAACTGCTCATAAAAACGTCCGTCATTCTCAAATCGACAAGTTTTATAAGGAAAGATATCGGGGTTTATCCATGACTTCGGAATAAACCTTCCCGCAAAAAAAGCAAGCATTCCCACGCTTGTCAAATATATAAAGCATTTCAAAAAACCGTCCATTGTATATCCCATCCCCGTCAAAATACATTGTGATCAAATCAAGCGGAGCATACCCTTATCCAACCGCCTGCTTATTATTTGTCTTCGCAGCACTTTTTCCAAAACCACAACGCGCACCCTGCCGCCGCCAAAACCATACAGCACGCCGCTCCGACAGCGATTGCCGCGCAAACCGGATTCTTTGATTTGCAATCCGGCTCATCCGTCTTTTTGCAGCATGATTTTCTTTTGAGAATAGCTTCGGATCCCGCTGTTTCCGCTTCGGTCGTTTCATCCACAACGGTTTCTTCTGTCATTTCAACGTTCATATCCTTTTCTTCCATGTAAATTTCCTCCTAAATATTGATTTTTTATTATTCTTGTGTTACACTTGTATCTGTTACAGATGTAACGTTTATTTTATTATAATTAGTTCACTTTCCAAAGTCAATATTTCGACAGGGAAGTGTGACAAACGACAGGAAAGTGTAACCTAATGAGCAACAGCGCGCATATTTTGGCGATTGATTGTATCTATGACGCTTTGATCGCCTTGATGAAGGTCAAACCATACAACAAAATCAGCGTAACGGATATCACGGAGCGCGCAGGCGTATCCCGGATGGCATATTACCGCAATTATGAGGAAAAGGACGATATCCTCCTGAACCGATTCAGGGAGGAGCTGATACGATTGGAGGAAAACCTGCTGAACGATCAAATCAGCTCAAAGCCGAAGGTGTTCGGTATGCTTATCAATCTGATCGACAATGACTCCCCCGGGCATTATATTTTGCAGGCAAATTTATTTAACAAGGCTTTTTTGCTGTTCAGAAATTTTCTGATCGGCTTTTATCCGAAGGTCGGCATTGATATCGAGAATGACAAAACCAGATTCTATAAGGATATCGGCGGTCTGCTTGGGTGTATGCTGTACACCCTGGAGCACAGAGAGTCTGAGGATAAACAGCAGATTGCGGCTCATTTAGCGGAAATCATGGATTATCTGGATATTGAATGAAGGCACTTGCAAAAGAGCCGGAAAAAACAGTTTCCGTTTGGAAATGTGAAAATCCAAACGGAGGCATTTTTTATATCTCGATCTTACCGTGTTTTTCCTCTAACTTCTCGATTGCGTCACGAATCAGAATCAATATCTGACTGTTTGCCGAACGGCCTTCATAGTCGGTTATAAAGTGAGATTTTTAATATTTCTTTATTCATATAAAACAGCCGCCAAATATCGGCAGCTGTCATTCATATATCCTATTCGATTTTAGTTTATCCGCTAACGTCATCGCGGGTTTTTTACTATACACTACGTGTATAGTAAAAAGGGTGTCTACAATAAGCAAATATGGATATGACTGCTGCCGACCTGTTAAAACGGGCTGTTGCTTACAAACCGCAACAAAGGCTCAACACCGCGCAACCAATCCGGTCGGACACACACCCGTCTTTGCTCAACAAATCGCACACGGGGCGACACACGGCGAAACAGGGCTCTAATCTCGCTGTTCACATGGACATGCCGTAATACTCATCCTCGTCATCTGTATCGTCCTCATAAAGACCGTCATCAGTGTCGTTCAGATATTCCGCATAGGCGTTGTCGAAATCATATTCATTTTCAGATGATACAGGTTCTTCTTGCGTATCTTGGGAACTATTCTGATTTCCTAGTGAAATCAAGTAGTCAAGCATTGACAGGATACCTTCTGCGGCTTGGCTATCGTAAACTTCTTCGTTGATTCCGTTGCTGTCTGCTCCTTCTTTCAGCCCGTGAGCCAGCTTTTTCTCACGGATTTTATCTCGCTCTTTGTTGTCAGGCAAGGGCATCATCTTGTTGAGTTCATCCAACCTTTTGCCTGCGCTGTTGACAATTTGTTTTGCCAACATGGAGAAAAGGAAGCCAAGTCGGGCAGTATTTACAGTAGTCTGCGCGTTGAAATTCATACTCAACGCTGTTCTGATGAGTATATTTTTCAACGACCGAAGCTCGGGATTCTTCTCAATAGGCACGTCCGGTTTATCCTTTGTATCGTAGTAGAGACTCAATTTTTCGCGGTTGACTTCGTTCCACTTTAAATAGATTTCAGATAGATCACCGTCTTTTGCGAACTCATGCAAAGCAAAATCTACCAGCTTTTTCACCTTTCTCGGCAGATAACCGTAGAGCTTCTTTCCCTTCTGCTGCTCAACTTCCTCCTGGATTTTTCTCAATAGAAAAAGATAATAATCGGCGTTTGGAATCGATTGCCGAGTCCGAAGCTGCTGTAACAAATCTGCAAGCTGTTCTTTCAATTGATTCCGATAGCCGGTTTCTATGGTCGCCAACTTGTATTGCTCGTCACGGAAAATATCCTGACCGAAGGCTCGCCGCATCTCTTTGATACCTTTCTCGGAAAGGTATCCCTCTTGACCTTTCAAGAGAATAATCAAATGAATATGTGGATGGTGCGTCGTGTTATGGAACGCTCCGTACCATTCTATATCCTCAATCTTGATCCTGTGAGCTTTTGCAATCTCATTTATGTTCCGACGCACGAGATTTTTCCACGCTTCGGCGTTGTTGAAATGCAAACGCTCGGCATCTTCACGGCGAAGGCTGACCACCTCAGTCCAGATAATGCCGTCGTGATTAGCGACCCGTTCCGCTACAGTATCGAGATCAATCGGCATATCGAATTGCGTAAACAAACCGTGCGACCCGATTTTTTCTACGCCGGGACGGTTGGAAATATAGCTCACCAAGCCCTTCAATTCATCCGCGCGGTCAGCGTATCTTTCCGCAACGGCGTCGAGAAACTCGTTGGCGTTTTCCCTTGTGGGCATTGCATAATAGTCATCATATTCGAGAAACTTTTTGCTTTGAGGGAAGTGCTTTACCACAGAAAGAATGAGGTCGTGCTGTTTTTGAGTGGCGATGTTATACTTTTCACCGCTCGGCAACTTCTCAACGCCCTCACGGGTTGCCATATATCTTATGAGGTCAGCCATATCTTTCGCGCTCTTTTGAAAGCGACATGATACAATTATCTTAGCCATTTTCTTCTCCATCAACGAAATCTCTCGCCTTTTCCAAGTTGAGAACACCGTTATGTTCAGCAACAAGCTGCTCAGAAACGTCGTTCAAATAATTCAAAGCGTAGTCATTTAGGTCACTGTTTCGAGCAGAAAGGATATTACTTTTGCTCACCTCAACCGCTAACTTGAACAACATCTCGCTCAGATTTTCTTCAAAGCGCGACAGAACCAGCTTGATATTTTGACTGATGATGGGTGACAGATAGCTGACACTTCCCTTTTGAGCGAGGTAGCCAAGGTAGTAATCCACCGCCTCGCGCACCAAAGAACTGCGCGTATAGCCTTGCTCCTTTGACATAATTTCATCCAACTTTTCTAATTGTTCCTTTGTAAAGCTGATAGTAACTTTCTTGTATTCTTCCATAGTTTCCTCCATTAAAATACCATTTCACACAAACGCCGCAAATACCGAGGAATCCCTCAACAAACGCTGCATGTGTTCTCCTAAAACTGCACAACGGTCGGCTCTGCCGTCCGATGTCCTTCGCGGGCCGTCCACCAAAGGACGGCTCGCTTTTACCTGCTTGCGTTGCGACTTTGCTGCCCGAACTCGATTTGTGCAATACTAACAGGCGTTTATTGTCTTCTTTTTCTGCCGTAATTGAAAAGTTGCCGTCTGAGGAATGCATCCACCGCCTGCTTAATCGGCAGGATTTTGTACATCAGATTACCGTTTTTTAATGAGGTTTGCCGTTAGCGAAGCGTTTGAATGCTTCCGCTTTGATTTTCTCCAATTCTTCATCCGTGAACACGACCACCAAATCGCATTGCGGCTTGCTTTCCTTGTTCTGCGCTGCGAGGTAGTTGTCCTTCTTCGTCATATCAATCATCGCCATCGGATTGTTTGGAATCGCGCCCTCCTGATAGAGCTGCTTGAAATACATCTTGAGCAGTGAGTAGGCTTTCTTGCTCGTTGTGAACGCGTATCCGGCATTCATGTGCTTCGTAAGTAACTTTTTGATGTCGGCAGGTGTTATGTCACCTACCGGCTTCTTTCCGATGTATGGGTAGATTTGATGCTCGGCGGTGCATTCATAGCGGTCGTATGTCGTGCGCTCCACCTCCGGGTACTTATACACCCGAAGCCAGTTTTTCATGCCTTCTTTCAATGGCTTCCGCGATTCATCGGAATTGGCGACCTGATCTTGGAAGTTAGCGACATATTCCGTCATCTTCGCTTGAAGTGTTTTCTTTTTCTTACTTGAAAAGCTCTTGCGCTTGGTGACTCCGTATTCGTCCTTGTACCGTACCATGCCGATCCATCTGCCATCGCTTTTCTGCCAGATGTTGCCGTTATCCAATAATTCTCTTTTCATGATATCATCCTCCTTCGATATCGTTACTCAATACACTACCACCAGCAGCGGTCAATATCCAGCGAAATACAGAACAGAAATGAGAGCGAAAATATGTGAAAAACCAACTATCGCTACTTCCATACCTCTATTTTCACAAACCAGTGGGCTATAATCTGGACATTGCTGTTTTGGGCATAAAAATCCCCTATAACTTGGTGTTTGTCAAGCTATAGGGATGAATCCATATATTCCTCTGTGTTATTTATTATATCCCGTAATAAATCCATTGTCAAGAGCGTCATCTGGTGTTTTTGGTAACAGACAGCCACATCGCAGCCGACAGAAAAAAGAAATGCGTTACGTGTAGTTTTCAACTCCGAAAACGTGGTCAGGCAGTGGTCATTCACACGTAAAAGACGTGCGTATCGCACGCGATTAATTGAGTAGCAAAAAGCGATCGACACGCACCTGACACGCGCTCATTCTTAAAATTAGATCGGAAGAG
>NZ_JAEQMG010000085.1 GCF_016680995.1 Ruminococcus difficilis | reverse complement strand
AATTCATTTCCTCCTTTTTACATATTAACCGTTTCGGTTATTTAGAGTATAGCACCAATAACCGAATCGGTCAAGTATTTTGGAGTATAATTCAAAAGTTTTCTTTTTATACTGTTAGACCAACGAAGATTAGTCTCGAAAGTACCGGTGTGTTCAAGTCAGCAGTTGCACGAAAATGTAATTCGTTCAAATACTACTACCTGAAATATAAAATTACATTGGGTGATGTCTATGAAATTTGAACGCGATGAGCGCAAATTTGATTTCCACGATATAGGGTGCGAAATTAAGCGCAAAAGAGAAGCCAGCGGCATGACACAGGAGCAACTGGCCTGTATTATTGACCGCGATCCCCGTACCGTCATGTACCATGAAAACGACGGCCAGCATCCCAGCCTGAATATCTTTTATCAGCTGGTGACAAAGTTCGATATATCGGTGGATCAGTTCTTTTATCCAGGCATGAGCGCAGATGACGCTTGCAAAAAGCGTATCAATATCATGCTCGGCTCTATGTCCGAAAAGGAATTGCGCCTTGTGGAAAATATAATCAGAGCTGTCAAAGACAGCCAAGAAACGGAGGAAGTGTGAAAAACGCTGCCTCCGTTTTTTTTGTGGGATTTCCGGGGGTGCGCGTTAGCGGCAAGCAATGCAAGTGTATGGACACTTGCTTTTTTTGCGCCCCCACCGGGGCGGCAAAAATGCTTGTTGGGGTTGCTCCCCAAACCCGCCGTACTTCTGGCCACCGTGACCAGATGTGTGGCCACACTCCGGGAAAAGTAGCAGGACGGCAGGAAACCGTCAAGGCTGAAATGAATGGGCTGACGCCCGGCCTTGACCGTTCCCCGCCGCCCCGCTGGATGGGTGGACAAGGTGGCCAATCCCTAAAAGTGTTTGGCCGCACTCGTTCATTTTGGGGCCTTTCTTCTCCCAAAATTGAAATGGGCGGGAAAGCCCTAAAATGGCTTTCCCGCCTTGATTACCCATTAGCAAAGACGGGCGAGACTGTCAACGGCGGCGCTGAAAGCGCCGTTCATCTTGACCGTTGACTGGCTCGCCTGGCTTTGCTACTGCCCGTAAGAGATGGAAAAACAAGATGGAAAACAAGGTTAAAAATGGTTGACAAGTCTATCGGATGTGTGTTATACTGTGCGACAGTTTGAGATTGGAAGGAGGCTTACGTGTGTTAATTTGTGTACGCTAATAAGCAATAAAAAGTAGAAGTACCTTTCCACATGATGGTGGGCTTTTTTTGCGTGCGTATGCAAAGGAACACGTAGGTTTGACACGAGCAGTCTTTGAACTGTATCGTGGTGTTTTTTCGTGCTTTGTTGTTATGCAGGCGTCTGCCCTCTCTGTGGGACAACGCCTGCTTTTTATTGCAGAAACAAAGGAACAATGCAATAAAAAAGGAGGTTCGCATTATGACCCAAAACAACAATTCATGGAGAAAAACTTATTTTACACTTCTTGCCGGACAAGCAATATCCTTTATTAGCAGCGGTATTTTGCAAATGGCCATTATCTTTTATTTGGTTGCGAAAACTAATTCTGCAATCATATTGACGGCGGCAACACTGATTGGATTTTTGCCGCAAGCCTGTTTAGGCCCGTTTGCAGGTGCTTTTGTTGACCGGCACAGCCGTAAAAGCGTAATGATTGGTGCGGATTTGATAATTGCCGCCGCTGGCGGTATTCTGGCGCTGGTGGCGTTTTACATGGAATTGCCCGTATGGTCTATTATGGTTGTCCTGTTAATCCGAAGTGCGGGAACTGCTTTTCATTCTCCAGCATTCAGCGCAGCAACACCTATGATTGTGCCAAAAGAGGAACTTACAAAATGCGCTGGTTACACGCAGACCATGCAAGCAGTAAGTGCGATTATCAGTCCAGCTGCCGCAGCGTTTTTATATGCTGTTTGGCCTCTTAATGCAATTATATTGTTAGATATTGTGGGTGCAATCCTTGCCTGTGTGACTGTTGCGATTTCGTCCATACCAACGCCTGAACTATGTCCAGAAACGAAAAGACAACAGTTTTTACAGGATATGAAAGAGGGGTATGTGGTATTAAAGCAAAACAGGGGCCTCTTTGCTCTGCTCTGGATTGGTGTAATTTATATGTTCTTTTATATGCCAATCAGTACGCTTTTTCCTCTCATCTGTATGTCATACTTCAAAGGAACACCGGCCCATGCCTCTGCCGCTGAAATTGCTTTTGCGGTTGGTATGCTGCTTGGCGGAGTCATTCTGAGCATTTGGGGCGGTTTTAAGAAACGGCGGTACACCATCGGTCTTTCCGTTCTCCTGATGGGCGTTAGCAATATGCTCTCCGGGCTTTTGCCGCCAGACGCATTTCTTGTCTTTGTTGTGTGCTGTACTGTTATGGGAATTTCCGCTCCATTTTACGGTGTGCAAAATGCGATTTTTCAAGAAACGGTCAAACCAGAATATCTGGGGAGAGTTTTTTCTCTACTGACAAGCGCCGCTTCCCTCGCCATGCCGTTTGGCCTTGTCATTTCCGGGCCTCTGGCGGAGCGGCTGGGAGTTGAGAAATGGTTTGTCATTTGCGGAATTGGCATTATCATCGTTGCGCTTGCCGTATTTTTACTACCCGGTTTGAGAGAGATTGACAATACGCAATAATCAACTGCACCTTTTTCTATTACTAAACAAAATGCCTGGATGGTGGTTCTGAAAAACCAGAACCGCCGTTCAGGCATTTTTTATCTTCGTCCTCTCTGCGGTTTTGGATTCTTCAGCAAGTCGGATTTTTCCGCAATCTTTTTCAGCCACTTCCGTTCTTCTACTGACAGCTTCCTAAAATTCAGCTTGAGCCGTTTGCAGATAAACGCCAAGTACGCTTGTTCCGTGTCGCTGTCCTGGCTGACGATTTCACCAGCAGTTTCCAGCATTTCTTTTAGCGGGTTATCCTCTGGGACGCTGAAAAAATCGTCCTTGTGTGTTTCCCGCAGAGCAAGGGCAATCCCGTTTATGTCCCGTTGTATCACATAGCGGCAAAACTCGTCCTCATCAATATGGGCGGTGATAAGCTGTCTTAACTGCGTATCACTCATGCCAGGATTATGCTTTTTTATAACAGTTGCGCTCATCGTGTCCACTATGGCGTTTGCACCCTGCGCCTGTTTCAGTGCCGTTCCGTTCACATAGATTTCAAGGTCAGCCATCAGCCGGGGGAAATCCGGGTGCGCCGCCAGCTCACACAGCAGGGTATTGTCTATCCTCCCGCTTTTCAGCAGGTCAATCATTTCATCACTCAAACGCAGGTCTGCAAGATCGGCGTTTGGGTGATTTTTCATTTCAGACAGCCCCAGCAGATAATCAGCGGTCACACCGTAAAACTTCGCCAGCCGGATAAGGGCATAGTGGCTGATGTCCTTGAAGTCTTCCGTTTCGTAACTGCCCAGCGCAGACTTGGAAAGCCCGGTCTGCTCCGCAAGCTGCCCCAGCGTCAAGCCACGCTCCACACGTAGGTCTTTTAATCGCTCTTGTATGGATAAAGACATATTCACCCTCCTTGCTAGCTCAACGAAAGAGAAGCCGTTATGCTATGTACTATGCTCATAGCATAACGGCATAGGCATTTACAGTTTTATTTTACCATTTGCTACATCTTCACGAAATTTATCAACAAGCTTCGCTGTCAGCTTGGATTTACCGTAGTGTTCAAGTACAAAAGTACGATAACTTTTTCCATCTACAAGCACATCACTTTTTCTGGTCAACAACCAATTTCCGTTACCTCCTCCCTGTTCTCTAATATTCCAGTCTTTCCCATATCTTTTATAGATTTCATCTTTTTTACCTTGAACAGACATTGATTCGCTTGGAATATAAACAATTTGCATAATAGCTCCTCCTTTATTTTGTGCAAGAAGACCAGAAACCTGAATTTGTCTTTTATCTTTTTTTGATTATATCACAAATCCGAGAGCGTGGAAATAGGGAGTTTTTCAGGCTGATTTCCTACCTCTTGGATATACGGCACAGGCGGTCAAAAAGGTGTAGACTTGGGATAGTTCATCGATGGACAAGCACCTTGGAAACAGAACACGCCAAAGAAAACGGAGGGACGCATGAGCAAAAGACCCTATCAACACCTGCCGCCGCTGGAACACAGGCCGGACGGCTCCCCCTACCGCATAACCCCGCCCCAGAAGAGACGAGCCAGCGGCCTGATACGCCGGGAGTGCTGCAACTGCGAGGACGGAAACTGCCTTGCGCTGGACGATGGCGACACCTGCGCCTGTCCGCAGATGATTTCGTTCTCCGTCTGCTGCAAGTGGTTCCGCTGGGCGGTCTTGCCGCTGGACAGGACGCTGGAAGCGGAGATTTACCGGGACAGGGACTTGAAACGCTGTGCGGAGTGCGGCGGTGTGTTCGTCCCGAAGTCCAACCGGGGCAAATACTGCCCGGACTGCGCCGCCAGAGTTCACAGGCGGCAGAAAACAGAAAGTGAACGGAAAAGGAGGTCTGCTGTGGACAGTTAAGAGCGGGAAAAGCCTTGATTTGCAAGGCTCCGCAAGCCCTCAACCGGGGCGGCTGGTATCATTTATCATTCGCCCCGGAAAACGGGCCTCTAACCGTCCACAAAACACGCTATGACAAACACGATTTATATTCACCAGCCGGAAAAGGCGTTCAGTTTCACCCGGCTCCCCAATTTCCTTTTTGAAGCACCCACATTCCAGCCCTTGAGCAACGAAGCGAAGGTGCTGTATGCCTTTGTCCTGCGCCGGGCGGAGTTGTCCCGGAAGAACGGCTGGGCGGACGAGTACGGGCGGGTCTACCTGTACTACCCCATCTGCGAGGTGGTCGCTTTGCTCCGCTGCGGGCGGCAGAAAGCGGTCAACACCCTGCGGGAGTTGCAGTATGCGGGGCTGGTGGAAATCCAGAAACAGGGCTGTGGAAAACCCAACCGCATTTACCCGAAATCCTATGAAGCGGTTCCAAACACCGACTTCAAGAAATCCGGTTATGGTACGCCGGAGGGCTGAAAACCGTACTTGGCGAGTACGAAAATCAATCCTCTTGAAGTACGGAAATCTGACGGTATATAGAAATACAGAGATTAAAACCATCTATTTACATTCATTCCATTCCAATCCTATCAGAGATATTTTCGGCGGGAAAACCCGCCGGAAAGGAATGGAATGGGGAAAGGAGTTCAATGGCACAACACGCAATTTTGCGATTTGAGAAGCACAAGGGCCACCCGGCGGGGCCGCTGGAAGCCCACCATGAACGGAAAAAGGAGCAGTACGCCAGCAACCCGGACATTGACACCAGCCGGAGCAAGTACAATTTCCACATCGTCAAGCCGGATGGCCGCTACTACCATTTCATTCAGAGCCGCATCGAGCAGGCCAGATGCCGCACCCGCAAGGACAGCACTCGGTTTGTGGACACGCTGATTACCGCCAGCCCGGAGTTTTTCAAGGGCAAGTCCCCAAAGGAGATAGCGGCCTACTTCCAGAGGGCGGCGGACTTCCTCATTGACCGGGTGGGCCGGGAGAACATCGTTTCGGCTATGGTACACATGGATGAAAAAACGCCCCATCTGCACTTGGTCTTTGTGCCGCTGACAAAGGACAACCGCCTGTGCGCCAAAGAAATTATCGGCAACCGGGCCAATCTGACGAAGTGGCAGGAC
The DNA here is from genome assembly GCF_016680995.1 of Ruminococcus difficilis. Next base: position 7,035 of record NZ_JAEQMG010000085.1, on the reverse strand, counting down.
GATTTTCACGCCTGTATGGTGGAGCAGTACCCCGACCTGGAGCGTGGGGAAAGCGCCAGCAAGACGGGCCGGAAGCATATCCCCACCCGGCTGTTCAAACAGGCGGTCAACCTCTCCAAACAGGCGAGGGCCATTGAAGCGGTTCTCTCCGGCATTACCCCGCTGAACGCCGGAAAGAAGAAAGAGGAAGCCCTCTCCATGCTGAAAAAGTGGTTTCCGCAGATGGAGAACTTCTCCGGGCAACTGAAAAAATACAAGGTCACAATCAATGACTTGTTAGCGGAAAATGAAAAGCTGGAAGTCAGGGCAAAGGCCAGCGAAAAAGGCAAGATGAATGACACGATGGAACGGGCGAAGTTAAAAAGCGAACTGGACGATATGCGGCGGCTGGTTGACCGTATCCCGCCGGAGATTTTAGCGGAACTGAAACGGCAACAGCGGCAGCATGGAAAGGAAAGGTGATCTTATAAGTAATATCAGATACAAAAAGGAAATCGAAATCGTGACTTTTCAGGGAAAGGAAATCACACTGGAAAATCTCTCCCCGGTGTTCACGCCGGAACAGGAAGCAGCCAAACGCCGGGAACTGGAACAGCAGCTTTATGAGGTGTTCCGCAAGTACGCCGACAAGCGGGAGAGTGAGGAAGCCGGGACATAAGGTTTTCCAAACCCATCATTGATTTGCGGGGCTGCTGGCGGTATAATAGAACTGTCAGCAGCTCCGTTTCTTTTTTAAGAAAAGGAGCGACAATATGAACAATCGGATAGACGCAATCTATGCAAGACAATCGGTAGACAAAAAGGACAGCATTTCCATTGAAAGCCAGATTGAATTTTGCAAATACGAGTTGAAAGGCGGTAACTGCAAGGAATACACAGACAAAGGGTACAGCGGCAAGAACACAGACCGTCCGAAGTTTCAAGAACTGGTGCGGGACATCAAGCGGGGCTTGATTGCAAAGGTCGTGGTTTACAAGCTCGACCGTATCAGCCGTTCCATTCTGGACTTTGCCAACATGATGGAGCTGTTCCAGCAGTACAATGTGGAGTTTGTGTCCTCTACGGAAAAGTTTGATACCTCCACGCCGATGGGACGGGCCATGCTGAATATCTGTATCGTGTTCGCCCAGCTTGAACGGGAAACGATACAGAAGCGGGTAACGGACGCTTACTACTCCCGCAGTCAGCGGGGCTTTAAGATGGGCGGGAAAGCCCCTTACGGCTTCCATACGGAGCCTATCAAGATGGACGGTATCAACACAAAGAAGCTGGTGGTAAACCCGGAGGAAGCGGCCAATATCCGGCTGATGTTTGAGATGTACGCCCAGCCCACAACTTCCTACGGGGACATTACCCGGTACTTTGCCGAACAGGGGATTTTGTTCCATGGCAAAGAGCTGATACGCCCCACGCTGGCGCAGATGTTACGCAATCCTGTCTATGTGCAGGCAGACCTTGATGTGTACGAATTTTTCAAAAGTCAAGGTACAGTCATTGTCAATGACGTTGCCGATTTTACGGGCATGAACGGCTGCTATCTGTATCAAGGGCGAGATGTAAAGGCCAGCAAGAAAAACGACTTAAAAGACCAAATGCTGGTACTGGCTCCCCATGAGGGTATCGTCCCCTCCGACACCTGGCTGACCTGCCGCAAGAAGCTGATGAACAACATGAAAATCCAGTCTGCCCGGAAAGCCACCCACACATGGCTGGCAGGAAAAATCAAGTGCGGGAATTGCGGGTATGCTCTTATGAGTATCTACAATCCCTCCGGCAAACAGTATCTCCGCTGCACGAAACGGCTGGACAATAAAAGCTGTCCTGGCTGTGGGAAAATCATCACTTCGGAACTGGAAGCGGTTGTTTATCAGCAGATGGTAAAGAAGCTGGCAAGCTACAAGACGCTGACAGGAAAAAAGAAAGCGGCAAAGGCAAACCCGAAAATCACCGCCCTGCAAGTGGAACTTGCCCATGTAGACAGCGAGATTGAAAAGCTGGTGGACAGTCTGACGGGGGCAAACAATGTCCTGTTCTCCTATGTGAATGTGAAGATAGCGGAACTGGACGGGCGCAAGCAGGAACTTCTGGCAAGGATAGCGGAGTTGACTGTGGAGGCCATCAGCCCGGAACAGGTCAGCCAGATTTCCGGCTACCTCGATACCTGGGAGAATGTATCTTTTGATGACAAGCGGCGTGTGGTGGATTTGATGATCACCACCATAGCCGCCACAAGCGACAGCTTGAACATCACATGGAAAATCTGACTGGCGGCACCCCTCCCGTCAGATACCTACCCTGTGTAGTCCCTTGTAAACTGTACTTTACTTTGATATAAATCACCTCACTGATTTGTTATCATATATGATAACAGCATAATGGTTAAACACAAACTTTCTTCATACAGAAATACAAAACTGTAAGGTTTGAAAAATCAAAGGGTATTGATGTCAAAAATGCTTTAAGAGTTGCAAATACACTTTGGACAAACGATCATCTGATAGACGAATACCTTGAACAGACAAATCTGAATGATGAATGTCGTGAACTTGTCAGCAGTTGGAAACGACATATTACAGGAGATTTTATACTTGAAAGGCATTTGAAAAAAGGTTCGGTATTTATAAGTACTGATAACCGGAGAGTATATCTTGTAAATGGTCTGTTTTCAACCTGGGAAGAAATGATTCAGTATCGTAAACGAAAACCGCCTGTTTTGTTGACCGTAACACTGCTTCCGTGGAAAGATGTTATTATTTCTGACGGATTGGTTTCCATCACGAATATGCATTTCGGAAAAAATTATTCCTCTGATTTTAAAGAGATCTATCTCCATGCCAAACGCAGCGGGAATATTATCATATCACTGTAAATCTAAACCCACGGTTCGGGATACTATCTCCTGTTCCGTGGGTTTTCTATACACCGGTTATTTGACGCTTACGCCATTTCTTCTTTGAGTGTCGCATTTTCAGCGTGCAGTGAACTGATCTCTTTCAGATATTTTTCACGCTCCTGATCCGGCATACAACAATCCTCCGTCCCTGAATGATACATTTATCATATCAGAAACGGAGGGCTGATTCTACCTTTTTGTGTTAATTTTTCGATAACTGTATTTTAATAGAGAATGCCGGGCTTTCCGTCACGAATAGCCTTTGGCTGTTCGATTTTCAGTCCTTCTAAAAGCCAACGTGTCTGCTGCGGTGTCAGAAGCTTTGCTTCTGTTTCGTTTCGAGGCCACTGGAATCTGCCGTTATCAAGCCGCTTGTAAATCAGCAGGAATCCGTCTCCTTCCCAAAGAAGTCCTTTGATACGGTCACACCGACGACCACAAAACAGGAACAATCCTTTACAAAATGGATCAAGCCGGAGCTGACCCTGCACAATGGCTGCAAGACCATCTATTGACCTGCGAAGGTCAGTGTAGCCTGTGACAAGATATACCTGCGTTCCACAAGGAAGATCGTTCAGCATAGCTTATCCACCACCGCAATTAAAATATCTGCTGAAATGCTTTCCGGCAATGTAATGCGCATCCCGTTTTTCTCGATGGTTATATTTCTATCTGATGAGGTGGTCAGGATCGGTACTACAGATCTTTCTGCTTCTATTTGTGCTTGTGTATTTTCAGATTTGCCTGACCTCAGAAACTCTTCTCTTACCTTGCGCAGATGGTAGTAATATGTTTTGGGTTATATGCTGTGTTGTTGGCACCACTCCTGAACGCTCAGACCGCTCGATTTCTGTTCTTCGATCTGTCGTTCCCACTCCTGCAGCCGGACATTCTTCTTTACCATCGCTATTTCACTTGCCGTCTTTTCCACTTGTCTTACCTCCGTCTAAAATACTCTGATTTACTCCATTGGACTTGTTCAGACTATTTTAGATTTTCTCATTTGGTCTGAATGTTTACTTGGAGTTTATTATACTTTTTCAGATTTCGTGGAGAAAGACGATCGGGATTTGACGCTTACTTTAAAATGACGTCAGTTATGGACTTAAACAGCAAAATATCCTGTTGATGATTACATTTATTCCTCCGCATTCTGAAAGCTTTCTTCCAAGCTGTTCTGCGTTTTTGACCATTATAGCTGAGTTAATGACGGTATTGGCTGCAGCTCTAATATGCTCCTCATCAAAATCCTTATATTCAACGGTTACGCCGGATTGTGTGTCTGTGATACATTTTGCGTTAAACTTTCTTTCAAAGACTTTTCCAGGAACAACGATCTGAGGTACACCGTGAAGCAGACCGTCAACAATACTGTTCTGACCGCCGTGATTGATGAATAAAACCGATTCATCAAGTAATGTATTAAAATCCCATCGGTGTGCAATGTGAATGTTGTCATTAGTTTTTTCTTTCAGATAGGAGGAAGCAATGAAAACTTCGTATGAACTGTTACTAAAAGCTTTGCATATAACCTTCAGCATCTTTGAAGCTGATACAGTACCGTTTCCCATATAGACAACGATCTTATCTCTATTAAAGTCCATTTTTTTGACAGATTTAAAAGAACCGCAATAGTATACATCCGGCTTTTCAATAGGTTCAAGTTCTCGGATGCTTGGACAGAATTTTTGTTCCGGCCAGTCAAATAACTTGAGTGCCGAATCAACCTTCGGAAGGTGCAAATCACTTAACAATTTGTTTAGTCCTTTTGCAAGAGAGGTTTTATGTGAAAATTCATGCTGTGTAGGGTAACTGACAGTAGCATAAAGCGGGAGGTTCTCTTTTTTGGCGGCTATGATGGCAGAAATATTGAATTCTGAATATATAAAATCAGGTTTATATTCCCGTATGGCTTTCCGAATTGAAGCAACGCTTTTTGTTAAATAGCGGTAGTCAAGATTCCCGGTAAAATAAAGAACCTGGTCAAAGCTGTTTACTGCCTTTTTTGAAACGATCCCCAACTTTTGAGCGACAGGAAAAGTCCGCGATGCAATAAACTCAGGCAGTCCGAAAGGCATCGGAACATCAAGATAATAATTTGGTATATCGGATATCTCTTTATAATTTGGATCTTTTGCCATGCAGACTGCAGTTTTGATCCCAACATTCCTGAAACCTTCTGCCAATAACCTGCACCGTGAGGAAGGTCCGGAGGTTTCTGCCATGGCTGCCATTGGAACAATTAATGCTCTCAGGTTTTTGATACCTGTATTTATCTGTTTCATTTTTAATACCTCCTTATGCTCCATTTCTATTAGACATAATTCCGCTATTATTTTATAGGTATCAATAGAAATAATTCTGCCAATACTGCTGGTACCCATTATTTGTCCTCCGATAAAGACTCAAATTCTTTTATAGCGGCTACTCCGTCTGTAAGCTCCATTTCTTCTTGGATGGATTCTTCAATAAATCTGTTTCGCTGTCTTTTTAATGATTGGTACGCAAACGGAATTGCCGATTTGTTTGTATGCGCTTTTCAGTGGTATATTGGCAATTTTAAATTCTTCCGGAAATCCCATTAACGCCAAGCACTCATAAGGTGTAATGGTGCGGATTCCGTAGTTATCTTTTATTATGGGTACTCGGTCATACCAAGTGCCCATATTAGCTTTTGTTGTTATAATGAACGAATCCTTGACCTTTATGTTTCAAATCTAAACGAATGCAGTATGAATCATAGTTTGGGTATCCGTACAACAATTGTATCCTAGTTGTTCTGTCTTTTCGAGTTCGCTTTTCAGGAATATCTGAATATTGCATTGGTAATAATTCTACTTGTGCAGCTATAAGCCAAGCATTTTGCAACATACCCAAAAGGTGCTCATACATTTCATTGGCAATTTGCTTAATAGTGCCATTGAAAAAAATAGAATGTTTAATAATTTGAGTTGATAGAATTAAATAAACTGTATGTACTCTTGTTTTTATTTCAAATTCAAAAGAACGGTAAAGTATAGGTAAACAATTGTATATATAATCGCTTTCATTTGTAAGCACATTTTTTGCTTCATCCACTTCGCATAAGAGTATAGTTTCTATAGTTTTTAGGAGTTCAGCGGGTGAAAATGTGTTATTCCCGAAAACAGAGTATTCCAAAGAAAACAGATTTTGCGATACGCTTTCAAAAACAGAAGAGAATGAATTCAGCATATTGAATCTATCTATACAGTAATTAAAACAACGATAGTTTTCAATGATTGCTTCTTTTTCGGTCGAAAGCGATAAATGATTTAATGCTTTGTAAATCCAAACAGCTTGTAAAATGCCATAAAACAAATCCGCACTGGAAGAATCATTTATTTCAATGATATCTTTTCCAAAAGCCACATAAAAAGGGAGAGCTTCGCCAGAATACATATCAAGAGCCTTATTAAGAAGAGTGTCATCTACCTTCAACAGGGATGAAATAATGCCGATATCATCTATGGCTATTGGGTAAGATTTGATCAAGCTTGCAGAAATCGCTAAGTAATAAATAGTTTTTTCGTATGGCGAAAATTCTTCGGCAGAAAAAACAGTTGCATTTATAGTCTTGTCCATCTAACACCTGCTAATATTTGCTGAAAACGTAAAGTTGCTTTATTAATTCTAAAGATTTGTAACGAGCGATAAGAAAATACTTTGACCTACGGAGCCATTGTAGTGATTAGGTTTTGTGTATATCCCCTTTTTTGTAAAAGTATAAGTAGAAGAAAAGATAGCCAAATGCAGAGGGGAAGGATAATTCACCTTTGTTTCGCCGTGTATCGCCCTGTGTGCGATTTGTTGGGAAAAACAGGGTGAGTACCCGACAAAGAGCGTTCGCGCGGTGTCGGCGATTTTTGAGCACGTCTCATTTTTGCGGCAGTTAATCAAAGAGTACGCTGTTGATCGCGTTGTTTAGGATTTTCTCCGCGTCGTTTCCGGCAATGTCAAGCATTTCGGCTTTCACTAAATGCGTTTTCGGAATGCCGAAGAAGATTTTTGCGAGGCTCTCGATATAGCCGTAGCTGTAGGTCGGGTCGTAGGGACCGCCGGCGGTGGTGACGTAGTAGAGGTAATTCGCCTTGCATAAGCCGACCGGCAACCCATTTTCGTTA
>NZ_JAEQMG010000084.1 GCF_016680995.1 Ruminococcus difficilis | reverse complement strand
GGATAAACGCTGAAAGCATCTAAGCGTGAAGCCGACTCCAAGATTAGATATCCCATCGCTTTATGCGAGTAAGACCCCTTGTAGACTACGAGGTTGATAGGCTGCGTGTGTACGCATGGCGACATGTTTAGCTTGGCAGTACTAATAGGTCGAGGGCTTGACCACAAACTCTTTGGTCAGTCCGCTTATCTCTCCTTTATCTCTCACTTTGTTCAGTTTTCAGGGTGTAACCCTTTAACAAGACAATTTATTAGTTGCCATAAAACAGCGGCGCAGTCGAAAGACTGCGCTGTTGTTTTTTTGAAAAGTCTGTAACATTATCGTTGTTTATGCGTTATTTAGATGAAATGCTTTTTGACAAAGGTGGTGGTTGGTACTGTCAAGAATTATGCGCAAAAAAGATTGCAGGATCTGTGAATGAAGATCAACCGGCAAGGAAAGCGTCGTCCAGTAACGCCTCCAAATGCTTCATGTTCATATACTTTTTGTTGCCCCACTGTGTGCCGGCAACGTGTCTGAGGCGGGCACAAACGAGCATCAGCGCCGAGTTGCCGTCCGGAAAACAACCGACAACCCTTGTACGTCTGCGGATCTCCCTGTTCAGCCTTTCGATGACGTTGTTCGTCCGAATCCGCGTCCAGTGCTCAGATGGGAATTCGCAGTAAGTCAGTGTCTCGTCAATGCTCTCTTCCACCTTCTTCGCCGCCTTCTCCAGCTTCATTTGCCTAAGCTCTTCTACAACAAGCTTAGCCTTTTCGCGGGCAGCTTTCTTGCTCTCCTGGGCGTGGATCGCCTTGAGCATCTTTGCTACAAATTTCACCTTGGACTTCGGCACAACGCTGAATATGTTGCGGTAGAAGTGGACAACACATCTCTGGTACTTGGCGTCGGGAAACACTTCTCCCACCGCTTCCAACATACTGAATACGTCGCCCAAAACTGAGCACCGCAGCCGCGCGAATTGAGCACCGGCGTCGGCGGAATTGCGCACTTTCGTCGCATAAAGTGCGCAGTGGCGTCGGCGTGATTGAACAGCAAAAAATCTCACGGTAAAATGGTAATACGCGCGTAAGCGTGAATAATACCGAAGGAGGTCATCACATGACCAATTACCGTGAGATTCTGAGACTGTACAATCTCGGACTCAATAAAACACAGATTGCCGAGATCTGCGGATATTCCAGAAATACCGTAGCGCAGACAATCAAGCAGGCTGAGGCAAACGGATTGAAGTATCCTTTGCCCGAAGGAATGTCCGACACAAAGCTTGCCGAAATCATTCGTCCAAACGCTCCTCTCAAGGTTGCGTACAAAATGCCCGATTATGCGTATGTTGCACGGGAAATGCTCAAAAGCAACGTAACTCTGAATCTGCTTTGGCTGGAGTATGCCGAGGAATGCAAGAAGAACGGAGAAATCCCGTATCAGCTTACTCAGTTCAAAAAGTATTACCGCGACCACATGACGAAAACCGGAGCGACCATGCACCTCGACCACAAACCCGGCGAGGTTATGCAGGTTGACTGGGCAGGAGACACCGCTTCCATCATCGACACCGATACAGGCGAAAGAATTCCGGTATATATTTTCGTTGTAACGCTGCCGTTCAGCGGATATTCGTATGTAGAGGGATTTCTCTCTATGAATCAGGAGTGCTGGACAGAGGCGCATGTAAATGCCTACAAGTACTTTGGCGGTGTTGCAAAAATCATTCAGTGCGACAATCTTAAGACCGGTGTGGATAAGCATGGCAAGAATGAAATCAAGCTCAACAAATCCTATGCCGAGCTCGCCGAGCATTACAATACCGCGATTCTGCCCTGTCGCGTGAGAGCGCCCAAGGATAAAGCAATGGTTGAGGGGACTGTCGGAGTAATCTCCACATACATCCTCGCTGCGCTGAGAAACAGGGAATTCCTTTCTCTGCCTGAGCTGAACGAGGCAATTTCGGAAAGGCTCTGTCAATTCAACCATAAACCTTTTCAAAAGAAAGACGGCAGCCGCGCAACGCTTTTTCAAGAGGAAAAGCCATTTCTGATGCCGCTGCCGTTACATCCGTATGAGCTTTCGACATGGAAGATTGCGATGGTAGCGCCAAACTACCACATTTCTCTTGACAAAATGAACTATTCCGTACCGTTCGAGTACATCAAAAAGAAGGTGGATGTTCGTTTGACCAAGAATACCGTCGAGGTATTCTTTGACGGCAACAGAATCTGTTCCCACCGCCGTCTTTACGGCAGGGCCAATCAATACAGCACAAACGAGGAGCATATGCCGCCAAATCATCAAAAATATGTGCAGTGGAACGGCGACCGTTTCATTAAATGGGCGGCGAAAATCGGCTCATCCACAAAAACGGTCGTCGCTGCCATTCTTAACGGTTACAAGGTCGAGCAGCAGGGCTACAAGGCGTGTATGGGCATTCTTAAGCTTGCTGACAAGTATACGCCGGAGAGACTTGAAAACGCTTGTAAAAAGGCGTTAACATTTACGCCGCGTCCTTCCTGCAAAAATATACAGGTAATTCTGTCGACAGGTCAGGATAAAACCGGGAAGAGTCAGCAGGCAGAAGCTTTATCTTCAGATGCTTACAGCTTCACCAGAGGCGCCGATTACTACGGAGGTGAGGACTAATGCTGACGGAAAGCACCATCTCAAAGCTGCGCGAGATTCGCCTCGGGACGATGGCGGAAACATTCAGGGAACAGCTTACCAATCCTGAAATCTCCTCTCTTTCATTTGAAGACAGATTCGGACTTTTGGTAGACGCCGAGTGGACTACCCGTAAAAACAATACGCTGACAAGAATGATCAAGAAGGCACAGTTCGCCGACCCATCGGCTTGCATTGAGAATATTTCGTATCTTCCTCAGAGAAATCTCGATAAGGCGCAAATCACTCGTTTCGCTGAATGCAGCTATATCCATGAGCACCACAATATTCTGCTGATGGGTGCAACAGGCTGCGGAAAGACATATCTTGCCTGCGCGTTGGGGATGGCGGCAGTCAGAAAATCCTATCCGGTCAGATATGTCAGATTACCTGAGCTGTTGACAGAGCTTGCGATTGCAAGAACAGCCGGCACATATTCCAAGGTTATTGAGCAGTACAAAAAGCCCGCGCTGCTGATCCTCGATGAATGGCTTTTGTACAGGCTCGAAGAATCGCAGGCGCGGGATTTGTTGGAAATCGCAGAGAGCAGATACAAGAAAGGTTCAATTATCTTCTGTTCTCAATTTGGAGTAAAGGGCTGGCGTGACAAAATCGGCTCGCAGATTGTGGCTGACGCGATTTGCGACCGCATCGTGCACGATTCCTACCGCGTGGTGATTGAGTGCAAAGAGTCCATGAGAAAACTTTTCGGCATAGACAAAGAAAACTAAAAGGAGCCTGCGGCTCATCGGGCTCTGCCCGAACCCGAGGTTTAGCGCTTTGATTTCCGAGTGATGAAAAGGCGGTGCCGGCAAAACCGACATCGCCCATCACTCGCAAACCTCACAAGCGCTCGGGTCGCTCCTCAGCGTTGCCCTATCCTCCTGTGAGTAAAGCACTTTTATTGTAATATGCGCACGCTTACTTGTCAATGTGCAATCACGCGACGGCACTGCTCAATTTCGCCGACGAAGGTGCTCAATTTCAGCGACGGACCTGCTCAATTCAAGCGGCCGAGGTGCTCAATTTCAACGCTATATCCAAACATACCGAGACACTTATCGCCTACGATGAGCTTAACACCTTCTAGCCCTCTGCTTTTCAGCCATTTGAAGAAGTTCACCCAACTGGTTTTGTCCTCTTTCATACCTTCGGCGGCTCCGAGAACCTCTCTGTAACCATCCTCATTCACTGCGATTGCTACCAATACGGCTACATTCTCATACTCTCCGCCCCAGTTGCCGCGAAGATAGATGCCGTCTACATACACATAAGGATACCTGCCGCCTTGCAGAGGACGATTGCGCCATTCCTCGATGTGAACATACGCTTTCTTATTCAGCTCGCTGATCGTGGAAGGAGAGACCTTGGTACCCCAGAGAGCTTCGGTGATGTCTTCGACACGGCGCACGGATACTCCCGCGAGGTACATCTCGATGAGCGCTTCTTCGACACTGCTTTCTCTGCGGCGGTATCTTTCGATGATTGCCGTTTCAAAGCTCACGCCTTTCAGACGAGGTACATGGAGTGTTACGTCGCCGGAGGTCGTGGTGAGATTTCTGTCATAATGACCGCTGCGGTAGCCTTTGCGCGCTTCGTTTCGCTCGTATCTCGCCGCCTGCGTCAGCTTCTCAGCCTCCTACTCCAACAGCTCGTTGAGCGTCTCTTCGACGCTTCCTCTGACTAATTCTTTGATTTCCCCCTTGATTACTTCTTCATTTAGTTGTACAATTTTCTTGGACATAGTTTGCTGTCTCCTTTCAGAATGTTTTGTGTCGTAACTTCATTCTAACAGATTCTGCAAACTATGTCTTCTTTTTATGCCATATTCTTTTTGCGCATTTTATTATACCTTATCCACAAAAAGAAATCACAAGAAAATATGTAAGCGTCAAATGAGGCAAAGAAACATCCGCCACAGTTACTGGTTTGGTACTGTGGCGGATGAGGTTATTTAAGGATAATTTATTCAGTTGAGGGAGCCGCTTTTGAGCGGCAGTCGTCCGGTGCGTTCCACGGCAGGAGGATATCAATGGATTCATTCTCCTTCAGATTTGGCGCTTTTTCGAAAACATACTTGAGATACTCGTATGGATCGAGGTCGTTTTCCTTTGCTGTTTCGATGATGCTGAAAGCTGTCGCGCTTGCCTTTGCACCCGACGGTGTGTTGGCAAATAGCCAGTTTTTTCTGCCGATAACGAAAGGCTTGATGCTGCGCTCTGCACGGTTGTTGTCGATCTCCAGCCTACCGTCCTCAATGTAACGTCGCAGGTATGTCTCTTCCTCAATCAGATAATTGACTGCTTTGCCGAGCTTGCTCTTCGGCGCGATGTTCCGAAGAGATTTTGCCCACGCAAAGAATGCGTCCAGAAGCGGTTTCGCTTGCCCCTGTCGATCTTTCAGCCTATCTTCCGGACGCTTGTCCTTCATTTTCTTTTCAATCTCATACAGCTTACCGCAGTAATCCAGACCGATAGCAGCCGTCGAACCTTTGCGCTGTTCTTCCGGCAGAACCTCCAGCGCCTCGCAGAATCTTCTTCTGGCATGCGCCCAACAGCCGACAATCGTAACATTTTCGATCCCACGGTATGCCTTGTAGCCGTCTGTATGCAGATAACCTTTAAACTCTTTCAAAAAGGTCTCGGCATTCTCCGACTTGCGGTTCGGGCGGTAGTCATAGAGAACGATCGGCGTCTCACAGCATCCGCTCGTCCGGTACAGCCACATGTAACTCTTGGTCGCTGTCGGCTTATCCTTTGTTTTGAGAACCTGTAAGGTAGTCTCGTCCGCATGGAGAACACTTTCTTTGAGGAGCAGCTCTTTCATTCTCTCATACAGCGGCTCCAGCCACAGTTTCGAAGTGGTGATGAACCAGTTCGACATTGTCTGTCTCGACAGCTCAATGCCCTTCTGCTTCAATTCCTGTTCCTGGCGGTAGAGCGGAGAGTGCATCACAAACTTCTGCGTCATCAGATGCGCGATCGCCTGAGCAGAAGCAAAGCTGCCTTTGATGACAGGATTCGGCTGAGGTGTTTCGATCACCGGAGTATCCGCTTCATTCTCATGACACTTTTTGCATGCGTAGGTAAAGTATACGTCCTCACGGATTCTTACCTGTGCAGGGATCATCTCCAGATGTTTGGTGATCTTCTTGCCGATGACTTCCATCTCTTCACCGCAATCGGGACATCTGCGTTCTTCTTCACTGAGCTCATGCTCGACGGTGTAGGTCTCGATGTTCTCGGGGAGCTTGTCAAAGCAGCCGGTCTTTTGCTTACGCTTATACTGTTCTACCGTGATCTCTGTGTTTCTATTCTCGGTATCCTCCAGCGCTTCCGCTTCATTGAAGAACAAAGTCATTTGCTGATAGAGCTGTTCCGTGCGCTCTGAGCTTGAGCCGAAGGTTTTCTTCTTCGAGATCTGCAGCTGTTCTTTCAGCCAGTTCAATTCAGACTCAAGCTGGGCGCAATGCTTCTCCAGATCTTTTAAACCTGTTAAATACTCATATTCGGCTTTGGAGATCGTGACAGTTTCACTGTTGTTCTTACTCATAAACGCCCAACTTTTCTGCTTTGTTTTATGTGTTTATTATACCACAAAAGCAGTGAAAAGTCCAGTATTTATGCGGGTTTATGAGCAATTATCCGAACTTTATTTTCTCCATTTTTCGATGAGCTTTCGGCTGTTGGATACTCAATCCTTCCATCAGCCAGCGGTATTGTTGAGCAGTAATGCCGAGCGCTTCGTTCTCGCTGCGCGGCCACTGGAACTTACCCTTTTCAAGTCGCTTGTAGAGTAAGAGAAAGCCATCGCCCTCCCAGTAGAGCGCTTTGATTCTGTCGGTTCGCCTGCCGCAGAACAGAAACAGCGCGTCGGAACACGGGTCAAGACGAAACTGCTGTTCAATGATGGTTGCCAGTCCATCGATCCCACGGCGAAGATCGGTGTAGCCGCAGGCGAGATAGACCTTCGATCCGCTGAAATCGCTTAGCATGACTTAAGCATGCGAAACAGTGCGGCGAGCGTAGCTTCATCCGCGCCGTTATGTACTTCGGCGCAGATGCTGCCGACTTTTACCGACGCCGCGATGTTGTCATTATGGCTCTCATCAAAGGATAGCGGAACTTCAACGAACTGAGAACTCTTTTGTAGCGCTTTCCATACCCTTTGCTGGCGGTAGTGGAAGGTGCTGACGGCAATCTGATGCTGCTCGCACCAGGAGCGCACACTCAGTCCGCTGGTGCGGCACTCTTCAACCTGCCGCGACCATTCCGCGAGATTATTGTTTTCTTTGATAATTTGCAGCCCTTTTGGCATAACTTCACCCCGTGCGATTGTGTACGATCGTATCCGTTCGAATACAATGGACTACAACCGCTCACTTCGTTTTTGCTTATATTCTCGCACATTTGCCGAGCGGAAGGCAATACGGTGGTTTATTTGACGGTTACAATTTTATTTGCTTTTGCCCTTTTTGTTATATTTCAATTATAAAGAAAACTATAACTTTAGCATAAAATGACCTTAATAAAATTCATCTCAATATAAATTTATCTCTCATGCCCGTGCGTTTTTCTGCTTCTTTGCTGTTGATGTGCTTGTCTGCGCTGCTGATAAACGTATTCACGGACGGCTCGCATATTAATCTCGTCGTCGAGCTTCATATCTGCGTCACGGATGCTGCTGAAAAATGTGCTGCGAGAGAAATACTCGCCGTAAGAATCTGAAATCTGATTAAGAGCATTACGTTCTTTATCAGAGCGAATATCCAAACGAGCCTTTCCAAATTCGCCTGTGTTGAATTCTTTGGATTGCTCCTTGTATTCAGCGTATTGCTGTAAGGCTTCGTTTAGCTCAGCAGTGTATTTTTCTTCTCGTTTGTCTAACTCCTTCAAAGCAGACCGCATTCTGTCAAGGCTGTCATTGACCGTAGATACATCTTTATCATCGGTTCGCTCCATAGCGGTAAGCAAGCGAGCTTTTTCGGATTTCAGTTCTTCAATTTCTTCTGTCAGCTCGGCGATGCGGCGAGCTAAATCACGGTGAGTAATGACCTTGATAAGGGGAGTAGACTTCTTCTGTTTTTGAAGTTCCTTCCGTTCTTTCTTCTTTACAGCGATCTGCTTGACAATACTCTTGTAGCTTTCATAATTTGCCTTTAACTCCTTAACATAATCGGTAATATTGCGCTTGCCGATTTTTGTATGCAGGATATGATAGCTGATAACGATAACCTTTTCACGCAGAGATTCCATCGCTTCGGCAAGAGCCGGGACAGTATTCTTGACCGCCTGAGAGATTTTCGCAAACGCAGCTTTCAGCTCACAGAGCAGAGCGTTGTCAGCTTTGATTTGACGGTTGACTTCACAGCGGTCTGCAATCAATCCTCTGCGCTCCATCGCTTGTGCGACATAGCCTTCGTGAATCGTAGGCTGCTCGTCGATACATCTTGCGGCGTGACTGCGGTGGTCGATATGGGCGTCTGATCGATTCGCTTCATCAAGATATTTGTTCGTGTTCTGCGCCCAATTCTCTCGCCATATCACAAGCTGTTCGTCGCTGTTCCAACGGGCGGTGATAGGATTCTGCCGACCGTATTTTGTGCTTTTCGGATATTTGTTGGCTCGCTCATAGCCGTGCCGCTTCGCTTCTGACGGCGGCATATACACCTTCTTTTTGCCGACATAATATTGATATTGCTTCTCCCAACCCTGTGCTTTCGCTTTCAGAAACTCGGCGGCGGTGAAGCCTTTTTCTTCTCCGTTGTGTTTACAAAGATATTCCTTTTCGGTCTTGTACTGCCACTTGCCTTTATCGTCCAACGGTCTGACAGTGAGCATAATATGGGCGTGGGGATTGTGTCCGTCAGTATCGTGAATAGCAACGTCAGCGCACATACCATCTGCAACAAAGTTATTTTGGATATATTCTGTTAGCAGATTTATCCATTGTTCTTTGTTGAGTTCAACAGGCAAAGCGACCACTAACTCACGGGCAAGTCGGCTGTCCTTTGTCTTTTCGGCACGTTCAACGGCGTTCCATAATTCGCTCCGATTCTGCCATTCCTGCGGAGCGTTTTCGGGTAAAAAGATATGCTCCCACACAAGACCGTGCTTGCGGGTGAAATCGTGTAGCACACCGTCATAATCGTTCAAAATCTTGGAGCAACTCATATAGGCGGATGCGGCGACGGCGCTTCTACCGGAGCTGCGACTGATGACTTTTGCTTCTAAATGATAGATCGCCATTCTTGTAAATCACACCTTTCGGGCAGAATTTTTGTTTCTTTTTCATAAAAAGAAAATGCGGTTGACGAACAGGCAACCGCACGGAAGGTGACGGCTCTGAGGCAACTTTCGCAAGGCTCCAACGGAGCCGCAACCCTCGGAGAGCGCACGGTTTCAACGAATGTTGAAATACCACCGCTTACCAAAACTCTGCGAGTTTTGGCAGTGGTGAGTAAGTGCGCCCTTCGGGATAAAAGAAGAAACGCTCCGATTTCTCGAAGCGTCCCATTGATAATGATTATTTGAGCAGACTGCATAGATAACCCTCCAACTGTTCCAATGACATTTGCCTAACTTGCGGCATAGCTTTCTCTAAAATAGCTCCCTCTTGGATAAGTCGATGTGTCCGAACTGAACGCTCCTTCACACGGTTGCGAGCCTGCGCTTCTTCCAGTCGATGCTTTGCCTGTAAAAACTCTTTCTCTGTAAAACTCATTATAAATACCTCCAATCAAAAAGGCGGCTTGTGAAATTGCTCTCACAAGCCGCCGCAGCGTTAATTTATTATGCTGTTTTCTTTTCTTCGATGAACACCGTGTCGGAAGTGTTCTGATTCAACTTTTGTTGTTTCTTCATCTCGTAGCGTTCTTTTCGCATGATACGATTTGCTTCTTCTTTGCATTCCTTGCAACAATACTTGACATCACTTCTTGTAGCAACGAATGTTTTACCGCAGTAATTGCAAACTATTTCACGCATCCGCTTTTCCGATTCTTGCCGACGATAATATTTCGCTCGACATTTTGGAGAGCAGAACAGCGTATTAGACATCTTGGATTCAAATGAATTGCCACAACATTTACATTTAAGGGTAAAAGGCTGTCCTACTTTATGCTTGCCCGCTTTCATCAACTGATAGCGTTCACGGCTCACGATACGGTGACGCTTCAACTGTTCCTGACGCTTGATTTCCTCCGCTGTCAATTC
>NZ_JAEQMG010000083.1 GCF_016680995.1 Ruminococcus difficilis | reverse complement strand
CATACTGTTGTATGTGTCTATACTCTCTTGACATACAAAATCCCCCTTATGGTAGTTCTTTTTCATTCTACCATAAGGGGGTGCTTTTTTCTATTGTCCGTTTTTACTGGACCTGTTCAGTAACCGTTCTGCTCTCTTTTTTTAGTTATGGTTAATTGTATTTTCGCTTTCTTAAGTCAAAAGCTGGCATTGTCCCTTCAAGCACATCAATAACGTGTTTGCGAATTTCAGGGTTTTCAATTGCCCCTGATGTGTAGCTGATTTGATAGGTATCTTTATTCATTTCACAGAATACGATTTGTTCAGCATCACATGCAACGGCAAGGTTTGGGTTATGTGTAACAATGATTACCTGTCTCTGTTGCTTTGCTTTACAAATGCAAGGAACAAGTTTGCTATATACCGATTGATTGTCCAGATTATCTTCGGGTTGATCAATAATAATGGGTTTACTTTCTTTACTTAATGCTAAGTAGAAGATAAGTAAAACAATACCACGTTCACCGGGCGATAATTCATTAAGGTTTCGCTTTCCCATTTTTAGTTTAAAGTTCACGCCTATATAACTTAATCCGTATAGAAAATCGTAAAAACCTTGGCGATCTTGAACCTTCTTTTCTGCATTTTCAAAATTTTCGGTAACAGCGGTTGATAAATCGTGGACAAATTCAAGAACGCTTTCTACATTACCAAAGTTTGTTTTTCTGAATAGTTTATCAAATTCGCTGCTTGCTTCTGTGGATCTACCAAATCTGCCTTTAAACTTGTGATTGATGAACCCAAGAGTGTGTTTATGAAGATTAGGATTGTTCATAAACAATTCAGCTTCAAACGAAATATTATCTTCAAGATTTCCGAGCAAAGAAGCGATTTCCCCTTGTACAGGTGCATATATTTCTTGATATATTGCCGATAATTGTTCCTTTTGCTTGAAAATATCTCGAACTATTCCGTCACGTTTTATACATGCTTCCAAATAATCATTATCCAGATTATTGTTCAAATATTCGCTCTCATACTTATAATAATCAAGTGACCCTTCGGTTTCCTCGTCACCAATTATCCCTACTCTCTTCAGCTTCCACTCTTCTAAATCAGATAAATATTTTTGATAGTGCTTTTCTTCATTATCGGCAGATGAAATTAATTCTGCTTTTTGAATTTCAAGTGCTTTTAATTCTTCTTTTAATTCATTCAGTTTGGTTTGAGCTTCGACTTTATCAATTTCAGCTTGTTCAAGTAAATCGATAAAGAAATCCAGAGAAGATATAAGGGAAAACTCATACGCTTTTTTTATTTCGTATTTATTGAAAAAGGTGGTCACTAATTCTTGGAGATTTGTAAAGCGTTCCTCTAATACTGTAATCTGAGCGATAAGGCTTTTTAAATCTATAATATAATTATTAATTCTTACAACAGCTTCAGAAGCTACGTTCTCGATACTAAACTTATACTTTTCAATTTTATCATTAAGTAACAATAACACCTTCTGGTATTCTTCGTTTTCGCTTTTGACGTCAGGCTTCTTGACTTCAGAAGGTTTAGATTTATCGTGACGAACAAGAGTTTCTTCGACCTTTTTTAAGTTTTCAGCTATTTGTTTTTGATAAGTATTTGTTTTCTTTGTTTCCAATCTAATAATATTTGCATTTAATTCTTTTAATCTAAGTAGAGACGATTGAATTTGAGCATCAATAAATCGAGACTTTTGCTGAACCAATTCGTTTAAATTAAACGCCTCTCCACGTTCAGTTCTATCAACATAAGAAAAAATGACCTTATCAATTTCGCGCTGAAAGGTATCATCAATATTATTACATACATCTTCTATATACTTTTGAGGAAGATATTGCGCGTCTTCAATAGATAACCCGTAATCGCTTTCAATTAAGAGATTATGGTATTTTTCTTCATCAGCCCAAGTTAATGTGGCATTGTAGTCGTTGGCATAGTTTTTTGGCAACTTTCTAAATCTAAAATTATTTAGAAAAGAAGCGTTATCCATTGTTGAACACTTACACATATGTCCTAATATGTCGGATAATGCACTTTTGCCACTTCCTTTATTACCAATAATCGCAACCAGCCCAGGATTTAATTGGAGAGAAAAATCAAACCAACAAACTTGATCATGTACAGGAGACTCAATTCTGTGAACCTCGATTTTATCAATATTAACTTGCTTATTCTTCTGTAATCGGTCTAAAACAGGTGGTACAACGCCAATATAAACTCTTTCTAACGGTTGGTAAATGCATTGCTTTAATCCATCAAAAGTTAAGTCAGCCTTAATCCACAATGATTCCTTGGGCTGATATTGATTCGGATGATGACAATCTGAACACATTATTAGTGGTTTTCTATCAACATCCTTAAATACATAAGTTTCATAATCACTAATATCTCTTTTTTGACCTAATTCAAAGAAGTGAATATTATCAGCAATTTCAGCTTTAATTGCTTCATTGACAGGAAGGGAATTTGTTATTTCCTTATCAAGCCCATTTGTTTTTCTCCCAGCATGAATACTTATTAGTGCATCGTGCTTCTTTGCAAAATCAACAATGTCATTAAAATCCCAATAAATCGTTTCATCTGAATCAGCCGCCTTTGCAGATCCTCTTTTCATGATGACTTCGAAATCGCTTGATAAGGCGTCTAAATCGGATTGTTCCGAGAAAATAAGAATCAAATGTAAATTATTAGATCCTTTGTCTGTTCGCAGTTCAACGCCGGGAAAAAATACAATTTCCGGAGCTTTTGCCCGTAATGATTTAATACGATCCATATCAATAGTAAAATGATCTGTAATCGCAACAGCTTTAATATTATTTTCTCTGAGCGTTTGACATAATAGATCATCCGAGTCGTTAGCTTTGTATTTGTAATCATAAGATGACGCAGTATGCAAATGCAAGTCCCATCTATTCCATTCTGAACCTCGTAAACTATTCATTATTTCACCATTCCCTTATCATTTCTTTTACACTTGATTTATTTGTGAGGCTATTTGTCTAACAATCGAAACACATACTGAATTTCCAATTTGCTTATATGCATCATTGATAGATATCGTGTTCGGAAAGTAATAATCTTTTGGGAACCCCTGAAAATCAAGGCATTCTCGTAGTGTTAATTTCCGAATACCATAATCATCACGAACAAGGGGACATTGATTATTTCTATTTCCCATTGACGCAGTTAGCGTTGGGCACATTTGATTCCTAATGGGTTTAACGCTTTCATGATAGACTCGATAAACGCAATCATGACGAGTTACAATACCTTTAGCTGTTTTATATAAGGTATCCGTTTCATTGAGGTAATATACTCTGGGTTTTCTTTCATGCCTGGCAATATAATGATTTGCATTTTTGGTGAGTAAAACAGGATCAGGAAAAATGAATTTTTCGCATTTGTTAATATCCTTGAACGCGATGATGTAAATCCTGTCACGGATTTGCGGAGTATTACCATATTCTGAAGCTCTAAGAACGCGATAACGAATAAAATAACCCAGTTCAACGAGTTTGTTATGAATAGTGTTAAAAGTTTTTCCGCTATCATGGTCTATTAAATTTGACACATTCTCGAGGAAAATGACTGCAGGATTGAGTGCCTTAGCAAATCTACCAATCTCGAAAAACAGATTGCCTCTATGATCGTTAAAACCGCGCTGTTTGCCAGCTATGGAAAAGGATTGACAAGGAAATCCGGCTGCCAGTACCTCCACTTTTACCAGTTTTTCCGGATCAATATCTCGGATATCTGATTCAACTAAATTGCAGTTATGAAAATTATGTCTGTAGGTCTTACAGCATGCTGCATCATTTTCAATAGCCCAACTGATACTATAGCCAGCTTGGTTGAAAGCGAGGTCGATTCCTCCTATCCCGGAGAATAAACTTCCTACTGTTTTTTCCATGAACAGTTGATAGTGATTATAGTTGATGGCATTCCTATAAACTGAACGTCAAATTTCAGGCTCGGCTCAACTTTAGAGCTTGCATTATGGATTCTAAAGCTAAGTTGCCATCCATTGTTCAAATACATCTCAACAGTATTTGTACTATTAGTCTTAAAGCGCATGGTGACTAATTCAGTAGGCAGTTGTACTAGGGGTACAGATATTGCCGATACTTTAACGCTACTTGGTCGGTTTAATGTACCGTGAACATTGAATGAGTGAATCATAGTTAATCGCTGGTTATCATGACTCACCACTTTATAATAGTCGTTTATTCCAATCAAGTATTCAACCATTTTACGAGGCATTGTTGCATCAGCAGCATATGCTCTATTAACTTCATCCATAAATGCATTCAGTAATGGAACATAAACAGCATCGTCTTTATCTGCAATTTCAGACCATTTAGTTCCTTTATTCTTTTCTGATTTCAACATGTCAAAAATGGGTTTAACAGCATCCCAATACTGTTGAGTACAGGGTATATTAAACCACTCTTTGCCAAAGTCTAGTCTATGACTCAGCCTGCTGTGCTTAACTGCCTCATGATTGTGTTTGATACTGAGACCTATTTCCCAACTGATATTATCTCTTTTTATGACAATATCCCTTACATCTCCTGTAGTTCCAGCATTATCTTTTTGTGACTCAAGTATCAGAACACCATTATCATTTTCTACCATACGTGGTTCTAATTCTAATACAGTTTCAATAGCTGCATCAGCAGAAGTAATGAAGGTATCTTTCATGCTTTCAGGCATTTTATCCCATGCACGTTTATTTGCCTCAAGGCTTGAATTAGACACTATAATCGTATTTCTTGTTTTACTTAACGCACGGTCTAATGCGTTTATCCATGCATATTCATATGCGCGACCTTGATCGTTACTACTTGTACTCATTATTCTAGTCCTCGATTTCATTTTGTCTTTATACTTCTCATCAATTCCTATTACCTTTTCACCTTCACCATTGAGAAACATTTTAATAGCAATAGCTATTTCATAAGCGAGATTCACAGGAACTGCGTTACCAATCATTTTATACGCATCATTCGTATTCTCGTAAATGAATTTAAAATCATCCGGAAAGCCTTGTATTCTGGCTACTTCACGAACAGTCATTCTCCGGTATAGGTGCTCGTATCCTTCGACAAATCGGCACTCGTTTTCTCCGATTTTTTCCATCTTGGGAGCTTGAGGATGCAACTGACATTGACGACCGGAGGCTTGAACTGTAAATGCTTGTTCATCCCATGACTTGACGCGATTTCGACTCATGAAAATCGGAGAAAACGCCCCTGTATAGTATTCGTTGTTATTGATCGCATTTGGATTATGATGATTGCCTTTACTTGAAGGAACTGCAGTAAATTGAAGATCCCAAATAATATCTCTAAGAGTTCTTTTATCGGCGTCATTTTCTGTCGAGCCTTTAGGAAATCTAAACTCAATATTCAGGTCTTTTCTGAAACCTATATAAAATACTCTTCTCCGTTCTTCGGCTACACCATAATCCTTTGCGTTAACCATAGTCAAGGATACATTATAACCTGCGTTTTCAAAAAGATTAAAAATGTTTTGTACCGCCTCATTGTGCCTGTTTGCAAGCATACCACTAACATTTTCAGCGAGGAAGAATTTAGGTTTGAACTCTTTAAGTATTCTTATATAATCAAAGAACAGCTGACCTCTCAAATCTTCAATACCCTTAAGAGATCCTGCTTCAGACCACGACTGACAGGGAGGACCGCCTATAATTCCGTCAACTTCGCCGTTTATGTAAGGAGCAATATCTTCTTTTGTTATTTTGCGAACATCTCCCTCAACAAGATGCGTTTTAGGATGATTAACCTTAAAAGTTTCATATATCGTCGGGTCAAATTCATTCGCGACCGGAATGTCAAATCCCGCTTTTTCAAAGCCGAGATCAAGACCGCCACAGCCGGTGAATAAACTGATAATATTCATTTCTCAATTCTCTCCTTAATAACTGAATGAGATTAGTTTTGCATCAACCAAATCAGCTGCATTGTCAGGATTTGGTACTTGTATATCGGAGATCGTCAAACGATCATCACTTTGAGATAATTCAATCAATTCTTCTATGTTAGTAAAAGATGACCACTTTTCGTTATTAATGATACACATAAATGAAAATTCTTTTGAATCATCGTAATGGTATACATCATTGAAAGCTTTCCAAGGATTTTTAATTCCCCACATGCTTCTAGCTCTCCAATATGTTCTTTCCAATGGATCTATTCCATTCATATGGGCTAGTTCCCTTGTCTCTGTAAAATCGAACTCTGGTATCTCAGCAATTTTATCTTTAACAGTCGTAAATATTGATTCATATAAATCCGAAGCGGCACAATACTCGGTTCCGTAAACCATCCCGAGCATTTTTAGGTTTCTTGTGTTATTAGGGACATATCCAACTGCATAGATAATGTCTCTTTCTATCCAATCACTATCTCCACGAGCGTTTTTGCAAGCAGTTGCAACCCTGGGATCGCTCTTCTTTATTTTTTGTTTAGGATAGCTGCTGTTTAAAGCGATATCAGAGGTTTTACTTTCAATTTTCTTTATTTCAATTGCATCGCCACAACGCAACATACCATCTGGTGAAAAATTCTTTGATCCAAGGTAGGAAAAAGCTTGATTGAGCTTAACCCTTTTATTGTTTGGATTGGCTTCAGATAAAGAATCTGCAAACAGATCTCTAACATAGTTTTCAAGCCCTTCACCCATGTTATTAGCTCTGTTATTACCTTCAGTAAAAGTTTCAATATTAGTCGAAACAGCATTTATAAGATTAATGATGGCATTGATGATATTCATACTTAGTTCTCCTCTTTAGCAGTATTTGTAACAGCCTTAGAAAGCATCCATTTATCAACATCACTAATTTTGAATTTCCATGTACGACCAATCTTCACTCCTGGCATACCGCGCTTCTCAATCCATGTTAGGCAAGTGTCACGGGTGATTCCCAAATAGCTGCACATCTCATTCATTGAGTACCATCGTTCGATCGTTTCATTTGTCATTTCCATATTTGCCCCCCACTTTTCAATTAGAATACAATCATATAAGTAATACTAACATATAGAATGATAAATATCAAGCATATCAATACCGAAATTTGCCGAATTATAATCATTTATACGATTTAATAACGAAGAAAGATAATTGATCAAGTCTCATTTTTGCATTGATAAAGATTATTCCATGATTAATAATAAGCTTGCAATTAAGATAATAATGAAAGAAACAACCAGTCAGATAAATGCTCTGGCTGGTTGTTTCTTTGTATTATCTTTTTATCTTAACTTTTCCTTTTTGCTTAGCTATTTCATCATTCCCTTTAATAGCTTTCTAAATAGACCGGTGGTTTTCTCACTCATCGGAGCAACCAAACCGAGCTGGTTGACGACGATTTCAGTGACATCGTCTTTTGTGAGCGTCTTTGGATCGCGCTCCCTTATTTCATCTTGAATTGCTTGGATCATAGCGGCGGAGGCAGTCTTTTCGGGCTGCTTTCCGTTGTCTATGTCCTTTTTTATGTTCCGCAGGATCGCAAGAAACACACTCTTGATCTTTTCCATCTCCGCCTCATGCTCGCCGAGCTTTTGTGCGCTCATGAACTGCAGATCCTCTCGCACCTCCGCTCGCTTGTCAGGATGCTCTTTGACAAAATCAGATAAGAAAGCTGTCGCCATATTGATGATCTGATTGCGCGCCATGATCCCAGCCTTCGCCGTATCCTTGAAGTAGATACGGATCAGGTTCGTCAACTTAGGAAAACTCTTGTGCTCCAACAGGCGGTTGAGGATCTCCATATCAACCGCTTTGGTCACAAGACCCTTTGCGGCTCCTTCGGAAAATCCTAACTCAAATATATCATAGCTTTTTCTGGTGCTGACTTCGGATAATCCCAGTATGTAATCGGTGGATACCTTGAACTCTTTGGCGACGGCGATCAGGATATCGCTGCTGAGCGTCTTTGTTTCTCCGCTGACGATACGGCTCAATTGCGGAGCGGATACGCCGATCCTCTTAGCCAATTCCTTTTGCGAGATATGTCTGCCGTTGCACAGATCGGAGATCCGTTCTCCGGGCGTCCCAGGTAATAATGGCATAATATACGCCTCCTCGTATTTTTTCGATTTTATGATACTTCGGAATTGCAGATTTGTTAATCGAAAAAAGTCGAACGCAAAAAAAGTTGCAAATTTGGCAAGATTTCCGGATTTTTGTACTTTGTGAGTAGAATAGAGACAGTGGTTCTTCACCGGACTGCATTCACAACTGAATGACCGTCCGGGAGGATATGACCGGCAGGCGAAGTACCGCATTCAGCGCACCAATGCCGGGATACGCCCCTCAAAGCAGGGGGGCAGGATAACGGCTCCCGGGTAGAGCGGCAAAACAATCTTTATCCCTTGTATGTGACAAGGGCGCACTTCTATACATCATGTGTATGTGCGCTCTGCGAGGCGATTATTTCGTTCGCACAGCTCCGTACAAGGGAACCCTTGCGCCGCGTATGCGGCTAACCCAAAACCCAAAGGAGAGTGATAATCTGAAAACCAAAACAAAAGCATTGAAAAAACAATGCGAAACAACCGAGCAAAAGCTCGAACAGGAACAGCATAAGCTGACCCGACTGCAAAACCGTGCGTCCTACCTAAAGAAGGCGCAGCGCAAGCAGCGTAACAAACGCTTGATACTCAAAGGTGTTGCGGTCGAGACCGTCATGCCGGACACCGAATACTTATCTCAGGAAGATTTTTATTCGCTGGTAGAGCAGATCTATCAATTAGACTCTGTTCAAGAACTGGTGGAGAAAGTCACTGAGAAGTATCGTATCATCGAGGACGGTGACTGAGATCGCACTGTATCATTTCTGCGTCAAGCAAATCAAGCGCAGCGCCGGTCAAAGCGCTATCGCTGCGGCTGCCTACCGCGCCGGTGAAAAGCTTTACAGCGATTACTACGGCGAGTACAGCGACTATACAAGGAAAGGGGGCGTGATCTATTCCGAGATCATTTTGCCACCGCACGCTCCGCCCGAGTATCGGGATCGGGAGACCTTATGGAACGCCGTCGAACACGCGGAACGGCACAAGAAAGCTCAGCTTGCATACAGCTTCGATATCGCCCTGCAAAACGAACTGACGATGGAGGAGAACATCGATTTGGCAAGAAAGTTTGTACAGAGGAATTTCGTTGACAAGGGTATGATTGCCGATCTCGCGATCCATCAGCCGGACAAGGGGGACGGAGGCATTCCCAATCCGCATTTCCATGTTCTGACAACTATGCGTCCAATCAATCCCGACGGCACTTGGGGACAAAAGCAAAAGCGGGAATACTTGGTGGACGAGAACGGCGATCCTGTTTTGGATAGCAGTGGCAAGCCGAGGTTCAACGCTGTAGCGACCACCGACTGGCACTGCCCCGAGACCTTAGAAGCTTGGCGTAAGGCTTGGTGTGAGATGGTAAACGGCGCCCTTGAACGGAAGGGCTTGAACGTCCGAATCGACCACCGCTCGTATGAGCGGCAGGGGATCAATCTGATCCCGACCATCCATGAGGGTCCGACCGCCCGACAGATGGAGGCGAAAGGGGTCAAAACCGATAAGGGTGAGCTGAACCGCTGGATCAAAGCGACCAACCTCCTGATACACGACGTCACAAAGAAAATCAAAAGTCTGTTCTCATGGCTCTCGGAGGTCAGGGAGGAGTTATCAAAACCGCAAACGCCGAATCTCGTTGATCTTCTGACGGACTATTACGTCAAGCGGAGTTCAGGCGCATATAGTCAAAAAGGTAAGGTCGGAAATCTGAAAAAGATGACAGAAGTCATCAACTATCTGCGCGACAATGACCTTTTGACAGTAGAGGAACTGGAATCGCGGTTATCTGCTTTGGACGCTTCGTTTGAATCTTTAAAAGACAGCATGAAAGCTAAATCAAAACGCATGGAGCAACTCCGTGAGCTGATCCGCAGCGCTGAGATCTATTACCGACTAAAGCCGATTCATAACGAGCTGGACGGTATCAAATGGAAGAAACAACGCGAGAAGTTTAAAAGCAATCACGATTCCGAACTGCGTCAATTCTACGCTGTCCGCCGTGTGCTGAGGGAAGAACTCGGCGACAAGCCGATCAATGTCAAAGCTTGGCAACGAGAGTGTAACGATCTCAAAACGGAATACGCCGGGCTGAGAGAACAGTACAAGCCACTGAAAGAAGATTTGGCAAAGCTGCGTCAGGTACAGTACCAAGTCAGCCGCGTTATCAACGACCGCGAGCCTAAACAACAAACGCAATATAAAGGGGTTATCGAAAGATAAGGAGGAGGTAAAAAACACGACCGATTCAAACGATAACAAAACAACACAGTTCCCTCAAACCTCCGAGGAAATCAGAAAGTCCTTGGAGAGATACAAAAACGGAGAGATCAAAAACAGCTTTCAGAACTGTATCATGGCGTTGAGCTTCGATCCCGATCTGCGCGGCAAATTCCGGCGCAATCTCCTTACGGAGCGGATCGATCTCTTCACGCCGCTGCCGTGGACTTGCCGCAGCAAGGTCATCAACGACACGGAGATGAACTATCTGCTCTGGTATCTCGAACAGGTATACAGCCTGTCTAATGAGAAAAAGATCCTCAAAGCTCTCGATATCGTATCGAGCGAGAACCGTTATCACCCGATACAGGATCATCTGAACAGCCTGAAATGGGACGGCACGGAGAGAATCAGGTATGCGCTGCATCATTTTCTCGGAAGCGGCGAGAGCGACTATACCTATGAGGCGCTTAAGCTCTTCATGATTGGCGCGATCAAAAGGGTGTTTGAGCCGGGATGTAAGTTTGAAACAATGCTCTGTTTGGTCGGCGGTCAGGGCGCGGGCAAGTCGACATTCTTCCGCTTCATGGCAATCAGGGACGAATGGTTCTCGGACGACCTGCGAAAGCTCGATGACGAGAACGTCTACCGCAAGCTGCAAGGTCACTGGATCATAGAGATGTCCGAGATGATCGCCACAGCGAACGCCAAAAGCATTGAGGAAATCAAATCCTTTCTCAGCCGACAGAAGGAGACCTATAAGGTACCGTATGAGACCCATCCGGCGGACAGGCTTCGCCAATGCGTGTTTGCGGGTACAACCAATCGTCAGGACTTCCTGCCGCGGGATCGGACAGGGAACCGAAGGTTCATTCCCGTCAATGTATATCCGGAGCTTGCAGAGGTACATATTCTTGCAGACGAGAAATCGTCCAGAGCCTATATCAATCAGCTATGGGCGGAGGCGATGGTGATTTATAAAAACGGTGATTACAAGCTGACCTTCAGCACGGAGCTGGACAAGGAGCTCAGAGAAACGCAGCAGGACTTCATGCAAGAGGACACGCTTGCCGGTCAGATATATGCTTTCTTGGAGGACTTTATAGGCGACCGTGTGTGCTCCAAAATGCTCTACGCTGAGGCACTCGGTAATCTTAATCAGCCGCAGCCATGGGAGACCAGAGATATCTGCGAGATCATGAACACCGGCATCGCCAGCGGCACGATCAAAGGATGGAGAGTGCATAAGGGAGCAAAACGCTATGCTAAGTACGGAGTTCAGAAAGGCTGGGAGCGAGTCAAGAATCAGGCGATAGTTACCTCCAACGATGATCTGCCGTTTGACTGATAAAGGGGTACTGAGTTACACTTGGTTACATGTCGGTCGACGGCGCAAAGTCGCATATACAGTATGATTCTTTACGATTGTAACTTTGTAACTATGTAACCAAATAAGAAAAAGAATAATAGAAAAAGGGAAAAGCTTAAAAAATATAAGTCTTTTATCTTCGGTTACAGGTTACGGTTACAATCATTATTCATCAATATTAACGGGAAACAAGATTTTGGAAGTTCTCTTTTCGTCAGAAAAGGCACTTCGCGAATCAGACGAAAAATGATATACTGTTATCAATCAAAGTATCGCCTATTCCTGTATAACTCTACACAATGCTTTATAGGGCAAATAGTGACTAAGGAGGTGAAAGCCCTTGAAGGAAGTTCCCATTTGGGAAAAAAGCAACTTAACGCTGGAAGAAGCTGCGGCTTATTCAGGTATCGGTATCAATAAGCTCAGAAAGCTGTCCGACAGCGAACAATGCAAATTTGTCCTTTGGATCGGAACCAAGCGACTGATCAAACGTCGCCTGTTGGACGAATTCACAGAGAAGATGTATTCTCTTTAAGATAAACAACACAGCATAAATGCAGGAACATAACAGGGCGGTATTTGTGATATGATCGGAGTATCGCCCTTTCCTGCTTGTGCGGAAAGGAGATAATATGGCTCAATCTAAGAGAAAAGATAAAGACAGAATTGTTCTTCGCACTGGCGAGGGACAACGTCCTAACGGTACCTATGAATACCGTTGGACGGAACGAGGCGGCAAGCGGCGCAGAGTATATGCGAAAACGCTTGAAGAGCTTCGGGAAAAAGAGAAAGATATCCAAAAAGACAAGTGCGACGGCATCAAAGCCGAAGCCCGCTACAAAACGGTCAATGACGTTTACGATACTTGGCGGCAACTAAAGCGCGGTTTAAAAGATAACACATTTCAAAACTATCAGTATATGTATGATATGTTCGTGCGACCAAACTTTGGTAAGCTTAGGGTATCGTCTTTGAAGAAGTCTGACGTAAAGCGCTTTTACAATTTGCTTGCAGACGAACGCGGTTTACAGACTTCAACAATCGACAGCGTGCACACCGTATTTCATCAGGTATTGGATTTGGCGGTCGACGACGAATATATCCGTATGAACCCATCGGACAACGTGCTCAAAGAACTAAAGCAATCCCATGTTTTTAAAACCGAGAAACGGCGCGGATTAACAAAGCCTGAGCAGGAGCTACTGTTGAGCTTTTTGCAAAGGAACCACACATATAGTCACTGGTACCCTATTATCGCCGTGATGGTGGGGACAGGGCTGCGCGTCGGTGAAGTTACCGGATTACGTTGGTGCGATATCGACTTGGAGGAGGGAATCATCGACGTGAACCATACGCTTGTCTATTATGATCACCGCGTTACCGAGGGACAAAAGGGATGTTATTTTAATATCAACACACCAAAAACGCAAGCCGGCGTTAGACAGGTTCCCATGCTTGATTTTGTAAAAGAAGCGTTTATCAAGGAACGGGAATATCAAGAGGCTATGGGTATTCAGTGCGAGATAACGATTGACGGCTATTCGGATTTCATCTTTGTTAATCGTTTCGGACACACTCAGAACCAAGCCACGCTCAATAAGGCTATCCGCCGTATTACCCGCGACTGCAACGACGAGGTGCTTTTGAAAAAGGACCAAAACCCCGTACTGCTGCCGCATTTTTCCTGCCACTCGCTTCGCCACACGTTTACTACCAGAATGTGCGAGGCGGGCGTAAACGTCAAGGTGATCCAAGACGCGCTCGGACACGCTGATATATCCACTACCTTGAACATCTATGCGGATGTGACGAAGGAATTGAAAAAGGATGAGTTTGCAGAACTCGACTGGTTTTTCAAGGGTAAAAAGCAGGACAATGAGGTTCCTCAAACACCTTAAGCCGCTTAAGCCAAAACTTAAGCCAATCGAAACATAATGGATAATGGCTTAAGTAGAGTTACGGATTCACCGACAATGAAGTACATACCCGAAATACGGTTATGTAGGTTGACAAAGACATAAGATTCGTATACAATATAGTTCCCGACAATGAAGTCCCTTGATCAGCCGAAGAAACAAGAGAAGGTGAAAGAACTGCCGGCGGATTTTGAATGCGCCTGCTTTACCTGCCCCTCTCAGGAGGAATGCAAGGCTGCGCAGGAAGCCGAGAAACTCGATAAATAATTGACATCACCCCCCGAAAACCGCTTGAAAAGGTGGCTTTCGGGGATTCTTGTTTCTTGCTGATGATAAAGCTTTACGCCATTTACGCCAAACTTTGTAGAAAGATGTGTAGGGCAAAAACAATCGCATATTTTTTTGAATTCACGCTGGCAGCCTTATGATGAGGTTGCCTGCTTTTTGTTTGACGGATAGACAAAATCAGGCTGAAATGATATAATGATCAAGGTTCTTTGAACCTTTTTCAAAAAGCGGGATTTACGGAAGCTGCCGGAGGAGACGGGCAAGCTGTTATGTGAAAGAATATAACGGCAGAGAGTCATATTCTGATTGAAAGGGTGAGGTAACGTGAAAGAGAACGATCCGAGAATCGCGGAGATAAAACCTGACACTAGAGTTCTGTATCGTATCAAAGGAAGAAACAACTATCTGATGACGAATGAGGAAGGGCAGGAAGAAGAGCTCCTGAGAGTTTTCTCGGCGGATAAGCACGGAGTGATTGAAATGGAGGGCTATCTTCTGGGATCCATTTACGCACATGATCCTTACATCATTCCCGACTTAGAAAAGGTAGATTGTTTATTCAGCGAACTGAACCCAAAATACTTTGACCGTGACTATGTTACCGATGGGTTGATCGGTCAGGCTGTGGGAGACGCATTCGGCGTACCATTTGAATTTATGAGCAGAGCGGAGATTCAAAAATTGAATCCCGATAAAATGGAAGGAAACGACACCCGACACTCTTTTTCTTCGAGATGGGGCAATATGATCCCCAAAGGCGCCTGGAGCGACGATACGTCAATGACTGTTGCGGAAATGGCGTCAATGATAAACAATGACGGTAGGATCGATTATGACGATATCATGAGAGAATTTTTTGCGTGGTGGAATGACGGAAGGTATTCGTCGCTGAGTTTTCCCTTTGGTCTCGGAAACAACATCAGCCACGCGATGAAAAGATTCGAGGCGGGAATGCCCGCTCTGGATTGCGGCGGAAAAGGATTCCGGGATAACGGCAACGGAGCATTGATGAGGATGTTCCCCTTCTCTGTGTATTGCATTGTAAATAATCTAAACGACTCCGAGACGCTGAGTATCATAAAAAATGCCGCGGGGATCACCCACGGACACGAGATCAATATGCTGAGCTGTTACATCTACACACAGTTCCTCTATGATTGCATCCGAACCCAAAACCCGAAATTCGCGTTCATTAAATCGATTTATCACAATATCACTCATTACCGCGAGAACTTCTCAGAGGAATCACTTAAAGCGCATGACGCACTATTTAAAATGGATGCGTACAAGCCTTTTGATGTAAACAGTGTCGCGGAAAACGGATATGTTGTCAACAGCCTGACGATAGCAGTGTTCAGCATGCTGCACACCGACAACTATGAGGACGCGATCAAAACGGCGGTTTCATTTGGATATGACACCGATACAAACGCCGCTATTACGGGTTCTATTGCGGGAGCTGTATACGGGATGAACCAAATACCCAAAAAATGGCTTAGTTGTCTGATAAAAAAAGATGAATTGATTCAACTCGGCAAACAGTTCGGTGATGTCGTGATATCATCTTAATTAGCATAAATCGAGAATTGTATGACAGTCGGGAGAAGTGAAATGGTTATTGTCAAAGCAGATGCAAATCAGGCAGATAAAATCGTGGATATGTCTATCAGAGCATTTGAAACAGATGTAAATGTCGGTGGGGCAGAAGGTGATTGTCCGCCCGGATTCGATTCGGCAGAATGGCATCAACAGATGGCTCGGGAGGGGCATTTGTATCTGGCAATGATCGATAATAATTTGGTAGGGGCAGCCATTATATTCCCGGATGAAACAAAAAACAGGGTATACATCGGCAGAATATTCATTGACAGCATCTATCATAGAAAAGGGTACGGAATTCGTCTGATGGAATGCATAGAAAAGGAATTCCCACGGGCTGCTGAGTTTGATCTGGATACCCCATGTTGGAATGAGCGGACAAATGCGTTTTACAAAAAATTGGGCTATCGTATCATAAAGGTTGAGGACGGATTCGTCTTTTTCCGGAAAAAGAAAAGAAAAAGCAAATCAAATCTCACTCAGAATTTCACATAAAGCTATAATCTGATTTACAGCATTAACCATTTCTATCACAGGCAGCCTTTGGAGGCTGTCTGTTTTTTGCATGAAACAAATCGAAAAAGGACGATTATCGCTTAATTTCGGTTATTTTTATGAAAAGTGCGCAATCCTAAGGCGACAGAGCCATGAAATCTCTCTGTTGTTTGAGGGTTTTATACTTGAATCATCACGGATAATATGTTATATTCTTAGTTGTTAAATTTTCACCGATATTATAAATTTGTATAAATACGCATGAAATTTAAGATTTTATGCAAAAAGCATGATTGAATGTGATGATATAAGAAAAACCTGATATGAAGAAAAATCCCTTTTTGAAAGATTTAAAAACTATATATTATACGCCGGAACCGATAAAGATGAGTTCAAGCAGGTTCAGGATCAGGTAGCCAAGGCAAATCTCAAGGCGCTGAAGTATTGGTCTATCCTTGTCAGCGTATTCTGGATATACTGCATATGTATGTCTTTTTACGCGAAAGATTACCATATGTGCCGACCGGCATATATCGTTTCTCTCTGCACCTGCATCTTCTCCTTCTTTTGCTCCCATTTTCTGATACCGCGATTTCCGAAAACGCTTCCGTTGTTCCAATTCTTTTTCCGTTTATCGCTGCTCGGCGGCGGAATCGGGATCGCCGTCTGTCAGCCGAACCTGCGTTCGCTGACTTTGTTTGCCGTCGCGATTATTTCGCCATCCATTTTTATTGATACCACGTTGTCTTCGCTGGCGGTGCATTGCTCAGCCCTTGTCCTCTATGTCCTGATGGGACGAAACGTCATTGCTCCGGATATCTATTACTGGGGACTGAACAACTATATGCTGTTCTCCGTTTTCGGACTGTTGATCGGAAACGCGATCAACAAAGAGCGTTTTGAGCGTTATGTTTACGCGGAATATGAGAAGCAGCTGGCGGAGGTCCAGATGCGATACGCTTATTTCGACCGTATGACAGGGCTCAGGAACAGACATTCCTTTGAGGATAAGCTGACGCAGCTCTCGGAGAATCCGCCTGCTGAGCTGTGCATCATCATGGCGGATATCAACGGACTGAAAACGACGAACGATACGATCGGACACAAGGCGGGCGACGAGCTGATCACCGGCGCTTCGGAATGTCTGTCCGGGCCGTTTGAAGGGATCGAAACGATTTACCGCATCGGCGGCGACGAGTTCTGTATCATCATGAACGCGCCCATCGAAAAGGCACAGCTGTGTCTTTCGCGTCTGGATAAGCTGACGGCGATCTGGCACGGCAGCTATATCGACAGCCTGTCCGTTTCTACCGGCGTCGCTTCGATCAAGGATCACGATGATGTGGAGTCTGTCTTTGCTCAGGCGGATAATAATATGTATGAGCATAAGAGCAATTACTACAAGAGCCTCGGTGTCGACAGAAGCTATCACTGATGAAAACAATGGATATGAATCCCCGAAAATCGTTTTATGCGGTCTTCGGGGATGTTTTTACGGTATTCTTTCTATGCGTCTGTTATGGCTCGGATAAAGTCGCAGAATACTTATTATAAAATTGCCTGTTTTTATGAAAAAACACTTGACAAATAAGCGCTATAGGTATATTATAATTATAATTAGATTTAAAAGCAAAGCTGTCGAAAGGCAGTGACGCAAAGCGAAGAGCCTAAGGTGCTTATGCATTATGGTCGTCTGGTTGCATCTATGGTGTGTCCGATTTGAGATGGGCACATAATAGGTGCTTTTATTTTTTTCTTAATGAAATTCGAAAGGGCGGTGCCATCATGAAAAAACTGCTTTCCTTGATGCTTGTCGCGTTATTGGCGATCTCAGCATTCTGCATACCCGCTTATGCCTACACAGGTCACGTGAACGAGGGCGATACGCTGCAATTCAACGGCGCGACGTCGAATAATATCTTCGGTGATCTGCTGAACTGGACGGGCGTTGTTTTGGGTAACGCAAACAATATCATCGACGTGGAGGGTACGCTTGCTGTCGGCGGTAACTTTGATTCTGACAGAGGCTTATCCGTTAACGGCGGTCCCAACGGCGCCGGCAGCGCGTCGACCGAGGATGTTACATTTTTGGTCAACGGCAACGCGAACATCGCCGGCTACGGCAACGTCTGGGGACAGACGGTGATCGGTAAGGCGGACGGCAACACCTATAAACTGTCCAATGTGACTCCTTCCGCGACGACAAACGGTCAGTATACCGTAGCGAACGCCGCACAGTACTTTGCGGACGCGAAGAACACCGCGTATGCCGCAAAGACCGCGGTAGAAGCGCTTCCGGTCAACGGAGTCTGCGACGCCGCTTACGGTACCTATACATTTGTCGGCAATCCGGATGAAAATGTTTTGGTATACAACGTCGATGACGCGGTCATCAACTCATATCTCTTTGATTTCACGATCACCGAGGGTCAGACCATCGTTGTGAACCTGACGGCTGCCGACGCGATCACGCTGAAATACGGCGCTTACAGAATCAACGGCAGTATGGATCCGGATTATCTGAGAGATTACAGCCGCAATATCATCATCAATGTCGTCAATGCGACGAAGCTCGAAATGACCTCTACCGAATTGATCGGTACGCTTCTGGCTCCCGATACGGATTTGACGGGCAGCAACGCCAACGTATGCGGCACCTCTATCCTGAACGGTCTCACCGGCTTGAACGGCTTTGAGCTTCATACCGGCTACAATAAGAGCTTTATTCCCGCGGTTCCCGCGTCACAGCCCACTCCTGCCGCGGATCCCACCGAGGCTCCCGCCGAGGATCCTATTGAGGGTCTGAGCATCAGGATCGATGTTCCTCTGAAGATGGCGGTCGCTTTTGCGGACGGCAGCGTGTATTACGGCGGCGAGATGAAGGAAGTCGTCGTTGGTAAAGAGTACGCCTTCCGTATGTGCGCGGTCAACTGGGACAACGGTCTGTATGACGGCAACGGGAACGGCATTGCCGGCACCGTCGTTTACAGAATGGTCGTTGTACATCAGAACGAGTTCAACGAGCTCGCCAAGGCGGCTAAGGAAGATCCCGATCGCTACACCGTGAAGGGTATCGATATCATCGACAACGTCGAGAAGAAGATCATCATCAACATCGACGCGAAGGATACGCACCTCGAGACCGACGTCAACAACTTCTTCATGGCATATCGCTTCCATTTCGCGAACGGAGATTACAACAAGAAGACCGGCATCGATCAGGTGATCAACAAGCCTCTTGAGAGCCTGTCCGTCAATCTGCCGCTCGGTTCCACCATCACCTGCAAGGCGTATAACGGTGACGAGCTGATCGACACCACGGATGTGTTCATTGCCAACAACTCCGGCGAGGGCGTTTATGAGGATGAGTTCCTCACCAGCGTCAACGATTTTACATGGAATCATTGATTTGAAATAGCAAAACAACGACATGACCGCGTAACAGCGGTCATGTTTTTTTGACTTTTTCCATCCTATCATATATAATAAATAAGATTAACGATCAATGATTCAACCGAATCGGGAAAGTGGAAGGTGATCGCATGATTTACAGAAATGTGTTGGAGGCGGTGGGACAGACCCCGCTGATCCGACTGAATCGTATGCCTCAGCCCGGCAGTGCCGAGGTGCTGGTCAAGTTTGAGGCGCTGAATGTCGGCGGTTCGATCAAAACGCGCACCGCGCTGAATATGATCAATCACGCGGAGAAAAAGGGGCTGCTCAAATATGACAGCATCATCGTCGAGCCGACCTCGGGTAATCAGGGCATCGGACTGGCGCTGGTGGGCGCGGTAAAGGGCTACAAGACGATCATCATCATGCCTGATTCCGTCAGTGAGGAACGCCGCAAGCTGATCAAGCACTACGGCGCAAAGGTCAAGCTGATCCATGACGCGGGCGATATCGGCGCGTGTATCGACGAATGTCTGAAGACCGCGTTGAAGATGGCGGAAAAGGATCCGCGCGTCTTTGTACCTCAGCAGTTCGAGAATATCAATAACGTCAGAGCGCATAAGAAATATACCGCGCTGGAGATCATGCAGCAGTGCGCCGACCATATCGACGGCTTCTGCTCGGGCATCGGCACCGGCGGCACCATCACCGGTATCGGCGAGGTGCTCAAGGCGCAGTATCCCGACATCGAGATCTGGGCGGTCGAGCCTGAGAACGCCGCGATCTTAGCGGGCGGCACCATCGGCACGCACTTGCAGATGGGTATCGGCGACGGTCTGATCCCGCCGATACTGAACAAGGAGATCTATGACGAGATCTATGTTGTGACGGATGAAGAGGCGATCAATACCGCAAAGCGGCTGGCGCGTGAGGAAGGGCTGATGTGCGGTATCTCCAGCGGCACCAATGTCGCCGCGGCGCTGAAGCTCGCGAAGAAGCTCGGCCCCGGCAAGACGGTCGTTACCGTTCTGCCCGATACCGCCGAGCGCTACTTCTCCACACCGTTGTTTGAGGAATAACGGACGGTTTGATGGGGAGATAATCATGAAGAACAGAACACGTATCGCGGCGGTGCTTATGCTGGTCGCGGTCATCTGTCTGACGATCACGGGATGTCAAAAGGGCGCCGAACAAGCGACCGCCGATTCCGCGGCACCGACAGGATCCGATCGGGCGACGAGGGATGAGGCGATCATCACGATCCCGCTGACCGATGAGACCGCCAAGGCAAAGGAAAAGATGCGGACGCTCAACGTCAAGGAGAGTCTGTCCGAAAAGGGCTTTCCCGCGGCGCTGGATATGCTGAAAAACCGCGAGGGGCAGGAGTTCCCTCAAACCAAAACGAAATTGACGCAGGGTCATTCCGCCATCAGCGGCAACGACCTTTATACGCTCGAAAAAGATAAGGCGGAAAGCATCCTCTTCTACCTTCACGGCGGCGCGTACGCTTACGGCATCAGCGAAAAACAGGTGATGTTTTGTGACGATATGGCACAGCGCCTGAACGCGAAGGTGTATCTGCCGCTCTATCCGCTGACCCCGCAGGCGACCTGTCGGGACACGTATCCCTTCCTTGAAGCCGCATATGCCGAGGCGCTCAAGGAGGACAAGCCCATTTATCTGATAGGCGATTCCGCCGGCGGCGGCTTAGCGCTCGGTTTTGCGGAGTATCTGAGGGATAACGGAACGCAGCTTCCGCAGAAGCTGTTCCTGCTCTCTCCGTGGGTCGATGTGACGATGTCCGATCCCGCGATCCCGGAGTATGAGAAAAAGGATCTGATGCTCAGCAGCTACGGACTGATCGAGCTGGGCAAGCTGTGGGCGGGCGAGCTCGATACCAAGGATCCGTCGGTCAGCCCGCTTTACGGCGAGATGAAGAGCCTGCCCCCGACGATGATCTTCACCGGTACGGACGAGGTCATGGTGCCGGATAATGCGACGCTGTATCATAAAATGCGGGAGGCGGGAGTTGACTGTTCCCTGATCTTCGGCGAAGGCTTGTGGCATGTTTTTGTGCAGGATGAGTTCCCCGAGGCTGTTTCCGCGCGTGAGATGATCATTGACGCGTGTCAATAAAAGGTTTTATCCATCATGTGACAAAGTCGATCGGCGAGATCGACAAACGGAGCCGGACCATACAGCGGCTCACGGTCAATGATGATGGAGAAAAGAGATGAATATATGACAGAAAGAAGACTCGATTCCGGAGAACTGAATTTTTCGTCATTAAGTAAATACAGAAACGCGATCTACGGTCTGTGTGCGATTTGGATCGTCTTTTTTCATGGTTCCGAAACGTTCAATATCAATGAATGTGAAGGGATCCGGATGACATTGGGACTGATCCTCCGCACGGGCAACTGTGCCGTCGATGTTTTTATGCTGCTGTCGGGTATCGGACTGTACTTCTCGCTGTCGAAGAAGCCGAAGCTGAGCACGTTTTATTGGAGAAGGCTGACGCGCATTTATTTGCCGTATCTGGTTTTGATCGTACCGTATCTCATTTACACGTGTATTATAGCGGAACAACATATCGACAGGTTTTTCAAGACGGCGCTGGCGATCAACTATTGGCTCGGAGATGATGAGCCGATCGTTTTGTGGTATATTTCCGCTGTTATCGTTTTTTATCTGATCTCGCCGCTGCTGTTCAAGGCGATCCATTATCAGGAGAAAAACGCCTTGTTAAGAACGATACTCATGGTCGCGGCTGTCGGTGTGATCACGATCGTGTTGTATCACCGATTCAATGCTCTGTACTACTTGCTGGATAAAGCGCTGACGCGTTTAGCGGTATTTATCATCGGTATCTATATGGGCAGGACCGTGAAGCAGAAACGTCATTTTTCACCGCTGTTTTTGATCATTTGCGTGATGATCGCGGCATTGGGAGTGCCTGTATGCGGCGTTCCGGAGGTTCATGGCGCGTATTACCGCCTATCCTGCTCGATCGTCGGTGTGGCGCTCACCTTTGTGTTTGCCCAGAGTTTTGTCACTTTGAGCAAGTGGAAGATCGACAAGCTCTTCAATTTCTTCGGCGCGTTCTCGCTGGAGATCTATATCGCGACGAGCATCGGCAGAAAAATATATGAGAAGACGTCTTGGGGCGCAGGTCACGGCTTGTACAAGTATTTGATCTTCTCACTGCCGTTTATGCTCATGGCATACCTCGCTTATTTGATACAGAAGCTGTTGCTGCGAAAGCAAAAACCGACAGAAGCACCGAAAATATAACCATGTCAGCGTCGTGGAGAAACTGCGCTGCTGCTGCAAAGGACGGATATGATGAATAAGACAGATTTAAAATGGAGTATCACCGACAGCAAATTGCTGCTGCATACGCCGATATTCGATGTAAACGAGCAGCATGAGGTCGCCGCGACAGGGATCGAAGGCGATTATGTGGCGATGGACGCGCCCGATTGGGCGATGGTCATCGCGGAGTACCGGGGCAGCTTTGTGCTGGTGCGCCAGTGGCGACATTCGGCGGAATGTCTGAGTCTGGAATTCCCCGGTGGTATGGTGGACGACGGAGAGGACGCCGCGACCGCGTCACGCCGTGAGCTGATGGAGGAGACCGGCTTTGAAGCAGGCAGACTGACCCACTTGGGTACCGTCAGCCCGAACCCCGCTTTGTTCAAAAACCGCTTCCATGTGTATCTCGCCGAGGACTTAAAGCAGACGGGCACACAGTCGCTCGACAGCGATGAGCTGCTCACCTATGAGCTGATGCCGACGGACGAGGTGATCCGCAATTACGGAAAGGGCGAATTCGCCCACGCACTGATGGGTACGGCGCTGATGTTCTATTTGCAGTATCGACAGAAGGAAACCGATGATTGACAACCCTACAGTCAGATGATATAGTATTTTCGGATGAAGGCGGTGACACCATGTCGAGACTCGGCGTTATTATTGATAACACCTATCAATTAACTGAATACATCAATCGCGGCGGTATGTCGATCGTGTATCTCGCGGAGAACATTCGGCTCGGAAATCGTTGGGCGGTCAAAGAGATCGTCAAAACGAACGATGAATACAACCGTCTGTACATCGACGCTTTGATCCATGAAGCGAATATGATGAAGGACCTTGACTATCCCGCGTTTCCGCGCATCGTCGATATCATCGAGGATGACTACGCGCTCTATCTGGTGATGGATTATATCGAGGGCAAAACGCTGGAGGAGATCCTCTTTGAAGAAGGTCCCCAACCCGAGGAGCGGGTGATCGGATGGGGCGTGCAGCTGTGCGACGCGATGTCTTATCTGCACAATCAGCCTTCCCCAATCATCTACCGTGATATGAAACCCTCCAATGTGATCATGAAACCGGACGGCAGTCTGAGGATCATCGACTTCGGTGTGGCAAGGGTGTTTCATCCCGAAAAGACCAATGATACCGTTGCGCTCGGCACCAAGGGCTTTGCGCCGCCGGAGCAGTATGTCGGTCAGACGGATGAGCGCTCGGATATCTATGCGCTCGGCGCGACCATGCGGTATTTGTTGACAGGTGTGAATCCCCGTTCGAATGAGGCGGTGGATTATCCCGCGCTCTACGCGCAGATGGGATTGTCGGATAAGATGATCCGCATCCTCGATAAATGTACCGCGATCAATCCCGCTGATCGTTATCAGACAGACAGCGAGCTGTGTGAGGCTCTCACCGAGGATGATCAGGCGGTAAAGCTCGCCCGTAAGATGAAAAAGATGAAGATCATCCTGCTCGTCGCAGCGATCGTCGTTTTTGTGATCGGTCTGTCCGTGACGGTCTACAGCCTCGTCGGTATCAGACAGCAGGAGATCATCGAGGCGACGGAAAATGCCGCGCCGCAGCTGGCTGTTGTGCCGAATCTGGTCGGAAAAACCTATGAAGAGGCAAAGGCGCTTTTGGAAAAAGAGGGCTTGACCTGTGAAAAAACGGAGTCCTACAACGCGACGGTGAAAAAAGGCGTCGTGATCAGTCAGGATAAGCGCCCCAATGAGGTCTTGGAAAAGGGCTCAAAGATCGTTCTCACCGTGAGCTTGGGCGAAGAGGGTGAGACGACCGAAGCAGAAGCTGAGGAATCCAAGGAGAAGGACAGCAGTGAAAGCAGCTCTAAATCATCGTCCTCAAATTCATCGAGCAACGGCTCCGACGATGATAACGGCTCTGACTCCGACTCTTCAAGAACCAGTCATTCCGCCGAGGATAACTCGGGCGGAGGCTCAAGCGGCAGTAGTTCCGGTTCCTATTACTCTCCATCATCTTCCGCTTCCGGTGCAGATAGCGGTTCAGCTTCCGGCGCAGATAGCGGCTCAGCTTCCGGCGCAGATAGCGGCTCAGCTTCCGCAGCGGCCGACAGCGAAGGCGGCGAAGGCGGTCAAAGCAGTCAAGGCGGTTAGGGCAAAAGTCCAGACGCTTAACTATCCGCGTAATTAGAATCATATCGATCCCCCTGTATTTGCACAATATCATTAAGTTAAGGAAGGCTCCTTTTTGTAAAAGGAGCTGTCGCCCGTTGGCGACTGAGGAATTGTATCAATCGATCGAGCGTCAGCGAGATACTTTTTCCTAAACTTAATGACATTGCTGTTTTGCAGGGGAATTTTTTGCACTTTTCGGATGTTGCTATTATTTTTTTATCGATAGATCTTCTTGAGATCCATAGACTGTCAGAATGGCGCTCCAACATGGAATCTATCTCAAAAACAACAGCAAAATTAGGGGAATATGTTAAAAAGAGGGTCACGTTATGTGCAAATTGCACAATTGCAAAAGGACGTTTTTATATATTTAGTGGATTTTTCCGCTCGGCGGACGGTTTTTATTGTACCGCCCCTCGATTTGTACTATAATGATATGGTAGCTTGAAACAGGTATCATCTGTTGTGAGAGCATAGGCAACCGAGAATAGATCTGAGAGCGTGTTTATTCTCAGTTGACTAACGAACATCACACTCTTGAAAGGAGTTTTTTTCATTGAAACAGTACGACCCGAAACACATTCTCAATTTCGCTATGGCAGGCCATTCCGGCGCGGGTAAGACTTCCGTTGCCGAAGCGATGCTGTATCTTTCCAAGGCGAGCGACCGTCTGGGCAAGATCGCCGACGGCAACACCCAGCTTGACTTTGACGCGGAGGAGATTCGCCGCAAGGTATCTATCGTTACCGCAGTAGCTCCCGTAGAGTGGAAGAATACAAAGATCAACATCATCGACACCCCCGGTCTGTTCGACTTTGAGGGCGGCGTTTTTGAAGGCTATCGCGCGGCTGAGACAGCGGTCATCGTTGTATCCGCAAAGGACGGCGTGAATGTCGGTACCGAAAAGGCGGTCAAGGCTGCCGATAAGGAAGGCCTGACCAAGATATTCTTCGTCAACGGCGTATGCGACGAGGACGCTCGCTTCTATCGTGTATTAGAGGATCTCAAGGCGACCTTCGGTCCCTCCGTATGCCCTGTCATCGTTCCGCATATCGAGAACGGACAGGCGAATACCTACATCAATCTGCTCGAATACAAGGCTTATAAATATGACAACAAGGGCAACGCGACTCCCACCGCGATTATCCCCGAGATGGGCGACCGCTTTGAGGGACTCCGCGAGGCGATCAAGGAGGCTGTTGCCGAGACCAGCGAAGAACTGATGGAGAAGTTCTTCATGGAAGAGGAATTCACCCCCGAAGAGATCATCACCGGTGTATCGCAGGGCGTCAAGGACGGCTCTCTGTGCCCCGTATTCTGCGGTGACGCGGCTACTACCTTCGGTATTGAGCAGTTCCTGAACACCATAACCTGGCTGGCTCCGACTGCCGCCGACAAGGGCTCCGAGACCGCTGTTGACGTTAACGGCGACCCCGTAGAGATCGCCTGCAACGAGCAGGGCGCTACCGCCGCGATCATCTTCAAGACCGTAGCCGACCCGTTTGTCGGTAAGCTGAGCTACTTCAAGGTCGTATCCGGTAAGGTATCTACCGATACACCTCTCGTCAATATGCGCACCGGCAATCAGGAGCGTATTACCAAGGTGCTGACCGTTCGCGGTAAAAAGCAGGAGGACGCCGCCGCGATACTCGCGGGCGATATCGGCGCGATCCCGAAGCTGACCGCCGCCAATACCGGCGACACCCTTTGCTCTCCCACCCGCAAGGTCATCCTTGACGGCATCGATTATCCGGCTCCTTCCTTCACGATGGCGGTTTATCCCAAGAAGAAGGGTGAAGAGGATAAGGTAGCGCAGGGTCTGGCTCGTCTGGTCGAGGAAGATCCCACCATCCAGTATAAGAACGACCCCGAGACCAAGGAGCTGGTCATGTCCGGTATGGGCGAACAGCATCTGGACGTCGTCGTTTCCAAGTTAAAGAGCAAGTTCAACGTAGAGGTTGAGCTCAAGCAGCCCAAGGTCGCGTATCGTGAGACCATCCGCGGCAAGTCCGATGTGGAAGGCAAGCATAAGAAGCAGTCCGGCGGTTCCGGTCAGTACGGTGACGTATGGATCAAGTTTGAGCCGTGTGATTCCGACGGTCTGGAGTTCGATATCGCCGTTGTCGGCGGTTCGGTTCCGAAGCAGTTCTTCCCGGCTGTTGAAAAGGGTCTGAGAGATTCCATCAAGCACGGCCCGCTGGCAGGCTATCCGGTCGTCGGCGTGAAGGCGACGCTCTATGATGGCAAGTACCATCCCGTTGACTCCAACGAAATGGCGTTCAAGACTGCCGCTCAGCTCGCTTTCAAGGCGGGTATCCCGCAGGCTAAGCCCGCTCTGCTGGAGCCGGTCGGTTCCTTGAAGGCGACCGTTCCGGACGCGAACATGGGCGACATCATGGGCGAGGTCAACAAGCGCAGAGGCCGCGTGCTCGGTATGAACGCCGGTGAGGACGGCATGCAGATCGTCGAGGCTGAGGTCCCGATGGCTGAGATGGCTGACTTCTCCGTATTCATGCGCCAGTGCACCCAGGGTCGCGGCAGCTACAGCTTTGAGTTCGAGCGCTATGAGGACGCTCCCGCTCAGGTTGCTCAAAAGGTCATTGAAGCCGCTAAGGCTGATATAGATTAATCTTAAACAGAGAAAGGATAGGACGATGAAAATGACAAAAAGAATTATTGCGGTTGTAATGGTAGTTGCGCTTCTTGCTGCATTATTGGTAGGTTGTTCCAAAAAGCCGAACAACAATAACAATAACAACTCTGCGGCGGATTCCGCTGCCAGCTCTGCAGCAAGCTCTGCGGCAAGCTCCGCGGCTTCTTCTAAGGAAGAAAGCGAAGAGACTGTTTCCGGTACCGGCGACAACAACAAAGTTACTTTGAGCATGACCCTGTTTGATAAAGAGTATACACTCGGTAAGAGCCGAGTCAAGGATCTTTCTGACAACGACTGGGGTTATGATCCCGAGGACTGGAAAGATATCGATATGGAAAAGAAGATCGAGTATAAGCAGACCGGCGGTTCCTACCTGACCATGGATAACTCGACTACA
Organism: Ruminococcus difficilis; assembly: GCF_016680995.1. Next base: position 15,644 of record NZ_JAEQMG010000083.1, on the reverse strand, counting down.
GAGGTCGATATCAGCTTCAAAAACTTAGCTGAGACTTTTGCGACTCCCGAGCAGTGTATCCTGACTAAAATGGAATTCAAGGGTTCTCCGGACGGCGCTATCACCAAGGCAAGCGCTAAGATCTTCGGCGGCAAGATTGATCTGGCAAAATGCACTTCCTTTGAGGAGATCGAAAACCAGCTCAAGAGCAATCTTTCTTCCTTTGTGAAGGAGAAGCAGTACGATTCCGAGTATTCCACTTCCTACAGCTATAAGGCTGACACAAAGGACGGTAAGTTCTATATGTATGCAAGCTTCGATAAAAAAGAGAACAAGATGAAGAGCATCGATACTTCTCTGGATCTGAACTACGATTATACTTACCAGCCTGAATGATCTCGTTGATCATGTAACAGAAATCTTATGCACCCCGTCAACAGACGGGGTGTGTTTGAAAAACGACGAATCATCGAGTAAAACGAAAAAAAGACCACTCTTTGCGCGGTCGTTGCTGTATCTGTATGATAGAAAAAACAGGGATGAAGAATTTTTTTCTGATAAAAATGAGAAAAGAGGAGAAAGAATGAAAAGAAGCATTGCTTTTTTGATGGCACTGATGCTGATGGTCGGTTGTCTCGCGGCGTGTAACTCATCAAAGAACAACAATAACAACGCACCCACAGAAGCTGAACAGGCAGCATCTTCACAAGCGGATTCCGCAGCGGCAAGTTCTAAGGAAGAGGCTACGGAATCTCAGTATGAGAAAGCCGGATCCGTTTCAGTCGGAAAAACCGATTCACTTTGGAAAAACAGCACTGAGCTTACCACCAGCGGTGACAGCAAAGAGCTGACCCCCACGATCACGATCTTTGACAAAGAGTATACCATTGGCTTGACTACTCTGAAGCAGCTGGTTGACGAAGGTTGGGGCTATGATACCGAAAGCTGGAAAAAGGTCAACATGGATCAGAAGATCGAGTATAAGACAGGTTACTCCGGCAAAACGCTTGATAACAATACAGCAGAGATCCAGGTCAGCATCGGCAACTACGCCTCTACCTTCGCGACGCCGGTGGATTGTATCGTTACCGAAATCGAGATGAAGGGCTCTCCCGAGGGCGTCTTCACGAAAGCAGGCGTTAAGATTTGCGGCGATAAGATCGATCTGAGCAAGTATGCGACGCTTGATGATTTAGAATCCGCCTTGACATCCGCTGCTTCTTGGGTAGAGAAAAAAGAGAACTCCTCAAAGTCCTATTCTTATCATTTCTTAGCGCAGGACGGCAACGGAAGCATTACCCTCAGCGTTGCGACAGACGATTCCAAGAAAATCAAAAATTATAATCTGGATATGAAGATCAGCAGTGACTATTCCTTCGAGAAAAAGGATTGATCCGTTAACGGCATGATCGCTGTATTATCGAAACACCCCGTCGATTTCGGCGGGGTGTTGTTGCGTTTAGTTCGTTCTTCTGCTTTGCCGGGGATTTGCCAAGAAAACTTTGCAAAAAGTATTGACAAGTAAACTTGGCAGTGCTATAATGAAGCCATCAAAGAAGACAAGTAAACTTGTCAAGATTGAATCGTTGTGGTTGAGATTGCCACGGTCGCCGAACACGCGTGTTCACTCCCTCGCAATGACGAGTAAAGAGCGGTTGAGATTGCCACGGTCACGGAACACGCGTGTTCGCTCCCTCGCAATGACAATTAAAAAGGAGATGCTATCATGAACAGAGATGATATTTTGAAGAAGGCACAGGCTGAGAACAGCGGCAAGGATTACGCGGATATCGAGGCGCAGAAGAGCGGTACCTACGCGGCGTATTTTATCGCCGTGATCCTGGTGATCCTCGTCGATACGGTCAACGGTTTTGTGCTGGGCTATGTGAACCGCGGCATGGATTTTGTCCTGTTCACCATGGCGTTTGTCGCTTTTTTGACCAAGTACATCAAGCTGCGTAAGCGGCATGAGCTGTTCGTCACGATCTTTTGGGGAGCGCTGGCGCTGATGATGCTGGCGCTGTGGATCCTCCAGCTTTGCAAGGTAATGCCGTGATGGATAATGAATTGATCTTGAAGAACAACCTCGCCGTGATCCGCAAGGAGAAGAAGCTCTCACAGGCGGAGCTCGCCAAGATGGTCGGCGTGTCGCGCAACACGATCAGCTCCATCGAAACGGGACAGTTCAATCCCACGGCGAAGCTGGCACTGATCCTGTGTATCGCACTGGATAAGCAGTTTGAAGAAGTTTTCTATTTCTGAGGTGATTTGATGAAAACAGCGATCGTTTATTATTCAATGAGCGGCAATACCAAGATGGTTGCTGAAATAATTGCTAAGGAGAAGGAGCTTTCAGCCGATCTGATCGAAATAAAGCCCGTGAAGGATTATCCCGACAAGGGAGCGCGCAAGTTTATCTGGGGCGGTATGAAAGCGGTGATGGGTGAGAAGCCCCAACTGAATCCGTATGAGTTCAACGGAGATTATGACAGGATCATCTTCGCTACACCTGTCTGGGCGAGCAGTTTCACGCCGCCGATCAGGACGTTTATCGACGAGAATCGCGCCGCGCTGAAAGGTAAGCGCTTCGCCGTATGTGTGTGCTATGCCGGAGGCGGGGCGGAGAAGGCGATCGATAAGCTCGCGAAGTTTTTAGGGATCGAGCACTTTGACGCACAGCTGATCCTCGTCGACCCGAAGGATCAACCCTCGCAGGAGAACGAGGAGAAGATACAGGCATTTTGCGGCAAACTGAATCAAGCATAAGAAAAAGCTCCCGATCTCTCGGGAGCTTTTGTTATGAATACAGAATGGTTTGTGCGGTTTCGTTGATGGGGTAGGGGGTCGGCATTTGGGCGATATAGCGCTGCAGGTATGTCGCGTCGGTGATATCGAATGTGTCGCCCGATAAGGCGGAGCGCAGGGCGATCATGCCGTTGTCATCGGACTGCACATTGGCGATAACGCGCTGGATCAGCGTCACGTCGAGGATATCGACCTTTCCATTACCGTCGCTGTCGCCGCGCAGATAGGAATAGCGGTACAGCCCGTAGTAGTCGGTGAGCCACAGGTGGCGCTCGGCGCACCATGTTTTCAGGAAATTGAAGTTATCGTCATAGGTTCTCTGCGGTGGTTTCTGGTAATTGAGCCACCATCTGTTGACGTTCCATACGGAAAAGTTGCGATCAAAAAGCGCCTGATTCTCCGCGCGCAAAGCGTCGAGTTGTCCGCTGTCGGCGGAGATGTTTTCGATATAGTCATAATGCTGGGCGTAGACGCGCTTGACCTCGGTCTGGAACCAGTCTTTGCCGGTGAGTAAGCGGTAGAAGTTTTTATCCGCCTGCATAATGCCGTCGGTGCGGCTGCCCTGCTTGGCGGCGGTGGAGTTGAGGTCACCGTTGAGGTTGCCCAGCGCGAGGTCGTAGTCCCACGCGGGTCCCGCGTAGAGGACGCCGTCCTTGTAGAAGAAGAATACGGAGCTTAAACCGAAATCACCGGTCTTGGCGTACTCGTTGAGCAGGTAGAACTTCGCAAAAGAATTGACGTCGATGGTTTGGCGGATCTCTTCCTCAGTGCCGTTTTTCAGCGTGTTGATGATATTGTTCAGGGTATCGGTGACATAGGCGAGCTGATCCTCTGTCGGCTCGTCGGGGTCGCTCATCGCGAAACGAAGTCCGCCCGCGCTGACATAGGATACATCAGCCTCCGTGCGGCTCGCCTCATATTCGAGCAGAAAATCTTTTTTGCCGTCGTTGCTCTCGATGTCGATGTCAACGCGATCCGTGCCTTCCTGTACCGGCTCGTAGACGGTGTAACAGCCGCGGTAGGAGCCGTCCAGCCACACCTCGGCGTAGCGCTGCTGTGAGGTGTAGGGGAGATCAAGCTCCTGCGCAAGGTCAAAGGCGAGATAATTGCGCAGGAGGGTGGGGTCGAAGCAGTTGGCGAGCAACGCCCATTTTTTGCCTTTGCCCATCCCGAGAATCTCTGTTTTTTTGGCGAATTTGAAGTTGAAGGACTTTTTGGTGACATGCTCCATCGCGGTGCTGTTGCCGCGCACCTTGAGGGAGATCGTATCATCGACCGCGGAGCCGTCCGCATCGGTGATGGTGATATGCGCGCCGACATAGCCGTCCGCCTTTTCCAGCGATAAACCGTTGCCCGCGTCGGTAGTGATCTCGATCTTCGGCACAGACGGGTTCTGTGATGTTGCGGCAGATGGCGAAATACACGGAAAAGAGAACAGCATGATGAGGATCAGGACGAATGAAAAAACACGTTTCATGGGCTCATCCTTTCGGTGGGGTGTTTGTCATATTATATCACAGCGTGGCTGCGGATACAAGAAAAAGCTCCCGGATGATCGGGAGCTTTTAGCAATTCAATACTTGATTGAAAACAAATCGGTAGCGCTCAATGATTTGTATCAATAGATCAAAAGCGCGATAGGGTCATGCCGTTTCTGACACGCCGTTGAAGCCTTTACAAGATGATAAAAAACCTTTCAAAAGGCGGAATCATGACGTACGCGTCAGGCGGAAAAAAGACGCACGCGTCACCGGATGATCATTGATTTACCGGTCATTTCCTCGGGCTGAGGCAGACCCATGATATCGAGCATGGTGGGCGCGATATCCGCGAGCACGCCGCCCGCGCGCAGCTCCTTGCACTCGTCATAGCCGACGACGCAGAAGGGTACGGGATTGGTGGTGTGCGCGGTGAAGGGAGTACCGTCGCGGTCAATCATGCGATCGGCGTTGCCGTGGTCGGCAGTGATGCAGGTCACGCCGCCCATCTCGGCGATCGCGTCGGATACCTTCTTGACGCCCCAGTCGACTGCCTCGACCGCCTTGACCGCCGCGTCAAACACGCCGGTGTGGCCGACCATATCGCAGTTGGCGAAGTTGAGGATGATGACGTCATACTTGCCGCTCTTGATCGCCTCGACGCACTTTTCGGTGACCTCATAGGCGCTCATATGGGGCTGCATATCGTAGGTGGCGACGGCAGGGGACTTGACAAGGATACGATCCTCGCCCTCATACTGCTTTTCAACGCCGCCGTTGAAGAAGAAGGTGACATGCGCGTACTTCTCGGTCTCGGCGATACGCAGCTGGGTCAAGCCGTTGTTAGAGAGATACTCGCCGAGGGTGTTGACGAGCTGCTGCGGCTTGAAGGCAACGTCGACGTTGGGCATGGTCGCGTCATACTGTGTCATGCAGATGTAGGTGACGGGGAAGCGGCCGTTCCTGCGCTCAAAGCCGGTGAAATCATCATCGACAAAGGTGCGGGTGATCTCACGCGCTCTGTCGGGACGGAAGTTGTAGAAGATGACACTGTCGCCCGCTTTGACGGTGTCGCCGCCCGCGATCACGGCAGGCAGCATGAACTCGTCGGTCACGCCGTTGTCATAGCTGTTCTGCACCGCCTGTACGGGATCGGTCTCCTGTACGCCCTCGCCGTAGACGATCGCGGAATACGCCTTTTCGACGCGCTCCCAGCGATTATCTCTGTCCATCGCGTAGTAGCGTCCGCTGATGGTAGCGATCTTGCCGACGCCGATCTCCTCGCACTTTTCGACTGCCTGCGCGACATATTCCTTCGCGCTGGAAGGGGGTACGTCACGACCGTCGAGGAACGCGTGGATGTAGACCTTAGTCAGACCCTTGCGCTTGGCAAGCTCTAAGATGCCGTACAGATGGGTGTTGTGGCTGTGGACGCCGCCGGGAGAGAGCAGACCGAACAGATGCAGGGAGCTGTTGTTCGCTTTGCAGTTGTCAATCGCCTTGTTCATCGCCTCGTTCTCGAAGAAATCGCCGTCCTCGATACTCTTGGTGATGCGGGTGAGCTCCTGATATACGATGCGGCCCGCGCCCATGTTGGTGTGGCCGACCTCACTGTTACCCATCTGACCGTGCGGCAGACCTACATCGAGACCCGACGCGCCGATCATGGTAAGGGGATTTTGGAAGAACAGCTGGTCAAGATGCGGCGTGCGCGCGTAGTCGATGGCGTTGCCGTACTTGGGAGCGATACCAAAGCCGTCCATGATAATTAATGCAATTGGTTTTTTCATTCTATCAATTCCTCTCATATCGAGACCCCCTTTCCTCAGGGGGCTGTCATCGAACAGTTCGATCCGATGACCGGGGGTTGACAAGTGTTGAAACGTTGCAACCCTCCGCTCCCGACACGAATGTCGGGAGCACCTCCCTTAGGAAAGGGAGGCTTTTGGTTATCCTCTGTATCGTATACTGCTCTTTAAATATCAGTATTCTTCGGGCTTGGTGGCTTCGATGATCTTCGCGAATTTCTCAGGCACCAGAGAAGCGCCGCCGATCAGACCGCCGTCAACATTGGTCTTAGCCAGCAGCTCAGCCGCGTTAGCGTCGTTCATAGAGCCGCCGTACTGGATGGTAACGCCAGTAGCCGCCTCGAGGGTGTACAGGGTCTTGAGGCACATACGGATGAGCTCGCAGACTTCCTCTGCCTGCTCAGCGGTAGCGGTCTTGCCGGTGCCGATTGCCCATACGGGCTCGTAAGCGATGACAACATTCTTGAGCTCTTCTTCGGTAACGCCCCACAGGTCGAGCTTGAGCTGACGCGCGATGACCTCGTTGGTGATGTTGCACTCACGCTCCCAGAGCAGTTCGCCGACGCAAACGATGGGCTTGAGACCTGCTGCCAGAGCAGCCTTGACGCGCTTGTTGACGGTCTCGTCGGTTTCGCCGAAATACTGTCTGCGCTCGGAGTGACCGATGATGACATATTCAACGCCCAGTTCCTTGAGCATACCGGTGCTGATCTCGCCGGTGAAAGCGCCGCTCTCTGCCCAGTGGCAGTTCTCAGCGCCGATCTTGATGTTGGTGTCCTTGGTGACCTCAACCGCTGTAGCAAGGTCAACATAAGGAACGCAGGCTACGACCTCGCATGCCGCGTCCTTGACGAGGGGGATGATCTCCTCGAGCAGAGCCTTCGCCTCGGAAGGAGTCTTATTCATCTTCCAGTTACCGGCGATGATGGTCTTTCTCATACCTTTTGTTAAAGCGTCAAGTATCATGATAAAAATCCTTTCAAATAGTATTACTGAAATTGTCATACCGTAGGGCGGGGGCTTGCTCCCGCCGATCATCATGCAGATACGGTACTCTTATTCGGTGTAAAACAGGGCGAGAGAGCATCCCGCCCTGAACAAATGTCTTAGTCTTTGTCAGCGATAGCAGCGATACCGGGCAGAACCTTACCCTCGAGGTACTCGAGAGAAGCGCCGCCGCCGGTGGAGATGTGGCTCATCTTGTCGGCGAAGCCGAGGTTGACGACAGCCGCAGCGGAGTCGCCGCCGCCGATGATGGTGGTAGCGTCGGTCTCAGCCAGCGCCTTGGCGACCGCGATGGTGCCTTCCGCGAGGATCGGGTTCTCGAATACGCCCATGGGGCCGTTCCAAACAACGGTCTTAGCGGACTTGACAGCCTCCGCATAGAGCTCGCGGGTCTTGGGGCCGATATCCAGACCCATGCAGTCCTCGGGGATCTCGCCTGCGGCATAGACCTCGGTGTCGATAGGAGCGTCGATCGGATCGGGGAAGGACTTGGTGCAGACGGTGTCGATGGGCAGGAGGAGCTTCTTGCCGAGATCCTCAGCCTTCTTGATCATCTCGTTGCAGTAATCGAGCTTGGTGTCGTCGACCAGAGAGGTACCGATCGCCTTGCCCTGTGCCTTAGCAAAGGTATAAGCCATGCCGCCGCCGATGATCAGAGTGTCGCACTTCTCGAGGAGGTTCGAGATAACGTTGAGCTTGTCCGCGACCTTAGCGCCGCCGAGGATCGCGACGAAGGGACGTACGGGAGCTTCTACCGCGTTGCCGAGGTAGTCGATCTCCTTCTGCATCAGATAACCGACTGCGGTGCACTTGATGTGATCGGTCACGCCGACGGTGGAGCAGTGTGCGCGGTGAGCGGAACCGAACGCGTCCATAACGAATACTTCTGCCAGAGAAGCCAGCTCGGAGCTGAACGGCTCGAGGTTTTTGGTCTCTTCCTTGCGGAAACGGGTGTTCTGCAGCAGAACGACGTCGCCGTCCTTCATTGCGGCAACAGCAGCCTTGGCGTTAGCGCCGACGACCTCATCGTCATTGGCGAATACAACGTCCTTGCCCAGCAGCTCGGACAGGCGAACGGCTACGGGTGCGAGGGAGAACTTCTCCTCAGGGCCGTTCTTCGGCTTGCCGAGGTGGGAGCAGAGGATGAGCTGACCGCCGTCGGCGATGATCTTCTTGATGGTGGGCAGAGCGGCGGTGATACGGTTATCGTTGGTGATCACGCCGTCCTTGAGCGGTACGTTGAAGTCACAGCGGCAAAGGACTTTCTTGCCGGCAAAGTTGATGTCATCAACGGTGTACTTATTGAGTTTCATGATAAAAACATCCTTTCTTCGCATTGGGCGTTCGCGCTTATGTTAGTTAAAGCTAACCGCAAACGCACAATACCATAATTTTACTCATTAATTATATAACAAAACGGTAGCTTATTGCAATAGCAAAATGGAATAATATCAGGTTTATTTGTTAAAAATAACAAGAAAAGCTCCGTAAAGACGTCCTGCTTTACGGAGCGTGAAAGCGCTATCTGTATTTCTTGCAGTCGGTAACTTCGATACTGCCATTTTCTGTGTGGGTTGTAACATAGATGTCATGCCCTTTGACCCAAAAGCCGAAAGTTTCATACCTTGAGCTGTTCTGCCGTCCGGAATGGTAGCTGTGCAATGCAAAATCACTTTCTTTCAGATCATATTGGGAAAGCAAGTCGATCTCTGAGGCGTATTGGATCGCGACGGGATAAGCGGGAGAATGCTTGACAAAATTGAAAGCGACCGTGAAAATGATAGTGAAGAAAAGGATAACACCGACAAGAACGCCGGTAACGATGATGAATATTTTGCGCTTTTTCTTTGGGGGAGTGGTAAAGCTCTGCGCTAATGGACGAGAAGGAGCGATAGGGCGTCCGTCAGCGGTTTTATATATCACATACGGCGGCGTAAAGGTATTGGTGAGCAGATCACCGAGGGAATGTCCGTTGATGATCAATACGAAGAAATCGATAAAATAGATAAAGAAGGGCAGGTTGCGCAGGATCAGCTTGTACCATTTCGGACGGCTTCCGTCGTCGGTGTTAGCGACGGTCATTCGGGTAATGCGCTTACCGAGGCTTCTGCCGTTAAAGATGAAATCGCGAAAAACCATCAACGGCAGAGCGATTACGCTGACAGAAACAGTAATGTTTCCGAAAATGTTTATTTTTTGACGGAATACGGCAAAAAGAACAACAAATACGATAATACCGGTTATCTCACAGAAAAGCACATCCAGAAAAAAGGCTCCAATACGCCTGAAACGGGTGTCATTGGATGGCAGGGCATTGGGACGGTAAGGGATCGTCGGCTGGATCGTCGGCGGCTGCGGCGGCTTGCGTTCGCCGTTTATCAGTTCCTCAGCGGTCACATCTAATAGCTTTGCCAGCTCAAAGAGCTTTTCGGTGCGCGGCTTTGATTCGCCATTTTCCCACTTTGATACCGCCGCAGGGGTAACGTCCAACAATTCAGCCAGTTCCGCCTGCGTCATGCCTTTTTCCTCGCGTAGCTGACAAACAAAATTGCCGAAGCGATAATCGTTCTCTTTCATATGTCCTCCAGTGGGTGTTTTCAGACATATTATAACAGAACCATATGCTTTCGGCAACAAAAACGATGTTGAATTTCAGTTGATATTATACTTTAGCGGTCTTTTCGGCTATTCAGCATCCTCCCAATGATGGCGGTGGAGCTCGCCTTTGGTTTGCAGGGTGGGGTAATCCCACTGTCGCAAGACCTCGTAGCAGCCGACGGCGACGGAGTTCGCGAGGTTGAGGGATCGCGCTTCATCGATCATCGGGATGCGGACGCATCGGTCGGGGTATTTCATCAGAACATGCTCGGGGATGCCGCGCGTTTCTTTGCCGAAGATGATGTAGGTGCCGTCGGGGTAGCTGGCTTCGCTGTGCTTGTGACGCGCCTTGGTGGAAAAGAAGAAGTATTCGCCGCCTTCAGTCTTGGCAAAGAAGTCGTCGATCGAATCATAGTAGGTGATGTCGACGAGGTACCAGTAGTCGAGCCCCGCTCGTTTGAGGTTGCGGTCGGTGATCTCAAAGCCGAAGGGTCGCACCAGATGGAGCCTTGCGCCCGTAGCGGCACAGGTGCGTGCGACGTTGCCGGTGTTCTGCGGGATCTCCGGCTCGAATAAGACGATGTTCAATACCTTGTTGTCAGATTTTTCCAATTTGAATTCCCTCTTTTATCTTAGAATATGAGCTGAGCAATTACAAAGAATAATGATGAGTTTGAATAAGGGCAGCATTTGAGCCTTCCCCTTGAGGGGAAGGTGCCTCGCCCAAAGCGAGGCGGATGAGGTGGAGACCTTTCCGTATTATCGATGGAAAAGAATTGAATGAAGCGTTTATACTGATTTCTCATAAAACGGGTTAATCAGATGATAGTGGAAGATTTCGCAGAACAAGGCGGAGGACGCCGATAGGCTGGCGCCTATCAAGGACAACAACGCAGTTATGCGAAATTATTACGCATCAGATGATAAGCCATTTTATTAGGAATCAGTATTACACCTCATCCGACCTTTTCGGCTTTCAGCGCGAAAAGCCCACCTTCCCCTCAAGGGGAAGGCTTGATTCAGCCTGTCCAAAACAGAAAGGAGTTGGTATCATGCCAAAGACGATGTGTACAAATGGTAATTGCGCCGATAAAAAGAGCGGCGTGGTGAAAGGGATCCTCGGCGGTCTCGCGGCGGGAGTCGCGGTCAGCGCGGTGGGTGTTGTGATGATGAACAACAGTAAGAAAACCCTGCAGAAGAAGGCGGGGAAGGTTGCCGACGCGATGGAGGACCTGTTCGACAGCGCAAAGGATATGTTTCAGTAATGTCAGTGGTCAGTGGTTAGTGGTTAGTGGTTAGTGATTAGTGATTATGGGAAACCCCTAACGATTCTTAAGGTGTTGAAAAAGTCCTCCTTTTATGCTAAACTCATATCAAATGATGATAGCATAAAGGAGAGATAAATATGGAACTGATCCAGAGCTTTACCGTTGACCATACCAAGATCGTCCCCGGGATCTTCCTCAGCCGCGAGGATCATGTCGGCGGCGATATGGTCACGACCTATGACGTCAGACTGAAAAAGCCGAACAGAGAGCCGGTGATCGATGTGGCGGCGATGCATACGCTTGAGCATCTCATCGCGACCTTTCTGCGCAACGATCCCGATTGGAAGGATGAAGTAATCTACTGGGGCCCGATGGGATGTCTGACGGGCTTCTATCTGATCCTCAAGGGCAACCGCGCGCCAAAGGAGATCTATGAGCTGCTCCTCGCCGCGTTCCGGTCGGTGGAGGACGCCGAGGTGATCCCCGGCGCGACGGCGGTGAACTGCGGCCATTATCTCATGCACAATCTCGGGATGGCGAAGTGGTACGCGGCGGAATTCGCGGAGTATCTGGAGAAGAACGCCGAGGATCCCGCGATCTTTGAGTATCCGAAAACGGAGAGGTTGATCACGGATGAGGGACAGCAGTTCTTTGATTCGTAAACGCGATCCCGCAAAAAGCATATTGACACAAACAAGCGCTTTCTTTGGTCGATATCATTAAGTTAAGAAAATGTATCTCGCTGACGCTCGAGCGATTGATGCAATTCCTCAGTCGCCCGACATATGTCGGGCGACAGCTCCTTTTACCAAAAGGAGCCTTCTTAACTTAATGATATCGTTACCTCGGTAGGCGCTTGTTGTATCGAAATCACTATTATTCGGTAAAATCAGTGAAGCTGATGTTCATGTCGACGGTGCCCTCGACGCCGGCGATCTTGCCCTCCTTGCTGTACTGCCACATATCGAACTTGTAGTACATGGTGGGAAATTCGCGGTAGTCGGCGAGCCAGAAATCATAGTCCTTCATGGTCTCGAAGTCATACATGATCAACATCTGCGAGGTGTTGGAATATACGATAGCCTTATAGCCCGCTTCGGTGACGGTGTCACAGAAGGCTTCGGCGATATCGGTCAGCTGATCGCCGGTGACGGAGTCGGTGCGGGCAGCCTCTTCCTGGATGTTTTCCCAGTCAAAGCCGATGGGGTAGTCGAGGGCGCGCTTGTTCAGCTTTTCGAGGGTATAATTTGCCTCCTGCTTCGCGTCCTCGGCGCTGATCGCCTGTGAGAAGAAGTACGCGCCGACCTTGAGTCCCGCCGCCTTGGCTTTATCATAGTTGGTATCGAAATTCTTGTCCGTGTAGAGAACGCCGTCGTCGCCGTAGTAGCGGCCGCCGATGCGCAGCATGACGAATTCGACGCCTGCTTCCTTCATCGCGGCAAAGTCGACGTCACCCTGGAATTCGCTGAGGTCGATACCGAGGTGAGAGATCTTTTGACCGTTCTCATAGTAGGCGGGGATCCCGTTCTCGTCGGTGACAAGGTTGTCCGCCGTGTAGGTGTTGACCTCGGCGCCCTTGACGGTTTGGATCTCGATATCGCCCATGACGGAGTCGTTGATGGTGACGACCTCACCCGCGGAGGTCGCGGAGGTGGCGTCGGATGTATTTTTCGGAGTCAGTAACCGCATCGCGCCGTAGCCGACGCCGATGATCAGCGCGGCGGAGAGGAGGATCACCACGATGATGATACCTACACGCTTGCCGCCGGAGGATGTTGTGGATTGTGAATGTTTCATATCAGCCTCTGTTTCTTTCAGTGATCTTGGGGGTTCGGATCGTTCATTTGATCGGCTTCGGTAATGCCGTCAAGCTCTTTGAGCGACGCTTTCAGCTCGGCAAGCTCTTTGTCGAGCGCCTCGAGAGGGTCGCCCGCTGTGTACAAATGATCGTTGTTGTCATCTAAATAAGCCATTTTTGCTCCTTTTATAAAGATCGCAGCGGGATGAACACGCGATCCATCCCCGCAATATCGATTGTTTTTGCTCTTTTGAGTCCATAATAGCATAGCACAAAACGAGGTTGTTGTAAATAAACTTCATAATAAGTTTACTTTTACTTGAAAATCTCTTATCTTTCGATTATAATATAACCAATATTGCTCTTATTTACCGAAAAGGGCAAATTTATGGCGCATAGGCGGTCATTTCGGTGACATTATATGCGACAATAACGGGAAAGGAGGAAGGCTTTTGCAAAAACCGGTTTATCAAAGACATACGACCGAACAGATCCTCAGGGCGATCGAGACCTGTCCGACGATCGACAAGCTCTTTGAGATCGTCAAGAACGAGCATATCGTGATCCAGATGCAGAGCTTTAACTCCGCGTCATCCCTGCCCAAACAAACACCTAAGCAGATCCCCGACCTCTCACCCCTCGAAAGTCTCAAGATACAGGTGCGACAGGCGGTATTGGACGCGGCGCGTACCAAAGCGCCCCGACATACGAAAGAACAGCTCATCCGCGCGGTGCAGACCTGCCCCACGATCGACAAGCTGTTTGAGCTGGTAAAGAACGAGCACATCGTCATTCAGATGAAGAGCTTCAGCTCGGCGTCCTGTTTGCCGCAGCATAAACCCGATCCCGCGGAGCTGATCCCCGACAAAAGCCCGTTGGATCGCCTGAAAGAACAGGTTCTTGACGCGGTGATGAACGGCGGCTGAATCCATCAAACCTCACCTTGATATTACATTGGATAGGAGAGCAAGATTATGAGCAATTACTGTTATCATTGTATGAATGAAATCACAGATGATCAGCGTGTGTGTCCTCATTGTCACAAAGAGAATACTCCCGATAATGTCGTATATCGCCTCAGACCGGGTACGATCCTGGATAATAAATATCTGGTCGGTAACTGTCTGGGTGAAGGCGGCTTCGGAATCACCTATATCGGCAGAGATCTGTCGCTGGATATCAAGATCGCGATCAAGGAGTATTATCCTAACGGATATGCCAACCGTAATAATACGATCGATCAGAATGTATTTGCTACTACCGAGAGCCAAAAGCATTATTTCTATAAGGGTAAGGATAACTTTTTGGAAGAAGCGCGTAAGGTCGCCAAGTTCCTCGGTGAGCCCGGTATCGTCGGTATCAGAGAGTATTTTGAGGCAAACGGTACGGCGTACATCATCATGGAGTACCTCGAGGGAGAGAACCTGGCTTCTTACATCAAGCGGAACGGTACCTTCAACGCGGAGAAAATGTTCAGGCTGATGCTGCCCATCACCTATTCGCTCAGGCGGATCCATGACGCGGGAATGATCCATCGTGATATCTCGCCCGATAATATCATGTATATGAGTAACGGCAGCTTAAAGCTGATGGACTTTGGATCGGCAAGGTACTTTACCAACGAGCAAAAAGAGATGTCGGTACTGCTCAAGCAGGGTTACGCGCCTGAGGAACAGTATCGTAAAAACGGAAAGCAGGGTCCGTGGACGGATGTTTACGGTCTGTGCGCGACGATGTACCGCTGTATCACGGGCAACATCCCCGAGGACGCGCTCGATCGACTCAGAGAAGATAACCTGATACCGCCCTCTAAGCTGGGGGTCAACATTCCGACCGCGATGGAAAATATCCTGTTATACGGTTTGGCGGTATTCAAGGAGAATCGCTGCCAAAGTATGGATGAGCTGTCCTCCCTGATCGAAAAAGCGCTGGATGATCCGCAGGGTGCGGCAGAAGAAACGGCGAACTTGCTGCCGAAGCCGCAACAGGTTCCTTCCGATCAGCCCGAACAGCATACATATCTCGCAGATGACGGCGCGATGTCGCAGAATAGCGCAAGCAAGGTCTCGTATGCACAACCGGTCACGACGGGAGAACGATCGTCATCTTCACAGAACCTATCCTACGCAACACCTGTTCGTACCAATAACAATAATTATGCGACGCCGGTAAGCACGAATAACAATAGCTACGCAACGCCGGTAAGCACGAACAATAATAACTACGCAACGCCGGTAAGCAACGACAACAATACTAACTACGCGACGCCGGTATCTTCTTCCAAGCAGTATCAAAACACCGACTATCGTTCTCAGAGCTCTTATGCGACGCCGGTTTCGGGTGCGGAGACTTACGGTACACAAACTGCTGTCGTCGAAAAGCCAAAGAAGAAAAAGACCGGTTTGATCATCGGCTTGATCATCGGCGGAATCGTAGTGTTGGCGGCGGGCATCACATTGTTGGTGGTATTAGGACTCGGTAACGGGATTGAAGCGTTGGACGGTACCTATCGTATGACTGAGATGGTATCGGACGGTGTTGATAAATCTCAGGATCTGAATAATATCATTGTTGATTTGGTGATCAAGGATAACATCGGCACGATCGATATCGGATCCGATCATTTGGTCTGGAAGTTCGATCCTCAGAGCCATACGATCACCAACGAAAACAATCAGTCGATCCCCTATCGGATGGAAGGAAAAAAGATGATCATAGAGAATCCGGACGGCAAGGATCGAATGGTATTTGAAAAACAATAGCGTAATGAAAAGAGCAGCGGAAATTGAACAGGTCCAGTAAAAACGGACAATAGAAAAAAGCACCCCCTTATGGTAGAATGAAAAAGAACTACCATAAGGGGGATTTTGTATGTCAAGAGAGTATAGACACATACAACAGTATG
>NZ_JAEQMG010000082.1 GCF_016680995.1 Ruminococcus difficilis | reverse complement strand
GTATCGCATCGGAAACACTGCTTAATGCTGCTCGGTTCCCCGCCTGACATGGTTCACAGGCCCCAATCGCACAGGGCCTGCCGCTCACTTATTTGCACGCGTTGACTGCTTGCGTCTTTCGCTATTATAACATAGTTAATTCTGAAAATCAAGTATTTTTATATAATATAGTTGAGTGGTATTACGCTACATTTTTCTTTTTGCCGATGCTTTCAATCTTTTTGTCGAGCTTCGTCTTTTTGAAGATAAAGATCACAATAAGCGCGGCGATGGTTCCTATCGCCATGCCTGCGAGAACGTCCGTCGGAAAGTGCACGTAGTTATATAACCTCGAGAACGCTATCAGCGCCGCGAGAACGTATGCCGAAATGCCGAACGCGCGTCTTTCCCTGACAGCAATAATCAGCGCCGACGAAAACGCCGCGATTGTGTGTCCAGACGGAAAGCTGTAGCCCGACGGTGCTACGATATTGAGCGTAACGTCAGTGTTGACCACAAACGGGCGCGGACGGCATACGATAAATTTCAGTCCGTATTCGCCCATAATAAGCCCGAGCAAAAGTGCCGCGAGCACCATTACGCCCGTAACGCGCGTCTTGCGGAAAAAGAGCATTATAAGTCCGATTATAATCCATATCGCGCCCTTGTCGCCGCTGTAGCTGAGCACAAGCATTACGGGGTCGAGAATGAAGTTTTTGATTGCCGCCTGGATAAAATCCAGAATTGCAAAGTCTATAGAGGTGATCAATTCCATGGGTCTGTCTCCTTATTTCTCAAAGCGCGAGAGCTTCGCGTACAGAATCTCGTCGGCGATCGCCTCGACCTCAACACCCTCGGCGGTATATTCCTCAGAGATCAAGGTTCCCTTGTCGCGGATTTCGCTGACAATACCCGCGTCTGCAAACGGAATGAGCAGACTTACGCGCTTCATACGGACGGGCAGGTTATTTTCGATCGCGTTGAGCAGCCTGTCGATGCCCTCGCCTGTCCTTGCGCTTATCTTGACACAGTTTTCGAACTCGAGCGGCATAACGCTGTCGTCGAGCAGGTCGCACTTGTTGAGCACGGTGATGATCGGTCTGTCCTGAGCACCGAGAGATTCGAGCAGGTCGTTTGTCACGCTGAGATGAACCCTCGCCTCCTCGCTTGAGGCATCGCAGAGATTGATGATAATGTCCGACTGCGCGGCTTCCTCGAGCGTTGAGCGGAACGCCTCAACAAGATGGTGCGGCAGTCTGCGGACAAGACCTACGGTGTCGATAAGCATGACCGAAACTCCGCTCGGCAGCTTCAAGGCGCGCGAGGTCGGGTCAAGAGTCGCGAACAGCTTGTCCTGCGCGAGCACGCCCGCGTCGGTGAGAGTATTCATCAGCGTAGACTTGCCGGCGTTTGTGTAGCCGACGATCGCACAGGTGATTACGCCGTCCTTTTCGCGGCGGCGGCGCAGCATATGGCGGTGCTTTTCAACCTCGGCGAGCTCTTCCTTCAATGTCTCCATGCGGCGGCGGATATGACGGCGGTCTGTTTCGATCTTAGTTTCACCGGGGCCGCGCGTGCCGATACCGCCTCCGAGACGCGACATCTCGATACCCTTACCCGTCAGGCGCGGCAGCAGATACTTGAGCTGCGCGAGCTCAACCTGCAGCTTGCCCTCCTTTGAGCGGGCGCGCTGCGCGAAGATGTCGAGAATCAGCGTGGTGCGGTCGATCACACGCACGTCAGTGAAGTTTTCTATGTTTTTTATCTGGGTCGGGCTCAGCTCGCTGTCAACAACGATCAGATCGAGCTCCTGAGCCTCGCAGAGCTCCTTTATCTCCTGCAGCTTGCCCGAGCCAACAAAGGTCGCGCTCTCGGGTCGCTGCAGCTTCTGGGTCAGGGTGAACTCAGGCTCGGCGCCCGCGCTCTTTACAAGCTCCTCGAGCTCAGAAAGAGACGCTTCCGCGTCAAAGTCGCCCGTATCGACGCTGACGAGCAGCGCGCGGGTGATTTTTTCTTCGTTTTCAATCATAGCCATAAGATTTTATTTCCTTCAGAATTTAAAATTATTATTTACTATTTACTTATAAAGTAGTATAATATAAATTTGGAAGAATGTAAATAATTTTTTTGAGGTAACCATATGGATAAACGATACGACGCGGTGATAGTCGGCACAGGTGCGGCAGGTCTTTATGCCGCGCTGAACTTTCCCGAGAGCGTCAGCGTGCTCCTGATTTCAAAGCGCGAACTGCCGCTGTCCAACTCCTCCCTCGCTCAGGGCGGCGTTGCATGTGTGCTCGACACCGTACATGACAACTACAAGCTGCATATCAACGATACCCTCGTCGCAGGCAAGTACAAAAACACCCTTTCGGCGGTCGAAAAGCTCGTCAAAGAAGGTCCTGCGGACGTGCTGCGCACAAAGGATCTCGGCGTTGACTACGACCTCAACCCCGACGGCACCATGTGCAAGACTCTCGAGGCAGGTCACAGCCGCCACCGCATTGTCCACCACAAGGACTCCACCGGCAAGGCGATAGTCGACGCGCTGATTGAACAGGTCAGAAAACTGCCAAACGTCGATATTCTCGAGAACGCCCTGCTCTACTCCATGCACAAGACGCTCGGCGGCTTCTATCTGAGCGTACTAAAGGACGGCAAGAGCCTGTACTACGGCTGCAACTACTGCCTGCTCGCGACAGGCGGCATCGGCAGGGTATATCAATACACCACAAACTCCGCTATCGCAACGGGCGACGGAATCGCGTTCGCGTACATGCTCGGCGCGAAAATCCGTAACCTCTCGCGCGTTCAGTTCCACCCCACAGCGTTTGCCGCAGAGGCTAACCGCGAGCGCTTTCTGATTTCGGAAGCAGTCAGAGGTGAAGGCGCTGTTCTGCTCAACTGCAACGGCGAGCGCTTCGCCCACAACTACGACAAGCGCGGCGAGCTTGCTCCGCGCGACGTTGTGTCGAACGCTATCGCGCGCGAGGCTCTGAGAACCAACAGCGAGAAGTTCTATCTAGACATCACCCACAAGCCCGCGGACTTCATAAAGAGCCGCTTCCCGATGATTTACGCAAAGTGTCTTGAAGAGGGAATCGACATCACCAAGGAATGGATACCCGTCTATCCCTGTCAGCACTACCTGATGGGCGGTATCGACGTAAATCTGCACTCAGAAACCTCTATCGACGGACTGTACGCGGCAGGAGAATGCGCTCACACGGGCGTTCACGGCGCGAACAGACTCGCGAGCAACTCTCTGCTCGAGGCTCTCGTGTATTCGAGAACCGCCGCCGAGGATATCACGCGCAAGCTGCAGAAGTACGGAAGAAAACCCCTCGGTCTGGAGCCTGCCCACCGCCCGATCACAGGCAAAAAAATGCCGTCGGGCTTCCGCTCGCAGATACGCGCGATTTTGCAGGATACATACTTCGTTCTCCCTAAGCCCGAAAAGTACGACGAGAGCTACAAAAAGGTTGAGGAGATAATTAAACAGCTGTTCAGCGAGAGCTATGAAATTTCGTCCGACCTCGTTGAAGCCAAGAGCATCGCAATTGTTGCGAGCATAATTCTGGACGAAGTTCGGGAGGGTCAATCATGATTAACAGCATCTACGTGGACAACATCATCAAAACCGCGCTGCTCGAGGATATCAACTACCTCGACGTCACCACCGACTATCTCATCGACGAGGAACAGGAAAACACCGCGCGCTTTCTCGCGAAGGACGACGGTATCCTCTGCGGTATCGATATCGCGCTGAGAGTATTCAAAATTTTACAGCCCGAGGGCTTTGAGGCGACCGTCTACAAGAAGGACGGCGACGAGCTGCAGAAGGGCGATATCATCGCCGAGATCAAGGGCAAGACGCGCACTATCCTCAAGGGCGAACGCACCGCGCTCAACCTTATCCAGCACATGAGCGGCGTCGCCACCGCGACAAACAAGGCGGTAAAAATCATCAAGGGCACAAACGCGTCCATAGCCGATACCAGAAAGACCCTGCCCGGTCTGCGTCCGCTCCAGAAGTACGCTGTAACCGTCGGCGGCGGAAGGAACCACCGCTACAACCTCTCCGACGCGGCCATGCTAAAGGATAACCACGTTGACGCGGGCGGCGGCATCAAGAACGCCGTCGCAAAGCTCAAGGAGAAGCTCGGTCACATGACCAAGGTTGAGCTCGAGGTGCGCAACCTTGACGAGCTCGGTCAGGCGCTTGAGGCAGGAGTCGACGTTATCATGCTCGACAACATGACCTGCGAAATGATGCGCGACGCGGTTCAGATCACAGGCGGCAAGGCGCTGCTCGAGGCGAGCGGCAACGTCACCGAGGACAGACTGAGAGAAATTGCCGAGACAGGCGTGGATATTATCTCTATGGGAGCTATCACCCACTCCGTCAAGGCGTTCGATATATCACTGAAAATTGCAGACTGATACAGGAGGAATAATTGTATGATCAAAGTAGGTATTTTGGGCTACGGCAACCTCGGCAGAGGCGTTGAGGCTGCCATCAAGAAAAACGACGATATGGAGCTTGTGGCTGTTTACACCCGCCGCGACCCCTCAACACTTACCATCAAAACCCCGACAGCGGCGGTAAAGAGCACCGCAGACCTCGACACAGGCAAGGAAGAGCTTGACATTCTCGTTATCTGCGGCGGTTCAGCGACCGACCTGCCCGAGATGACCCCCAAGTACGCGGCTATGTATAACGTTATCGACAGCTTTGACACCCACGCAAGGGTTCCCGAGCACTTCGCAAACGTCGACAAGGCAGCGAAGTCCGCAGGCAAGGTAGGTATCATCTCCTGCGGCTGGGATCCCGGTATGTTCTCGCTCAACAGAGTATACGCCGGCGCGGTTCTGCCCGACGGTCAGGCGTACACCTTCTGGGGCAAGGGCGTGAGCCAGGGTCACTCCGACGCTGTCAGAAGAATCGACGGCGTGCTCGACGCGCGTCAGTACACGATTCCCGTTCCCGAGGCTCTCGAGCGCGTCAGAAGCGGCGAGAATCCCGATCTGAGCACCCGCGAAAAGCACCTCAGAGAGTGCTTCGTCGTTGCCGAGGAGGGCGCTGATCTGGCTCGCATCGAAAACGAGATCAAGACCATGCCCAACTACTTCGCCGACTACGACACAACCGTTCACTTCATCGACGCAGAGGAGATGAAGGCAAACCACAGCGGTCTGCCCCACGGCGGCTCCGTGATCTACTCGGGCACCACCTCAGACGGCACAAAGCACGTCATTGAGTACAGCCTCAACCTCGACTCAAACCCCGAATTCACAGGCTCGGTGCTTGTCGCGTTCGCGAGAGCGGCGGTAAGACTGAACGCAGAAGGCGCAAGCGGCGCAAAGACCGTATTCGACATCGCGCCTGCATATCTCTGCAGGGAATCGGGCGAGGAACTCAGAGCTCATTTGCTGTAATTTTACCCAATTTTCATCTTGACTAACCTATTGGTTTCGTGTATAATTAGGCTAACATGATGAAAGGAGTTTTGAACATGAAATATATGTGCGAGCCCTGCGGCTACATCTATGATCCCGCAGAGGGCGATCCCGACGGCGGTATCGCTCCCGGCACCGCGTTTGAGGATATCCCGGACGATTGGTGCTGCCCCGTTTGCGGCGTAGGCAAAGAGGATTTCGTTCCCTACGAAGACTAGTCAAAAAGCGCTTCCTCGGCGGAAGCGCTTTTTTCCGTTATTTTGTGCGGCGGTCAACCCCGTCCCTGAGTCTCTCGACGGCTCTGACAAGAAAATCAGGCAGAGGTATTCCCAATCTCCCGAGGTTCTCGAGAATCGAGAGCAGCTCGTTGATTATCAGCCAGACCGAGATCATCATGCCGAAGCAGTAGTTGACCAAAATGTCCACCCCGACGTGCACGAGCGCCGAGGAGATCAGATAATCGACAACCATTCCGACCGCGACGAGCGCGAGGTAGGCGACCTTCTTGACGATCCCCTTGACGCCGACGCGGCTGCTGAGCAGCTTGCACGACCATGCCGCCGCGATTCCCGTGGCGTAGTCGATTATCATTACCGCCGCCAGCACGCACAGCGGCACGAGCAGAATTCCCGCGTATGCCGCCAGAGCGCCTATCGCCGCCGCGAAAAGAGCGCGGAACATATTTTCCTTCATCATATCCCTCCTTTCACTTATCCCGGAAAATCAGCGTAAATTGCATAAATCTATGCAATTATCAAGAGCAAAAAGCGGCTGAAAATTATGTGACGATTTTCTGATACTACTTGTGAAAGAAAAATTTTTCTGTTATCATATTAGAAAACCATTACGGAGAAAACAATGGAAGTACAAGAAAGCATCTACGGCGCGCGCCGTCCCGCGCTCGAAAAGGTTATGGACGGCATAATGAAGCACATCGGCGAGATCCGCGCCGAGATGGAGCAGAAGCTGAGCATGGATCCAGTTGAGCACTGCCTCTGCCGCATTAAATCCGAGGAAAGCATGCGCGAGAAATGCCGCCGCAACAATCTTCCCGAAACGGCAGAGTCCGCGCTGGAGGTTCTTACCGACGCGATCGGTCTGAGGATCGTTTGCGCGTTCGTCGACGACGTTTACACTATCCGCGACTATCTCAAGGCGTCGGACGAATACGAGGTAATAAAGGAAAAGGACTATATCCGCCGCGCAAAACCAAACGGCTACCGCAGCTACCACATGATCCTGCGCACAAAGGCGGGATACTTTGCCGAAATTCAGCTGCGGACGATCTCGATGGACACATGGGCAGCGCTTGAGCACCACCTAAAGTACAAAAAGTCCGTCGGCAGCCGCGCCGCTCTGATCGAAGAGGAGCTGAAACGCTGCGCCGACGAGCTCGCCTCGACCGACCTGTCGATGCAGACTATCCGCGATATGATTCTTGAAGCATAAGGAAGTGAAGATATGAAGATTTTGTTAGCGGAAGATACCGCTGATTTAAACAAGGTTATATGCGCCGTTCTGAACCACGAGGGATACGACGTCGACCCCGCCTTTGACGGCGAGGAAGCGATGGAGCGCATCAACACAGAGGGCTATGACTGCCTGATACTCGATATCATGATGCCTAAAAAGGACGGTATCGAGGTTCTGCGCGAGGTGCGCGAAAAGAATATCCTCACACCTGTGATCATGCTGACCGCGAAGGCAGAGATAGACGACAGAGTTGCTGGACTCGATGCGGGCGCGGACGACTACCTCACAAAGCCCTTCGCGATGAAGGAGCTGCTCGCGAGGGTGCGCGCGATGACCCGCCGCAAAACCGAATACACCAAAAACGACCTGAGCTTTAACGACGTCCATCTGCGCGCCCAGACCTTTGAGCTTGCCGCCGAAAACAGCGTGCGCCTTTCGGTCAAGGAGTTCGAGCTCATGCAGCTTCTGATGCTCCACAGGGAACACGCGGTTTCCGTCGATTACATAATGAACCAGATCTGGAGCCGCGAGCCCGACGTACAGCCTGACACGGTGTGGCTGTACATCTCATACCTAAAGCGCAAGCTGAAGGCTATCGCGTCCGAGACGGTCATCGAGGGCGACGAGACTCAGGGCTACATTCTGAAATAGAGGTGGTCACATGAATGAGCATGCAATAAAAAAGCTCAGGCGGAAGTTCATCACGATTTCTTTCATCTCGCTGTTCTCCGTCATGCTGATCATGGGCAGCATGATTTACTATGTAAACTACATCACATCTGTCCGCCAGATGGACAACGCGCTCAACTACCTCGTTGAAAAGGGCGGCGAGGTCGATTTTGACACTCCCGTCCGTCACTGGGACGGCGCGAGCTACGACAGCGCAAACTCTTCCGATGACAATTTCACAGAAATCTTCATGGAAACTCTCCGCGAGTTATTCAACACTAAGATCAACGAGGGTTCGGAGTCGATTTTCGGTATGCGTTACTTCGCGGTCGTCTTTCAGGACGAGGGTGACACAAACCCCATTACCGCTCACATCAACGAGATTGACGAGGACAGCGCCTTCGCCTATGCCGACGAAGCGCTCAAGCAAGGCAACGAATACGGCTGGATGGGCAACTACCGCTACAAGGTGGACAAAAGCGACGGTCAGACCGTCGTCGTGTTCCTGAACGTCGCCAATCAGATCGCCGACCAGCGGAGAATAGGATCAACCGTGCTGATACTGAGCATTTTCGGTTCGGCGCTGAGTTACCTGATTATCAGGATCTTCTCGAACCGCGCTATCCGTCCCGAAATCCGCAACGCCGAGAACCAGAAGAGGTTCATCACCAACGCAAGCCACGAGCTCAAAACTCCTCTCGCCGTTATCCGCGCGAACACGGAGCTTGAGATGATGATGCACGGCGAGGACGAGTGGAACGAGTCGACGATGAATCAGGTTGACCGTATGACGGGGCTTATCTCCAACCTCGTTCTCATAGCAAAGGCGGACGAGAAGGCAAACAAGGAAGGCAGAAGCGATGTTGACGTTTCTGATGCCGTGACAAAGGCAGCCGAAGCCTTCGCGCCTGTCGCAAAGCAGAACGGCAAGACACTCACAATGGATATCCCCGGGGAAATCCATATGGTCGCGAGCGAATCCCAGATACAGCAGCTCGTCACGCTATTCGTCGACAACGCGATAAAATACTGCGACGACGACGGCGAGATCAAGGTAACCCTGCACCAGAAGGGCAAGGGCGTGAAGATCGCCGTTTCGAACAACTACGCCGAGGGCAAGGACGTGGACTACACACGCTTCCTCGACCGCTTCTACCGCGAGGATCAGTCGCACAATATCGACAAGGGCGGCTTCGGCATAGGACTGTCGATCGCGGACAGCATTGTCAGACAATACCGCGGCAAGCTCGACGTCAGCTATCAGGACGGCGTGATCGAGTTCAGTGCGGTTCTCAGGCCATAAAGCAAAAAGACACCCTAGGGTGTCTTTTTCTTTGTCTTATTTCAGCGTGAGCACGACCGAGAACTCGCCCGCGCCTACGCTCGCGTACTCCTTGCAGATTGCGGTCAGCTTTCCGTCCTTGCCGAGGTAGATCATCGCCTTGCCGAGGTTATCCTCAGAGAGCGTTTTTTCGAGATTTTCCTCGTAATTTTCGGGCTTCGCGTTCTTGTATTTCGAAACGTAGTCCTTCTCGAGCTCCTTTTTCAGAGCCTCCTGAACCTCTTCCGTGCTGAACTTCGCCGCCTTGGCAACGTCATCGCTGCCGAGAGATGAGCCTGTCTTTGCGTTGAAGTTATAGACGGAGTAGTCGACCGCGTGGGAGTAGTACACGCGCCTGATGACTACGCTCAGCACACCCTCGTTCTCGAACTTCTCGTAATCGAGGGAGTCGCAGGTCAGACCGATCCTCGCGGCACTCTCCTGCTCAGCCTTTTCGAAGTCGGGAGTATATTTGTCGGTGATCTCCTCATTCGCTTCCTCCGCGTCCTCGCTGTCGAGGTTGATTGAGGGAATGCGGTAGGACGCGCTGTAGCTGTTGCCGTTGTTGTCTGTGTATTCAAAGCTCTCCTCACGCGCGACGGAGACCTTGTTTTTATCCTTGGCGGCCTGGATCACGACCTCGGGAGCCGTGGTAGTTACGGGCTGCTCTCCGCTGCCGCAGGCGGAGAAAACCACGCAAAGCGCCGCTATCAGCGCTGTAATTCCGAATCTTTTCATAAAACACCAAACACTAATAATAATTTGCAATTAGTTATTATAGCACAGTTTTCTTTATTTATCAAGTTTTGGGTGACAAATAATAAAACGGCTCTGTTCACTGCGGCAACAGAGCCGTTCGGTTTTGATTAAGAATTGTCTTTCAGCCTGAAAAATATTACGTTGCTGACCATTTCATATAAAATGTACTTTCAAATAAAAGATATTATAAAGTCACTTTACAATGAGCGTAAATCCTGATTCGGCTGCGTTGAGCGGCGTATTCTCCTCGTCGAGCAATACGCACTGATAGGCAACCACCGCGTTGTATTCGCCCTTCTCGAGCGTTTGCGTGAGCGGAACCTCTGTCAGGCCCTGCCCGGGCTTGAGCAGCTCAGATTCATAGAGCACGGTGCCGTCGTCGAGCTTGATGGCAGCGAACATTCCGACGGTGTTATCCTTGGGGTTGCCGATACTGATTTTGAGTGTCTTGTCGCCCGCGTTCATCTCAGCCGTGGAGTAGCCGGGGATCCGGGTGCCGCTCTTTTTCTGCTCGCCCTTGTCCTCAATGCCCGTGTCCCAGCCATCGGATATAACGCCGACAACGCCCTTGCTGTCATTTGTCTTTGGATTGAAAACTCCCGTCAGCACGAGAATTCCCGCTGTCGCCGCGGCAATCAGCACGACTGCCGCAACGATGATTATAATCAGCTTTTTCTTGTTATTTTGCTTTGTCAATCAGGTATTTCCTCCTTATGTAAGCTATGGCGCATACGGAAATCATCACGGTGTGCACAATCAGCGCAGGGAAGGCTTTATCTGTCTTGACTGCACCGTTTGAGTTGTTTGTTGTATTTCCGCTGTCCTTTGCCGCACTGTCCGGAACGGGCATCTTCACGCCGGAAATCATATTTCCAGACACCGTGCGGGACATGCCCTTCCGGATTATTCGCTCACGTCCATTTTGATAATTTTTTTATTATTAACCTCTATAAATATATATAAAATTGTGGTTCAGCACAAGTATCTTGGGACGAACGGTTATTTTTAGGGACGAATGGTAGTTGAATGGTTGGAAAAATATAGTATAATATTAAGTGCGGCTTTATGTTGCCGTAATATAATATAAATGAGGTATTATGAATGAAAAAGACAATCGCAATACTTGCAGCTTGCGTACTTGCTGCTTCCGTATTTGCCGGCTGCGGCGGTAACAACAATTCTTCTTCCGCTGCCGAGAGCACAACTGCTGCCGCTGAGGAAGCTACAACCGTTGCAGCTGCTGAAACCGAGAATGACGGCATCTCCGGCGAGTGGGTTACTTCAGCATTTGTAGACGCTGAGGGTACCGAGTATTCCGTAGCTGATTATGCTGCGCTCAACGGTGTTGAGGCAAGCACTCTCGAGATCACATACGCCTTCGACGGCAACGGCAAGGCTACCTGCACAGGTCTCGGCACAACTGTTGAGGGCACCTACACCGTCGACGGCACAACCGTAAAGACCGCTTTTGAGGGAAGCTCTCCCGAGTTTACTTATTCCGCTGAGAATGAGACCCTCTCCGTTACAGACGCGGCTACCGGCGTAACAACCGTTATGGCTAAGAACGCGTAAAATTTCAAATTCTTTTGGCGGCTGCCCTTGAGGCGGCCGCTTTATTTTTTTAAAATCTGTTGTATTTTCGGGCTGAGAGTGGTAAAATTTGTTTCAGAAACATATCACGGAGAGCAATAAAATATGAAGATTGCAATTGTCGACGACAAACTGACAGAGCAAAATAAGCTCAGCAGCTATATCACCTCATGGGCTTCCGAAAACAACCTCCCCGCGGAGATCTGCACCTACCAAAGCGGCGAGAGCTTTTCGCGGGCGATTCAAAGCACGAGCTTTGACATCGTATTTATGGACATCATCATGGAGGGCAAAAACGGTATCGAAACAGCGCGGTCGCTGCGTGAAGCCAACCTCTCTACCCTGCTGATTTTCATAACCTCGAGCAGGGAATTCATGGCGCAGGCGTTTCCCTGCCACGCCTTCGACTACGTGATCAAGCCATACACCGCCGACAGGATCTCTAAGGTACTCGACGACGCGGCAAGAGCGCTCGGCAAGCACATAGAGGTCATCGAAATCGGCGCGGACAAATTTGTGCTGTCGGATATCCTCTATGTGTTTTCCGACTCGAACTACTGCGAGATATTCACGATGAACGCGCAGACCAAGGTACGCATCTCGTTTACCGAGCTGTCGCGAAAGCTCGAGCAGCACACGTCGTTCATGATCGTCGGAAGAGGAATCATCGTCAACTTTGAAAACACCTCGCACATCAGCGGCAACGACTGCGTGATGTCAAACGGAGAGAAAATACCCG
>NZ_JAEQMG010000081.1 GCF_016680995.1 Ruminococcus difficilis | reverse complement strand
CTGAACGTTTGTCAACCTCTCGCCTGTAAGCGAGTTAACGTAATCGTTCAGCTTAACTCCCTCGTCGGGAAGAATCGCGGCAAAAGCGTAGTTGCCGTCGTCATAGTACTTCACAAAACCCCGAGCGTTATCGTCCTTCAGGTAGAAATCCTCCGTAGATTCCATAAAATCAACGGTGGACTCAGTGCCGTCCGAGTTGGTGAACGTGCCCTTGCGAACATCGCCGGGATATGATATGCCGGTTCTGGGATTGTAGTAATCGCTGACGTATGGTATGTTCCACTTCGCGTCGAAGGTGATCGCGTTTATCAGGTACATCATCGCGCCGGGGTCTATGTCGCTGAGAATCGACGGGATCATCTCGTCGGTCTTTTCGCTGACCCAGTTATTGATATTTGTGAGTGCGAGTTCATTGAATATCGTCGGAAAAACTTCGGCGTTGTAGTCATTCTTTACTCCGGCGATATATTTTTCACTCACCGCCGCGGAATTCTCCGAGGTATTATACCAAACAGAATTTGCGACATTGAATTTTGTAGATCTGTCCCTTTCATTGACAAGATAATTCGGATAATTTTTCAGGTACGCTTTCGTCAGCGAACGCGGCATACCGAGCGCATTCTCGATCTCCTTGAGTGTATTGCCGTCCGCGCCGTTTTCGGTCATTCCGAGGGCGTACATTACGGACAACGGAGAAACTAGGGTGTTCTTATCGTCGGCGACGCTGCCCTTGAGCAGATTGACAGAGAAATCGTTCATCGCGGCGCTGCCTTTTTCCTCGATTTCGTCGTCGGTATAAACAGGCTCAGTCACATCCGGAATCTCGAAGGTCTCGTTGCTTACAGCCTGCTCAGCTGAGATTCTTTGGACCTCGGTAGCGTCGGTGATCTCGATTTTTCCGTTTTTATCGATATCTGCGACCTTATTCTGAGCGTCGGAAAACTCGGTCAGTCCCGCGACATTCATCTGAATACAGGTCGCGTCTACGACATTGACCTTGCCGTTAAGGTCGGCGTCGCCTGAGAAAACAGTCTTTGCTCCGGCGGAAACAAGCGACACGGAGCCGACTAACAACGCCGCACAAAGACAGGCGGCAACTGCATTCTTCATAAAATCACTCTCCTGATAATTTGTGTATAAATTTATTATATCACAAGAAATTATCCTTTTCAACAGATTTTAAAAGAACAAAGCACCATCGTCTGATGGTGCTTTGTATGTAAAAGGGCAAGTGCCCTGAAAACTGAATAAAGAAGAGATAAATCGAAGAAGTAAATACTGACTGACCAAAGTTCTCTGTTCGTATGGTCAAGCCCTCGACCTATTAGTACTGCCAAGCTGAATGCCTCACGGCACTTACACACGCAGCCTATCAACCTCGTAGTCTTCAAGGGGTCTTACTCGTTTACACGATGGGATATCTAATCTTGGAGTCGGCTTCACGCTTAGATGCTTTCAGCGTTTATCCGTTCCGTACATAGCTGCCCAGCTGTGCCACTGGCGTGACAACTGGTGCACCAGAGGTACGTCCATCCCGGTCCTCTCGTACTAAGGACAGAGCTCCTCAAATATCCTGCGCCCACGACAGA
>NZ_JAEQMG010000080.1 GCF_016680995.1 Ruminococcus difficilis | reverse complement strand
ATCGGCGTGTACATCTACTGCCTTGACCTCGCTTACCAGCAGGCTCAGACAAAGGCAAAGGAGCTTGACGACTACGACGGCACCAACGACAAGTGGCTCGACCTCGAAATCACCGACGATGACGGCAACACCGCAGTTGCCCGCCAGTGGATCAAGGACGACGCACAGAAGAAGTGCCTCAACTTCCTCGCGGTAGAGAAGGGCATGAAGGATGAAGGCGCGTCTGTTGACGAGGCGACCCAGCAGGCTGCCGACGAGCAGGCAAAGACCTACTGGAATGTCGGTCAGTACGCAAACTACGGTTACATCATGCCGATGAGCAAGGAGCTTGAGCCCTACGGCATCTCCTACGACAGCTTCCGTTACTGCACCTCGCAGTATTCCGTGAACTACAGTGCTCTGTTCGCAAAGCTCTACGGTGAGGGCGGTTCCCAGGAGGTTTCCGACAGCGAGCTCGAGGATTACTTCATCGAGAACTACGTTGACTACAGCTACATTCCCGTTCAGCTTTACGAGGCTTCAACCGACGAGGCGGGCGAGTCCAAGAACGTTGCTCTCAGCGATGAGAAAATCGCAGACTACACTTCTGAGCTTGAGGGCTATGTAAAGGATATCGACGACGGCAAGTCCTACGACGACGTTGTATCGGAATACACCGAGAAGCACGAGCTCAGCCAGAGCCCCGCTGTTGACAACACCGAGCAGCTCGAGAACGTTTCGGCAGGCGACCAGATCAAGGACGCGCTCAAGGAGCTCGGCAACAACAAGGCTGTCACCGTAAAGGTAGGCGAGGGTGATTCAGGCATGCTCTACCTTGTTTACAAGAGAAACAGCGCGGATTCCGCCAAGGATTACCTCGAGAGCGAGACTAACCGCGCAGGCGTTCTCAATACCATGAAGAAAGACGATTTCGAGGATTACCTCAAGAAGATTGTTGAGGACCTCGATTACGAGAAGAACTCAGCCGTAGACGGCTACGATCCCAAGATGTTCTTTGTAGCCGAGCAGCCTACCACAGCGGCTGAGGAAACCACCTCCGCGGAGGAAGAAACCACCGCCGGGGAGTAACAGACCTTTCAAAAGGAGGTTTTTATGGGCAGACATACAAAAGTAATCGCAGCTATTCTGACTGCAGTATTCCTGTTCAGCGCGTTCGGCGCAATCTCGGTTTACGCCGAGGACGTCGAGCCTAATCCCGATCCCGGTTACACCGAGCCCGCGTACAATCCCGAGCCCGAACCGACATATCCCGATATGCCGGTCGAGCCCGAACCTGTGGTAACAGATCCGCCGTATAATCCCGATCCGTACAATCCCGAGCCCTATGACGACGGAGGCAACACCGGAGGCAATACCGGAGGCAACACCGGCGGAAATACCGGTGACAATACCGGCGGCGGTACAGGCAACAACGGCTCAGGCTGGGTCGACAGCGACGGCAATGTTTTCAGCAGCCCGCAGGACGTATATGTCGGCGGCGGCCAGAGCTATCAGCCCCCTCAGAGTACAGCACCGTCAGCGGCGCTCTACGATACAAAGGACAAGAAGGTTGACGACAAGACCCTGTCATCCAACGACTGGGGAGATATCGCGGCAAAGCTCAAAAACGCCGGTAATACCGCAGGCGAGGACGACGGCAGCGGCGACTTTACCTTCATTCAGCAGAACACCGCTAAAGAGGATAACGGTCACTGGATCATCATTGCGGGAGCAGCATGTCTCGCACTCAGCCTCGCAGGCTTTATTTATCTGATTGCCTCGGCTGTTTCGCGCCGCAGAAAGCTCAAAACAGCAATGAGCTCCAACAGCGCGCAGGGCGGCTATTACCGCGCGAATGATGATTACGACGACGGCTACAAGCCTTCCGCAAAAAAGGAAAAGACCCCGCGCAACGGCAAAAGATACAAGTAAACAGTAAAAGAAAACGTCTCTGATTATCAGGGACGTTTTTTCTATTCAAAGCCGACGAGGTTCAGCTTGATAAGATAGATTATGAAGATGTGAAGCGGATAAATAAGATAGAACAGGTATTTGAGAAATGCCCCGCGGATAAAGCCGCGCTTGCCGTTGTACAGCGCGATCGGCAAAAACGCGAGCATGACAAAGCGGAAGTTGTTGAGCAAAAACGCGTTGAAGATCCGCAGCAGCTTTTGTTCGCGCAGGGCGTACAGCAGAATGATGAAGGCAAAGCCCTGTACCCAGTAATCCGCATTCAGATAGTAGCTGACCACCATTAGCCCGAGAAGAGAGAGAAACGCAAATAAAGGCTTTTCGCGGAAACGGGCGATCGCACACAGCCCGAGGAATCCCAGCAGCAGGGTGAAAAAGACGTTCTGTTCCGAATAGAAGAGCGTGCCGTTGTGCTCGAGGTCGAAGGGTATTTCCGAGATGACCGCCAGAACTGCAAGACTGATTCCGTAGCGGACTTTGCTGCGCGTATGCAGAAAGCCTTCAATCAGCAGGAAACAAAAAATCGGGAATGCAAACCGCCCGAGGTCGCGCATAAGGCGGTACAGCGTCAGCTTGTACGTGCCGAACTGAAGCAGTATTATGCTTTGGTCAACGAGATGCACGCCGACGTGGTCTATGAACATCGAAACCACGGCGATCAGCTTGAGCATGCTTCCGCTGAGCACCCTGAAACGGTCGGGAATGAAGTCCTGCCGTATCATAGCCCGAACAGCCTCTGAGCGTTTTTGTACATGAGATTTGCGTAGTCATCGGCAGAAATCAGCTCTTTGAGCTCGTTGAAGTACTGCTGGTACAGCGAGCGGTCTCCTGTTCGGTTGTGGAGCAGGGTGTCCTTGCCGTCAATCGGATTGTCGGTGCCGAAGAGCATTTTTTCGCTGCCGTATCGGCGTATCGCTTCGACGGTGGTGCTCACCGGAACCCATGTTGTGTCGCCGTAGAGGTTAGGCAGCTTGCCGAGCAAATCCAGGGCGACGGAGTTGTCGGTGCCCAAATCCATGTGCACCATGATGAATTTCACCTCGGGGTGGCGCTTCGCGGCGTTGTAGAGGTGAGGCGACATCGCCTGTTCACAGCCGCCCGTATGTGACGCGACGGGCAGTTCGAATTCTGCGGCAAGGCGGTAAATCGGTTCAAGGCGTTCCTCGTCGGGAGCGGTCAGCGAGTGGAACGGGTGCAGCTTTATGCCGTAGATTATATCGTGGTTCTCCTTGAGAAGTGAAACAAATTCCTCGTCGGGCAGCTCGTGCTGGATACGGAGCCACGGCATGATTCCGAGCCTGTCCGGATACGGACGCACGGCGTCTATCGTTTCGCGCAGGAGCTGATTCTGCGGCTTTGAGTACGGCGGCGGAACGGGATTTTGCTGATGGTCGTTTTCGGCGCCTTCGATATTGCTGAGAATTGTGAAGTCAATTCCGTATTTGTCCATTGAATAGAGAACTTGCTCAATCGTCATGTCAAACGGCGGGAGCGTTCCTATGTGCGCATGGGTATCGATAATCATTTCTTTGCCTCCTTTGTGAGCAGTACCACGCATTCGATGTGTTCGGTGTGAGGAAACATATCTACAGGCTGTATTTTCTTTACCTTATAATCGCTGTTTTCACTCAGAAATCTGAGGTCGCGCGCTAAGGTTTCGGGGTTGCAGCTTACGTAAACGACCCTTTCGGGCGACATTTTTATCAGTGAGCGCAGGAATTTTTCGCTGCTGCCCGCTCTCGGCGGATCCATGAACACAACGTCGGGACGCTCTTCCTCTTCGGCGGCGGATTCCATGAACTCACCCGCGTCGCCCTTGTAGAAGCGGATATTTTTCAGGCTGTTGCGCTTGGCGTTCGTTATCGCGTCGCGGACGGCGTCGCCGTTAAGCTCGACTCCGATCACCCTGCCCGCGCCGTTTTTGGCGGCGACGATTCCGATCGTACCAATGCCGCAGTAGGTGTCGAGCACGGTTTCATCTCCTCTGAGCTGAGCGAACTCGATCGCCTTGCCGTACAGAACCCCGGTCTGGACGGGGTTGATCTGGTAGAAGCTCTTTGGTGAGATTCTGAAGCGGCAGCCGCAGAGCACATCCTCGATATAACCCTTGCCGTAGAGCACGTTTTGTCTGTCGCCGAGGACGAGGTTGGTGCTGAGGTTGTTCACGTTCTGCACGATTGTCGTGATTTCGGGGAACTGCTTGAGTATCGCCTTGACGAAGTTGTTTTTTGAGGGAAAGACAGGCGTTCCCGTTACGAGCACGAGCATGATCTCGTTTGTGGAAAAGCCGCGTCTGACGAGCACATGGCGCAGAAAGCCTTTGCCTGTGTCCTCGTTGTAGGTAGTCAGCTTAAATGACGGCAGCAGCTTTCGGACGGCTACGATTATTTTGTCGGCGGTCTTGTCCTCAATCATGCAACTGTCAATGCCAACAACGTGGTGGGTGCCGGACTGGTACACGCCTGAGATTATCTTGCCGCTTCTGTTGGTATAGAACGCCGCCTGAACCTTGTTTCGGTAATGACAGGGCTTGTCCATTCCGATAATAGGCGCGACCTTGCAAAAACGGCGAAGAAGGCGTTCAACCTTGCGCTGTTTGAACCCGAGCTGTTCGGGATAGGCGGTGTCGAGCTGACAGCCGCCGCATTTTTTGTAGACGGGGCAGCGCTCTGTTGTTGATTTTTCCATAAAAATTCCTCCGCTCTTTTCTGATTATATTCTATCATCAACAGACTTCAATTTCAAGCCGCAAAAACGCTTGACAAAAAAGATAAATGGGAATATACTGACAATAATGACGGCAAAGGCGCTGCGGATAATAACCGCGGCGCCTGTTTTTTGAAATTACAAAAATTATCAGTTAGGAGAGTTTTTTATGTCTAAGGTACCCAAAATGTTCGGAAGCATGGTATTCAACGACAAAAAAATGCAGGAGAGACTTCCCAAATCAACTTACAGAGCGCTCAAAAAGACCATTCAGGACGGCGAGCCGCTCGATATCAGCGTTGCAAACGTAGTTGCGGCGGCGATGAAGGACTGGGCAATCGAAATGGGCGCTACCCACTACACCCACTGGTTCCAGCCCATGACGGGCGTTACCGCCGAGAAGCACGACAGCTTTATTCAGCCTCACGGCGACGGCGTAATCATGGAGTTCTCGGGCAAGGAGCTCATCAAGGGCGAGCCCGACGCGTCCTCGTTCCCGAGCGGCGGTATCCGCGCGACGTTTGAGGCGAGAGGCTATACAACATGGGATCCTACCTCGCCCGCGTATGTACGTGACGGCTCTCTTTATATTCCCACCGCGTTCTGTTCCTACACAGGCGAGGTTCTCGACAAAAAGACTCCTCTGCTCCGTTCGATGGAGCGCATGAGCACCGAGGCGGTCAAGATCCTCCACCTTCTCGGCAAGACCGACGTTACCCGTGTCACCACGACCGTCGGACCCGAGCAGGAGTATTTCCTCATCGACAAGGAGCTTTACGACCAGAGAGAGGATCTCAAGCTCACGGGCAGAACCCTCTTCGGCGCGAAGGCTCCCAAGGGTCAGGAGCTTGACGACCACTACTTCGGCGCGATCAAGACACGCGTCGCGGCATACATGAAGGATATCGACGAGGAGCTCTGGAAGCTCGGCGTGCTCGCAAAGACAAAGCACAACGAGGTTGCTCCCTCACAGCACGAGCTCGCTCCCATCTTCACAACCTCGAATATTGCTAACGACCACAACGAGCTGACAATGGAGATCATGCAGAAAACCGCCGAAAAGCACGGCCTTGTCTGCCTGCTCCACGAGAAGCCCTTCGCCGGCGTCAACGGTTCGGGCAAGCACAACAACTGGTCGCTCAGCACAAACCTCGGCGAGAACCTGCTCAGCCCCGGAAAACACCCCGAGAACAACGTTACCTTCCAGCTTTTCCTCGCGGCGGTCGTTAAGGCTGTCGACGAGTACCAGGATCTGCTCAGGGCTACCGTAGCTTCCGCGGGCAACGACCACAGACTCGGCGCTAACGAGGCTCCGCCCGCTATCATGTCCGTTTACCTCGGCGATGACCTCGGCGAGATGGTACAGGCTATCATCGACGGCGAGGACTATGTGAGCCACGGCAAGGAGAGAATGGAAACAGGCGTTGAGGTGCTCGCCGACTTCAAGAAGGACACCTCCGACCGCAACCGCACATCTCCGTTTGCGTTCACCGGCAACAAGTTTGAGTTCCGCGCACTCGGTTCGGCTCTCAACATCGGCTGCCCCAACTACATGCTCAACACCATGGTTGCCGAGGAGCTCAGTCAGTTCTACGTAGAGCTCAAGGGCGCTGAGAATATCAACATAGCCGTGCGTTCTCTCGTCAGAAACGTGCTCACCGAGCATCAGCGCATTATCTTCAACGGCGACAACTACGCCGACGAGTGGGTAGAGGAGGCTCAGAAGCGCGGCCTTTACAACCTCAAATCCCTGCCCGACGCGTTCGCGCACTTCCTGGACAGAAAGAATATCGACCTCTTTGTCAAGAACAAGATCGTAACAGAGGCTGAGTACCGCGCACGTTACGAGATCGAGCTTGAGACCTACTGCAAGCAGATCAACATCGAGGCGCTGACCATGAT
>NZ_JAEQMG010000008.1 GCF_016680995.1 Ruminococcus difficilis | reverse complement strand
TGTCCCACCGGGACATTTTTACCCGCCTGCGGCGGGCTCGGTCGCCTTCGAATCCCGCCGATTTATATAGTCAATAATTAAGGCACCCGTTTAGGGTGCCCTATTTATTGGCTGGGCTGGCGGGATTCGAACCCACGGATGACGGAGTCAAAGTCCGTTGCCTTACCGCTTGGCGACAGCCCAAAATAATTAAGCTCAGTTGGCAGAAAACTGACTAAAACAAAGCCGCCCAAGTTCCCTTGTGCGGCATTTGGTGACCCATCGGAGATTCGAACTCCGGACACCTTGATTAAAAGTCAAGTGCTCTGCCAACTGAGCTAATGAGTCAAGTGGGGTGGAATGACGGATTCGAACCGTCGGTCTCCAGTGCCACAAACTGGCGCGTTAACCAACTACGCTAATCCCACCATATATGCACCAAAATTAATTTGGTGCCACTTGTCGCGCCTTTTGGCGCTATTGGCGCGCCAAAAGTACATTGTACTTTTGGAAAAGTCCTTCTCGCTTGCGTAGTTCAGTGCGAACAAAAGAGCATCATCTGCTCTCTCCCTAAAAACGTCATACCATGACGTTTTTACCCGCAATGCGGGCACGGTCGCCTTCGAGTCGCCTTTTGGCGCTATTGGCGCGCCAAAAGGGACTCGAACCCCTGACCTACTGCTTAGAAGGCAGTTGCTCTATCCAGCTGAGCTATTGGCGCATATCTGATTTTCATCAGCCT
>NZ_JAEQMG010000079.1 GCF_016680995.1 Ruminococcus difficilis | reverse complement strand
TCTCCCATATTTCATAATCGGCAGGATCCTTTTTGCTTACTGCTTTTCTCAGCATTTTACACAGTGTCTTGTCCTTGAACGACATTGAATCCATATCCCATGCACCACGGCAATAAAAATCGGAATATCAGATAGTTTATCCTTCATATTATGACTTCTGATCTGCTTAAAAGCATCTTTGTCATATGGGGACGCACAGCAGAAAAACACGATTTCTCCTCTAAATTCCAGTTTATCTGTTAAACCCTCTGAAAACGCTGTATTTTCAAGGCATTTCGCCTATCTTGTGTTCCAACCTTATGTATTTTCCCTTGTTTTTGCCCTTACGAGCCGAAACAAGGGAAAGTTTTTTACTCTCCGCCGACCACCTTATCCAGCAGTCTTGCGGAAGTACGCTTCGCTTCCCTTGTAGCGTGAGCGTAAATATTCATTGTGGTACTGACATCGGCATGTCCGAGAAGCTCCTGCACATCCTTCGGCGCTGCCCCGTTTGAGAGCAGATTGCTCGTGAATGTGTGACGAAGTTGGTGGAAATGAAAGCCCTCCAAGCCCTCGACCTTTCTGCTTGCCGTCCTGCACATAATCCCTACCGTACTCGGTGATTCGTATGCGCCGTCAGGTCTGAGGCAGACAAAGGATATTTCCTTGTACCCCTCTGGGATTTCATCTGTCCTCGGCAGGCTGTAAACCTCGTAGTAAGTACGGTCTTTTTCCTTCACCTCGGTGTAGTAGTTGAGGTGGTAAAGCCCGCCATACTGGAGGCGGTTTTTGTGCTGTTCGGTTTTCGCCGCTTTGAGGATCACCGCCAGCGTGTCGCAGAAGTCCACGGTACGGACTTTCTTCCGTTTGGTCGCTCCTATCTCGGTTTTATGCCTTGCCCCGTTGTAGCGCATACTGCGGCGCACCGTAAGGTACTGCTTGTCAAGGTTGACATCCTGCCAAGTCAAGCCGCAGACTTCGCCGATGCGAAGCCCCGTGTAGTAGGCAATCTGAATGGGCAGTAAAGCGGGGTTATCTTTCTTTTTCAGAAATTCCTCCAGCTTCAGATATTGCTCATGGCTGAGCGTGGGTGTGGAATCGGTATTGCCGTCCTCGTCCGAAAACAGGTCATAGTCCTCTTTTTTGCCCCGCCATACCACATACTGCATCGGGTTGAAGGTAATCAGCCGTTTGGGGAATACCGCAAAGTGGAACGCTCCTTGCAGGACTGCCGAGAACAAACGCAGATACCCTTTGCTAAGTGCCTTTGCCGTTGTACCGTCGGGATTTGTCCCGCCGAAGCTGAGAAAATCCATATACGCCTGCAAATGGTCGGCGGTGACGGTTTTCAGCTTTCGGCTGCCGATAGGGTGCTGCTTGATACGGTTTACCGTACCCTGATATGCCATTACCGTACCGTTGCTGAGACTGCCGGGCTTTAGTTCTTCCTCCACCCACATATCCAGCAGCATTCCCACCGTGGCGTTTTCAGACTTTGCAACGAATTTCTTTTCCTCGTAGTCCTCCATCGCCTTGCGGAGCAGGGCTTCCGTTTCGGATTTGCTTTCTGTTCCCACGAATTCACGCTGTACCAGATTGCCGCTTTCATCTTCGATATAGAAGCGGTAGTACCACTTTTTGCCTTTCTTTCTTACAGAACCTTTTGCCATAGATAAAAACTCCTTTCTATCCGTGGCAATCGGGACTGTGACATATGGTGTGCGTAAAGTAAAGAATGTCACTTTTGCCGGTTGGTTTCAATCGGCATATTTTTTTGTCAAGGTGCCACGGAATTTTCTTTTTCGGCAAGCCTGTTTTCGGCTTCCGTCACTATCCCGAAGAGGTCGCCCATAGATACTTTGGTGCGTCCCTCATCGTAGATATGTAAAATTCCGTCTAAAAAACGCTTCATATCTTCGATAGGTATTTCCATTTCTTTGCGGTAGACCCGTTCTTCGATTGCGCCCACCTCAATCGCATACCGCATAATCGACTGCTTCAAGCCCTCGTCCTCCGCCACACGGTCAACCTCCGCCATAGCGTTGGCAAAGTAGTGGCACAGCACCGAGTACAGGTCAATCATCTTGCCGAGGAAGGTGGTAAGAAGCTGCTGGTGCGGCTCTCCGCTGACCGTGGAGGAAACCGTATCAAGGTACTTTTTGATATGCTCCTCAATGTCCTTTTGGCAGAGCGTGCGGGCATCATATTCCTTTTCCTCGGAAAGCCCTGTCAGCCATTCGGGAGTGGTAAGCAGCGCATCGGCAAGACCGTTGATAATCATAGTACGCTTCGGGTCAACGCCGTCTGCTTCATACCGCTGAATGGTGGATTTGTTTACGCCGATACGCTTTCCAAGCTCAGGCATGGTAAGGTTTAGTTCTGTTCGGCGCTCTTTTACCCGTTCACCGACTTGTTTTGCGGTGAATTCAATTTCTTTTTTCAAGGTTTCCACCTCCTGACGAGTATCATTATAGCACATCAAAATGCAGATTGCAACCCTGAAACGGGATAAATATTAAAAAAAATTCCTAAACAGTTGCAAAACAGGTTGACACGAGATTGCAAAATAAGTATAATTAGGATTGTACAGTTGCAAAACAAGTATTTCAAAAGGAGGATGAGATAATGAACGCAGTTAAAATAGGTATGACCATCGAGGAAGCCGCCGAATGTACGGGTATCGGCAGGAACACCATGCGGAAATTGGTGGACTGGGGCAAGCTGCCTGTCTTAAAGGTAGGGCGCAAGACCATTATCCGAAGGGACACGCTGGAGCGTTTTATGACGGTCAATCAAGGCAGAAATCTTCTCAATCAGAATGATGTCCGCCGAGTAGATTGACCGTTCTTAAAGCCCTCGGCGTTTGAGAGCGAAATACACCCCTCGCACAAATCTGTCGATTTGTACTCAGGGTATTTCGCCCCTGCGGGGAGCTACCGTATCAACGCTTGCAGGAAATCCCTGCCGCTTTTGATACGGCGCTGTTCCGTCAGCAAAGCCGCCGAAACAGCAGCAACCGTCAAGACGGTTGCAAAATGAGAACGGTATATTTTAAAGAAAGGTTGGATTATGGCAAGACACAGCTTCATACAGATGTCGAAGCTGCCTAATGTCAAAGGACGAATATCGTATATCACCAGCCACGCAAGACAGGAAAATCTGTACGCCACTTACCGCACCGCCGACAATGCCTTTTGGAATAATCTCGCAAGGGAGAGCCGGCAGGAGTTCCAGCGCAGCGGCGCAGAGGGGAAATGTATTGAGGCAAGGGAGCTGATTATCGCCCTGCCCGAAGTTTACACGCAGTACGAGCCGCAGCAGGTGCTTGAGGATTTTACAGATGAGTTCCGCAGGCGGTACGGCGTGGAATGTGTGTCGGCATTGCACCACAATAAGCGCAAGACCAATTACCACATTCATCTGATTTTCAGCGAAAGGAAGCTGCTTCCTGAGCCTGATGTGAAGATTGCCACAAGAAGCGTATTCTTTGACGAAACAGGCAAGCGGGTACGCACCAAGAAGGAAATCACAGGTGAGGACGGGCAGATAAGAAAAGGCTGTACCATTATCAAAAAGGGAGAGGTTTACGAAAGCCATCTGTTCACCGTAAAGGATGACCGCTTCAAGAGAGAGCCTTTTCTTCGGGAGGTAAAAGAGGATTATACAAACCTTATCAATCTCCATATTGAAAACCCTGAACAGCACCTGAAGGTATTTGACAAAAACAGCGTGTACCTGCCGACAAAGAAAATAGGCAAGAACAATCCCAAAGCCGAAGAGATTGCAGCCGACAACGCTACAAGGCAGGAATGGAACAGGACAGCGGACATGGCACTTGTATCGGGGATTGAGGAGGCTAAAATACTGGAAATCAAACAAACCGAGATACACGACAAGGTTAGCCAATCCATTAAAAGCGAGGGCTGGCTGCCGAATCTGT
The DNA here is from genome assembly GCF_016680995.1 of Ruminococcus difficilis. The sequence continues at coordinate 4,150 of NZ_JAEQMG010000079.1, read as the reverse complement.
TCCGCCGTATCGTGAACAAGGCGAAGGACATTTTACAAAACCTTATCCGTGAATACGGGATACCGCCGAAGCCCACGCTGGATATTGATATGACAGAGTTCTGCACCATGCGGAATCTAATGATACGGGTGCAGGATGAGGCAAGAGGGATTAGGAATTTGCAGGACAACATTCTGCCCAAGCTGAAAACACAGCTTGCAGAAACAACAGGGATTTTCAAGGGCAAGGAGCGCAAAGCCCTTACCGAGCAGATACAGCAGACGGAGCAAGAAATTGACCGCAGGCTGGATAAGCTCCCCGATATTCTCAGGGAGGACGGTTATCCCGATGTGCAGGCATTCATGGCGACCTATCGGGAGGCGGAAGCCGTTGTGGAACAATACAACCGTGACCTTGCCGAATGGGAGCGTCAGGTGAAACAAAAGAGCAGACCGCCAAGACCGCCCGAAAAGGAGAGCGTCCGAAACAGGCTCAGACAGTTGCAGGAGCAGGGCAGACAGCAAAAGCCACGAAAGAAATCCTTTGACAGAGGCAGCCGATAGGCGAAGAAAAACCGCCGCTATGGTTTTACCCATACACGGCGGCATACATATAGAGATTAGTTTTCCTGTTTCTTTATAACGGTTACTTTCAAGTTCTCTGCTTCTATCAGCGTTTCCTGCTTGCACTTCGGGCAGTAGAGAGGATAGTTTTTCAAGACCGTATCATATCTTGTTCTGTCACGGGTTTTGTTGCCACAAACAGGACATAATATCCATTCGGCTTGTTTCTGCATACACTCACCAATCCTTACGGTATTTCGTCAATTAACGTTACCGTCCATTTTCCATCTAACTGTTCAATATCCCAACGTGAATATGCTTCTCCGTTACCAGAAATGAGAGTATCATCCTTATCGTAATAATCGGCTGAATATTTCACCCAGATATATCCCTTCCCATTTTCCTGTTTGGTGGTTACAAGTTCTATCGAAACATCTGCCCGAACCGCCTTATCATCAAAGAAATAGTATCTTTCTAACGCACCGCAGTCCTCTTTATTCGTACCGTCTCCTGACCCGCAGTAAGACATAATATCCTTTGCTTCTGCTATGAGGTCATTTGCGACCTTTAGCTGTGTTTCATCGGTACACTCGATTTCCATTTCATCGACCTTTTCCTGACCATAATGCTTCACAAGTGTCGAAACGCCTTTACCGCCGCAGGCGGAGAGACTGATTACCATCGTCAAGAATAGAATAGCACATAAGAATTTTTTCATAGTTGACCTCCGTTTTTAGCAGCGTTACGCTTGCTTTTTAATTTAATCCAATCCTTTGCAATGCTCTCATTGCGGTTTACTGATAGGATAATTCCAACAAGTGCCATATCGTAAATAATGAACATTCCTCCTGTTACAACGAAGGGGACGCACATAAAGAAGTTCGGAAGAACCCCAATGTCGGATAAGGCAGTGAAAACAATTCGTAAAATATAAATCAACAGCACGGTATTGGTTAGAAGTTTGCCAACCTCTGTATCCTGCTTTTTTGAAGTCCTGTAAAGGATAGCAAACAATATCCCGAATACAAACAGCAAAAATATAAGTGAAAATTTTCCGTATTCGTACAGGAGCAGGGTGATTGGGTGGTCATAGAAGTAGCTCATTACCTTCACATCAACAGGCATTCCGCTTTTTCCAATTAACTCCGCTTCACGAAACACCGAAAAGAAATCGAGCTGTTGTAAATATCCTGTATTTTCCTGCAAGCGAAAAAGATGATAAAAGCGGCTTAACAGGTACACTCCGATAATAAGAAAAATCAGCATACAAGCCACACCGAAGATATTAACACGATTCCATTTCAGCCATTTTAATTTTAACCCGCAGCAAAAGATGAATAGCTCGCAAGCCAACAGCAACACAAAAACTGGAAACGCTTGATTTATTAACGCTAAAGTCAGCGGAAAAATAGCATATAGCCAGTAATGTATGATTTTTGTCTCGCTTTCACTGTTCTTTTCATAAAACAGGATTCCGACCAAAACAATCGGATAGCATAGCAGCAGGTAGAACAGAAAACCGTATCCAAGCGGTGCAAATCCGTTCCATAATTCATAGAGTAGCCCGAAGATTGCCGCCAGTGAGAGCAGTCCGTATAACGCTCTTGGAAAGCGAATTAAGACAGTGTAATCAATAAAATACAAAAAAGCAGCAACACAAACTCCAAGCACAATACCGATTATCTTTGGTACGGTCAGGGATATTGAGGTTAGCATAGCAGAGATTAGAATACCACTCAGCAGCAACACGCCTGCTATGAGCAGCAACAGCCAATTCACTTTCGGGCGGTGGACAATATCAAGCTCTGTCCCAACTACATCTGCATCGCCCATTTCTTCAATGGCTTTTCTCATTGCTTCTTTCTGATTCAGACCGTTTTCCCGCAAAGCATCGTATTGGTCGTTTATGTGGTCAGAAAGCTCTCTTGTTGCCACAACCTTTGCTCTGCTCCAACGAATGTATCTTTGAACATCCTTGATATATTCTTCGGGAGAATTATATTCCTGCAAGCAAAACACCCCCCGACAAAACCTTATTGACTGCGGCAGAGTAGCTTTCCCACTCAGACAGCCGCACCACAAGAAATCTTTTCCCTTCATCTGTAATCCTGTAATATTTTCTTGTTTTCCCCGCAACAGTTTCTCCGTCATAGGACACAAGATACTGCTTTTGCTCTAAGAGATGGAGCAGAGGATATAATGTTCCTGCTTTCAATTCAAAAGTATGGTCGGATTGCTTCGCAAGTTCTTCTATCATCTGATACCCATACATATCTTGTTTTTCAAGCAGCTTCAAAATCAGCATATCTGTATTCCCTGAAATCAGAGATTTATCAATTGCCATATATGTCCCTCCTTGTATCGACAGTCTACATATCGATTATATATAGATTGCCGATATAAGTCAAGAGGCAACAGACAACATTCATAAAAAGTTTGCTTTTGGATTGCCAAACCCTATGTTTTCAGCATAATCTCTCTACTGTAGCGCTTTTAACCCACAAATGCCTTGTGTTAAGCCATATTCTCGTCATAAAATACGAGGGGTAAGGCATTTACACCTTTACCCCTCGCTTTGCGTTACCGCCAGTCTGCTATGCGAAGATGATTTCTTTATTCACAATCTCCATCGCACAAGCCCGTATATTATTCATTCTCCTGACCCATTCTAAGGCGTTTTCCGCCTTTAATTGTTCCGTGATACCCTGTGCCTGCTTCATGCCATCTATGAGCCGTTCAAAGCGTTCCTGCGCCTGTTCGTTGATGCCGGAAAGATAAGTGTTGAGCTTACCGCTGGTCAGAAGTGTTGTGTAGGTTGCTTTTCTATGTTCTTTCAGGTAGCGTTTGTGCCGCTGTCCCCATATCCCGATAGGCTTTTCTTCTTCGGGTGGCAAGCTAAGGCACGGCAAATAGTATTCGCCTTGCAGTTCATACCAAAGACCGTTGTTTTCATCATAAATGTACTTGTCCATCTTGAAATCCTCCAGTATAATATATTCGCACATATGTCACAGTTTCCCGATTGCCACTTGTTTTTATAGCTTGTTATCAGATTTTTCTTCCCTTATTTTTGCCCTTATGAGGTGGCGAGGGAAGCATAAACGCAAGTGAAATCGTATAAAGGGATAAGGCGGACACATTGCGATAAATCCTTTGTTTTCAAGCGTTTTGGAGGATTTTATTAAAGCCCTATGAGGGGCAGTAACCACTTATGAAATCGTGGTTTTCAAATTCGGGTTTGCAAGTGGCTGGTGATCGGTATAACGTCTATCGGCGTAATCATTATGGCAGTAATTTTAACAATGTACTATTCTCATTATGTCCAAGTGGAGAGCAAAATAAATGATTTTAACCAGTCTATCGAACAACTCCAAGAGAGCCAAAGTGGAAAAACGGATAGCGGTAGTAATAGACAGCCTGAAAATAAAGACAAATACAAAACGGATTATGATACTGATACAAGGGAGCATAGCCGGTCAGACGGAGTAACATCATCAAGATCAAACGGTTATATAAACATTGAGGCGTTGAAAAAGGACAGCTTAGCATATAACGAAGCGCTCAAGCAGAATCAAAACATTAGGCTGACAGGTGACAACTATATTTTC
>NZ_JAEQMG010000078.1 GCF_016680995.1 Ruminococcus difficilis | reverse complement strand
TTTAAGCTCCGTCTGCTCGGTCTGTGTCTTTTCCAGCATGGTGTTGAAATTCTGCTCACTGATACGCCCTGCAATCATATCCTCATAAAGCCGCATGACCATTTTGTCCAGAACCTCAATCCGTTCCTCGTCCCTTGTAAGGGAGCGTTCCATTGCTTCCCGCTGTTCCCGCTGCTCTGCTTCACAGGTATTGGTCAGGCGGTCGGCAACCGCTTCCCCGTCCATCAGGGCAGCTCTGGCACATTCCCGGATTTTCCGCAGCACATGGCTGTAAAGGGTGTCATAGTCAATCCGGTGCTGGGTGCAGTGGTTCTTTCCAAAGGCGTTGTAGGTCTTGCAGGAATAAATCCGCTGGGGATGTTTTGCGTTTGTGTAGCGTACCGTCAGCGACTTCCCACACTCGCCGCATTTTAACAATCCGGCAAACAGGCTGATTTCATCGGTCTGCCCCGGACGCTGGCGGGATTTCAGCTTGTTCTGCACAATGTCAAAGCTCATGCGGTCAATCAGCGGTTCATGCTGTCCCTCCACCACAATCCAGTCCTCCGGCTTCTTTTCCCCAATTGTGCCGATTTTGAAACGGTAGTCTTTTTTCTGGGAAGCAATCGCACCGGTGTAGACGGGATTCATCAAAAGGTCTTTGATAACGGAGAAGTCCCACATATACCGCCCGTTTTCCGGGTCTTTCTTTTCCCATTTGGTTCGGGTGTTGCGAAGCCCCCGTTCCCGGTTCCACCATGTGGGGCAGGGGATTTTTTCTTCCTCCAGCCGTCTGCGGATATAGTTCGGACCATGACCGTTCAGGGCATATCCGAAAATCAGCCGCACAATCGGGGCGGTTTCCTCGTCAATGAGCAGATGGTTTTTGTCCTCCGGGTCTTTCCGATACCCAAACGGGGCAAGACACCCGGTAAACTGTCCTTTCTGCGCTTTCAGAAGATAAGAGGAATGGACTTTCTTGGAAATATCCTTGCTGTACATCTCATTCAGGATATTCTTGAACGGGGCGATGTCGTTGTTATCCCGCAGGGTGTCGATACCGTCATTCATGGCAATATAGCGGACACCGTTTCTTGGGAAAAAGTCCTCAATCAAATGCCCGGTTTGCAGATAGTTCCGCCCCAGTCGGCTGAGGTCTTTCGTGATGACAAGGTTGATTTGCCTGCGCTCAATAGCTCTCAACATCCTCTGTAAATCAGGACGCTCCATATTAAGACCTGTGAAGCCATCGTCCTGATAGACTGCCACAACCTCCCATCCCTGCTTTTCGCAGTATTTTTCCAGCATATCCCGCTGGTTGGCGATACTGGCACTTTCGCCTTGCAGGTCATCGTCCTTTGACAGCCTGCAATAGACCGCCGCACGATAGCCCCCGGCAAGTGCCGAACCGATTGTTCTGTATTCCATTTCGTTCATCATAGCCATTTACCCACACAATCCAGACGGTATCTGGCTCTTTTGAACCTCATCTTCATTATAGCCTATATCTTTCTTTTTAGCAAGATATTCTTTTG
>NZ_JAEQMG010000077.1 GCF_016680995.1 Ruminococcus difficilis | reverse complement strand
GGAGAAAACAGATGAAACTTTTCTTTCATCTCTGAACCCATCATGCGAGATGGATCGTTTCGCGCTTTCAAACGCACCTTATCTCCACCAGAAGTGCCGCAGTCAAAACTGCGGCGCGACCTTAACAAAACTGAATATTATCTCATGGGGGTATAGCTCAGCTGGGAGAGTGCTTGACTGGCAGTCAAGAGGTCACGGGTTCGAGCCCCGTTATCTCCACCATTTCATCTTGCTCCGAAAATGGCTTTGGTCAGCCATTTTCGGAGCTTCTCTTTTTGCCTGAACTGTTCATTTTCGGTTCAGGTCATTATTTTGGTCATTACGGGTCATTTTCGTCTATCAGCCCCGCCATAACGTTCGCTGCCTTTGCCTTCGCTTTTCTCACGGCGTGGGTGTAGATGTTCAGCGTGGTAGAGACATTGCTGTGTCCGAGGATCGCGGACACGGTGGACACGTCTACTCCGTTGACAATTGACTGCGTCGCGACTGTGTGACGGAAGCTGTGCAGTCCTTTGAACGGTACTCCTTCCCTCTCGCAGAAATCCTTGAGCCATTTGTACGGATAGTACGGCCGCATCGGTTCGCCGCGCCAGTTGATGAACAGCCTGTCGCTGTTGACCCACAGGTCGCCGCACTTTTCGGCATTCATCTGCTGTTCATCGTACCACTGACGAATCATTTCCGTCAGGTGCGGCTGCAAATACAGCTCGCGGACGCTCGATTTGGTTTTCGGTGTGCTGGTATAGATACCCGTCGAGCCGTTCTGGTAGTTCGATGTGCGGACGATTTCCAGTGTGTTGTTCTCAAAGTCGATGTCCTTGAATTCCAACCCCATCAACTCACCGCGGCGCATTCCGCAGTAAGCGAGCAGCAGGATAGTCGGGATAAGCGAAACCAAAATCAGCTTCTTCAAACTCCGCTTCATCTTCCATATTCTCCTTCAAATATTTTTCTTCGTGCAACCGAATGTCTCTGCACGGCTTGCAGGCGCGTGTTGGAATCCTCCAAACTGAGATAGAGGGTTGTCCCTTTCGTGGTAGGAAAGTTCCAGATGTTCTCACCCTTCGCTATCCTCACGCACCAGTCAAGTACCATCCACGATTTGCCGATCTTCATGGAGCCGTTCAGCATCGCAAGCCCCTGCGGAAGCAAATCCTTGATAACATACTTGATCGGCGGCAAGTCCATCTCTGCCAGCGTTACGCCGTCAAGCGTATTAAGTGTTTTTGGATATGAGTCGATATCCAGGTTCCAGTTTTCTTCCATGCTTGTTATTCCTTTCAGTTTTGATTTTTTATTGCACGCCCGAGTGGGCAGAATAAACGAACAGTCCTTTTACTTTTCAGTGCATTTTTGTATTGCTGAAAAAATTGGCGCTTTGTTCAGACTTTTTTCTTTTTCCCCTTCGCTTGTAAGCCGTTTTTACGGCACATGAATACCCCTTTTTATAAAATTTTATAAAAGTTCGTTAATAATGTTCTATATTCAGCGTTTTTATCTTGTAATTATAGAAAATATGACGTGCTTTTTCTGATTTTTACTTGCAACTTCAGTTGTATTCTGATAAAATATAAGAAACATCATATTACGATAGGATTAGCTATGATTACATTCTCTTTTGAAAAAGATATTGCGCGCTTTCACAGCGCGTGGAGTGAATGGAAGTACTCTGTGTATCACAAGGACACTCCTCGGCATTATAATTTGAGTGTGCAGGGATTTTACGGAAGCGGAAAAACAGAATTTCTCCGGCAGTTTTGTGAGCAGAACAAGGACGCTGTCTATATGAATTTCAAGGATTTGGACAGCAACACTGCGTTATCAGTATTCTGCAATCAGATACTTGACGGTGAGAGTGCTGCGGACTGGATTGAAGCTGTTGAGAAATATAAAAAATTGACAGGCACACGTTTTCGGGTTTTATTCATTGACGATGATAACGGCTCGGCAGCATATAAAGATTTTGAGTCAGCGATACAGTCTGTAAAACTTCACGACCACACGCTTGTTCTCCATGTTAAGAGCCTTGCTCCGGAATCGGAACAGAAGCCCGGTAATATAAAACCACGCTCTATCGTCGACTTCCTGCTTGCGTTTCCCAACTACGACAAGGCTGATGTGATTCGTTTGCACGGTTTAACAGGAGGACTCCCTGCTGTCGCGAAAGAACTGGATACTGATATTCCGATTGAGGAAAACTTGAAACTTCTGCTGAGACATGATTCTGCTTTTTCCCATTTCGCGCCGTCCATATTGCAGAAACTATTTCGCTCACCCGAAAGCTACCACCCGATTCTTTACAGTATCGCCTGCGGCAAGCACCGTCTCAGTGAGATTGCCAAGGACATCGGCTTTCCGAACAACAAGTGCGGAAAATATCTGGAAGCGTTGATAAAGGCAGGCTTGGTCAAGGCGCATAAAGGAACCGAGAACGGCTTTGCGCGATACTTCCTGACAAACAGCTATATCAAGAGTTGGTATCTGTATATTTACAAAAACCGCATGTTGCAAATCACAAATCCACAGGGGCTATTTAACAAAGTAATCGAGTCACTGGATAAGGCGATTGCGCTCCCTGCGCTTGAAGAAAGCTGCATTCGTTTTATTGACAACAAATACAAAATTGAAAACGGCTGTTTTATCGATCACTATGTAAAAGGAAAAACGAAACCCGTCTATCTTAAGCATAAGGACGGATTCCGTTTCAAGATTGATTGCATTATTGAAAACAATGGTAAAACGCTGGTTTGTGTATTTCCGCATTCCTTTGATGAAAAAATCACCAAGGAACAGTTGGAGCATTACATCAATGTCAGTTGCCGCTACGGAAGCTTGTGCAGCGAGGTCTCCCTTGTGGTGTTCAGCGTGAACCGATTCAGCGACTGGTGTGTTCATCAGGCTTCGATTTTGGAACAGCTGTTTTGCGTACCGCTTGAGAGATTGAAATATTAGAAAGACAGCGCACAGATTAGCGTTATGCCAATCTATGCGCTGTGTGTTTTCGCCCACAAACCGCGACAAATCGCCTGTGTTGGCTTTGTTGGGCGAGGTCGGGTACATGCCCCACCGATTCTTTCGCGCGACACGGGGCGAAACAGGGCGCGTCAGGTTTTCTCGCTTGTCATCGCTTCAACCATTAGTCTGACAGCCAAAGAAAAACCCCGGCAAAACGCATTGCGCTCGCCGAGGTTCATTATCTCTGTGTGGTTGTCTTTGATTTTTTCGAGTATAGCTTTTTGCTGCTCCGTCAGAGTAGC
>NZ_JAEQMG010000076.1 GCF_016680995.1 Ruminococcus difficilis | reverse complement strand
ACCGGCTATGTCATTCGGCTCAAGGAAAATCCTGTGCTGAGAAGACTTGCTCAAGACTTGGACTCTGAACTGTATGATCTTACCCGGGAGGACACTGTTTCTCATGCCGTCGTGTATGGCGAGTTTCTGTACAAGGCGGGTTCTTGGGATTACCCCAGACGCGTCGTCTGCAAAATCGAGAAGCCTTACGGTCAGATGATTCACATGCATACCTTTGTCGTGACCAATATGGAGTCCTCTCCTGAGGATTTAATCCGCTTTTACTGCAAGCGGGGAAATATGGAAAACTTCATCAAGGAGTGCAAATCCGGCTTTGATATGAGCTATGTCAGCAGTTCTTCCATGATTGTCAACGCCAACCGGGTTCAGATTCATGCGCTGGCATACAATCTATTTAACTGGTTTCGCCGCCTGACACTGCCTGAATCCATGCGAAAGGATCGTATCGACACTGTCAGACTCAAGCTGTTGAAAATTGCAGCCAGAATCGTCAGCTCCGCGAGATATGTGTATTTTAAACTGTGCAGTTACTGTCCATACCAAACGCAGTTTTTCGAGACTCTCGCCAATATTAAAAAACTCAGTCCGCAACTCAAATAGACGTTACCCCGTGTACCTTGACAGCTTCAAAACTCCCGTTCAAAAATTATCTGACCCCCAAGGGAGTAGTGCGCCTTTATTCGGTGGAAAACTTTGCAGGGTGTCAGTTTTGCTGCTGTTTTCTCTTACATATCCATTTTCATACGCAATTCCGGATATCCGTGAATAATTCGGGATATTGTTACTGTACATTAGTATCCGTATATTTCTATAGTAAAAGTCAATCGGTTAGAGAAAGCCAGTTGTTTTTGAAAAAATAAACGCGCGATATTTCGCCCTGTGTCGCTCAAACAAAACCTTCGAAAAATGTCCCGACCACGACGAACATAGCCCACACAGGCGATTTGTCGCGGTTTGTGGGGCAAAATTGAAGGCAGTGGAAACAACGCAGAATGTTTCCACTGCCTTTACTCTTGTAGCAGCTTTCGTAGCTTATTTAGAATTGATTTCAGTTTCTTTTGAGCGCCGTCCTCGGTCAAGCCGAGCAGCAAGGACACTTGGCGGATTGTTTTTCGCTCTTTGTTTTTCAGACACTGCGGACAGATACCGTAGATGTACTCTATCAACATCTGGTCTTTCTTGTTGAGTTTGGCGAGGGCGTTCAATAACTTTTCTTGTCGGCATAACTTGAAAAAGATATGTTCTGTATATAAACAATTATCAGCGGAATCCACCGCAGAAGAATAGTAATCTTCGTCCTCATCACTGCCGTAAAAATCAGCGTTATACTTTGGCTTGAAAGTGGTTACGGCAATCAAATAGTTTTCTATGCTATCTTCCGACAAATCCATTTCCTCTGCAATTTCGGAAATAATTTGTGACAGCGGTTTATCATTTTCTTTCTTCTGAAAGTACATATACGCTATCTTTTTCAGTACCGCATATTGATGACGGTTATCCAAATTGAAATTGCCGCAGTTGATTCGCACATAGTCGTGCCATGCTGACAGCACATCATATTTTATCAACTGCAACAAAGGCATGCCGTGATGTTGTATATTGGCAAAATAAAGCAACATGCTACAGTATGAATTTGAATCCCTCGCAAAATGTTTCCTCTCATAGTTCCAGGCTCTCCTCGAAAGTAAAGTAGGGCGGAGAAATAAACCGGAGTGGTTACAGCAGAGGAAGGAAATGAAGATGTAAAATAAAAAAACATGGAATATTGATTGATTCATTATCTCGATTTTTAATCACATGGCAGTTCAAAACATTGTTCACAAAATTGTATGAGTTTTTTGGTATATTATCAACAAAAACCAAAATATAAATTCTACAAATTAATAAATGGAAAGTATGAAAAATATATGATAGAATTATAAATGTATAAAACTTAGAGGTGACTATCATGAGTGAAATGCAGAACAATCATAAATTAGATAATCAAGAAAAATGGATTTTTCTAGAAAAGAATGAAATAAAACATCTTTTTATTTATTATATTACAGTATTAATTCTATCTTTTTTTTGGTTATGTTTTTCCTTAGTATTTAATTTTGAAATACATAATAACGGATTCTCAAAACTGATAGGAATTCTGATGTTTGATTTCCCAAGTGGAGTGTTAGGAGCCACAATTTATTACATTAGGAAATTATATAAGTCAGCGATTCAAAATCTAGTTAATGATTCTTCAATTCTATTAGAAAACACTTATTACAGAAAACTTGGTGCAAAAATCTATTTTTATTTCCGCCCAATTATAAGTGGTATCTTATCGATAATAATAAATATAGGAATAATAAGTGGTATATTTTTTGTGAATGCAGGTCAGGAATTTGATAACAGCAATTTCTTTTTAATTTCTGTAATAATATCTTTTTTTGTTGGATATAGCAATGGAAAACTAATTCTAAAATTAGATAGATATGGTGAAAATGTTATCAATAATATAATTAAGGAGAATAAAAACAATGAACAATGACAATACTTATATAGAAAAGAACAAAGAGAAGATAATTGAACTTGAGCAGTTAGCAAGCGAAGTGTTAAAATTAAAAAAACTACATCGTCAGCGCAGACCCATAGTAATAGAATTCTGTGGTAGTCCCAAAGCAGGGAAAACTTCTTGTATTAATTCTTTAAATTTATTCTTGAAAAGAAACGGATTTAAAACTTCGGTTTTAAGTGAGAGAGCAAGTGTTAGTCCAATAAGCGATAAGCATAATCCCATATTTAATGTATGGACCTGTACATCTGCTATTAACGAAATTAACGAAAAAATGGATAGAGCTAGAAACGGAGAAGATATTGATATAATTATTTCAGATAGAGGAATATTTGATGCTTTATGCTGGTTTAGATGGTTAAAAACTCAACATAATATGAGTGAATATGAATATAATGTATTAACGAAATTTGCAACAATATATAGGTGGCAAAAAAACATTGATTTGGTTTACGTTTTTATGGTTTCTCCCCAAGAATCCATTGAAAGAGAATACGCTAATCTACTCACAACTAAACGTGGAAGTATTATGCGGGAAAATGTTCTTGAACAATATTTGAAATCAGTTAAGGATACTATTGATGAATATAGAAGTGAATTTCGAGCAACACATCAGATTGATACTACTGATAAAGAACAAAATGATGTGGGATATGAAGTTACACTTAGCACATTAGAGGTGTTAAAAGATATGTTAATCGAAAAAATCGGTTACATTCCTAAAAGTGAAATCACCTTAAGAGAAGGAATCAATGATTTTGAAACAATTAAGTCTTCATTAGATTCATATAGTTTTGCTAACCGTGATGAGGTTGAGAGTAATGAGCAATTTATACAACCTATTCCTATTGCTGTAATAACAAATTTAGAGAGAAACAAAATACTGTGTATAAAGAAAACTAAACAAAGTACTTCTAAGTATTCGCCAGAGTCTGGAAAACTATTATTATATGCCGGCGGACACATGAGGCAGGAAGATGAAACAAATAATAAAAAAAATAATTTTGTTTCCACGGCCAAAAACACATTGGAAAGAGAATTATTGGAAGAAATCGGTATTTCATATTGTATAGATAATTATCAACCTTTTGTTTTATACACTCCAAGTTATGGAGTAAAAAGCAGTCAACATTTAGCAATTGGTTGGATAATAGAATTAGATGAAAAGAAAAAATTGAATTTAGATAGATATGAAATAATTCAAAAAAGGGGTACAAGTAAGAGTGGAAACTTTATTTCATTTATAGAGTTAGAGCAAATGTTTTTGGAAAGAAGAGATTTATTATTTGAGAGTTGGAGTAAAGAGATTTTGTTGAATTTCTTCAAAGATAAGTGCTCTGAACATTTTATTAATCAGCTCATTACAAACAAATCTAATCCTCAAATGTCTTTGTTTAATAATACATTGTAATTAAAAAACATCATAACAAAAGCACAAATCCGAACCCGTCTCCAACTGGGAGAAGGTTCGGATTTTTACTGTTTGGTGCAGGTAACAGGACTTGAACCTGCATGAAATTGCTTTCACATGGACCTGAACCATGCGCGTCTGCCAATTCCGCCATACCTGCGAGTATAAAATTTTTGTAGGTTTCGGAGAAGATTAAGACGGATTTTTCAGTTACACCGAAGGGGTGTCACCTGAACCTTGCGCGCCTGCCAATTCCGCCATATCCGCGAGTGGAAAATGGAAAAAAGTATATCCAGGTAACTGTGGAATTCTGCAAGTTCGTCGAGGGACTATCGACTGATGATAACTGCTTACGCAATCTCTTTTTGCTGCTCCAGATAATCAATCAACGCTTCGAAGGCGTCGGCGAATTTTACTTTTATTGTGATTCTTCCGCCCTCGTGGATGAGGATTTTGTCTATCAGCTCTACCAATATAGGGCGGGTCAATTCGGTGATGTTGCGGTGGTTCATGAAGTGCTCCGCGAAGGTGTTTGGGGCTATGGTGTCACCTTCAAGTTGAGCTTGTGTTGCTTCTAAGTTTGCGATCATGGCGTCGAGCTTTTCGAGTTTTTCGTTGAGGTTGGCGCGGATTCTTTGATACTCCTCCTGCGTGATTTCGCCGTTTTTCCAGTCGGGGTATAAGTCAGCAGACGCTTTGAGGCACTTTTCGCGCTCCTTTTTCTGCGTTTCCAGCGTGCGTTTTATATAGTCGCTCTCCTGATTTCTGCTGCTTTGCTTCACTTGTTTCATCAACTCGTCGTAATCGAGCGCGACATCGACCATCGTCTGGATCGTTGTCAGTACTGCCTGCTCCAGTTTGTCGATGCGGATGGTGTGGTTGGTGCAGGCTTTGGGACTTTTCTTTTGTTTAGTTGAGCATTTGTAGTAGCGGTAGGTCTTGCCGTTCTGACGGTTCACCTTTTTGTGCATCGCCTTGCCGCAGTCGGCGCAGAACACGAAGCCCGCGAACAAGTCCGCTCTTTTGTCGGCTTTACGGCTGTGGATGTGCCGACTGAACAGCGATTGCGCCTTGTCGAAGGTTTCGCGGTCGATGATCGGCTCGTGGGTGTTTTCGACGATGATCCACTCGTCCTTTGGCACCGCACGGCATTCATGTACTTTATAATTCACCGTACGGTTCACACCCTGCACCATATTGCCGATGTACATTTGATTTTGCAAAATCCGCCGCACGGTTCTGTCGCTCCACAATCCATCGTTATCGGTGCGGCTGTTGAAGTTCATTCCCTGCTGCCGCTTGTAAAGCGTCGGATTCGGGATTCCCATGCCGTTGAGCTTTTTGACGATGCCAATGATACTGCTACCGTCGATAAACTCACGGTATATCATGCGCACGACGGGTGCGGCTTCTTCATCGATCATCAGCTTGTGGTAATCCTCCGGGGCTTTTCGGTAGCCGTAACAGGCGAACGCGCCGATAAACTTGCCCTGTCGGCGGTGGTTGTTCAGCGTGCCGCGAATATTGACCGAGGTGGAAGCGGCGTAGCTCTCGTTGATGACATTCGTCACGCCGATTGAGATACAGCGCGTGGCGGCATTCATGCCGTCGCCTGCGGTGTCGATTCCGTTGTTAAGGGCAATAAAACGCACGCCCAGACGCGCAAACTGGTTGTCAATCAAATCGCCGCTGATCGTGTAGTTTCTGCCGAGACGCGCCAAATCCTTGACAATGACGCAGTTGATTCTTTTTAGGCGGATATCCTGCATGAGTCTTGTCCAGCCCGGTCGATCAAAATCCGTTCCCGAATAGCCGTCGTCCACATAGGTATCGACATGGGCGATATCAGGGTGCAGCTTGAGATATTCCTTCAAAATCTCGCGCTGATTGGCAATGGACGCGCTCTCGGTTTTATTTTTGTCCATGTCCTCTTTTGAAAGACGAATGTAAAGGGCAGCCTGCCATGTTTTTAAAGCCTGATTTGGCTGTCCATAATAGTCTTGATACTTTTGCATAAAAAACAGTCTCCGATTTTGTTACATTATCCTGCGCGGATTAAGCTTGCGAATGATTCGACGAAGCTTTTACTACCCTCATATTCGACTTTGACAACAGTCTCTCCTACCTTGAATAAATACGGGTTGCCTGCAAGCTTTATAAATGAACTCGTTTTATCTGTTATCCGTTGATTCGTGTTGATGTTCAGATTAATTAAATCTGTCAGCCTGTCCGGTTCACAAGCTGAAATATCTGCGTTTTGAAGCTTCCGTAATTCATTTCTGTCGAGCATGCCGGCACCTCCTGTTCACTAGTAATTGTTGGCAAATAAGCAGAATATTATTCTTTATTTCAACTATATTATACCACATACTAATGAACTTTTGGTGCTGACTTTGTTGCTTAAAAAAGACAGTGTAATGAGTATTTTCTTTTGTAAGGCTTCATTATTTTTTCTTTTTCGATTCCGGTATAAATCCAAAATAATACGCCTTACGCTTCCATTTTAAGCCTTCTTTTTCCTCTCATGATATTATCATCTTCACGAATGAACTCTATGAAATCAGCTCCCATTGAAAAAGGTTTCTGCCCCCTTCTTGCGGGAGAATGCGTACCATTTTCTTTCACACCAGAAATGACGGTTTTAAGCCATTTTCATGGATTCTACCAATGAAAATTCAGCCGAAAGAATGGTACACATAACTACTATTGAAGAAACGGCGGAATGTGTACCGTTTTTCTCCATTTTCACGGTTGATTATTTCATTATTTTGCGCACCATTATTTCTCGCTCAATATCATCATTCGCAACACAAACTCCTCCGCCTGTTTTTCGATAGCGTTCATTTTGTTTTGCCATAGATTCGGATCGGATTTCTTCAGCTCGGTAGTAATTTGCTTTTTTGCTTCCAGATCCCTGACGGTTTTGTCGTAGAGGTGTTCTGCTTTCATGTTGATTTCGGTGATGTAATTAAAAAACTCGCCTGCGCTCAGGAGAGTGTAATACTTCTCCTTGTCGTGGTCGATGAGGTATCGGCGATAGCGTGTGCCCCATTCGCCGTATGTAGCAAGCAGTGCTTTTTCTCTTGATTCCGACATTACAATCAGCTCCCTTGATATGATCTATGGTTCTATTATACATATCGCAGGTGCCATGGCGGCGCCCATATTGTTGGCGTCGGTGACGCCGAGGTCGGTGATTTTTCCGACAGTTGCATGGGCAATGCGTGCTCCTTTTCCTGTTTTCGCAACAACGCAGCTGCCCGCACCCGTAACCGTCCACTGGGCAGTCGGCGTTCTGACGCAGCCGTATTCCAGCGGAAAACGGTACTGCCGCTCTGCCGAACAAAAATGCGACGATGTCGCGCAAACCGCGTTCTTTGCCGCTCCGCTTTCGACAAACAAAGCTGCCATCATCAGTCCCTGTCCCATCGTGGAACAGGCGCCGTACTGTCCGAGATACGGAATGTCAAAATTCCGCAGGCAAAAGCCCGAGCCTGTGCATTGATTGAGCAAATCGCCCGCGAACGCAAAGTCCACCTCGTCCGCGCTGACTCCGCTTTTCTCGAGCGCCAAACTGACTGCCTCTGACTGCATGCGGCTTTCCGCCTCCTCAAAGCTGTTCATGCCGTCATACGGGTCATAAATAATTCTGTCAAAGAATTTTGACAGCGGCCCCTCGCCCTCCTTTTTGCCCGCTACAGCGGCATAACCGATAATCACGGGCTGTTCCTCAAAGCAAAATGTGCGTCGTCCGATATTTTGAATCATTTTCATCCCTCCTTCGTTTAGTATCGAAACAAAAGCAACGAAATATCCGTATTGACAAGACAAGGAAAATTTTTTATAATTTCTAGTGATTGTGAGGGATGACTATGGGTAAGGAACTGACGTTTGCTCAGAGTGTTGAGAGAAGCGTCACAAAAAAATACCGCAAGGAAATCTGGAACAGCTTTGTCGGCGCCGTCAAGCGCTATGAATTGATTCAGTCAGGAGACAAAATCGCCGTCTGTATCTCCGGCGGCAAGGACTCCATGCTGCTCGCGAAGCTGATGCAGATGCTGCAAAAATACAGCGAGGTGCCGTTTGAGTTGGTGTATCTCGCGATGAACCCGGGCTACAATGAGGAAAATATGCGGCAGATTTATCGTAATGCCGAGCTGCTTGAAATCCCGCTGACGGTGTTTGAGACGGATATTTTTGATGTTACCTCCAAAACAGACCGCTATCCCTGCTACCTCTGCGCGAAGATGCGCAGAGGACACCTTTACAGCAAGGCGAAGGAGCTGGGCTGCAATAAAATCGCGCTGGGACACCATTTTTCGGACGTGATCGAAACGACCGTTATGGCGATGTTCTACGGTTCGCAGCTGCAGGGTATGATCCCCAAGCTCAAAAGCACCAACTTTGAGGGAATGGAACTGATCCGTCCGCTCTACTGCGTGCATGAGGACGATATTATCGCATGGGCGCGCTACAACAAGCTGGAATTTATCCAGTGCGCCTGCCGCTTTACCGACGCGGAATTTGTCAGTGAGACGGGCGGCACTAAGCGCAGAGAAATCAAGGAGCTGATACGGGAGCTGAAAAAGACAAATCCCAATATTGAAAAAAGTATTTTCAACAGTCTGCACAGGGTACATCTCGACACCTTTGTCGGCTTCAAAACAAAAGGAGAGTTCCACTCCTTTCTTGAACGGTACTAACAAAAAACGGCGGTACAGCATCAGCTGTACCGCCTGAGTTTTTTTATTTCAGAATGGAATGTCCTCATCGGGAGAAATCTCCTCAAAGCTCTCCTCCGTCACCTCGGGAGCTTCCTCCTCGGTATTTTCGGCGTCCTCCACCACGATGACCTCTGCTACCTCGGGGATATCCTCCTCGACTTCAAACAACTCGTCGCTGTCCTCCGCTCCGTAAAGCTCGGACGCGATGATGTTCATAGCGTCCTCCGCCTCGGGAATGGGAAGTCCCACAAAGAAGTGCATCTGGTTCTTGTAGACATAAACCTCGATATCCAAATCCTTCTCCAGCGCAATTTCCTCGAGCTTCTCAACGTCCGCGCAGAAAATTTCGCGCGTACCGACAAACACGGTAATCTTTGGAAGTCCCGCTAAGTCGCCGTAAATCGGGCTGACCATCGGATGCGTCAACTCCAGCTCACCCGCGTACTTCTGTCCCTTGAACGCCAGCTTCTCAATGTTGAGGATGGTGTCGTTCGGCTGGATATCCTCCATCTTGGGATTGCTGTTGGTTACGTCGAGCCACGGTGAAATCAGAAACGCCTGCTTGGGCATCGGCAAAGCAAGATATCTGAGCTTCTGCAGAATCGCGAGCGCCATTCCGCCGCCTGCCGCGTCGCCGACAAAAGCGATCTTCTCCGAGGGAATACCCTTTTCGTTGACCAGATACAGATATCTGTCAATCACCATCTGCTGCATCTCAACAGCAGTATGAGAGGGCGCCTTGGGATAAATCGGAACGATCATCTGCATGCCGAGATTGTTCGACAGTCTGCGCATAAAGGCATAATGATAGCGAGAGGGATTGAACCAATAGTTGGTGCCGTGAATGTAGAAAATCACGATATCAGAGGTCTTTTCCTTCGGTTCAATGACAAAGGTATCCTCAAAGCCGTCCAGCTCGGTCATGCCGATTCTCTTTCTGACCGCCTGCGGAAGAACAAACGGCTCTGCGCTCTTTTGGAGGTATTCCTCATAGCTCTTCTCGTTGTTGACCGCTGCCGGGAGCGCTCTCGCTGCTTCCTCAAGCACAAGACTCTGGACACTTCTCTCCTGCTTCTTTGCCTGGATATTCTTGGCAATGACAACGCCTGTTGCCGCTGCTGCTACAGCAGCCGCCGCGCCGATGGCAATTTTCTGTGATGTTTTCATTTTGAATACTTTTCCGGCAGCAGTTGTGATCGCCGCCGTAATTTTTTCTATTTTCATACTGATTGCCTCCTGTCAGTTTTTTTCATTATAACACAAAAGCTTGAACAAATCTATAGCTTATCGGGATTTATTTTTAGGCAATCGTGTGAATTTGTCAGATTTCCGCGTTTTCGGCAATGATGCGTCGGATTTCATCCTCGGCTTCCCTTACCTCCTCGAGAAACGCGCGTGAGGAAACGCGCAGCGCACCGTTGCCGAGAATGATCAGCTGCTCCAGTCCGTCGGAGGTGACAACGCGGACGCGGTGCTTCTTCGCGAGCTGATGCGACACCTTCTCGATATACATATCGGCGGTTTCCGCTTCCTTGGTGTAAACGATGCTGATGCCGTTGACGCGCTCGACCTCGCGCTGATTGCCCTTGACCTTGTAGGCGTCAAATACCAGTATCAGCTCGCATTTCTTCCAGCCCTGATAATTGCAGAGGATGTTGATCAGCGCCTCTCGTGCGCCGTCGATGCTGCCCTCGGACAGCGTTTTCAGATGCTCCCACGCGAAAACCACGTTGTAGCCGTCCACCAGCACATAGTCCACTCCCTCATAGTCGGGCATCTTGGCACGGCTCGCCGGTTTGTCCGAATCGGGAGCCTTGAAGTGCCGCTTGGGTGCGGCCGCCTTTCGCCTGCGTATCGGACCGTAGGTCTGCTCGAAAATCGACATCAGCTCCTTATCGGCGGCAAAAATGTCATTCTGTGAGCGGTAGTTCTGCAATCGGATGGGATTGCGGACAGGCGCGTCCTTCGGTGGGTTGAGAACGGATGGGAGATGCATATGCTTTGTCACCTCGTTCCACTTGACGGGATGTCCTGCGCCGTGGGAGCAAAAAACGGAACCGCTCGGATTGTCTGTATCCGCCTCAGCGTCGTAGCCGATTGCGGCGATAACCTCCTCAGCATTGTGACAGACGTCGTACCCCTTGAGCGCGCATAGAAATTTTCCCTTGCCGCGTGTATAACGCACCACATCGCCCGCATAGTCGCGCATTTCCGAGACAGGCGCGGTGCCTGTCAATATCGAAAACTCCTCATTGCTTTCGGGCGGCTGGAAGCTGCCGCTCATGCGCTGAATATCCGCCATCGCTCTGCCGAGGTTCTCGGTCGGCACCTCGAGCGTAAACTCGTATATTGGTTCAAGCAGGACGCTCTTGGCGGACTGCAGTCCCTGCCGCACCGCGCGGTAGGTCGCCTGACGGAAGTCGCCGCCCTCGGTATGCTTAGCGTGCGCCTTGCCTGACATCAGAATGATTTCCATATCCGTTATCGGCGAACCCGTGAGCACGCCGACGTGCGTCTTTTCAAATAAATGCGTCAGTATCAGCCGCTGCCAGTTTTTGTCGAGCATATCATCACGGCACTCGGTTCTGATATGCAGTCCGCTGTCCCGCTTGGCAGGCTTCAACAGCAGATGCACCTCGGCGTAATGGCGCAGCGGCTCAAAGTGACCGACGCCCTCTACCGTGTTCTCTATCGTTTCCTTATAAATGATATTTCCTTTTCCGAAATTTACTGCAAATCCGAAGCGCTTCTCTATCACGCTTTTGAGCACCTCGAGTTGGATTTCGCCCATCAGACGGAGCTGGATTTCTTCCAGCCGCTCGTTCCAGCTGACGTTGAGCTGAGGATCCTCGGCTTCGAGGATTTTCAGCTTGGCAAGCGCGGTATGCGCGTCGATTTTTTCGGGCAGCTCCACGGAATAGGTCAGTACAGGCTCCAGCACAGGCAAATCGGCGTTGTCCTCCGCACCGAGTCCGTCTCCCGAACGCGTGAAGCTCACGCCCGTAACAGCGCAGACGGCGCCTGCCTCAACAGAATCGACAGCGGTGAACTTGTTTCCCGAGTAAACGCGGATCTGATTCACCTTTTCCGCGCTCTTGTTCTTCTCGCTTTGCAGCACTTCACGCACTTTGAGCGTGCCGCCCGTCAGCTTCAGGTAGGTCAGGCGGTTTCCCTGCGCGTCCTCGCCGATTTTATAGACCTTAGCGGCAAAATCCTTGCCGTAACGCGGCATGGCGGTGTATTGATACAAACAATCGAGAAATTCCTCCACGCCATCGAGCTTCAGAGCCGAGCCAAACATGCAGGGAAACAACTTGCGCTGCCGGATTGCTCCAATAATGTCGGATTTGGTCAGCGCGTCGTTCTCGAATTTTGCCAGAAGCGCGTCGTCACACAGCGCGATATTCTCGAGCATCTCCGTGTCGTTAAACGCAACGCAAGCGTCGCTGAGACGCTTTTTGAGCTGATACAAAACCAGCTCCCTGTCCGCGCCGTCCATGTCCATTTTGTTGACAAAGAGAAAACACGGTACGCCGTAGCGCCGCAGCAGCTTCCACAGGGTGAGTGTGTGGCTCTGCACGCCGTCGGTGCCGCTGATGACAAGTATCGCGTAATCGAGCACCTGCAGCGTCCTCTCTGTCTCCGCCGAAAAATCAACGTGCCCCGGCGTATCGAGCAGAGTGAACTCCACATCCTTGTAGGGCAGCACCGCCTGCTTGGAAAAGATGGTGATGCCTCTTTCCCTCTCGAGGGCGAAGGTGTCCAGAAAGGAATCCCGATGGTCTACCCTGCCCAGTTTATTCAGATTGCCCGAGCAGTACATCAGCGCCTCGGAAAGCGTTGTTTTGCCCGAATCCACGTGGGCAAGGATCCCGACCGCTATTTTTTTCATATCGTCACCCCGATTGTTCTTCATGATAACTTCATTATATCACAGAAAAAGCAAAAGCAAAAGCCCGAAATAGGCTTTTGCTTTTTTAATGGATATTCTGTATTAATATTCCTGAATCTCAGATGTGCCGTCAGAATAGATGATTTCATAGTAGCCGTGTCCCGAACCATCGCAGTCGGGATAATTCTGCTTGGAAACCACGGTCTTGCCTGCGGGCTCCTCGGACTGCTGGCTCTCCTGACTCTGCTGGCTCTCCTGACTCTGCTGGGAGCTCTGCTCGGATTCCTGATAGTCGCGGTTTACCGCTCCGGTGCCCTTGGTGACGATCTGATTGACAGGCTCCTTGGTGACCTTTTCCTCAGCCTTTTCGCGGCTTTCTTCCTTGCCGTCCACGTACTTGACCTTGTAGGTAACGGTCTTTTCGCCGTCCACACTCTTCTGTGTCAGCTCGCTGGCGCCCTCGGCGAGAGCATCGCTGAGAACCTCTTCTTTCTTGAACTCAATCTTTTCGGTCTTTTCCTCGGTCTTGTACTCAACACGCTTGACGGTGATTTTCATGCCGTCCTTGATGGCGGCGTCAAGCTTCTCGCTGACCTCGTCGTCCTTGCCGAGCTCCACCTTCTGCTCCTTGAGAAACTCCTCCACAGTCTTTGCCTTGGTGGGATAGTCGGTCGTTTTGCCGTCAACGGTCAGGGAAACAGTGTTGCCCTTGACAAGCGTGATGGTCATGCCGTCCTCAAGATACTTATTCACGTCCACATCGGGGGTATAGCCATCGGTCTTGAACCCGGACTTTGCGATCGCATCAGATACCTTGCCGCCGACAAGCTCAACGGTCTTGCTGTCCTTGTCGAGCTTGACGACAACCTTCGCGTAGCGCTTTACATTGATCTCCTTGCTGTCCTCCGTGATTTTCTCGTCCAGCTTGGGCTCTGTCTCATCCTTTTCGCCGACGGTGATTTCCGCCTTCTTCAGAACCTCCTCAACCGTCATGCCGACTGCCGCATCGACCTCTGTCTGCGCGCCCTTGTCGATTACGTTGAGCTTGATTTCCTTGCTGCCGCATGCCGTGAAAGTCAGCGCAAACATCAGCATGGCGAGAAGAATCGCCGCGGCTTTTGTCATTCCCTTAGTTTTCATTACTTCCTCCTGTTATTTCGTAAAATTCGCCGTTGTTCTTCACAATCAGCTTTATTTCAAGCGCAGCCTCCGCGGGATAATCCGCGGACGGAAGATAAACCAGAAAACCGTCTGAGCTTTCCGTTTTATGGCTGTAGGCTTCATAAACCTTGTTATTGACGGAGAAATAATACTCCGCCTTGCTGTCGAGCGTTACGCCGTCGAGCGTACCAGAGATCTGCGTGTATTCCGCCGCATATTCACAGGGCTTGACGGTGAAATTCGCCTTGCCCTCGAGCGTTCCCGCTGTTTTATAGTAGCTCAGCTCGCTCGCGGGAAGCATCGGCGGCATGGTCAGAAGCCAGCTGAGGTTGCGCTCTACCAGCTCCATCACGAAGGTGTCGGGCTTGTTCGCCGCAAAATCCGCAGCGATATTCATGGGAAACGCCTTGGTAAAGACCGCGTTTCCGTATGCCGAAGCGAAGAACGACACCAACGCGTTGCCGAATGAATCGCGGTACATATAGAGCGTTCCGCGCGCGTTGGGATTCGCGGTCTTGATCAGCGTGTCCTCGACGGATTTGGTGTCGGTGGTGTAGGAATAAAAATCCTCCGCGCCGTAATATTCGTTGTATTCCGCCTCGTCGCTCGCGGGATAGAGCATTTTGCTCAAATCTCCCACGAAGTCCTTTCTGCGCGTTACCGTCGCATTTGAAAAATCATTGTGCTCCTTGCCGAGCGCGTTCAGCACCTCGTTATACGCAAGCAGCGCGCCCTTGTTATCCCAGTGAGAATCACGCTTGAAATAGAGCGTTTCGCTCTGCGCACTCAGCGGCTCAAACAAATTGCAATACTTCACGCCGCTGTCCGCAAGAGCCTGATGCAGCAAATCGCGGTTATGTACGCCGGACGCTTTGCAGGCGTAATAATACGGCATATGCTCGGGATAGAGCGTGCTCTTGTTGGGAGCGGAGGTAAAAATGAACTGCGCTCCCTGCGATTCGACGTAGCGCTGAATGATGCCCAGATTATGAACCACGCCGTTGACCTCGGCTTCATTGAGCGTGTTCCTGCCGAGAAAATCGTCCGCGTCGGAGGTGTAGTAGAGCCAGCCGTCTGTTCCGGCGATCACGGTTTCGATGCTTGAATTTTGAAACATCTCCGCCTGAACCGTCGCATCGGCGGTAATCATCTCGGGACGAAACGCGAAATGCTTTTCATAGTAGCCGCCCAAATCGGTGAGATAGCTGAAATTGAAGCTGCCGTCCTTTTTCGTCAGCTCGGGCGCCTTTGATTTGCGCTCATTGCCGATCGGTTCGGTGGTGGGACGCACGATCATGCCCAATGAAGGCACCAGACAGACCGCAACGCAAAAGAGCGCGAATACAGCCGGGAAAATCTTCTTCATGTCGCGCCGCCTTTCTAAAATCTGAAATAGATGAACGGGTTATACGCGCCCGTTGAGAGCCGCAGCATGCACCACACCAGTCCTGCGGCAGCGAGAACATAAAGCGCAATCTGCACTGCCTTCCAAGCGGCGGTCAGCTCTCCTTCTCCGTAGAGGACAGAGCGTATTTTGTCGGCAAGCGGACGGATCGGCGCGCAGCCGATGATCGCCGCGATCAGCATGACGATGAACCACGGAGTGAGCTGCGTCAGCGCCGTACTCAGCGAGGAGGCGTTCATATCAAAGCCCGTGAACATCCTGCCGATATATTCCAAGCCGTAACCGATGGTATCGGCGCGGAACAGTACAAAGCCGAGCGTGACAACCAGCATCGTATAAATATGTCCGGCAGCACGCGGTAGCTTCCTCATGAACGGAACGTATTCCTCAATCAGGAGGAACAGACCGTGCCACAGTCCCCACAGCACAAACGTCCAGTTCGCACCGTGCCACAGTCCCGTGAAGAAAAACACGATGATGCGGTTGAGCGCAGTCCTCAGCTTGCCCTTGCGGTTGCCGCCGAGCGGAATGTACAGATACTCCTTGAACCATGTGGACAGCGAGATGTGCCATCTTCTCCAAAAAATCTGCACACTGTTTGAGCCGTAGGGATACCGGAAGTTCTCCTTGAACTCAAAGCCGAAGAGAAGTCCCAGTCCGATAGCCATGTCGGAATAGCCCGAGAAGTCGTAATAAATCTGGAACAGATACGCGATCGCACCGAGCCATGCGGTCGGAAGCGCCATCGTCGATGCATCCTGCGAAAACAGAACATCCGCGACCTGTCCCATAGCGTTTGCGATCAGCACCTTTTTGGCAAGACCGCAGATGAAGCGGCGGAAGCCGCGCGCGATTTTGTCGACGCTCTGCTCACGCTCGGAAATCTGTCGGCTGATATCGCGGTACTTGACGATCGGGCCCGCGATCAGCTGCGGGAAAAACGTGATATAGAGCAGAATGTGAAAGTAGTTCTTCTGCACATCCACCGCGCCGCGATAGACGTCGATGACGTAGGACAGCGCCTGAAAGGTGAAGAACGAAATGCCGATCGGCAGCGCGATTGCGGGTACGGGAACCGCGAGTCCCGTCAGGCTGTTGAAGGTGGTGACGAACATGCCCGTGTACTTGAACACGGCGAGGATGCCGAGATTGACCGCGACCGCCGTCACCAGCGCAGCCTTGCTTTTCTTCTGCGGATTTTTCGCCACCCACAACGCGCAGAAGTAATTGAGCAGCGAGCTGAACAGCATGAGCAGCACATAAACGGGTTCGCCGTAGGCGTAAAATACTAAGCTCGCCGCGATGAGCAGCGCGTTTCTGACCTTGAGCGAGGGTATCACGGTGTAGAGCAAAAACACTGCGGGCAGAAAAACGCTGAGAAATACGATTGAACTGAATACCATAGAATGTTCCTTTTATCCCTAGATTTTGACGCGCATCCAAGAATAACCCGGGGCGATTGCTGCCTTGTAGTTGTTATCCGTGGGATTATTATTGTAGTCGATGCCAAAATAGGTGTTATCGAAGCGGTGTCTGCCCCACTCAGGGTCATAGACCTTGCCCTCGATTTCCGCCCAGCCGTGACCGCCGCTGTGGCAGGCATAAACGTTTTCATAGCCGATAGCCTTGGCAATAAAGGCGAATTCCGCGCCGTAGCTCAAGCAGTTGCCCTTGCCGTTTACAAACATGTCGTTGGCGTAGAGAATCTCCCATCCATCGCCGTGGTAATGCGGAATACGGGGATTCATCTCAACATAGGCGTTCTGAATATAACGGAACATTTTCCAGAGCTTGTCCGACTTGCTCATATTACTGTCGCAGACTTTGTCCACGAGCTTGAGCGCGCGGTGAAGAGTCTCGTCGTACTCGTCCGTGACCTTGACCGCTCTGCCGTCAAGGATGTTCCAATCGTTTCCGCCCCAAGTGACCGCCTTGCGGACGTCGAAGCTGAACACGCCGTTTTCGACATACCAGCTGCCGTAGGCATTTTTGGCGATGCCGGTGTAGTGATAGTCGATCTTGCCGTCCTTGCCCGCATAGCGGAAGCCCTCTGCGCTTGACCCAACAAGACAATCCTTGAGCATCTCGCCCGAGGAGGTGAAGTAATAGGTCGCGCCGTCGATGGTCACGTAGCCCTGACGGAGCTTTCCGTTGTTGAAATTATAGGTCTGGTTGCCGACGGTGATCTTTCCGTTGGCTATCTTTCCGTTGTAATAGAACGGTGCGTCGTCGATGTAGGAGCTGATCAATGCGCCCTTTTCGTCCATCAGGCGCAGGGTGTAGGCGTAGAGCTGATTGCTCTGCGCGGTGGTATCGGTATAGGAGGTTTCCTTTGTGGATTCAAAAAGCCTTGCCCAGCCGCCGCCGAGCGTCTTTCTGTAAAGGCGGTAGCTGTCCGCTCCGTCCACTGCGTTCCATGTTACGAGATTGGCGCTGCCGCTCCTCGATACGGACGTAAGCTGCGGCGGTGCAAAATAGCGGGTCGTCCAGCCTGCGCCGTTGAAGTCGCTGACGAATTCGTAGTCGCTGTCAAGGCAGCGAACCGTATAGGTGCGGGTTTCACCGTTCTTGACGGTGGTATCGAGATATTCGGTGTCGGCGGTGGAACGCAAGCCCTTCCAGCCGTCAACGGTTTTATAGAAAATGCCGTAGCGCGCCGCTCCGTCACACTTCGTGAAGCTGAGCTTTACGCCCTTTTCGGTGTTTTCAAAGTCCGTGATCTGAGGTGTTTTGACATACTGAATCGACTTGCCGCTGTTGTAGTAGCTCGTCCAGTCGGAGCCGTCTGCGTTGATGCAGCGGACGGTATAGGATATCTTTTTTCCCGAGGGTGCGTCGGTATCGACATAGGAGTTTTCCTTGATGTCAGCGATGCGCTTCCAGCTTTCGTCGCCCGTCTTGCGGTAGACGCGGTACTGCTCCGCACCACTGAGTGCGCCCCACTGAATCTGCACGCCGTTATCTGTGCCCTTTAGTGAGCTGATAACGGGCGGCTGCAAATACATATAACTCCAGCCGTCGCGGTTGAAGCGGCTGACAAAATTGCCGTCGCTGTCAAGGCAGCGGACAGTATAAATATTTGTTTCGCCTGACTTGACGTCGGTGCAGGTGTATTCTGTCGTCTTGGAGGTGCCCAGTCCCTTCCAGCTGCCGTCCGCGTTCTTGCGGAATACGCCGTAGCGTGCCGCGCCGTCGCACTTGTCCCAGTAGATGGTCGTACCGTCGGCGGTATTGGAAAAGCCCGTGATCTGCGGCGTCTTGACAAACTGAATCGACTTGCCGCTTGTATAGCCGCTCGTCCAGTCCGACGCGTCCGCGTTGATGCAGCGGACAGTATAGGATAGCTTCTCTCCCGAGGGTGCGTCCTTGTCGATAAACGCGTTCTCTTTCGTGTCGCCGATTCGTTTCCAGCCCGTGTCGCCCGTTTTGCGGTATACGCGGTACTGCTCCGCTCCCGCAAGCGCGTTCCATGTCACCTGCACACCCTCGTCGGTGTTTTCGAGCGACTCGATTACGGGCGGCTCAAGGAACATGTATCCCCAGCCCTCGCGGTTGAAGCGGCTGACAAACTCGCCGTCGCTGTCAAGACAGCGGACGGTGTAAACCGTGGTCTCGCCTGATTTGACGTCCTCGTTGAGATAGGACGTCGTCTTTGAGGTGCCCAGTCCTTTCCAGCTTCCGTCCGCGTTCTTGCGGAATACGCCGTAGCGTGCCGCGCCGTCGCACTTGCCCCAGTGGATCACTGTGCCCTCATTCGTGTTTTCAAAGCCCGTGACATACGGGGTGGCAACGTAGAAAATCGACTTTCCCTCGTTGTAGTAGCTCGTCCAGTCGGAGCCGTCCGCGTTGATGCAGCGGACAGTATACCAAACCTTTTCACCCGAGGGTACGTTCTTATCAAGGAGCGTCGTCTCCGCCGTGTCCGCGACGCGTCTCCAGCCGCCGTTTCCCGTTCTGCGGTATACGCGGTACTGCTCCGCGCCTTCGAGCGCGTTCCATGTCACCTGCACGCCCGTTTCAGTCGTTTCCAGTGACTCGATCACAGGCGGCGCAAGAAAGATGTTCTCATCTCCCGCCTTCCAGTAATCGCTGATGAAATCGCCGTCTTTGTTGAGCGCGCGTACCGTGTAGCGGTAGGTCTGCTCGCTTTTCAGACCCTTGTGGGTAAAGCTGAGGGACTCGGTGTTTCCCAGTCCTCTCCATGTCATACCGTCCCAGAGAAACAGGCGGTACTTGGCTGCATTCTGATACGCCGTCCAGTAAACGACGGTTCCGTCAGCTGTATTCTCAAAGCCCGTGATGCGCGGACCGTTGAAGGATTCCTGTCCGGGAATCGACTCGCCTGCGGCTACCGCCTGCAACGTATCCGCCTCCGCAGCCGAAATGCTGACAGCTGACATTGCCGTCAGCGCCGCCGCGAGAAGCGCTATCATAATTTTTTTCATGAAACAAAAACCTCCCGTCTTATAGAAAAAACTATGCATACTGTTATATCATATCACATACGCCGCGGTTTTTCAATCTTTTTGCCGTTTTTCGGCGTAAAATTTCAAATTCGGAACGAAAAAAATCATTGTGCAGAACAAAACAATTGCAAACAGGCACAGACTATGTTATAAAATAAGATAGAATACAAACGGGGTGAGACGATGAGTCTGGTCGTATTTAAAAATGTATACAAGCGCTACCGCATGGGTGAAATTACCATCAACGCCGTGGACGGCATTTCGTTCTCCGTGGAGGAGGGTGAATTTGCCGTAGTCGTCGGCGCTTCAGGCGCAGGAAAAACAACAGTACTCAATATCCTCGGCGGTATGGACAGCTGCACCGAAGGAGAAATCCTTGTCATGGACAGGGATATCAGCCGCCTGAGCGATAAAGAACTGATCGCCTACCGCCGCTATGATATCGGCTTTGTCTTTCAGTTCTACAACCTCGTCCACAACCTCACCGCAAAGGAAAATGTTGAATTGGCGGCTCAGATCTGCCGTGATCCGATGGACAGCGAGCAGGCGCTCGAGAGCGTGGGACTGCTGGACAGAAAGGATAACTTCCCCGTGCAGCTTTCGGGCGGCGAGCAACAGAGAGTGAGTATCGCGAGAGCGCTGGCAAAGAATCCCAAGCTGCTGCTCTGCGACGAACCGACCGGCGCGCTTGATTACAATACGGGAAGACAGATCCTCGCCCTGCTGCAGGAAACCTGCCGCAAGCAGAAAATGACCGTCGTGCTCATTACCCACAACAGCGCCATCACGCCGATGGCGGATCATGTGATCGAGATGAAAAGCGGCAAAATCGTCCGCGATATCTATAACGAGCATCCGAAGTCCATCGAGGAAATCGAATGGTAAACACGCAACGTAGGTGATACAATGACAAGAGCCTTGTTCAAAAATACCCTGCGCGAAATATGGAATACAAAAGCGAGATTTCTCTCCATTCTCGCGATCATCGCTCTGGGAGTGGGCTTCTTCGCGGGCATCAAGGCGACGCCGCCGTCGATGTACCGTCTTGCCGAGGAATACTACCGCGAAATACGCCTGATGGATTTCCGTCTGGTGTCAACCACGGGCTTTTCGGAGGATGACATTCAGGCTGTCAGCGAAACCTCGGGCGTCGAGGACGTCATGCCGTCCTATTTTTGCGACGTGCTGACTGCCTCCGAGGAGGGCGGCGATATTATCCGCGTGATCGCGCTGCCGAAGGGCTACAGGGACAACCCTGCGCTCAATTCCGTCGTAGTGCGGGAAGGCCGCAATATTGAAAACAGCGGAGAGATCCTCACCGAAAGCGTCGCGTTCGCGAACCACCGCTATCAGGTCGGCGGAACGGTGCATTTTGCTCCGAGTGCGGGAGACAACGCGCTCTCCGATATGCTCGCGCGCAGTGAGTTCAATATCGTCGGCAAGGTGGAATCGCCGCTGTATATCTCCTATCAGCGCGGCAACACGACTATCGGAAACGGAAAAATCGACGAGTACATGTACGTCTCCGCGGAGGACTTCGCCTTTCCGCGCTATACGGAGCTGTATGTGAAAGCAGCTCTTCCCGACGACCTCTCTCCTTTCTCCGACGGATATCAGGAGGAGATCGAGGATATCAAAAAGCGTCTGGAACAAACCGCAAAAGAACGCGAGGAAGCGTTTCAGGTCGAGGTCATCGACGAGGCAAACGCGCAGCTCGACGACGCAAAGAAAACCTATCAAACAGAAAAAACTAACGCAGATAATAAGCTGCGCGACGCGGAAAAGCAACTGGAGGACGGCGAGCAGGAATACAGGGACAAAATCGCCGACGCGGAAGCGCAGCTTGACGACGCGCGCGCAAAGATCACTGACGGCGAAGCGCAGCTCTATGACGCGGAGCGCGAATACAACAGCAAAATCGCCTCCGCCGAAAAGCAGCTCAATGACAAAAGCAAAGAGCTCAGCGATGCGGAAAAGCAATATGATCAATCTGTCAGGGACGCCGAAAAGCAGATCGCCGACGCGCAGGCGAAGATCAACAGCGGATGGGCGCAATATAACGCCTCACTCGCCGAATACAAGGAGAATGAAGATCTGTTCGGCTACCTTGAGAAAGCGCAGAAGGCGCTGCACCAGATCACCGACGCGGTCAAGACAATAGACGCGGAAAAGCTCTCGGAGCAGCTTCACTCCATTATCGACACAGCAAACGAGATACTCAAACAGCTTGAGGAGCGGAAAACGCTCACACCCGAACAGGCAAAGCGCGTGAAAGCCGTGCTCGACGGCTGCGAAAAGCTAATTGCCGACACGCAGAAGCTCCTCGACAGCACCGTCGCGCTGCTGGAAAAAGC
Organism: Ruminococcus difficilis; assembly: GCF_016680995.1. The sequence continues at coordinate 7,849 of NZ_JAEQMG010000076.1, read as the reverse complement.
ACAGGAAACGCTGGACACGCTGGATGACCAATATCATCAGATCGGAGAGCAGCTCGCACAGGCGGAGCGTGATTTGATCAGCGCGCAAAAGGAGCTGGACAAAAAAGCCGCAGACGGCAAGGCGAGTCTTGACGAGGCGCGCGCACAGCTTGACAGCGGAAAAACACAGCTGAGCGAAGCGCACGGCGAACTGGAATCACAGAAAAAGAGCGGCCGCAGTCAGCTCGACAACGCCGCCCGGGAACTGGAGGCCGCCAGAGCAGCACTCGCGGGCGGCATCGAAAAGCTGGAAACCGAACGGGCTGACGGACGCGAAAAGCTCGATAACGCGCGAAAAGAGCTTGACGACAAAAGCAGCGAAGCGGAAAAAAAATTCAGAGACGCAAAAGCCTCTATCGACGAGGCACAGGCGGAAGTCGACAAGCTGTCGCCGTCAGACTGGTATACCTTCACACGCTCGGATAACCCCGGCTACGACAGCTACTCCTCCAACGCCGACCGTCTTGACGCGGTCGCTTCGGTGTTCCCGCTGTTTTTCCTGCTTGTTGCGGTGCTGGTCTGCGTGACGACCATGACGCGTCTGATCGAAGAAAAGCGCGTAGAAATCGCGACGCTCAAGGCGCTCGGCTACGGCAGCGGCTCCATCATCCTCAAATATGTGATTTACGCGGTTCTTGCCGCCGCAGCCGGCAGCATTCTTGGCATTACGGCAGGTATGCTGAGTCTGCCGTTCATCATCTATGACGCGTACCGCATCATGTTCTATATCGGCAACATCACGCTGGTGCCGCATCTGCCGTCCATTGTGCTGGGTATTCTGGCGGCTGTGGTCACAACGGCGGCGGTCTCGGTCATCGTCTGCCTGAAATCCCTGCGGGAAAAGCCCGCTCAGGCGATGCGCCCCAAGGCGCCGAAAGCAGGCAAGCGGATTCTGCTCGAATATATGACCCCGGTCTGGAAGCGCATGAGCTTCACCCGAAAGCTGACGGCGCGCAACCTGTTCCGCTACAAAATCAGAATGCTGATGACAGTCATCGGCGTTGCGGGCTGTACCGCGCTGATCGTGGCAGCGTTCGGCCTGCTCAACAGCTTTGTCCCGCTGACGGAAACGCAATTCACGGAAATCTTCCACTATGACGTGGTAGTCGTGCCGAAAGACGGCGGAACCGCCGGAGAGCTGGATTATTTAAAGGAGCTTGTCGCCGCTACGGGAAATACGGAGGATATGCTGCTTGCCTCTCAGGAACAGCTGACCGTCAGCTTCAACGGAAAAGAAAACACGGAATCCACCTATTTGCAGGTAACGCAGTCACCCGAGAGCTTTGAGCGCATGATGACGCTGCGCACGCGCGTCGGAAAGCAGCCGCTTTCTCTCGACGACAACAGCGTGATGATCAACGAATGGCTGGCAAACAAGCTGGGCATCTCCGTCGGAGACGTCATCACGCTGAAAACCGACAATAATGAAGCGGAAGCCACCGTCGGCGGCATCTATGAGCAATATATCTATAACTATGTGCTGCTCACTCCGCAGTATTACGAAGCACTTTTCGGCAAAGCCCCTGTTTACAATATGCTCGACGTCCGCCTTTCGGACAACAGCGACGAGGCGCAGGAAGCCTTCTCTGTAGGGCTGCTGGACGACAGCCGCATCGTTGCGGTATCGTTCCTCAATCAGAATGTCAGCGACTTTAAAAACATGCTCAATGCGCTGAATATGGTGGTCGTCGTCATGATCGTCTGCGCGTCGGGACTCGCTTTCGTCGTCCTGTACAACCTGACCAATATCAATATCGCGGAACGCGTGCGCGAAATCGCTACCTTCAAGGTGCTCGGCTTCTATAACAACGAAACCTCGCGCTTCATCTACCGCGAGAATATTCTCCTCACGCTGATGGGTATTGCCGCCGGGCTGGTGCTCGGGGTATTCCTGACAGGCTTCATCATCCGCACCGTCGAGGTCGATAACGTCATGTTCGGACGTGACATCTACCTTTCCACCTATGTTTACGCCTCACTGCTCACGATGGCGTTCTCGCTGCTGGTCAACTTCTTTATGAGCTTTAAAATCAAGGCGGTCAATATGGTGGAAAGCCTGAAAAGCGTCGAATGAGCTAGGATATGTCATATCAATTATATCATATAGTAAAAGGTCGTCCCGCTTTGAGACGACCTTATTCTTATTCCCGAAGGATGGAACGGGGATTCGTATTCTGCCCCGTTATGCAAAATATTTGTCCATATCCTGTACCAGTATTCTCTCGGTATCTCCCGCTTCCTGCATGCTGACGCCTGTTACGGAAAGATATATTTTCAGCTTTGGCTCTGTGCCCGAAGGTCTGACGACAACGGAACAGTTATCCTCGAGCAGGAATTTGATTACATCCGATTTCGGCAAACCGTCAAGCCCCTGCGCGTAATCCAGAACCTTGACCACCTTTTTTCCTCCAATCGAGGTAATTCTTTCGCGGCAGGCTCTCATGATTTCCTGCATCTTTGCAAAGCCTTTCGAGCCTTCAAACCGGTAGGAGTGCAGGGTATTCAGGCAGTAGCCGTACTCTTTGTAAAGCGATTCGAGCATGTCGATCAGGCTGATACCCAGCGTTTGATAATACGCGAACATCTCACAGATCAGGAACGCGCCGTCGACAGCGTCCTTGTCCCGAACATATCCGCCGCTCAGATAGCCATAGCTTTCTTCCATTCCGAAAATATAGCTGCTTTCCTTTCCCTGCTGCTCCAGAAGTCCGATCTGCTCTCCGATGAACTTGAAGCCTGTCAGCACATTTACGGTACGCACTCCGTAAGCCGCCGCTATGCGCTCTGCCAAATCGGTCGTCACAATCGTTTTGATAAACACGGGATTCTGCGGCATCGTGCCGTTTTCCGTACGCTTTCGGCAAATATAATCGAGAAGCAGCATTCCCGTTTCGTTTCCTGACAGGAGCCGGTACTCCCCATCGGGCGTCTTTACGGCAATTCCTACGCGGTCGCAGTCGGGATCGGTGGCAAGCAGCAAATCGGCGTTGTACCTTTCCGCGTACTCCATTCCGAGCGACATCGCTTCCTTTATCTCGGGATTCGGGTACGGACAGGTCGTGAAATTGCCGTCAGGTTCTTCCTGCTCCCTGACAACGGTGATATTGGTATATCCGCTCTCGTTGAGCGTGCGGAGCACGGGCTTCAATCCCGTTCCGTGAAGCGGTGAGTAAACAATGGCAACATTCTTGTCGATCTGATCGTTTTCCGAAAGCACCGACTGCTTCTTCACCTCCCCGACAAAGGCGGTATAGATATCGTCGCTGATAAATTCTATCGCGCCGCTCTCCAGTCCCTGTTCAAAGCTGCCCGTTTTGACGTCCGCAAAAATATCCAGCTTTTCGATTTCCGCGAGAATGGTTTTCGCCGCTTCCGTTGTGATCTGACAGCCGTCCGCGCCGTACACCTTGTAGCCGTTATATTCCGAAGGATTGTGCGACGCCGTTACCATGATGCCCGCGGCACAGTGCAGCGCGCGTACCGCATACGACAGGCACGGCGTTGGCATCAGCTCGGAATAAATATAGACCTTGATGCCGTTCGCCGCGAATACTCCCGCGGCAACCTTTGAAAACAGGTCGGATTTGATTCTCGAATCATAGCTTACCGCGATCTTCCTGTCCTTTTCGGGGAAGCTTTTTACGATATAATCCGCCAGTCCCTGTGACGCCTTCGCGACAACATGAATATTCATTCGGTTCGTACCCGCGCCGATGACACCGCGCAGACCGCCTGTTCCGAACGCGAGGTTCCGATAAAATGCGTCCTCGATCTTCGCTTCGTCGGCGGCAATGTCGGACAGCTCCTTTTCTACATCCGCGTCGCCCTTTGCCAGTTCGCACCAACGCTTATATTCCTGAATATAGTCCATAGTTTTCCTCCGTTTATTTGAAATCGCGCCGTCTGAACCGACGGCGCGACGCTCAGCAGCTCACCTTGAGCAATGCCGCTTTTCCGTATATTTCCATTTCAACACTGTCTGCGGGCACAAAAATGCAATCGCCCTTGAAAAACAGAAGCACTTCTTCTCCGTAAAACATAATGCCGCATCCGCTCAGACACAGGAGCACATTGAACGACACTTCTCCCACCTGAAACGGAACCTTGTCTTTCCGCTTTTCGGTGTTCAGTATGATTCTTTCGACCTGAAAATACTTGCACCTGCACAGCAATTCCGACGCCCAGCCCGGCTGATATTTCAGAACCCGCATCGGCTGGTGAGGCTCCGCACTGCTGTCCAGACCCGCCACCTCCAGCGCCTTGTCCACGTGGAGCTGCCGTTTCCTGCCGTTCTTATCCACACGGTCATAATCATAAAGGCGGTATGTCAGATTGGAGTTCTCCTGGATTTCGGCGATCAGCGCGCCCGCCCCGATCGCGTGGATCGTCCCTGCTTCAATGTAAAATACATCGTCCTTTTTGATGGATACCTTTTGCAGATATTTTTCCAGCTTGCCGTTTTCTATGGCGCTGCGGATGGTTTTCTTGTCCGTCTTATGGTGCAGACCGTAAACCAGACTCGCTTCGGGCGCCGCGTCGAGGACATACCACATCTCCGTTTTTCCGAGCTGACCGTTTTCATGCGCGGCGGCGTATTCGTCATCCGGATGAACCTGAACGGACAGATCCTGCTTCGCGTCGATCAATTTGATCAATATCGGAAGTTCTCCCTGTGTGCGCGGATGCGTGCCCAGAAATTCCGGATGCCGCTTCAGCACCTCCGTCAGCGTCATTCCCTTGAATGTGCCGCTGACAACAGTGCTCGGCCCGTCGGGATGCGTGGAACATTCCCATGTTTCCGCCAGCGGAGACATCGGAATGTTTTTCCCGAAATCGTCATTCAGCCGCTCGCCGCCCCACAGATAGTCCTTTCCGACCGGTTTTAATAGAAAAGGTTTGTTTTGTTTATTCGAGAGGGAATTTCTGTTTGTCCTGTACATTGATATCCTCTCCGAGCTGAACCTCGATGAGCTGCAGTTCCGTTACGGCAAATACCGTGTGACGACAGCCTGCCTGCATGGTCACAACATCACCGACCGTAAATTCCTGCTCCATTCCGTCAACTACGGTCTTTCCTTTGCCCGAGATACAGACCCACACCTCATCACGGTTCTTATGGCTGTGATAATTCATGCTGTTGCCCGGGTTCAGTGTCACCTTGATCGTTAGGCTGCTTGACTCGACGTCAAGTACACGGAAGCTTCCCCATGATTTCTCGGCAAACATGATCTGCTGATCGATCTTGTCCACATAGGGCTTGATGTAGCTGGACTCGTCCTTATCGGAAACCAGTATTCCCTCGGGACTTGCGGAAATGACAACGTCATGCAGTCCCATCGCAAGCACAGGGACATTCAGCTCATTGATGATATTCACGCCCGTGCAGGTCTCGCTCATCATCGCGTCGCCGATCGCGGCGTCCGTCATTGCCTCTGTCAGCGTGTTCCATGTGCCGAGATCCTTCCACTGACCTCCGAAACGCATCACCTGAATCTTTTCCTCTTTTTCTACGACGGCATAATCAAAGCTGATTTTTGTAAGCGTGCCGTATTTCGTGAAAAGATCCTGATAATCCGCGAAATCAATCAGCTCATGGGCGCGGTCAAGTACATACTTTAATCGATACGCGAACACGCCGCCGTTCCAGAGCGCGCCCTGAGAAATGTATTTTTCCGCCGTTTGCGTGTCGGGCTTTTCCTTAAAGGTCGACACGGCGCTTACCGCATCCTTGCTTTCGGGAATAATATACCCGTACTTCTCGCTGGGATAGGTAGGCTCTATTCCCATCAGCACAAGATTGGCTTCTCCCTTGTCCACCTGCTCTCCGAGCGCCTTGAGCGCCGCGAAATAGTCGTCATCCACATAAGGGTCTACGGGACACACCACCACCGCTTCATCCTCGGGAACACCCAGAACATCATGCAGATATGCCGTCGCAAGCGCGATTGCGGGAAACGTGTCTCGGCGGCACGGCTCTACGGATATCCCGACATTGTCTCCCAGCTGATTATGAATGGAGGATACCTGGGTTTTCGACGTCGCTATCGTCACCCTCGCTTCGCTGTCGATTTTTTTGATCTGGCGGTATACTCTCTGAACCATCGATTCATACTGACCGTCATCCGTTTTGAATATCTTGATAAACTGCTTAGATCGGATGTCATTGGAAAGCGGCCACAGTCTTTTTCCCGAACCACCCGAAAGCAAGACAATATTCATATTCATTACCTCTCTGCCCGCATCGGATTGTTGAGGAAATCCTCGTATGAGAGCCGGATTCCTTCTTCAAGCTCCGTTTTGTATTTCCAGCCGAGCGCCTCCGCTTTGGAAACGTCAAGCAGCTTTCTCGGGGTGCCGTTGGGCTTGGAGGTATCCCAGCGGATCTCTCCCTCGTATCCGACGACTTTCGCGACCAGCTCTGTCAGCTCCCTGATCGTCAGCTCTTTTCCTGTTCCCGCGTTGACGGTTTCGTTGCCGCTGTAGTGGTTCATCAGGAACACGCACAGGTTTGCCAGATCGTCAACATACAGGAACTCGCGCAGAGGCGAACCGTCGCCCCAACAGGTCACATACTCCGCTCCGCTTTCCTTCGCCTCGTGGAAACGGCGGATCAGCGCCGGAAGAACGTGGCTGTGTGTGGGATGATAGTTGTCGTTCGGTCCATAGAGATTCGTCGGCATGACGCTGATGTAATCCGTACCGTACTGTCGGTTCAAAAACTCGCAGTATTTCAGTCCCGAGATCTTTGCCAGCGCGTATGCTTCGTTTGTTTTTTCCAGCTCGCTTGTCAGCAGGCAGCTTTCTTTCATGGGCTGCGGCGCCATTCTCGGATAAATGCAGGACGATCCGAGGAACTCCAGCTTCTTGCAGCCGTTTTTCCACGCGGAATGAATCACGTTCATCTCGAGGATCATGTTGTCGTACATGAAATCCGCAAGCGCGTTCTGGTTGGCTATGATTCCGCCTACCTTCGCGGCTGCCAGAAATACGTATTCGGGTTTTTCCTCCGCGAAAAACGCTTCTACGTCATTCTGTCTGCAAAGATCAAGCTCCTTGTGTGTGCGTGTGATGATGTTGGTGTAGCCCTGTCTCTCAAGCTCACGCACGATCGCAGAGCCAACCATTCCCCTGTGACCTGCTACATATATTTTTGCGTCTTTTTCCATCATAGTAATACTTCCTCTTTTACAGTGAACAAAGCTTTTCAGCAACCTCAGCCGCGCAGTCATCAAACCCGCCGCAGCTTCCGTCAAGCCTATCCAATTTTTTGATGATTCCGCTGATATCACACAGCTCTTCCGCCGTCACGGAAGCTGCAAGGTGTTTCTCTTCCAGCAGTCTGATTGTTGTCCTGTCCTCCAGAACACCGTCGCGCCGGAAAAGCGCCATGCGTTTTCCGGCAAGCAGACATTCGGATACCGTTCCCCAACCCGCTTTCGTTATGACATAATCCGCGGCGGCTATATAGTCCTGCGTATTGACGGTGGTATACGGGATGACCTCCACATTGTCTCCGGCAAGCGGTACGCCCTGTGTTGTATAGAAATCATACGGCGTGCCGCTGACGTCTGCCGCTTTTCTGAACTGCGCCGACATTCCCAGAGCGACAAAGACAAGCTTTCTGTCATGCCTGCTTTTGATCGCCGCGACCGCCTCTTTGTCAAACGGTCTTGCCGTGACGGAGGTTTCCTGCCGTTCCGCGTTTTTCAGATACGCGAGCATTTCCTGATTATGCAGGGCATAGAGCATGGCATGCCTGATTTTTCCGTAATATTCCGCATACGCTTTCCAGATTAGATCGGAAGAGCAC
>NZ_JAEQMG010000075.1 GCF_016680995.1 Ruminococcus difficilis | reverse complement strand
TTATTTACACACGGTTCATGACGGAGCTGTTTGACAGCGCCTATCAGAGTAAGCCGCCGATCATCGACGGCTTGCTATACCGGGGAACATATCTTTTCGCCGGCTCTCCGAAGATCGGCAAGAGTTTTCTGATGGCACAGCTTGCCTATCACGTCAGCACAGGCACAAACCTGTGGGGCTTTGATGTGCGGCAGGGTAAGGTGCTGTACCTTGCTCTGGAGGACAACTATCCGAGATTGCAGAAGCGGCTGTACCGTATGTTCGGAACAGCCGAAAATGAAAACCTGTTCTTTTCGGTATCAGCTCATCAGCTCGGCAATGGTTTGGACGAACAGCTCGACGGTTTCTTACAGAAGCACCCTGACACTTCGCTGGTTATTATCGACACCTTGCAGAAGGTCAGAGAGGTCGGCGGCGAGAATTACAGCTATGCTAACGACTACCAGATCATCACGAAGCTAAAAAGCTTCACGGACAGCCATAACATTTGTATGTTGGTTGTCCACCATACACGCAAGCAAACCGCTGATGATAAGTTTGATATGATTTCCGGCACTAACGGCTTGCTCGGTGCTGCGGACGGTGCGTTTATTCTCTCCAAAGATAAGCGCACGAGCAATAACGCCACGCTTGAGGTATCTGGCAGGGATCAGCAAGACCAGCGTGTGTACTTGAAGAAGAACACGGAAACGCTGGTGTGGGAGCTTGACAAAATCGAAACCGAGCTTTGGAAAGCGCCACCGGAGCCGTTGCTCGACAGGATCGCCGAAAGGGTGACCGCCGACAATCCGCAGTGGTGCGGAACGCCGACGGAGCTGTGCGAATATCTCGCCGTTGATATCAAGCCAAACGCTATCACGCAAAAGCTGAATGTCAATGTCAACCGTCTGATGGACGAACACAAGATCGCCTACCACTACAAGCGCACTCACGAAGGGCGCAGAATCACGCTGACCTATGAGGGCGGCGTGTCAAAGCGTGACGGCTGTGACAGCGATTGTGGGGTGCGTGAAACACCGACACAGCTGACACGGACTGACACGCACTAAAGTTTAGGCGGGGTGCAGGGAGCCCTTTTCAAAGGGCTGCCCTTGCCCCTCGGAGAGCGCAAAACCTGCTCGCAGGTTGCATTTTTGATAGCCCTGCTGTCAAAAGTGCTTTTGCGTTACTCTTGGCAAGAGTAACAGAACCTGAGTAAGCAACTCAGTAAAAAGATAGCTGAATACAAATACAGATTTGAGGTAGATAAATGAAGAGAACGATTAGCGCAATGGTGGGTAAAGGCTCCGTCACGCACAACAGCCGCAGCTTCACAGCGGAGAACGTGGACAGCGAGCGCACCCACTTGAATATAGATTACTGTAATGAG
>NZ_JAEQMG010000074.1 GCF_016680995.1 Ruminococcus difficilis | reverse complement strand
ACAGGTTTGTTGCCGATGTAAGGATAGATTTGGTGCTCGGCTGTGCACTCATATCGATCATAGGTCGTGCGCTCCACCTCCGGGAATTTATAAACTCTCAGCCAGTTCTTCATGCTCTCTTTGAGAGGTTTCCGCGACTCATCCGAGTCAGCAACTTGTTCGTTGAAGTTCTTGACATAGTCCGTCATCTTTGCCTGCAGTGTCTTTTTCTTCTTCGATGAAAAGCTCTTGCGCTGCGTTACACCAAACTCATCCTTGTAACGCACCAGACCTATCCATCTGCCGTCGCTTTTCTGCCAGATGTTTCCGTTGTCTAATAATTCTCGTTTCATGGTATCACTCCTTCATTTTGGTAACCACAACAATACCACAAGCATTGGTCAATATCCAGCGGAATTCAAAAAAATATGGGGTTCACTTTGTCAATTTAGGAACTCTCATAATCAATAATAAACGGAAGGGTGTACAATAAAACGGACACCTCGTTGATATGCCCCCTGGGTAGACATTTTTTGAACGTAATACCCAGCCACATCGCAGCCGCCGAAAAAAGACGTGCGGTTTTCGGCTCTGAAAACATGGTCGGGCAGCGGTCAAAGACCACGTAACTCACGTGCGCAAATAAGCTTTCATGCACGTGATATCCCTGATAATGAAATGCAATTGACGTGCGTCTCAAACGCTGAAAACACTGTTTTTATTCAAATTGGCGTTTTTGTGTTGAAAAATGCTTGACAAAACCGCGTGTCTGTGGTATCATAGTCCCTGCAAGTGAGCGAGGCTCACCACGCAGCAACAGAACACTTAGGGGTATAGCTCAGTTGGTAGAGCAGCGGTCTCCAAACGTCAACCGCGACTTAATTACCCGCATGATTACTGGTTTTCTCAGGCTTGAAACGTTGGTTTCAAGCCTTTTTTGCGCTTTCAATTTTGCAAGTCATTAAAGTGATTTATGCAAAATCGAGTCCAAAACCGGCAAAAGATTTTGACACAGCATCAAAAGACCAGCAATTTTTCATTAGGCTGAAATCAGGCGGTTTTTCTTGCCCGAAAGCTACGACTGATACTTTTTCGAGTATTTTAACACAATTTTCAAACCTGTCTCTCCTATCAATTACCAATTTAATTTTCCCCCAATCATAAATCTAAATTTCTTCTCGATAAAGTATAAAGACGCTGCACCCAACAAGTAAGTCAAGTGCAGCGTTCGTCGTTTAAATTGTAAATGCTCTCAAACCGCCGTCAGCAAATTCAGCACAGCAGAATAGAAATAACAACTGGGTTTTCGTTTTGAGAAAAATCCCTTTCTTTGTTTATGCGGTGCAAATTTTGAACTCAATTAAACGGTCTTTATGTTTCCAAATGTAGCCCGATGTGGTTTATCCCAAATGATCGATCAACTCAGCGATGTATTTTTGGATCATGGTTGCATCAGTGATATCTACCTTGCCATCAGTATTTGTGTCAGCAGCTTTTTTCTGCACGTCGCTCAGCTCGATCAGCTCAGCTATGGCTTTCTGAATCAACGTAGCATCGGTAATATCGACCTTCTCGTCGCCGTTTACATCACCAATTATAACCGCGGATTGGTAAATATCTACTCCGCCGGCTATTACATTAAAATATATCAGGTTAAGGTCCTTGTCATATATATCGTAGTTATTATAATCATAAGATAATTCTATCGGATACAACTTTCCTTTTTCAGCGCTTTCACTCACCTTAAAAGTCAATGTCACAATAGTTCCGTTATCTGAATAATTCGAGGTTGCAGTATCATTGACCCACGCTAAAGTGTAGGGCGATACTAATTCCGGCTTATGCGCTTGTGATCCGAGCATATCTGAATCGGTCACCTTCAACAGCGTCAGAACGCTGTTGTCAAATGTGACTCTGATTGTCGCGGAAACTATACCGGGGTTATTGGATATACTTATTTTCACGTCAACGGTATCTCCCGGATCCGCTTTAACCCTATCTGCCGAAACTGCTGCATTTTCCGCGCTGTAAACTGTAATTTGAGCTGCTGAAGAGAACAACAGCAATATCATCAAAAACAGCGATATCGCCGCTTTACCTTTGTTTGCTTTTTTCACCTTATCCCTCCTGAAAATCAGCCTCTGTACGGAAGCTCACTGCAATCTGCCCAATTTGCCAAATAACGAGTCAGGATCACTCTGTCTAAGTTATTGACAATTCCGTTACAGTCGACATCCGCGGCTTTGAGATCGATATCCTGATAATCGTTCCAGTCTGCAAGGTATCGAGTCAAATATACTCTGTCAAGATTATTGACCGTTCCGTCGGAATTAACGTCTCCGAAGATGTAATTCACAACTTCTACCGACCCGTTTTCTACACCGAACCTCACCTTGTTCAAATCTTTATCAAAAATATCATAGTTGTCATAATCATAGCTGACACGAACATCATACTTGCCTGCGGAAACTCCGTCTTTGATTCTGAACGTCAGTGTTGCGATCGTGCCGTTAGCCGTGTAATTTGTGACTGAGGTATCATTTGCCCAAGACAGTGTATAAGGAGAAGTATACTCAGGTTTATGGGAATTATTGCCCAATATCCCGGCATCTTTGACGCCGACAAGCTCCAAGGCAGAGTTGTCATACGACACGCTTAAGGTCATTCCTATAACGCCGGGATTGCCGGAAATGGTGATCGGTACGTCTACTGTTTTACCCGCCGTTCCTTTTGCATCGAGAACCTTGATCAATGCGTCGGAAGGTTTGGGAAGGACTTTTACGGAAATGTTCTTGCTGTAGATTTCCTCTTCCGAACTGTTCAAAAGCTGAATATCAAAGGTTACGGTTCCGGGGGATATTCCGTAAAAAGTTATCGGTACGGTTTTAGTACCCCAATCCACTTTGCCCCAAGACGCGGAACAAATGCTATCATCTCCGTTCACATACCGCAGCTTCTTAACATCATCTCCCGTGAACTTAACAGTCACTGTAATACTTTCTCCCTCATAAATAGTAACATCTTCGGGACTGAATGTTATGGAGTGATCGTAACCCCATACGGCATAATACACCTGATTTCCCGTCGGCGTAAGATAATAAACGCCTGACGTTGCCGAAGAGCTTGTTGACCAGCCTTTATAACTATAGCCGGAACGGGAAGGCGTCGGAAAACCAAATGAGTTTCCGGCTTTTGTCAGAACATAAGCGGGGCTGACCGAACCGCCGTTAGCGTTCAACGTGGTTTTGTAGAAAGTAATTGATACTGTTTTTGAAATGGTTTTACCGAAATTTAACGTTGCATAATATGTTCCGGGCGCATCAACGTTCTGCCAGCGGTCGGTATATCCGTGCAGACTGCCGCCTAAATCCACATATTCTACTTCTACATACTTATTCTTGGAATAATCCGCATTGGTTCCCCAATAATAACCTTTTATATCTTTTATCTCTGTTATTTCAAGCGCGACCTCCTGGATCGACGCAACGTCATTTGTAGACGTCAAAACAAACGATTGCTGCGTATCCACCTTGGGAATAACCGTTACAAAAACACTCTCGCTGTACAGGATATTGTTAGAACTATCTATGAGCTGAACAACGAATGATTTTTTACCGGGTTTTTTTCCGGTAAGTACAAATGAACCGGTTCCTTTGCTCCAGTCAACGCTGCCCCATTTTGCTGAGCAAATATTACCGTCACCATCTTCAAAGCCCAAGTATTTGATACCGTCTCCGGAGAATTTTACATTTACCGTAACGCTTTCGTCCACATACATAGTAACGCTTTCGGGACTCAGTGTCAGTGAATAATCAGAACCGGATTTCCAAACTGCATAATATGTTTGATCCAGAGTCGGTGACAGCGAATATATACCCGATGATGCCGAAGAATCTGCAGACCAACCGTTAAAGGTATAACCGGAACGTGTCGGGGTCGGCATAGTAAATGAATTGCCGTACTTTGTCAGAACAGAGGCAGGGCTGACCGAGCCGCCGTTCGCGTCCAGTGTCGTATTGCAAAAAGTTACGGATGTATTATAACTGTTACCGTTTGTGTCATACACTGTCAGTTGATAGGTGCCGCTTGAAGAAACGGTTACAGTCGTCGAGTAATTCTTGCCGGATATTTTTTTATATTCCGGCAAAACACCTGAACGGATGTTTCTGAAATAGTACCCGTCTAATCCGACATTATCGCTCATGGTAAGCGTGACTGTCTGATTTGAAGAAACATTATTTGTCGAAGAAATACTTGCGGTGGGGCTCGTGGTATCCGCAGAAATGTCGGACCATATAGCGTAATATGTTTGATCCGAGCTCGGTTTTAGAGTATATATTCCGGATGACGCCGAACGGTCTGTAGACCATCCCATATAATCCGGACCATTACTACCGACTGATAATCTCAACGGCGTCGGGAAATCAAAAGAGTAACCAGACCTTGTCACAACTGATGACGGGCTGACAGAACCGCCATTCGCGTCAAGGGTCGTCATATAAAAGGTCGCCGATGTTTGAGCAATATTTCCGCTTGTGTCCTTTACGGTCAGATAATATGTACCACCTGATCTGACGTATTTTGTCGTTGTATAGCTTGTGCCGGAGATACTTGTGAAGTTCGGCGATTTGCTTGAGCTTGTTCCCCAATAATATCCCGCTAATCCGACGTTACCGCTCATAGACAGCGTGACCTTTTGCTCAGAGGTCACTTCGTTTTCCGAATAGATGCTCACGGAAGGCTTTGTGGTATCTCCTCCGTTATACCATTGCAAATTACAGGCTTCCGCGTTTGCATTACAAAAATCCTGTGCAAATGAACCGTTAACTCCGTGGATAACTGCAGTTACGGTACGTCCTATGCCAAACACCTCATTGTCTTTATAAACCTTATTTTCGCTGTTGGCGTTGCCAATCTTAATAACAGAAGCGGGTATCGTCACCTTGCTGAGGTTGCTCTTGTAAGCGGAACCGATATAAGCAAATGCGTATTTGCCGATTACCGTTGTTCCCTCGGCAATATATACCTCTTTCAATGAATCATTATAACCAAAAGCATAATTTCCCATTTCCGAAACATTATTGCCGATTTTTACAGTTTCAAGTTTTCCGCAGGTGCCAAATGCACCCTGCCCAATCGAAGTAACGCTGTCCGGAAGCGTAACATTAACTATATTTCCGCACAAAGCGAAAGCGCTTGCTCCGATCTTTTGAACTTTGCTGCCAAACTTTATGGAACTTATGCCGCTGGATTCAAATGCATAGCTTCCTATTTCCGTCACCGAATCAGGGATAGTAATATTTTGAGTCAGCTTTGAGCACCTATAAAAAGCATAACTGCCTATTGTAGTCAATGTACCTGGAAGCGTAACTCTTTCCAAAGAAGAGCACTCTCCGAAAGCGTAATATCCCAAAACAGTTGTTCCGCTGTTAATAGTCACGCTTTTCAACCCAGAACAATACCCAAAAGCATAATTGCCCATTGATGTCAGCGCGGCTTCAATTTTAACTTCCGTTATAGTTGTTTTGCCTCTGAACGCTCCGGTTCCGATTCCGACGACAACATTACCGTTTATTTTTGCCGGGATCGTTATAGATTCGCTGCTGCCGGTATAGCCTGTAATAGTAACTTTTGAATTACTGTCAACCGTATAGTTAAATCCATTATAATTCAGCGTAGCTCCTATCGCCGCCGAATCGTATCCGCTTTCTGTCGCCGCTGATGACGGCAGAACAGTTACCGCACTAAAACAAATTATCAGTGCAATCAGAACGGATAAGCCTTTTTTCAACATAAGATTTCCCCCTTCAAGGTAAATTCACATTCACAGCAAGATCACACACGCAAAAGTGCATTATCCTGCTGTTGAATCACAATCCCTATTCATCAACATAATAAACAAGTATAGCTAATGAGATTTAATCAAAAGCGAACTGCACACTTTAGTTAGTGTTGAAAAAATTAAATATTGCCGCATTTTGATCATACCATATTACTCAACTTACCGCAATCCAAATTTTAAGTGTCATTTTTGGCAATTATGCACATAAGCAAGCCAAAAACGGGGCATACACCGCTTTGTATGCCCCGTTTCAGTATCGTTCCTATTAATTATTTTTCCGCGCTAAATCACCCAAAACTCGCAACAACCGCCCAACACCGCGTGAACGGTTTTGACGGGCATTTTCCCGCCTAACTCTAACAAATCGCGTACAGGGCGAAATTCGGTAAAACAGGGTGCAAATCAGGCCGCTCACATAGAAAACCCGAAGTGTTGTTCATCTTCATCGAGGTCATCGTCCTCATCATAATCGTCCTCGTCCAGATATTCGGCATAGGCGGCGTCAAAATCATAATCGTATTCAGTTTGAGGTTCCTGTTCCTCCGTATTCTGAGCGCTGTCCTGATCACCGAGCGAAATCAAGTAATCAAGCATAGTCAGGATCCCTTCCGCAGCTTGGCTGTCGTAAACTTCATCATCAGTGCCATAGCCGTCTGCACCTTCTTTCTGCCCGTGAGCCAGCTTTTTCTCACGGATTTTAGCTCTCTCTTTGCTGTCCGTTAAGGGCATCATCCTGTTGAGTTCGTCTAATCTTTTGCTTGCGCTGTTGACGATTTGCTTTGCCAGTATGGAGAACAGAAAACCGCTATGCGCGGTGTTGACTGCAACCGGAGCATTAAAATTCATACTCAACGCTGTGCGTATCAGCATATTTTTCAGTGACCGCAGCTCCGGGTTCTTCTCGATTGGCACGTCGGGCTTGTCCTTTGTATCGTAGTAAAGGCTCAACTTTTCGCGGTTGACCTCATTCCATTTTGAATAGATTTCTGCTAAATCACTGTCTTTAGCAAACTCACGCAGAGCGAAATCTACCAGCTTTTTCATCTTTCGCGGTAGGTATCCGTAGAGTTTCTTTCCTTTCTGCTGTTGTAATTCGTCCTTGATTTTTCTCAACAGAAAAAGATAATAGTCGACGTTGGGCAGCGATTGCCGCGCCTGAATTTGCTGTAACAGGTCTGCCAAATTATCTTTCAACTCATTACGATAGCCTGTTTCTATCGTCGCCAGCTTGTATTGTTCATCTCGAAATATGTCCTGACCGAAGGCGCGGCGAAGCTCCTTGATTCCCTTTTCAGATAGGAAACCCTCCTGACCTTTCGAGAAAATCACCAGATGGATATGAGGATGGTGCGTTGTATTATGAAACGCGCCGTACCATTCCAAGTCTTCCACCTTGATTCGATGGGCTTTGGCAATCTCATTCATGTTCCGGCGAACAAGATTTTTCCATGCTTCGGCGTTGTTGAAATGCAGACGTTCGGCATCCTCACGACGCAGGCTGACTACCTCTGTCCAGATAACGCCGTCATGATTTGCAACACGTTCTGCGACGGTATCGAGATCGATCGGCATATCGAATTGTGTAAACAATCCGTGAGAGCCGAGCTTTTCAACGCCGGGACGGTTGGAAATATAGCTGACCAAGCCCTTCAATTCATCTGCGCGGTCAGCGTATCTCTCCGCAACTGCGTCAAGGAACTCATTCGCATTTTCACTTGTCGGCATTGCATAATAGTCATCATATTCAAGAAACTTTTTGCTTTGAGGGAAGTGCTTCACCACAGATAGAATGAGGTCGTGTTGTTTTGAAGTTGCGAGATTATACTTTTGACCGCTCGGCAACTTCTCAACGCCCTCACGTGTAGCCATATACCGGATGAGGTCAGCCATATCCTTTGCGCTTTTTTGGAAGCGACATGATACAATAATCTTAGCCATTTTCTTCTCCGTTGATGTAATCTATCGCTTTTTCAAGGTTAAGTACACCGTTATGTTCAGCGACAAGCTGCTCGGAAACATCGTTCAAATAATTCAAAGCATAGTCGTTTAGATCGCTATTACGCGCAGAAAGAATATTGCTTTTGCTCACCTCAACCGCCAACTTAAAAAGCATCTCACTCAGGTTTTCCTCAAACCTGCCGAGCACCAGCTTGATGTTTTGGCTGATGATTGGCGACAAATAGCTGACACTTCCCTTTTGAGCGAGGTATCCGAGGTAGTAATCTACCGCTTCACGCACCAATGAACTGCGTGAGTAGCCCTGCTCCTTTGACATGATTTCATCCAACTTTTCTAATTGATCTTTCGTAAAACTGATAGTAATCTTCTTGTATTCTTCCATAGTTTCCTCCTGAAAATATCTCGTTCACACAAACGCCGCAAATACCGAGGACTCCCTCAATAATCACAGCTTGTCTACTCAAAACACTGCACAACGGTCGGCTCTGCCGTCCGATGTCATTCGCGGGCCGTCCACCAAAGGACGGCTCGCTTTTACCTGCTTCCAATAATCACCGGCGTTTTTGGTGCTTTTTTCTTTGTTTTCTGTATCACAGATTTCAAACGCAAAAATGGGTGCAGAGCAGAGTCGGCAATCTCTGCCCTGCTTTTGCGTTACAGATTGAAGTTATCGGTCAATCCGGCTAATCTTGTAGTGTCGCGCTTGACATAGTAGATTTCTGTGATTTCCGAAGTGGTATGCCCAAGCAGCTCTGCGACCTGTTTTACTGATAGCGCCTTAACACTACCATCGGGTTGTTTGACACCGTTAATCAGGCGGGTTGCGAATGTGTGTCTAAATGCATGGAGACCTTTATGCTCCATACCTATCGCATCAAGTATGCGATAGAAACGGTTTCGCATATTTCGAGGGTTGGTGAAGTTACTGTTTTCATCCGGTATGAGCGGAGCGTCCTCGCCGAGATACACTTCCTCGCGCAAACGGTTGATCATTTCTATCGCGTTATCATTTAGCGGCACATCGCGTTTACTTGTCTTGCTTTTCAGTTTACCGACTTTGACTTCGAGCTTTGGAACATATTCCAAGCCGTCGCGGACGTGAACTTCCTTAACACCGCGCTGCAAGTGAATCACCCTATTTTCGAGATCTATGTCACTGTTGATGATGCCGCACAACTCCCCTGCCCTCAATCCTGTGTTGAGCATTAAGAAATATGCCGCAGACTGTTGATACACAGGCTTGCCGTTTGCGAAGCGTTTGAAGGCTTCCGCTTTGATCT
>NZ_JAEQMG010000073.1 GCF_016680995.1 Ruminococcus difficilis | reverse complement strand
TAGTCCGATTTTTTGGAGAACAGAGGATAATTCGGCTGTCTGCGCCTCGGTTTGGAACGGAGGAATCACCGCCGCCTGACGCTTGGTAAAGTCGACGCTGTCGAGCAGCTTTGAGTATTCAACGCTGTCGAAGTTCCTGACGTACGAGTCGAAATCGCCGTCGGGCATGATGAAAAGCGCCTTGAGCGGATTGTTCGCGGTGTATTTTACTATTCCGCGCGCGTTGCCGCTCTGCATCGAAAGCTCCTCAGCCTCAAGCGATTGGTTAAGCCAGACGTCCGAGAGGTTAAGCTCGGAGTATGAGGCGACGCTCTCGTCGCCCGAAAGGGTGATTTTATCGCCGAGGTAGTCGGTGAGCTTGTCTGCGCCGGAAGAAAAGTCGTAGCGGATAATGTCGTCGCCGTAAAAATCGGCGTTTGCCTGTAAAAACGCGGTTTTAATGTCGCTCTTGTCGTTGATGAACAGAGCGCCGCCGAGCGTGAGGGTTTTAGTCCCGTCCTTTTTGCCGGTTTCCCGGGCGCGCGCGATCCTGCCGACGTTTTCCATGCGGCTCTTGAAGTACGAGCTGCAGGTGTTATATGAATCGAGGTCAAGCTCTCCGCCGAGAGCGAGAAGGATCTCTGAGCGCGAGTCGCCCTTCGCGCCGTTTGCGAGCAGTCCGAGCTGAACCGCGGCGCTCGCCGGAGTCAGCGAGACCGCCTTGCCGTCGTAGGAATTTCTGAGAAGCTTCAGCGAGAAGCCCGTAACGGTGTTCGCGAAGCTGTTGTATGACGAGGGAGCCTCGCGGCAGCCGTCGGAGTAGTTAAAGGTCGCCGAGGTATCCTTGCTGCGCTTTACTCCGTTTGACAGTATCTCGCTGTCCGGGAAGCCGCCCGCAGACGAGCAAGCCGCAAGGCAGACGCAGAGCGCTGCGGAAATTATTGCCGTAAGCTTTTTCATATATTATCCTCGCCGTAGAGCTTTTTCGCGAGGTTAAAGATATCCTCAGCCGCGTTGGGAAGCGCGAGTCTGCGGCAGCTTTCCTTCATTGCGCTGAGCCTTTCGGGTGAGCGGAGCAGCTCAAGTATCTCGTCTGCGCCGTTCTTCTTGTCAACAAGGAAAGCGGCGTTTTGCTTGAGCAAAAAGTCTACGTTGTCCGCTTCCTGACCGGGGAAGGCGCTGTAAATAGCCATCGGCAGGCTGCACGCGATGCTCTCGGTAACGGTCAGGCCGCCGGGCTTTGTAACGATCAGATCGGCGATGTGCATGTAATCCTCAACGTTGTCGACAAAGTAGAGAAGCTTTGTGTTTTTGGAGGTGCCAAGCTCCTGGATTTTTTTGTCGAGGTGGTCGAAAAGGCGGATGTTTCTGCCCGTGATGACTACGATCTGGATTTTCTCGCTTTTCTTTGCGAGCTGCTCGTAGAAATCGAGAACTCCCGTCACGCCGAAGGAGCCTGCCATCATAAGTACGATCGGGTAATCGGGATTGAGCCTTTCGCGGTGACAGATTTCCTCCTTTGTTTCGCTCACCGAGAAGCGGTCGAAGGTCGGGATTCCCAGCGGAAAGATCTTGCTTTCGGGAACGTCGTACTCCTCGCAGAGCTTGCGCTTCATCTGCGGCTCGGCGAGAACGAACGCGTCGATATTAGGCGAAATGTAGGTGCGGTGGGAGTCGTAGTCGGTAATAAGGCTGATGACCTTCGCGTGAATTTTGCCTTTTCCTTTGAGGCGCGAAACCATGTTGGTGATAAAGGCGTGGCAGATTATGATGATATCGGGATTGTACTTCTCAATGACCTCGAGGAGCTTTGTAGCCATAATCTCGTTCGACTTCACAACCGCCTTTGCAATAGGCTTGCTCTCGTCGGTGAGGCGGTAGAGCTTGCCGTAAACGGAGGGAGTTTTGGTCGCCATAATATGGTAGCCCTTGCAAACGGTCTTGTCGTAAAACTTGCCTATAGCCTTCATGCCGTCGACCACGTTAACGGTGGTTTCGGGACTCGTCGACTGAATTTTAGCTTCAATAGCAGCCGCCGCGCGTTTATGGCCGCCGCCGGTGGACGCTGTAAAAATTAAAATATTCATATCCATTCCTCTGTGTTTTTCACGTTTCGGGTTTATTTAGCTGTAGATGTACATAATAATATTATACTTTTTATCGCGGAGGATTTCAACAGATAATTTAAAATATCTGACTAATTTTAATATTATACAAAAAAAGAAATGAAATGAGCGATTAAATTTCTTTATTTACCAATTTATTTTTGGAATTTTTTATTGTAGAATAATACTGTATCAGAATAAGAAAAATTAACCTTATTTATAGACGAGCATTGTGATTCAGGGGTGAATTATGAGCATAAACAATAGTAATCAGAGCAACGACTACGTAGTTCTGGGAAACGACGGACTGATAGATATTTCCTCCGGTACGCCGATTGCCGCTGAAGGCTACAGCGACGGCTTTGGCGCCGGCGGCCCCTCTAATCCTAACGGCGGAAAAAAGAAGATAGTCATCATCTCGGCGGTCGCCGCTGCGGTTGTCGTGGTTTTGGGCGCTGCGGGAGTTTTGCTTTTTCAGAATCTCAACAAGGAGTCCGAAGCCGCAAAGCAGTCGGAAGAGTTCATGTACGCTGAAAACACCGTGGTTTCGGGCGTGGACATTTCCAACAGAACCGTGGAGCTTGCAAAAAAGCTTCTCGAGCGCAACGAGGATAAGTTCGTCACTCCCATTACCTTTGATATCGACGTCAACGGAAAGAATTTTCAGCTCAAGGAAGCTGATTTCACCTATACCTATAATATAGACGACGTTCTCGCTCAGATCAAGAGCGACACGGAGAAGAATCAGCTTGCGACCGACGAAAACGGCAAGACCACCTACACAATAACGGCTGCCGTTGTCGACGATTCGATCACCAAAAACGTCAGCAAGCTCTGTGAGGAGAACGACTCCGAGCCTAAAAACGCATATGTGACCGACTTTAAGCCGTACAGCGAGAACCGTTTCAGCTTTGAGGAGGCGGTTAACGGAATCAAGGTGGACGCAAAGGATCTCAGCACAAAGATCAAGGACGGTTTCAGCAAGGGCAACAGCGTAAGCAAGATCGCCGCCGTTACCGAGACATTAAAGGCTGATATGGACGCCGAAACGCTTGAGTCCAAGCTCGTTAAGCTCTCAACCTACGAGACCTACTCCACCAACACCGAAAACGGCACCTCAAATATGAAGGTCGCTCTTTCCGCGTGCAACGGCTCCGTTATCAAACCGGGCGAAAACTGGTCGTTCAACAGCTGCACAGGCGACTCAAACCTCGAGTCGAACGGCTACAAGTCAGCCCATGTAATTTCCGAGGGCAAGATCATCGACGGCATTGGCGGCGGTATCTGTCAGGCAAGCTCCACGATTTACAACGCGGCGGTACGCGCAAATCTGGAGATCGAGGAGCGTCACAACCATCAGTGGGCTTCTTCCTACGTTCCCACGGGTCTTGACGCGACTATCGACTATCCCAACCTCGACCTCGTTTTAAGCAATCCCACAAAATATCAGATGTTCCTCGAATGCAGGGTTGAGGGCAGCACGCTTTACGCCTCGTTCTGGGGGGTTAAGTCAGACAAGTGGGACGACATCCATACCCGCAACGAGGTCACCGACCAGGGCAGCAAGTCCTACACCGTCAGAGCGTGGCGAATCTACCTCAAGGACGGCAAGGAGGTAGACAGCGAGGAGCTCTTCAAGTCCACCTACGATTTGGATTACGGCGTTGTGTTCATCGCGGCTGACAACGATGCCAAGCTCGGCGGCTCAGGCAGCGACAGTAACAGTTCAGGCGACAACGACAGCTATTACGACGGCGGCGGCGGTGGCGGCGGCGGTTCGCAGTCCTCGACTCCGCAGAGCAGCGACAGCGATCCCGTTGTTGAAACAGATCCGCCTTCAAGCAGCGACGCCTCAAGCGATACTCCGTCGCAAAGCTCGCAGGAGGAACCTCCGGTTGTTCCCGAAGAAGCAGGCGGAGAAGGAGAATAAAAAATCAGGGTTCGGCACTGCCGGACCCTTTATTTTATCCTATTGAGTTTTCCTTTGCATTTGCCGCAGCGGTAGCGCTCCGGGTGCTGAATCAGCGGCGACAGCTTCTGCCTGCCGTATTCCGTGCCGCAGCTTTCGCAGCGAACAAGGTAATTTGCCTTTGGCAGCAGCTCCTCGGGAATCTCTCTGTCCCCGGCGGCTGCAGCGCGCTTTATGTTCAGCCCGTAGGCGGCGTTGACCCTTTCGGCGTAAGCCTTCCACCTGCCCGTGTGCTTCATACAGCCGTAGCAGGTGTGAAGAAGCTCGTGGCAGAGCGTGTTTTTCAGGCTTTCCTCGGGAGTGCGCTCGTCGAGCAGCAGGTGAGAGATCTCGATTTCGTACTGACTGCCCTTTTTGCGGCAAAGACCCAGCCGCGAGGTCGCACGGGCGTTCACGGTAAATCGAACGTCTTTGGCGTATCGAATGCCCAAACGGTCAAGACCCGCCATACATTCAGCGGCATATTTCAGTAAATCACGCATAGTTTTCCTTTCGTCGCATATAATGTAAAGGATTTTGAAAAAACTCCTTGACACAGACCGCGTTTGATGCTATAATACTATTTGTTACGGCGACATAGCCAAGTGGTAAGGCACGAGTCTGCAAAACTCTGATGCGGCGGTTCAAATCCGCCTGTCGCCTCCAAGCGTGAGCGTTTCCTTTCGGAAGCGCTCTTTTTCTTTGCTTCCGATAAATTTCACCCCGCTCTTTTCGGAACGGGGTGTTGTTATGGGAGTCTCAAATAATTCAATGTCGTGCTTATGCGCGGTAAGGAATTATTAGAGGTTCCCATATTTTATTCGGTTGCTTCCGCGCGGTTGATGGCGTTGAGAACGCCGAGCACCGAAGCTACGTTTACGTTCGCGTCAATGCCGATGCCGAAGATGTTCTTGCCGTCGGGCTTTCTCAGCTCGATGTACGAGACCGCCTTTGAGTCGGAACCCTGCGAAATCGCGTGCTGACTGTAGGAGATGAACTCGTACTTGTCGATACCGACCGATTTCAGCGCGTTGAAGAAGGCGTCGATCGGGCCGTTGCCGGTACCCTGCAGTTTAAGCTCGGTGCCGTCGTCAAGCTTCATTCTGCCCTTGAAGTGAACGTAGTCCTTGCCGAACTCGCTTTCCTCGTAAATCTTTCTTCTGGTGAGGGTGTACTTCATCGGGTGCTCGAGGTAGTTCTGCTCGAATACCTCAAACAGCTCTTTCGGAATCAGCTCGCGCTCGAGAGCCTCGCATTTTGCCTGAACGAGCTTTGAAAATTCGGGGTGCATGCGCTTGGGCAGATCGTAGCCGAAGTTGTTGCTCATAACAAACGCCGCGCCGCCCTTGCCGGACTGAGAATTGATGCGGATGATCGGCTCGTACTCTCTGCCGACGTCGGCAGGGTCGATCGGCAGATACGGGATCTCCCAGTAATCGGTGCCGCTTTCCTTCATGTACTGATAGCC
>NZ_JAEQMG010000072.1 GCF_016680995.1 Ruminococcus difficilis | reverse complement strand
CGAGTCGCCTTTTGGCGCTATTGGCGCGCCAAAAGGGACTCGAACCCCTGACCTACTGCTTAGAAGGCAGTTGCTCTATCCAGCTGAGCTATTGGCGCATATCTGATTTTCATCAGCCTTTATATTATACCGAATAAGCCCAGTTTTGTCAATAGGTTTTCGAAATTTATTTAAGATTATCGTAAATCAGCTTGACTACTCTCTGTGTTGATCTGCCGTCACGATAATCGAAGAACATATCCGCGAAGGGCTGAATCTTCTCAGTGCAATAGTCCTCTTTGCGGATCGAATCAATAAGCTGCTCGGTCGAATAAACGATCTTACCCGGTGCGTACAGCTTGAAGTCAAAGTAGAAGTCGCGTTCGTTGATATACTTTTCCAGATCAAAGACGTAGAAGATCATGGGAATGTCAATCAGAGACGCCTCAAAGACGAGAGATGAATAGTCAGTGATAATTACGTCAGTAACAAAGAGAAGGTCGTTGAGCTCATTGTCAGCCGAAAGGTCAATTACCCTGTCCGCATAACGGTCGGGAATCGGCTGAACGTCGTTGACAAAGGGATGATGCTTGATAATAATCGCATAGTCCTCGGGAATCTTGGAGCATACCTCGTTGATATCGAACATCTCTGTGGGATAGAACGCGGTCTCCTTGACCATGCCGCGGAATGTCGGCGCAAAGAGAATGATCTTCTTGCCCTTGAAGGTCGGATGAGCGTCGTAGAACTTCTTGCGCGCAGCCGCCTTGTAATTTTCGTCAAAGAACACGTCTGTTCTCGGGATACCTGTCGCAACAACATTATCGGTAGCAATACCGAAGCCCTCGGAGTGGCACTTCTTGCAGTATGTTGAGCTGACGGTGACAAAGTCGTAGCTTCTGTGGTTTCTTGTGGGCTGAGGCGAGCCCTTGGGCTTGGAAAGACGTGTAAAGCCAAATGTCTTGAACGCACCGCAGGCGTGCCAGAGCTGAATCAGCTTGGTCTCTTCCCTCAAATCGATATAGTGGATCTGAGGTGTGAACTCGTCGAGCACAACTACCTTGCTTGTCGCGCATGCCTTCGTAAATGCGCGGATCTCCTTGAAGGACATATAAGCGATAGTGTGCTCATTGAGAATAAAGTTGATGTCGAGGCTGTCATCACCCTTGAGCTGGTCGTATACAAAGGCGAAGTTACCTGACAGATCATCGCGTCTGAGTGAGATAAAGGAAATCTTCTTGTCCTGAACCTTGTAGAAGGTCTTGTAGAAGCCGAAGCATCTTCTGAATATCCATCTCTTTACCTTCCAGATAGAGAGGTCTGTGGTGGATACTCTTGAAAAACGCCAGAATATGTAGGCTACAAAACGCTTGATCGGGTTTTCGTCATTGAAACGCGCGGGCAGGTTCATAATACCTGTCATGCGCAGAAGCGCCTCCAGGATAAAGAACGGAATCAGCGCGATGGAGAGAATAAAGAGAACTGTCTTGAGAATTCCGTTGAAAAGCTTAACAAAGAACTTCGCAACAGGATTGTGCTGGATTCTCTTCCTGTCCGGCAGAAACTCTACCTTGTTTCCGTGAATCGTATACTTGAAATTCCTGTTGTCGGTTTCCGAAAGCTCGGGAGTCAGGTCAACAGGGATTTTTTCCTCGTAAAAATCGGCAAAGCCGAGATTGAGGAACATTTCAAAGGGCAGGCATTCCTTTCTGGTTTTCCAGAAAAGCAGATCCAGACGGTAATTATATCTGCCCGAGAAAAAACATTTTCCGTCAATGTGGGTTACATTCGAAAGGACAAACGGAATACGTCTGTCCTCTTTGCCGTTATTGAAATGTAACACCAGCTTGGGATTTGAAAGAAAATGAGAATTGATGGTCGGATCGGAAATCGTTCCCATAATCGTAAGAGTCATTTTATTCTTGACAATAGATAACTCTTTTACTTCAATCTGATATTCCACAAATACACCCCTAGTTTTTTAAGAAATTAACGCTCTCATGCGTTCAACAGCTTCCGCAAGGTCAAGTCCCTTCTGATAGAGCGAGGACGAACCCGCCACAAACATATCGCCGCCGCAGGCGCGCATTTCAGCGCACAGATCCCAGCTTACGTGACCGTCGACCTCGAGGAGAATACCCTCTCTCCTGCTGTCGAGCAGCTTGCGGACTGCCTTGATTTTGTCAAAGCTGCCCTCAACAATCGGACGTCCCGCAAATCCGGGGTATACGGTCATAAGCAATACGCCGTCGATTTCGTCGAGAAAATCCTCGAGAACCTCGGGCTTTGTGTCCGGACTGATAGCGACAAACGGGCTTGCTCCTCTTTGTCTGATGTCGGTGATGACCTCGTGAAGATTGTCGCACGCCTCATAGTGAACGGCGACAATATCGCCCTGTCCGATATCCATTCTGTCAAAGAACTGCTCGGGCTGATACGCCATGATGTGAATATCGCGCTTCATATTCACCAGCACACTCTTGACCGCCTTGATCAGATCGGCGCTCAGAGTGATATTCGGGACAAAGTGATTGTCCATGAAATCAAGGTGAATATATTCAACGCCGAGCTTATCAAGCGCCTCTATCTCCGACTGCAAATTCAGCGCGTCGGCGCACATCAGAGAAGGTGACAACATTCCATTCATATCAATACCTCTTTATTGATTTACCACCATGATTTTAGCAAAGAATTCGCTGTTGTTCTTCATGATATCAAGACCCTTATCCATGGTTTCAAGGTCAAATTTATGTGTAATCAGCTTCTTGGCGTCAATCATGCCCTTAGCCATAGCGTCTACAACAAGGTTCCAGTCACTCTTGTGAGTGTCGCTGTAGGCTGAGTTCCATGTGCCGAAAATGGAAAGCTGTTTTCTGAGGATCTGCCAGTATGTGTTCTGAGGGAAGGTAAAATCGCCGTGCGGATTGCCGACAAAGATCACCTTGCCGCCCGAAGCCGCAGCCTCAAGGCAGTTGCAGGCTGTGAGCGCGATGCCGACAGCTTCGATTGCGATATCCGCGCCGACGCCGCCTGTCATCTTCTTTACCCACTCGATCGCGTCCTCCTTGGAGGAGTTGCAGTACTCGGTGAAGCCCATGCTCTCGATGAAATCCCAGTTGTTTACGTCGGTGCCTACAAGGAGAACTCTCGCACCCCATGCTCTCGCCCACTGTGCGATAAGCATACCGATCGTGCCGGGACCGAAGATAACCACGTTGTCGCCGACCTCAATCTGGGCGCGTCTGAGCGCGTGAAGCGCAACGGCGCAGGGCTCGGTCATAGCTGCTTCCTCGAAGGAAAGGCTGTCGGGAATCGGAACGAGGTTCCACACCGGAACTCTCACATACTCGGCGAAAGCGCCGTCACTGCGCGAGCCGAGATAATCGTAGCTCTTGCACATCTCGTACTTGCCGTCGTTGCAGTTCTCGCAGGTCTTACAGGGAATCAGCGGGAACACGGTAGCTCTCATGCCGATCAAATCCTTGTATTTCTCGTCACCTACGCCCGCGACCTCACCCGAGAACTCGTGTCCGGGGATTGTCGGGAAATGGTAGGTGCCGTTTACAAAAATCCTGGGGATATCTGAGCCGCAGATGCCGCAAGCCTTTACGCGGAAAAGCACCTCGTCGGGCTTGACCTCGGGCATGGGATAGTCGCAGTACTCGAGATTGCCGACAGCTCTTAACACTCTCGCCTTCATAGTATCCATATCAATTGCCGCCTTTCAGTATTGTTTCAAAAGTTTCCAAATCTTCGATAGTGGTGATTTTGAGGTTGCGCTCGCTTCCCTTTACCATACGGATCTCCATGCCGTGGCGGTAAGCGATCTCACTGCTGCCCGCAGTAGCGCCGATTTCCTCGTCACTGACCTCGTTATGTATCTGATAGTATTTTTTGAACTTGAAGCTCTCGGGAGCCTGTCCCGCAAACAACTCGCTGCGCTTGAGCAGACAGTCGATTTTCGCGCCGTCGGCACTCTGGTAAACTGTGTCCTTGACGGTGATAACGGGCATTGCGCCGTCGTATTCCGCTGCGCCTGTAATGCAGTCGGAGATGATCCTGTCAGATACAAGCGGACGCGCCGCGTCGTGGACGATAACAATATCGGTATCGGGCGCGTTTTCGGCGATGCACTTGAGTCCGTTGTAAATGGAGTGCTGACGGGTCTTTCCCGCCGGAGCGTATCCGCAAATCTTGCTCACGCCGTACTTCGCGGCGTACTCCTCAACAAAACCCTGCCACTGTTCGCTGACAACAACAACCATGGCGTCAATTTCATCATGCTTCTGGAAGATATCAAAGCAATAGGAAATAATCGGCTTGTCCTCTACCATCAAAAACTGCTTCGGTCTGTCGACGCCCATACGGCTGCCGACACCGCCGGCGAGAATAATAGCGGTATTCATCATAACCCCCATTTTCTTAACAGGTTAAAAGCTTATTATCCGACTAAAAGGGACAATAAACAGTTTATCTATACTATTGTATAATATCACACATTTTGTGCTGTTGTCAACAAGAACACAACAGATTGTGTATAATAGACGAAATTACTACTTTGTTTGCTCTTCTAATACAGCAACTGCCCTTTTTATACCCTCTGTAAGCGACACTTTTGGCTGCCATCCGAGCGATTTGAGCCGCTTATTGTCGAGAATTTCGGGTACCTGACATAGCGGCGATGGCTGATTTTGAGGTTCCTGCTCGTCAGCGGGATTCGCAAATTTCAGGCTGATGTTTCTCTCCGGAAAAGCCGCGCAGGCCGCCCTTGCAAAGCCGCGTATCGTTGTATCCGAAAGCTCGCATGAAATATTGTACGGCAAGGCGTTCTCACCCTTGAGCAGCACTGTCAGAAGTCCCGTCGCCGTGTCGGTGACATAACAGAAGGAACGGTTGGCGGCGCCGTTGCTCTTGAGCAGGATATCCTGCCCTCTGACAACATTCGCGATAAACTGCGCCCATACCCTGTCGTCGTCGAGAGTCGCCGCGCCGTAGATATAGGCAGGTCTTGCTAACTTGACATTCATTCCGTACTCGCGGCAGTAGCTCGCGGCGATGGTTTCGGAAGCGCGCTTGCCCATAGCGTAACAGTTTTTGTACGAAGTAAAATCAATATAGCCGCTGTCGTCCTCGGTGATTTTATCCTGACTTCCGTAAATAATTCCGTATACCTTAAGACTTGAAACGATGAGAGTCGACTTTGCGCCGCTCTTTTTTGCGAAATCAAGAACATTCGCGGTTCCCGTAAGGTTGGCGGTGATTGTGCCGACGGGGTCGTTCTCGAACTGTATATTGCTCGCCTGACTTGCGGCGTGAATGATATAATCCGCGCGCTCAGCCTTGATTTCCTCGTTTACGTCCTGTACGCACAATGAAAAATCACCGCGTCTGAGAAGCTTTCCGAACTTTTTCTCTGCTCTTTCGGCGTTCCTGACAAGTGAAATAACGCGGATATCTGAGCCGTAGACGTCGTTTCTTGTGAGAAGCGCGAGCGCAAGATAGCCGCCGATAAATCCGCCGCCGCCCGTGATAAGTACTGTTGAACCGACGATCTTGTCCCACGGAATTTCGGCGTTCGCGATCTCATAGGCGTCGCTGTATATGCTTTGAAGGACGCAATCCTTTACTTTATAATCCATACTTCAATTCTTCCTTGGCAAATTTCTTGTAATTCTCGTAATAAAACTGCGCGCGGAGCGTGACCAGATCCTCGGGAGTCGTCACCTTGATATTAAAACGCTCGCCCTTGAACAGATGGACGCTCTCACCCAGCTCGATAAACAGCTCGCTTGATGAAATCGGGTTGGTTATTCCGCGCTTTTCGGCTTCGTCATGCGCCCAGAGAATACGCTCCATTGTATAACCCTGCGGAGCCTGCGTGACGTACATCGTGTTTCTGTCGTAGCTCTTTTTGCAGTTTTCGCCGTCGGGACTGTACAGAAGAGAATCTATGCTCGGGGTAACGGGCACGGCAGTCTTGTGCTTTTTTGTCTCGAGAATGCAGTCCGTGATCAGGCGGTCGGACAGCATCGGGCGGACGCCGTCGCAGATGAGAATGATATCCTCGGGCTGGGTCGAAAAAGCGGCAGTCGCGACAACTCCGTTGTGGATAGAAGCAAAGCCTGTTTCTCCGCCGGGTACTATAGAGCGTATCTTCTTGACGGAAAAACGCTCGATAAGCTCCACAAGGTACTCGATCCAGTCCTCCTTGCAGGCGATCACAATACCGTCAACCATCGGGTGCCTTGAAAAATGCTCCATTGTGTGAACGATGATCGGCTTTCCGCCTACCTCTAAAAACTGCTTCGGCAGGTCTGACGACTTCATTCTCGCGCCGATACCGCCGGCAAAAAGCATCGCGGTAACCATATCTCTCAATCCTTTCTGAAACGACAGAATATTCCACTTTCAAAATACCACCAAAGGGGCTGTTTGTCAATTTACATTCTTGTAATGTTATCCTTGAAAAAAACGCCGTTCTATGGTACAATAAAACGTGGAGTTGATAATATGCAGCAATACACTTACCCTCAGTACAGGCAGTATATTCCAAGGCCTGTAATTACAGAGGATACAATAAGACGCGACACCCAAAAAAAGCTCAGAAAAAGATGCACCGCCGTCGGTTTTTACGCGCTCACGTACACTGCCACGATGTACGTCTTATCCATAGGCTTATTACTTCTGTTTCAGACTCTCGGTATAAGCACAGACGAGACGCTGACACAGCTGCAGGACATTTTTATCAGCGTAGGCGCGGCGTTTATTCCGGGTATTCTGTTTATTGCCGCAACGGGCTTTAAGTTCAGGGAAGCGTTCGGCAAAACAACAGTCGGCGCTACTACGCTCATTCCGCTGATACTTATGGGAATGGCGGTTGCAATGGCTTCTAATTATGCCGCCGATATCTTTGAAACAAACCTTTCGATTTTCGGTCTGCAAAATACCGCGGGCAGCGTCGAATCCTCCGCGATGACTCCGTTCGAGATAATTCTGAACATCATTTCCGTAGCTATTGTTCCCGCTTTTGCCGAGGAATTCGCGTACCGCGGTTTGGTTATGGGCTCGCTCAAAAAATACGGCAGAGCCTTCGCGGTTGTCGCTTCGGCAATTTTGTTCAGCGCAATGCACTCAAACACAACTCAGATCGTTTTCACCTTGCCCGTCGGTCTGATTTTCGGATATATCGACATCATCACCGATTCAATTCTGCCGTCTATCCTGCTTCATTTCATGAATAATTTCTACGCCATATTGTTCACGATCCTCTACACTAACAGCAATCTGGACGAAAGAGAGCTTACAATTATCCAGCTGATTATCGTTTTGCTTTTCCTTGTTTCGGGAGTTCTCTCGTTTATTTATCTCGCCCGTAGCAAAAAGGTAAGTTTTTCACTGAGCGACAAAGAAAAGCCGATTGAAAAAGGCGCTGAGCTGCTCACGCTGAAAAACAAAATGAGCGCGTTTCTGGTCAATCCCGGAGTCATGATTTCAATGAGCGTTTTTCTGACATTTACAATCCTTTGTTTAACACCACTTAACCAATAAACATGAGTACGGATATCAATAAATTCATGCTTCTGGCGCTTGAAATGGCAAAGGAAGCGTACGACGACGGCGAGGTGCCCGTCGGAGCGGTTGTTACGAGAAACGGCGAGGTAATCGCAACCGGCAGGAACCGCCGCGAAAAAGAAAAAAACGCCCTTCTCCATGCGGAGATTGACGCGATAAACAACGCCTGCAAAGCACTCGGCGGCTGGCGGCTGTGGAATTGTGAGATTTATGTAACACTTGAGCCGTGCCCAATGTGCGCGGGCGCGATTCTTAACGCGCATATTCCCCAGGTGTACTTTGGCGCGTACGATTTCAAAAACGGCGCCTGCGGCACTATTACAAATCTGTTCGAGATGCCGTTCAATTTCAAACCCGCTTACAGCGGAGGAATAATGGAACAGGAATGTGCCGGCTTGCTGAAGAGCTTCTTTAAGCGTCTGCGCTAAAAAATTAAAGGGCGGCAGTCAGCCGTCCTTTCTTCTTCGTCTGTGCATTTTTTCGCCGTGAGGAATACCCTTTACCTTAAATAGAATAAGATAACCCGCTATCAGTGCGAGAGCGGTTGTCTGTGTGTAAAAAAGTATTCCCTGTTCGCGGCTCATGCGGTTGGAATGGTCTTTGAGCGAACTGTCGGGCGCTGTGGTGTACAGCGGAGTCAGGCCGTCCTGCTGTGAGATCATTACCGCCTCGTCGGGCGAAGCGGCTGAAACAGAGCCTGAAAAGCAAATAAGAGAAACGGCAATAAGTACCGATATGATCAGTTTTTTCATAATCTCTCCCCTAAAAATTTCTATTTGATATTATATCACAAAATTCCAAAAACACAAGGTGCGTATTTATGAAGAGGGAATTTATTTACGGACAATGCAACAATCCAATCTCTCAGCTGTGCTACGGCAAAAGCCGCAAGCCTGTTTCAAAGGTGGGCTGCGGTGTCGTTGCGCTCTACAACGCGCTTGTTTTCAAGGGAATCGACGCGGAGTTTTCAGACCTGCTGCGCGCCATGGAAAAGCTCGGAATGCCATGGCTTTTCGGAGTATTCGGGACAAAGCCGTTCGGCCTGAAAAGATACTTCAAAAAGAATAATATTCCTTTTAAGAATTATATTTCGGTTAAGCACTTCAAAAATTCCCTGACTGACGGCAAAATCGGCATCGTCTGCGCGTGGAACAAAGGCTTCAGAGGACTGCATTTTTACTGCATCTGCAGCGAAAACGGCGAGTACCGCTCCATGAATTTCGTTTCATCAGATCAGGCGCTGAGCTTCGACCTTTTACAAATAACGCCGATGCGGTTCGTAACGGGATATATATTATAAATTGAAAGCGCCTTCGACGGCGCTTTTTTTATCTGTTATTGACCTGCTCGGGGTACATATCGTGCATTGAAAGACGTTCCCAGGCGAGCTTCTCCCACTTGGTGTCTTTTCTGCCGTAGTTGCAATACGGGTCGATGGAAATTCCGCCGCGCGGCAAGAACTTTCCCCAGACCTCGATGTATTTCGGGTCCATCAGCTTTATCAAGTCCTTCATGATGATGTTCACGCAGTCCTCATGAAAGTCGCCGTGGTTGCGGAAGCTGAAAAGATACAGCTTCAAGGACTTGCTCTCCACCATCAGCTCGTCGGGAATGTATGAAATATAAATCGTCGCAAAGTCGGGCTGTCCCGTAATCGGACACAGGCTCGTAAACTCCGGACAGTTGAACTTTACGAAATAGTCGTTCTCGGGGTGCTTGTTGCGGAAGGTTTCGAGCACCTCGGGAGAATAGTCCGACGAGTACTGAACGTTTTTATTGCCTAATAAGGTTAAATTGTCATTTCTCATATAATATCCTCGATTCCGTTTGCTCTGAACGCTGCGATCCTGTCGCGGCACGTGCCGCATACGCCGCAGGGCTTTTCCTTTCCCTCATAACAGCTCCAGGTCATTTCGTACGGTACGCCCAGCTTTAATCCCTGAGCAACGACCTGAGCCTTTGTCATTCCGATAAACGGCGCTGTTACGTTGAGCTGATTTCCGCTGCCGAGGTATATCGCCATGTTCATGGAATCATTGAACGCCTGCGAACAGTCGGGATAAGCGTTGCCTGCCGCGTCGTCGCTGTGAGCGCCGTAATATATCTCTCCGCAGCCGTTTGAAAGCGCGACGCTAGCCGCTGCCGAGAGAAACAGTCCGTTTCTGAAAGGAACATATGTGGACACGGGATTTCCGTCGGTCTTGGAGAGCTGGTCGGCATAGCTTTCCTTTGGGATTTCGTCCTCCGAGCCTTTGAGCAGAGAACAGCCGCTATCCTCAAATATGACGGATAAATCGAGCCTTTTCAGCTGTACGCCGTAGTATTCAGCTATTCTTTGAGCCGCCTCAAGCTCCTTGCTGTGCTTCTGTCCGTAGCTGACAGAGAGAGCAAGGACGTTTTCTTTTCCGTATTTTTCCACAGCGAGCGCAAGACAGGTCGTGCTGTCAACTCCGCCGCTGAATAAAACAAGAGCCTTCATATTATTCTCCTCATCTCAACAGCTCACGGAGAGCCGCGTCGTCCCTGAACGCCCCGAGATATGTAGTAGTATATGTTTTTGCGTTTGAGTTCTTTATGCCGCGCGCGGTCATGCAGCTGTGACAGCCACTGATCGTAACGCCGACATCGGGAGTGTCCGCCGCTTCGGATATGATCTCAGCTATATCCCTTCCGATACGTTCCTGTAACTGCAGACGCTTTGCAGCCATATCGCAAATACGCGCGATTTTGCTCAGTCCGAGAACCTTGCCGCGCGGAACATAGGCGACGTTGACGCTCATGTCATACATCAGCGCGAGATGGTGCTCGCAATAGCTGAATACGGTTATGTCGCGCATTATAACAGCGTTTTCTGACTCAGGCAGACAGTCATTATCAAAGGTCTTGCCGAACATCTCGGCTATTTCGTGGTTGGAATACGCTATGCCCTCAAGCATTTCCCCGAGCATTTTCGCGACTCTTTGGGGAGTTTCGCGCAAGCCTTCCCTGTCGGGATCCTCACCGATTGCCTCGAGGATTCCCTTTACGTGTGCTTCGATTGCCTTTGTATCCATATTAAACACCTCTCTTTTCGGGCGACCAGATAAACTTATGGAGTTGGAGCTGTATTCTGACACCGTTCAGGTTTCTTTCGGTCATAAATTCAACAATACGCGCGGGTTCGATTTTGCCGAATACGGGACTGAAATAAATGTGGCAGCGGTCGATTAGCTTAAATCTATCTATTATTTCAGCCGCTCTGTTCAAGTCCTCTTCGCTTCCGACAACGAATTTTACACTGTCGTGACTGTTCAGCAGCGCGAAGTTTGCGGTATTCATGTAATTTTCCATACCGCTGCCGGGCAGCTTGTAGTCCATCGTGAATACGGGTCTGTGTTCAATCTCCGCTAACCGTGAGAGCGGCATACTGCCGTTTGTTTCTATCTCGACGCGGCAATCCTTCAACGCGGCAACAAGCGGCTCAATATCCTTTTGCAGCAGCGGTTCGCCTCCTGTAAGGGTGACGTTACGGACGTTGACGGATTTAACCCATCTGACGAGCTCTTCTACTGAGGTCGGTGATGCTTTTGCGTCAGGCTCGTTTGCCCATGCCGTATCACAGTATGAGCAGCAGAGATTGCAGCCCTTGAAGCGAATAAAAACCGCCAATTCTCCCGCGTGAGCTCCCTCGCCGTTGATACTTACGAACCTTTCAACTACCTCAAGCATGGCTCCTCCTCGTAAACAGCGCAGTTATCGGGCGTTTCATATACGGTTACGCTCCTGACAGGCAGACCCTTCTCGCGCAGAGCCACATAAAAATATCTTGCAAGGTTCTCGGCTGTCGGACGGAACGAAAACTCGATAACACGGAAGTTTTCATCACGGAGCGCTTCCATTGTTTTTGGCTTTAGACTGTTTTTCTCGATAATGAGCGCGTGGTCAAAGCTATCGGCAAGCGCTCTCAGTTCGCGCTTGAGGTCGCCGAAGTCGATAATCATTCCTCTCTTCTCGCCCTTATCGATCAGCTTTTCGCTGCAGACGCAAGCCTCTACCGTCCAGCGGTGACCGTGGATATTTGAACATTTGCCGTTATAGCCCGACAGAAAATGCGCGCTGTCAAACGCTGCTTTTGTTTTCAGCAGATACATTCTTTCACTTCCAAAAATAAAAATGCGCCTGCCAAGACAGACGCATCTCAATACAATTATTATTGCAGGGCGCAGTTATCCCGCGCTTCAGATGCCCTGGTTTTATTTAACGACAGGATGGCGCAAACGAACTGTCGGGAACTTCGGTTCCATAGATATTATAGCATTAAAATCCGCTTTGTCAATTATATATTGACAGGTAGTAATTCAAATCAAATACAGCCTCTTTTACAAGCTCGGCTTTTCCCTCGGAGTCGACGTTGAGCTCGACCACATAGTTCACGGGCTTGCCGTCCTCCTTTTCCTGAACAAGCAGAACATAGTTTGTGCCCGATACGACCTGTGTGCCCAGAACCGTTATAGGCGTGTATTCCTTGGTCATAACACTGTCGAGAGCTTCCTTGAGTGAGTCCTCCAGAACAGCGCCTTCGGTAATTTCGACGGTCTCCCACGAATCCACAAGAGCTTCGCCCGCTGACTCAGCGGTTTTAACATTATCGGGGTGAACCTCGATAATGGAAGTGAGCTTGGCCTTTCCGTAGAGGTCGGTGTATGTAACCGCAATATCCCATGTTGTAACAGGATTGTCGGCGACGGTCGTGTCAAGACAAAGGAAAGCTGAATAGGTGCCCTTTACAACCTGCTGAGCGAGCAAAGCAACAGGCTCCATGTTAAGGCTGTCAAAGGAATTGATCGACTTCCTGAACTCCTCGTTCTGTTCCTTTGTAACAACAGGCTTGACGTCTTCGTCAATATTCCAGCCTCCCGCAACAGAGGATTCCTCTGCTGAGCTGTCGGTTTTTGAGCTTTCTGAGCCCGAGCTTTTTGACGACGCCGCTGATGTGGCTGATGTGGCGGTCTTTTCGGTTGCCGCTGACGACTGAGATGATGAAGATGATGACGACTGTCCGCATCCGGTCATAACAGCCGTTGAAAGCACGAGCGCGGACAATAAAACTGCGATTATTCTTTTCATATTTTCACTCCTAAAAATACCTGTTTAGGCAAATACATGGTTATTATATCACAACATTAATGAAAAGTCACTCTTTATCTTATAATTTTTTTATTTTCCGATAAATTCGTTATGCACCCGCTATGAAAAAATAATTGATTTTTGTAAATATAGGTGATATAATTAAACAGAGTTTTATCTCTCAGGAGGTTAAGATATGAAAATAGGATTTGATAATAATCAATACCTGGAAACGCAATCGCAGCATATCCGTGACAGAATCGATAAATTCGGCGGAAAGCTGTATCTCGAGTTCGGCGGCAAGCTGTTTGACGACTACCACGCTTCAAGGGTTCTGCCCGGCTTTAAGCCCGACTCAAAGCTGCAGATGCTCATGCAGCTCAAAGATGAAGCAGAAATAGTAATTGTAATCAACGCCGATGATATCGAAAAAAACAAGGTTCGCGGCGATCTGGGCATTACATACGACCTTGACGTATTCCGTCTGATCGATCTGTTCCGCAGCCGCGGCCTGTGCGTCAATTCCGTCGTGCTCACACGTTTTGCAGAACAGCCCACAGCCGTAAAGTTCGAAAAGCATCTGATCGGCAACGGAATAAACGTTTACCACCACTACTCTATCCCGAATTATCCCACCGATGTGGATCTGATCGTCAGCGACGAGGGTTACGGCAAGAATGATTTTGTTGAGACCTCCAGAAAGCTGGTCGTAATCACCGCACCCGGCCCCGGTTCCGGAAAAATGGCGGTTTGTCTTTCTCAGCTCTACCACGAGCACAAGCACGGCGTTAAGGCTGGTTACGCAAAGTTTGAAACCTTCCCTATCTGGAACCTTCCGCTCAAGCACCCTGTTAACGTCGCTTATGAAGCCGCTACAGCCGATCTGAACGATGTAAATATGATTGACCCGTTCCATCTTGAGGCTTACGGCAAAACCACCGTAAACTATAACCGCGATATTGAGATCTTCCCTGTTCTCAACACCATGTTCGAGCAGATTCTCGGAGAATCTCCCTATAAATCGCCTACCGATATGGGCGTTAACATGGCGGGCAACTGCATTATCGACGACGAAGCCGTTTGTGCCGCCGCGAATCAGGAGATTATCCGCCGCTATTACGCCGCTCTCTGCAATCACACCAAGGGCGTCGGAGCTGTTGACGAGGCATACAAAATCGGTCTGCTGATGAAACAGAACAAACTGACTACCAACGACCGCAAGGTTGTCGCCATCGCCCTTGACAAAGCCGAGGCTACAGGCGCGCCCGCAGCGGCTATTGAGCTGGCTGATGGAAGGATCCTCACGGGCAAGACGACTAATCTTCTTGGAGCCTGTGCCGCAATGCTGCTCAACGCTCTCAAATCTCTCGCGAAAATCCCGAAAGAGGTCGATATCATCGACGCGGCGGTAATCGAGCCTATCCAGAAGCTGAAGGTTGAGAACTTCGGCTCTAACAACCCCAGGCTCCACACCGACGAGATCCTTATCGCTCTTTCGATGTCTGCCGTAACGAATCCGACCGCAAAGCTCGCTATGGCACAGCTGCCGAAGCTGCGTGACACCGAAGCTCATGCGACTGTTATCCTCTCGGAAACAGATACCCGCACTCTCAAGAAGCTAGGCATCCGTTTGACCACTGAGCCTGCCTATGAAACAGACAGGCTTTACAGAAAATAAACAGGAGGTAAACTATGAATAGCACGAACAAAAACAACACCAGCAGCACAGCCGCAAAAGAAAAGCAATCCTTTTTCAGATCGAACCCCGTTATCAACCGTCTGAATAAGGTTGAGGAAAGAGCCGGCTACGATGAGAAAGCGGCAGGCTACGGCAGAATCACGATCAAGACAGCCTTCTTCCTTCTCGTCACCGTCGCAGGAATGATGGCGTACCTGGTTATGAACGCGACTGTCTTCGCAAACCAGCCGCAGGAACTGGCATTCAACTACAAGGGCTTTGAGGTCAGCACATCCTTCATGCAGCTCGGATTTTTCGTAGGCGCCTCTATTCTGGCAATAATCACTCAGATCATTTCCGCGTTTGCAAGACCGATTATCCCTGTTACCGGCACGATTTACTCGTTCTGCCAGGGCTTCGTGATTTCGTTTATCGTATTTACCGTCATCAAGGGTTATGAGTATCTCGGTCTTCTGGCGCTCGTAATTACAGTCGCTATCGTTCTGACGATGGGAATCCTCTATTCGGCAAAAATTATCAAGGTAACCAAGAAATTCAGAATGGTTATGCTCTCACTTTTCGTCACAATGATAAGCGTTTCGATCATCAGCTTCCTCGGATACCTCATTCCCTTTACCAGACCTTTTGTAGCGAGCATTCTCGGAAACTTCTGGATTTCTCTCGGACTTACGATTATCTCTATTATCATCGCGAGCCTGTTCCTTATCACTGACTTTGCCACAATCGATCACGTTGTAACAAACAAGCTTCCCGCAAAATACGAGTGGTCAGCGGCATTTGGCCTTGCCTTCACCGTTCTCTGGATTTATGTTAAAATCCTTGACCTGCTCATTCAGATCGTCGGTCACAGCAAAAATTAAAAAAAATATCTGCCGCTGAGGTTTCTCGGCGGCAGTTTTTTATCGGGACAAAAATTTGTATAATTCTATTTTCTTATTTCAAACATGGTTTTATATGGTATACTAAAGTTTGAATAAGATATAGGAAGTAGATAGAATGTCGGTAACGATAAATCTCGGAGCATGGCGCTCCGTTTTCGCTGTGCCCTCAAAAATTGTCGACGAGGGTCTTAAATTCTCTGACGGCGTAAAGCTTAAGGTACTGCTCTATGTGCTGCGAAACGCTGACAAGGAGCTTGATAACAAGGATATCTCTGCCTGTACGGGCGTGAATGTAACTGATATTCCCGAGGCTCTGGATTACTGGGTCAATATGGGTATTTTGCAAAAAAGCGATCAGGTTTACACGCCTGTTAATAATTCTATAGTAGAATTATCAACAACACAGGACGAGCCTGTATTCGAAGAAAAAACTGTCGCGGAAGCGCCGTCGACAGAACCCGAAAAACCCCGTTTCACTGTTACAAAACCGCAAAAACCCGACTATGTGTTTACGGTTCAGCAGTTGGCAGTCGACGAAGAGCTGAAAATTCTTGTCAGCGAAGCTCAGACCGCCCTCGGCAAGGTGCTATCAAACGCGGATATCTCTACCCTGCTGATGCTCAAGGACACCTGCGGACTGCCTCTCGACGTTATTCTCATGCTTATCCAGTACGCAATCAGTATTGACAAGGGCAACATGAGAACGATTGAACGGCTCGGCGTTTCATGGGCAAACGACGGCGTTAATTCTGTTGAGGAAGCAGACAATAAAATAAGGCTTGCTACTCAGCGTACAAAATGCTATTCAATCGTCGCCTCGGCATTCGGTCTGAAAAATGCCGGCTCACCCAGCAAAAAACAGCTCGATTATTGCAGCACATGGGTCACAGATTGGAAGTTCTCTCCCGATATGCTGCGTGAAGCGTATGAGCGCTGTGTGGACTCAAAAGGTGAAATGAAATTCAACTACATAGACGGTATTTTGAAGCGCTGGCACAACAACGGCATTCAGAACAAAAACGACCTTGCTGATTTTGAAAACGCAAAAAAGAAAAAAGAGCCTGCCTCAACCTCAAGCTCTTATGATATCGACGAGCTTGAACAGATAAACAGACTTGAAGATTACGAATAAAACTGGAGTTTGCCATGGGATACAGCATCAGAATTCAAAAAAAGGCAGCCGATAAGCTGGCTCAAAGACGACTGGCTGCAAAACGCGATTCGGATTTCAGACGCGCGGAGATTTTCGCAAAGCTTCCGAGAGCAGCCGAGCTTGAAAAAGGAATAGCTGCCAGCGGAATCAGAGCCGCAAGAGCTGTTGTTTCAGGCGGCAATGTTAATGCGGAGCTTGAAAAGCTGAAAAGAGAGAACCTTGCGATGCAGGATGATCTTAATCAGCTTCTGGTTTCAAACGGATACACCTCAGACGCGCTCGAGCCCGATTATACCTGCAAGCGATGCTCTGATACAGGATATTACGATGAGAACGGCAGAACGCTTATCTGCACCTGTCTGAAGCAAACACTTACCGAATGTGCGTGTGAGGAATTGAACCGCCACGCTCCGCTCAGGCTTTCGACCTTTGACAGCTTTAAGCTCGACCTCTACCCCGATGAAACAGACGTAAACGGAATAAATCCGCGTCAGCACATGGAACGCGTCGTTCGCTACTGTAAAGGATACGCAAATAATTTTACAACCGAATCAAAGAGCCTGCTGATGTGCGGTGCGACAGGACTCGGCAAAACCCACCTCTCCCTGGCGATAGCAAACGAGGTTATCAGACGAGGCTACGGCGTTATTTATGTTTCAGCGCCCGCTATTATTGCTCACTACGAAAGTCAGATGCGCCAGAGAAGTGAAACCGACGAACTTCTCGACATGGCTACAGACTGCGACCTGCTGATTATCGACGACCTCGGCACGGAATTTATCAGCCAGTTCTCAGTTTCGCACATTTACAACCTGATCAACTCCCGCCTGCTCACACGCAAGCCCGTTATCATAAACACAAACTTCACAATGCGCGAGCTGGAGAAGACTTATTCGAACAGACTGGTGTCACGTTTGAACGGCGAAGCGGAAAAGCTGAACTTTTTTGGCAGAGATATCAGAATTCTGAAAAAAAGAAGCAATTAATTTAAAAATACCCTTGACAAACAGGCAAAAATAATATATAATAATTGACGTTGCATACGGGATGCAAACAACTTAGCGGAATGGTGTAACGGTAGCACGACAGACTCTGACTCTGTTTGTTGGGGTTCGAATCCCTATTCCGCTGCCAATAGCCTCGAGTTTCTCGAGGCTGTTTTTTTCGAGGTGTAGCGCAGTTTGGTAGCGCACATCGTTCGGGACGATGGGGTCGCAAGTTCGAATCTTGTCACCTCGACCATCAGAGACGGTTTTTCAGCCGTCTCTTTTTCTTTATATAGAAACCGACTCAGAACACTGTTGTTCCGAGCCGGCTAATTTTTTATTTAATTAAAACTTATCCGCTAACAGGTCGGACATTGAATACATACCCGCACCCTGCTTTGCGAGGAATACAGCGGCGTTTACCGCACCTACAGCGAATACTTCCTTGGACTGCGCCTGATGGGTGATCGTAACTACCTCATCGTGTCCCGCGAAAATCACCTCGTGCTCGCCGACGATTGTGCCGCCGCGTACAGAATGGATACCGATTTCGTTCTTGGTGCGCTTCCTGCGCATCGTGTGGCGGTCATATATGTACTGCGGCTCCTGCGGAAGCGTCTCGGAAATACCGTCGGCAATCATCAGAGCCGTTCCGCTGGGAGCGTCAAGCTTGAGATTGTGGTGCTTCTCAAGAATCTCGATATCAAAGCTGCCGCCGAGTACCTTTGCCGCCTGCTTTGAAAGCTCAATCAGAAGATTGATGCCGAG
>NZ_JAEQMG010000071.1 GCF_016680995.1 Ruminococcus difficilis | reverse complement strand
TTTCTGAACATCTGGATCAGGTCGGGCAGCAGTTTTGACTCTCCCTTGAAGTAGGAGTGCACGACCGACATATCGAGCTTTACAACGTGGATCGGCAGCTTGAGGAGCTGCGCGATATTCGAGGTACCTGTGCCGAAGTCGTCGAGCGACAGCTCCGCACCGCTTGCCTGCAGGCGCGTCATCTGGTTGACGATCGCCTGATGGTCGTCGATGAAGGATTCTGTGATCTCAAAGTCGAACATATTCATCGGCACGCCGTGCTTGAACGCGATGCCCGACAAATCGGCGGCGAGGTCGTCGTCAAGACACTGGGCGGGCGAGAGGTTTATGTTGATGAACTCGATGCCCTGATTGACAACCTTCTCATTGTTGACAAACCGGCACACGCGGTCAAAAATCTGCCTTCCGAGCTCCGTGATATCTCCGTTGCGTTCGGCGACTCGGATAAATTCGTTCGGCGGGATATATCCCATGTTGTCGTCATTCAGACGGGCAGAGCTTCCGCACCGACAACGCGGTCGGCTCCGGTGGAGTAGATGGGCTGGAAGAATACTTCAACGCGGTGCTGCTCAAGGGCTTTTTTGAGTGCTGCCTCAATGTCCTTTTCGCGCTGCAGCTTACTGAGGATCGCTTCAGTGATCGCGTAGTTACCGCGCTGGTTTTCGTGGTAGCTTCTGCCTGACGCGAAGTTTATGAGCTCCTCGATCCGCTCGATCTCGCGCTTCAGGATATCGAAGGGGATAAGCATAACCGTAAATGTCATCGGAACAGTCTCGTTGCTGAGCTTTAGCTGCCGCTCAAATTGCCGTTTCCATTTACGGGCGGTAAGCTCGGGAGTGTCGGCATTCTCGCGGCTGAGAATAATAAAGCGACCGCCGCCGAGATAAAATATATTTGTTTTCGGCGTGATGCCCTTGATACGCTTGCTGACAAGCTCAAGCTGGCGTTGAATCTGATTCGCGCCGTAGAGGTGCTTTGCCGTGTCGAAGTCATGAGCGCTTACCATTATCGCGCTGACGGGAATGTTCTTTTCCAAGAAGTCGTCGCATATCAGGGCGAAGGCGTATTTGTTGAACAGCCCTATGCGGCGGTCATAGAAGAGGTCGGGGTTTTCCGCCGAGAAGAATATGATCAGGATAACGATGATGCTGAAATAGCTCGTCACGAGCGTGTTGATAAACAGCTTGCGGAAGATAATGCCGAGCAGAAGCGCTGTGTTGCAGGAGAACAGACCTACGCGGTTGCGCTTGCGAAGCCCCTTCCAGCCGACGATAAGAGAAACGAAGGACGCGCCTATGTAAAAGTATGTGCTGAAATAAATCGTCTGGTAGAGCGCGCAGTTGTGATAGCCTGTTTCGGGGTTGATCGTGAATATCGCCGACGTCCACGGAGTGGAGAGAGTCAGAAACACGCCGACGGATACGGGTATAAGTGTGACGATGCGGAACCATCGCCCGAGCTTGCGGAACGCTCCGCAGACTTCTGAGGTGTACGCGAACAGCGCCCAGCCTCGTATCAGGAAGGGGAGGAAATACAGCATATTTATCGCGTACATGATCCACATCGGAAAGCTCGTCCAGACCTCGTTCATCTCGCAGGACACGATATCCGCGAGCGTCATGGTCAGATTTGAGATCATGACCGCCAGAAAACAGTGGCTCGAACGGATCGGCAGGTTGCGCCTGAAGCTGTAGAACAAAATGATCAGCAGCTGAACGGGTATTGACGCGAGCGCAAAGTCGTAGTTGTAATCACTGAGCCAATGGATCATTTCCTCACCTCCTTTTTGCATACTAAGCTGTATAATAATGATACACGAAAAACGACTAAAATTCAACATATAATGTGGGTTATCTTAATGAATAATTGCCAAAAGAAATGTTTGCGTTTGACGAAAAAAGTCTTTTCAACGAGGAGCGGATGTGTTATAATCAAATCAACACAAAAAACTCCGGAGGTAAGATATGCAAGGAAATGTAAGACCCGAAACAATGGAAAGAATCACAACACCCGAGCTTGCTCAGGCGTTTATTGACGAGCAGATTTCAGAGCTCAGAGAGCAGATCGGAGACAAGAAGGTGCTTCTCGCACTCTCCGGCGGCGTTGACAGCTCGGTCGTCGCAGCGCTGCTCATCAAGGCGGTCGGACAGCAGCTCGTATGCGTCCACGTGAACCACGGTCTGCTCAGAAAGGGCGAGCCCGAGCAGGTTGTCGAGGTATTCCGCAACCAGATGAACGCGAACCTGATCTATGTCGACGCGGTTGACCGTTTTCTCGACAAGCTAGCCGGTGTCGCTGAGCCCGAAAAGAAGAGAAAAATCATCGGTGCCGAGTTTATCCGCGTGTTTGAGGAAGAGGCGCGCAAGCTCGACGGAATCGAGTTTCTGGCTCAGGGCACGATCTATCCCGATATCCTCGAGAGCGACGGGGTAAAGGCGCATCACAATGTCGGCGGTCTGCCCGAGGATCTTCAGTTTGAGCTGGTCGAGCCGCTCAAGCTCCTTTTCAAGGATGAGGTAAGAGTGGTCGGCAAGGCTCTCGGTCTGCCCGACAACATGGTATTCCGTCAGCCGTTCCCGGGTCCCGGCTTAGGCGTCCGCTGCCTCGGCGCTATCACCCGCGACAGACTTGAGGCTGTCAGAGAGTCCGACGCGATTCTCCGCGAGGAATTCGCAAAGAACGGTCTTGAGGGCAAGGTCTGGCAGTATTTCACCGCTGTGCCCGATTTCAAATCCGTCGGCGTAAAGGACGGCAAGCGCACCTTCGCTTATCCCGTAATTATCCGCGCCGTCAACACAAAGGACGCGATGACCGCTACTGTCGAGAACGTGCCGTTTGAGCTTTTGCAGCACATCACCGCGCGCATTACGTCTGAGGTTGAGAACGTC
Organism: Ruminococcus difficilis; assembly: GCF_016680995.1. The sequence goes on along the minus strand of NZ_JAEQMG010000071.1, from coordinate 15,542 downwards.
AACCGCGTGCTCTACGACCTCACGCCGAAGCCCTCGGGCACAATTGAATGGGAATAAATTTCGAATATAGAATTATAATCAATGCCGCCAAGTGGGATAATTCCTGCTTGGCGGCGTTTTTCTATTGCTAATTATCTGGTTTTATGGTAAAATTAAATTACGATATTTGAAAGGCTAATTAGAATGAATACAAAGGATTTAATCAAATACTTGAGTGTCCTTTATGTGAGAAATAATTATGAAATCAGATATAATTAAATTAGATATTACGGATTATCAAAAGTGTACGCTATCGCTTTAAAGTGTTGATTTTATTGCATATTTCTGCTATAATAATCTTGTATCGTGGCAACAAAATGGCAACAGAATTTTTGATAGCCTGTGTTTTATTTACAATACAAATAATAGAAATACTCCGTGTTAAAACCCTTAAACAAATACTGTTAAGATTATTTTGCAGGGAGCGAATGGGAGTAAAGATCTCCATTCTCCCCAATAAACAGGCAATAGCAAACCCCTCACGTGTGAACGCTCGGTTCATTCGGGAGGGGTATTTTTATTACTGGTTCAGCCAGTTGCGGATAGTGGAATAATCTTTGTCATGTACGATGGCGTGGGAATCGTCCTCATAAGTGATAAAGGTGCAGTCGGTACTGTCTTTGAGCTTCGCGTACAAATCCTCCGCCTGCTTGTAGGAAACCCGTTTGTCCTGTCTGCTGTGGAACATCAGCACCGGAACCTCGATTTCGTCTGCCCAATACACAGCCGAGCGTTTTTTGTATTCCTCGGGATTTTCATCAGGCGTGCAGCCGATTGTTTCCTTCAGGACGGTTTTCATATCATCACGGCTTTCATACGCCTCAAACAAATCGCTTTCGGCGCTGAGTGCGATGATGCGCTTGATTCTTTTGTCCTGTCTTGCGACAGGGTATGTCATCACGCCGCCGCGCGAAGCGCCCGCAGCGCAGAAATCGTCCATGTCTATGAACGAAAAATGATTCTCGCATAAATCAATCAGCTTGATAACATCATGCAGGTCGTCTCCGCCGAACTGGTCGGCACCCTCGGACCCGCCGCCGCCCCTGTACTGTGAAGCGACGACAATGCGGCCACAAACGGCGCAGATATTGGCTGTAGTATCATTTTCCAGCTTGCCGAAATCTCTGTTTCCGCCGCGGTTAAACAGAACGCATTTGCCTGGCTTCTGCGTTGCCGCCAACGAATTCGGAACGGAGATATATCCGTTGATTTTAAGACCGTCCGACAGATATGTGAATCGATATGACGTGCAGATATCCGACAATGCTTCACTGAGATTGACCTTTGCAATGTCAAAGACCTCGCTGCTTTCGTAGTCCTCGATACGGTAGATGTCGCTGCTTTGGGCGGAGCTTGTCGTTTCAGTCTGGCCCGGCTTTGCGGGTTGACATGCCGATAAAGACAGAAGGACGAGCGTTGATGCCAATAATGCGCAAACCAGTTTTTTCGTTTTCATGCTGATAATCTCCTATCATTCCGTGTGGTTCATATCAACAGTGTACCATATCCGCTTTTGATATACAAGCAATTTGCAGTGATACGCGCCGCAAGTATTTCTTTCCCCGCGAAAATATGCTTAATCGGATGAAAACTATCCTAAACAGTCAATTTCATCGGCGAGATATTTTTGAATCTGCGTAGCGTCGTCAACGGTTACTTCACCGTCGCCGTTTGCGTCGGCGGCCGTTAGGCAGTCGCCTTCCAGGGTGATACGTTCCGCAAGATGCAGCTGAATAAATGTCACGTCGGTAATATTTACCTCACCGTCGCCGTTCGCGTCACCAAACAGGATATCATCTTTACCTATTGCTTCAGAAAATACGTCGGTGTAGTCCTTGCTTCGATCGTAGGAATCGATTGTCAGAGGTTCAGCATTGCCAAACGTGACGGTATAGGTGTGTCCGGGTTCGAGCGCGATGCCGTGCCTGCCGAAATCAAAGCTCCAGATCTGGGCGTTTTCGTCCAGGGTCATTCTGCCGCACCACAAGACGTAGGCTTCAGCGGTTTCGTCATAGACCTGACAGGTCAGTGTGCGGTCACTTCCGTAGGCGCCCTTATCGGCGCGGACGCTGAAAACATCTGCTCCGGCTTGTTTCTCGTTCTCGCCGAGCCACTTGTATTTGTACACAGGCTTGGAATAGAAGGATTTCATTGTGAAGATTTCCGAGAAAACGGCGGTGTATTCCTTTTCGCTGTCATAATCTGCGATGGTGAGGTCCTCAGTTTGAATGATCCAGTTGTCAGAGAAAACAACGGTGTATGAGTGTGCGGGATCCAAGGTGATGCCGTGTCCGTCAAGGTCGTAACGCCACACATCGGTATTCGCGTCCTTTGTCATTGCGCCTTTTTTGGCGCCCCATTTCACGATTTCGGAGCTGTCGGTTTCGTCCGTGATAAAGCAGTACATCTGCCTGACGTCCCTGAAGGTATCGCTGTCAATATCAATGCTGAGTACATGGGCGGCAGGTTCGACTGCGTTTGCCGGAACGCTGAAAACGGAAACCGACACAGTCGCGGCTAGTACAGCGGTTAAGCATTTTTTCATTGCTGGTTTCATAAAAAAGCACCCTTTCTTATTAAATCTTCGTCCGTTCTCTTATTCTCCGAGCCACTTATACTTATATGAATAAGTGTTGGCGGTATAACTGATAGGGGTGGATTCGCCGGTGTACACAGCGACATGCTCTCTGGTGTTGCCCGAGGCGGTGAATTCAAGCACATCTGTCTGCGTGCTCCAATCGCTCGTAAATACGACGCTGTATCTGTGTCCTGAATACAGCGTGATATTCTGTCTGGCAAGAGAAATGCTCCAGGTGTCCGTGTTTTCGATCTTGGACATGGTTCCCTTTATCGAGCCCCAGGCCGCCAAAACGGTATCCGCGGTTTTGTCCGTGAGGAAGCAGTACATTCTGTCAAAATCGCTGAATGTATCTTCCGCGACCTGAATTCTGATGATTTGCGAATAGAGCGGCGTATCGCTTTGCTCAGCCGTAGACGGCGCCTGAGTTGACGGTGCCTGAGTCGCGTTTTCGGAATAGACGGTTGTTTCCGCGATATTCTCCTGTGATTGCTGAGTGCCGGCTTCCGTGCTGTCAGTCACGGTGCGGCTGACGGGAACGGTCTGAGCGGTTGTTTGTGCGGCGGTCGGTTCGGTCGGCTATGCGCTTGAGGGCTGAGTCATCATGCATGAATGCGAGGAAGGAGCGGTGAACAGCTCGGACGGCATATCCGCGTTCGATTTTCCTGACATCACAGCGGCGCCGATTCCGCCGGCGGTGATTAGGCACGCAGCTCCGACAGCCGCCGCTTTTATAGGCAATGATGCGGACGCTGACGAGGAATTGATAGCCGCTACCTTGATTTCGCCTGCCTGTGTCGCGTACGGGATCAGAATATTCTTTTGCCTTTCCGCGCCCTGGATCAGGCTGAACGATATCACGGACACGGGCGGTACCGCGCAGGAGGCGAGAGCCGCGCCGCCGTATTGCTCCAGATATTTTTTCATGGACTGACGCGCGGAGTACAGGCGGCTTTTCACGGTGTTTTCGTTGACCTCAAGGATATCTGCGATCTGCTTTACGCTCATCTGATTAAAGTAAAACATCATCACGCTTTCACGCAAAAGCTGAGGCAGCGCTCTGACCGCTTCTCTCACATAACCGCAGACCTCCTCGGTTTCCGCTGATTTCTCGGGACAGATCTGGTCGTTTTCATCAGCGAATTCCCATGTGTCCTCGTCAATGCTGATATGCTCCTTTGTGCGCGAGAGCTTTGTTTTGCAGTAGTTCGCGGCAATCGTTTTCATCCAGCCCAGAAAAGCCTTCGGTTCGTCGAGTGTATCGAGCTTTTTGAGAATGGTCAGCAAAATATCCTGCACCGCATCCTTTGCCTGTTCCTCGTCGCCGAGCAAAGTCAGGCTGTAGTAGTACAGATATCCGCTCACCATATTGATGACGTCCTCCATCGCCTTGCGGCTGCCGTTCTGCGCCTTTGCCACCAAGCGCGACAGCCTTGCGTTATCTATTTTATATTTAGGCTGTTTGTTCATGCTGATCCCTTCTCTTTCCTCTCATTTTCCCCTTTCATTAAAAAGGACTCTGAAGTTCGGAAAAGGTTTGCTGTTTTTTTAAAATTTTTTCTGAATCTATGATAACAGAAAAAATCAATGTTGTCAATCGGAGCGGAAAAACTTAGCCTTGACAAGCCGCTGAATTTCATTATAATATATATAGACACTTTTCAATATGGTGAATAAAATGGAAATGAACGAAAAGAAAACCGCCGAGCTGTTCAAGGCGCTCTGCGATGAAAACCGCATAAAGATTTTGAAGCTGCTGCAGTCGGGCGAGAAGTGCGCCTGCCGCCTCAATGAGGAAATCAGCGTCACCCAGCCCACCATGTCGCACCACATGAAGGTTCTCTGTGATTCGGGGATAGTTGTCGGCCGCAAGGAAGGAAAGTGGATGCACTACTCGATTTCACAAGAGGGTGCCAAAGCCGCCGTGGATATTCTCTCGCAGCTGACAAATGTGCAGACGGAACAGAAGGAATCCTGCTGCTGATCAAAGCCGTGCTCATGCACGGCTCTGTTAATGGACTATAAATAGACAAATTTCGATTTATCTATATTTTGGAGGTATTATGGGGAGCTTTATTCAGAATGAAATACTCGGAATGGCGTGGCTTGAGCGCCTTATAGGCAGTCTGCTAACGCTATGCGGACTCGACACCGATAGCAAAATCGGCGGCAGCGTCCTGTTTTTTATCTATGACACAATCAAAATCATGCTTTTGCTCGGCGTATTGATTCTGATAATCTCGTATATTCAGAGTTATTTTCCGCCCGAAAGGAGCAAGAAGCTGCTCGGCAGGTTCAACGGCTTGGGCGCGAGGATCATAGCTGCACTCCTGGGAACGGTGACGCCGTTTTGCTCGTGCTCGTCGATACCGCTGTTTATCGGTTTTACAAGCGCGGGTCTGCCGCTCGGGGTGACGTTCTCGTTCCTGATCTCGTCGCCGATGGTCGACCTCGGCAGCCTTGTGCTGCTGATGAGCATTTTCGGGTGGAAGGTCGCCGTCGTCTATGTCGTGCTCGGACTTGTTATCGCCGTTGCGGGCGGCACGCTGATCGAGAAGCTGCACCTAGAGGATCAGGTTCAGGAGTATATCCGAAACGCGAAGGCGATCGATATTCCGCAGGAGGAGCTTCGTTTTTCAGACAGGCTAAAATACGCGTGGGGAGAGGTGCTCTCAACCGCTAAGAAGGTATTCCCATATGTGCTGATAGGCGTCGGAATCGGCGCGGTCATTCATAACTGGATCCCCGAGGAGTGGGTGATTACCGCGCTGGGCGGCGACAATCCCTTCGGTGTGATCATCGCGACGATCTGCGGAATCCCAATGTACGCCGACATCTTCGGCACGATACCGATCGCCGAGGCTTTGCTCGGAAAGGGAGCGCTGCTCGGGGTAGTGCTCTCGTTCATGATGGGCGTTACGACGCTGTCACTGCCTTCGATGATCATGCTCAAGAAGGCGGTCAAGGCAAAGCTGCTGGGAATTTTCATCGCCATCTGTACGGTGGGAATAATAATAGTAGGTTACGCGTTCAACGCGCTGCAATTTTTGTTGATATAAAAACGGAGGTATAAAAATGGCATTTTTCAATCGTAAAAAGGAAGAAGCAAAACCCTGCTGCTGTTCGGGAACCGCTCAGACAGCGAAGTATGACGCGGTGCTCTCTGAGGAAACGAGCGTCAAGGTTCTCGGCGCGGGCTGCAAGTCGTGCCATCAGATGTACGAGAACACAAAGCAGGCGGTCAGCGACCTCGGTCTCGGAATAGAGGTCGAGTACATCACCGATATGGAGAAGGTTATGCAGTACGGCGCGATGTCGATGCCCGTGCTGGTAATCAACGAAAAGGTCGTGTCCGCAGGCAAGGTGCTCAAGCCGCAGGAAACAGTAAAATTATTATCCAGATAATGCTCAGGGCTGACGCGTTTGATCTGCGTCAGCCCTGATTTTGTAATATAAATTATTCAGCCTGAATATCCTTTAATGCTCTGCTCAGCTTTGCGACGGGCAGTCCGACAACGTTGAAGTAGTCGCCGCGGATACCCTTGATCAGCAGCGAACCTTTTCCCTGAATGCCGTACGCGCCTGCCTTGTCCGCAGGCTCTCCCGTGATGATGTACGCCTTTATCTCCTCGTTTGAAAGAGGATAGAACTCTACCTCGGTCACGTCGGAAAAGGTGAGTTTTTTGTTTCCCTTGTAAATCGCGCAGCCCGTGATCACGCGGTGAACCCTGCCCGATAGCAGCCGCAGCATTTCGAACGCTGCCATGTTGCCGTGGGGCTTGCCGAGCATTCGGTTGCCGACAAATACGCCCGTGTCGCAGCCGATAACAATGTCGTCGGGGTATTGCGCGCTAACAAAAGCCGCCTTTTGGTCGGCGAGGTGTTCGGGAACGCTCTCGAGCGGAAGGCTCTTGTCGACGCTTTCGTCGATATCGGCGGGTACGATTTTGAAATCCTCGGTAATGAGCTTGAGCAGCTCCTGTCTGCGCGGTGAGGCAGAGGCGAGTATGAGCATAATATCAGTCCTTTTTTGAGTTCTGATACTATTTTACACCGTTTCGGGAAAAAAGTAAATAAAAACCATTGACAAACGGATAAAGTGGTGATATAATAAAGCCTATAAAACACGTAGGTTTTATAATTATTCCAAAAGGAGATAATCAATCATGAAAGTATATCAGCATATCACAGACCTGATCGGCGGCACACCGCTTCTCAGACTTACCAATTATCTTGACAATAACGGCATCGGAGCGGAGATTTACGCGAAGCTCGAGTATTTTAATCCCGCGGGCAGCGTAAAGGACAGAATCGCGCGCGCGATGATCGACGAGGCAGAGGCGACAGGCGCGCTCAAGAAGGGCGCTGTAATCATTGAGCCGACCAGCGGCAACACAGGTATCGGTCTTGCGGCGGTTGCAGCATCGAGAGGCTACCGCGTGATCCTCACCATGCCCGAGACAATGAGCGTTGAGCGCCGCAATCTGCTCAAGGCGTACGGAGCCGAGATCGTTCTTACCGAAGGCGCGAAGGGCATGAAGGGCGCTATCGAAAAGGCAAATCAGCTCGCATCTGAGATCGAGGGCAGCTTCATTCCCGGTCAGTTCATCAATCCCGCGAATCCGCAGGCGCATATCCGCACCACAGGTCCCGAGATTTGGGAGGATACCGACGGCAAGGTCGATATCTTTGTTGCGGGCGTCGGCACAGGCGGCACTCTCACGGGTGTAGGCACATACCTCAAGTCCAAGAATCCCGACGTAAAGGTTGTCGCTGTTGAGCCGGCAGGCTCTCCCGTACTCTCAAAGGGTACCGCAGGCCCTCACAAGATCCAGGGCATCGGTGCCGGCTTTGTACCCGATACACTCAATACCGAGATTTACGATGAGATTATCACAGTAGAGAACGAGGACGCTTTCGCTGCGGGCAGAACCCTCGCGAGAGGCGAAGGACTTCTTGTAGGTATTTCATCGGGCGCGGCTGTCTGGGCGGCTGCACAGCTTGCAAAGCGCCCCGAGAACAAGGGCAAGGTAATTGTCGCTCTGCTTCCCGATACGGGCGAGAGATACCTCTCAACAGCAATGTTTGCGGAATAAAAGTATTACGAGGCGGTGAGAAATCACCGCTTCTTTTTTTGCGGCATAAAAGGTCAGCGGCGTTGCAAGAGTGGTATTTTGACGGAATTCATTTCATATTTACTTGATTTTTGGTTGATTATGAGATATAATAAAAGTTAACAATTATGTAATTAAAAACGAAGGGTGGATATATAATGAAGAAATGTATTTCAGTTTTATTATGTCTGATTCTTGCTTTTTCGTCTGTTTCTCTGTTTGCTGTCAGCGCGTCAGCGGCGGAAAATATACTTACGGTGAACGCTACCTCAAACATTCCGGAGCTGTTTCCGGGTTCAAGCATGGAAATCAGTTCCGCTTCCGGTTCCAATCAGGTTACGGTTACATATTGGTACAATACGAAGAATTATTGCATGCTCAACTGTGAGTTCACACTGACCTATGACAGAGATTATCTTGAGTATGACCATACGAAGAATGTTAACGAAAAGCTGAATGATCGAGGTAATCTGGTACCTTTATTTGTAAAGAACGCGTTTGTTAAAGGAGAACCGAAGGGCATAATTTTTAACACTAACCCGGCATCTTTTGCTGAGGGAAATATCGGAGCGATAAAGGCAAACTGCACCAACACAAACGGATATGACGTTTGTGAGGGGAAGTCGGCGTTTATTTCCGTGACCTTCAATGTGAAAAAAAATTCAGGTGAAACGAACGTAAATCTGCAAATAAAAACTTTGGGATTTCGCAAAGACGGCGAGACGACGGTCAATCCCGTGTACCTTGTTTCGAAGAGCCAGATTGTAAAAAATTCGCCTGTGGAATATGTGACTGATAAGAGCTATTCCGTTGCTTACGCGGGTCCGTATAATGAAAAATATGTACCTGTGGTTGATAATGACAAAAATCTCGAAATCAGCATGAATCTCGAGCTTACGGTCAACCTCAAAACGGCGTTTTATGTGAAAAAGGCTGCGGTCGGAGATATGACCGATTTGCGTATGAATATTAAATATTCCGATGATTACAGCACTGTGGACAAAGATCTGACGAACAGCGAAGCAACAGTCGATGGTGTTGAATATTACAAGTTTGTCTATGAGGGAGTTAATCCTCAGCGTATGTATGATGAATATAAGGTGACTGTTTCTGCAAACGACAATGGAATACCCCACTATCGTACCGAAACTAAAGGCGTCAAGAGCTATATTTACAAAGCTCTGACAGATTCCAAAAACCAAAAATGGTATACGATTTTTGTTGACCTTCTTAATTACGGCTCGGCAGGTCAGACCTTCAAGGGCTATCACGATGATGAACTTATCAACAGCGATCTGAGCAAGAGTCCGTATGTAAACATAAAAGCTTTGACAAATATAGTTAATGTTGAAAACGCCAAGCTGAAATCCAAAATAAAAGTTACAAACGACTACATTAGAGAGGTCAATGACGACAAATTCAGAAAAATTGATAATCCCGAAGCCGAGTATAAGGGGATACAGCTGGTGCTCGGAAGCGTCATCGCGATGAAATACCACTTTAACATCGCCGATCCCGCGGGAAAATATGTAAGAGTTTTGCATTATGACAGTAACGGCAACGAGGTCAGCGTTCCCGTATATATTCCCGCAGAGGAGTTCCTGAGTGAGAACGATCATTATGCGGTGATGTACAAGGATCTGAAAGCAAATCAAATGCGCGATTTGGTTTATTTCACGGTTGTGGACAGCGAAAAAAAACCGATCGGCAACACCACACGCTTCAGTATCGTTTCTGAGTATTATATCAGAAAAAATCAGATGGAGAATCCCGGCTCTCTGAGCGATAGCGATAAGGAATATGTGAATAATCTTGTTGCTTATGAGAAGGCGATGATGATTTACGGCGATTCTGTTATTTATTATTTGAAGAACAATTCTGATTAAAAGATTAAGGACGGCAACTCGCCGTCCTTTTTTTCTGCAAAAACGGCACACAGAATGCGTGCCGAAGTGTTATTTCATTTGCTCGTTAAGGTATTTTTTCAGAGCCGCAAAGGTGCTGCTGCTTATGACGTGCTCGATTTTGCAGGCGTCGTTTGTCGCGGTTTCCTCGTCGACGCCGAGCCTGATGAAGAATTCGCTGAGGACGGTGTGACGCTCGTATGTGCGCTGAGCGACCTCAAGTCCTGCCTCGGTGAGATGAAGTCCGCCGTCGTGGGCAACGGTGATATAGCCGCCGTCGCGGAGAATTCCGACCGCACGGCTGACGCTGGGCTTGGAGTATCCCATTTCCTCGCCGACGTCGATAGAGCGCACAAATCCCTTGCGCTGACTGAGAACATATATGGTTTCAAGATACATTTCGCCTGATTCTTTCAGCTGCATCAAATCACTCCTAAATATTCTGATTCCATGATATCATAAAACAAAAAAATAATCAATGGTTTTTTGAGTAACGGGTATGTAACAATGCGTTTCTCAGCGGCCATAAATCTTCGGACAGAGAATAGGATACGTGAGAGTCAGATGAACCCTTCCCGCGAAAATGAAACACATAAGAATCATAAAACCTTTAGAACGCGGATCGCCCGCGGACGAATGCCCGATGCCGTATCAGTGACCATCAATCTTCGGACAGAGAATAGGAAACGTGTGATTCAGATGAACCCTTCCCGCGAAAATGAAACACAAAAGATTCATAGAACCTTTAGTACGCGAAACAAAAAACTTGATTTTTTTAGAGAATAGGAGTAGAATAGTGGAAGTGTAATTTTTGGAAGATGAAGGAAGTGTCATGATGTTAACACTTGACAAGATTTATCACGCATCATATGTATTGAAGGACGTTATCCGTCAAACACACATTGTAAAGGCTTCGGCTATTACCGACGACTGCGAGGTTTACCTCAAGCCCGAGAATCTGCAGATCACGGGTTCGTTCAAGGTAAGAGGCTCAGGCTACAAGATCTCACAGCTCTCCGAGGAGGAGAAGGAGAGAGGCGTTATCGCGTGCTCAGCGGGCAACCACGCTCAGGGCGTTGCGCTTGCCGCGACTAAGTACGGTATCAAGTCTTTGATTTGTCTGCCCGACGGTGCTCCGATTTCAAAGGTCGAGGCTACAAAGGGCTACGGCGCTGAGGTCTGCATGGTCAAGGGCGTGTATGACGACGCTTATAACGAAGCTCTCCGTCTGCGCGACGAGAAGAACCTGACCTTTATTCACCCCTTTGACGACGAGAATGTCATCGCCGGTCAGGGTACTATCGGTCTTGAAATCCTCAACGAGATGCCCGACGTCGACGCTGTTGTAGCGGCGATCGGCGGCGGCGGTCTGCTTTCGGGCGTTGCGCTCGCAATAAAGAGCCTGAACCCCAATATCAAGGTTTACGGCGTACAGGCTGAGGGTGCACCCTCAATGTACGAGTCCGTCAAGCAGGGCAAGATCGTTTCTCTCGATAAGGTATCCACGATTGCCGACGGTATCCAGGTCAAGGAACCCGGCGAGCATACGTTTGAATATATCAGCAAGTACGTTGACGATATCGTAACGGTTTCCGACGACGAGATCGCTTCCGCGATTCTTAAGCTGATCGAAACCCAGAAGATGATCGCCGAGGGTGCGGGCGCAGCTCCTCTCGCGGCTGTAATGTACAACAAGCTCCCCGTTAAGGGCAAGAAAGTTGTCTGCATCGTTTCGGGCGGTAATATCGACGTGACGATCCTCAACAGAGTGATCAAGCGCGGTCTTATCATGAGCGGCAGACAGCAGACTCTGTGCATTCAGCTCCAGGATAAGCCCGGTCAGCTGCTAGCTGTATCGAAGATCATCGCTGACCACGGCGCGAACGTCATCTCCGTTCACCACGAGAGAGCGGGCGAGGGTACCGACGTTACGGCGGCGTATCTGAGGATCATTCTCGAGACGAGAAACTTCGAGCACGTCAACGAGATCTCTAAGGCACTTAAAAGCGCAGGCTTCAAGCTTGTTTGATTATTGGTTATACAGGAGGAATACATCATGGATTATGTTTATACAAAGAACGCGCCCGACGCGATCGGCCCTTATTCACAGGCTGTAAAGGCAAACGGACTCGTTTTCACCTCGGGTCAGATCGCTATCAACCCTGCTACAGGCGCGGTTGAGGCTGATACTATCGAGGCTCAGACCGAGCAGGTCTGCAACAACCTCAAGAATGTTCTTGAGGCTGCAGGCTCTTCACTCGACAAGGCGGTAAAGACTGTTTGCTTCCTAGCGGATATGAACGACTTCGCGGCGTTCAACGCGGTTTACGGCAGCTACTTCACCTCAAAGCCCGCGCGTTCCTGCGTAGCGGTAAAGACCCTGCCCAAGAATGTTCTGGTAGAGGTCGAGGTAATCGCCGAGGTATAATTCTAATAACGAATAAAAGGCAGGCTGCGTGCCTGCCTTTTTGTTTTTAAACCGCGCGCAGTCACCTTCTGACGATCGTATCATATGATGAATTATACAGTGATTACGGTTGGTGTTATGTATGCAGAATAAAATCAGAAGCTTCGGAATACTCGGCGGCGACAAGCGGCAGCTTTTTTTGGCGGATTCGCTGATAAAGGACGGCTACCGCGTCATGCTCGGCGGTTTCGATAATTTGCGCAGTATAGGCGATATAACGATCGCCGACGTGAGAACGGCGCTCGGCTACAGCGACGCAGTACTGTTGCCGCTGCCGTCGGTGAGGGCTGACGGCAGCCTGAACGCGCCGTTCGCGGTGAGTACGCTGTATTTTGACGAGGAGGAGCAGGAGCTCCTGAAGCAAAAGCCCGTGTTCGCCTCGATGAAGGACAGATTGATACGCGCGTATCCCGCACTAAAGAGCGCGCGGATATATGACTACGCGGCACGTGACGATTTTTCGGTGCTCAACGCGGTGCCGACAGCCGAGGGCGCGGTGGAGTGCGCCATGAGCGCTTACGAGGGAACGATAGCGGGCGCGAGGTGTCTGGTCGTCGGGTTCGGCAGGATAGGCAAAATCCTTGCCCGCATGCTCAAGGCTTTGGGCGCGGAGGTAACGGTCAGCGCGAGAAGCTCGACCGACCGCGCGTATATCTCGGCGCTGGGTTATGACTTTGTAAATACTGAGAAGCTGACGGAGATCCGCGGCTATAATATCGTATTCAATACCGTGCCGAAGCTGATTTTTGACAGAGAGCTGCTGGAGAACACCGACTGCGATACGCTGTTGATAGACCTTGCGTCCCTGCCGGGGGGAGTGGATTTCGACGCGGCGAGCGCCCTGAGGATAGACGCGCAGCGCGCGCTTTCGCTGCCGGGAAAATGCGCTCCCAAAACGGCGGGGGAAATAATCAAAACAACCGTATTCCGAATGATCGAGGAGGTAAATCGGTGACAAAGGCAACCATTGGGTTTGCGATGTGCGGTTCCTTTTGCACCTTTTCAAAGGCATTTGAGCAGATGCGCGCGCTGGTGGAGGACGGCTACGATGTGATACCTATTATGTCGGGCAACGCGTCGTCTACCGACACGCGCTTCGGCAAGGCGAGTGAGATGATAGAGCGCGCTGAGGAGATCACGGGAAAAAGAGTGCTGACCACGGCGGTTCAGACCGAGCCGATCGGCCCGAAAAAGCTGTGCGACCTGCTCGTGATCGCGCCCTGCACAGGCAATACCCTCGCAAAGCTCAGCCTCGGCGTGACAGATACATCTGTTACAATGGCGGCGAAATCCCACCTGCGTGTGCTGCGGCCGGTGCTGCTCTGTGTTGCGACAAACGACGCGCTGGGCGCGTCCGCGCAGAACATCGGCAGATTGCTGAACACAAAGAACATCTACTTCGTACCCCTGAAGCAGGACGACCCTGTCAAAAAGCCGAATTCTCTCGTCGCGGACTTCAATAAGCTGAAGCCATGCGTCGAGGCGGCGCTTGAGAACAGACAGGTGCAGCCTGTGTTTGAATAATTTTTGCGCGGCAGGTATTGTACCTGCCGCTATTTTGTGGTAGAATAATATTGTATATATTTTTGAAAGGCAGTTTAACGATGAAATATTGTAAAAAGTGCAAGCATATCCATGAGGACAAGTTTGACATCTGCACCGAGTGCCGCAAGCCGCAGCAGCTTTATCCGATCGAGGACGAGAATACACCCGTGTTTCTGCTGTCCGCGTCGGGCTTTGAGGCTCAGCGAGTTCAGTCCGCACTCGAGAGCGGCGGAATCCCGAGCGACCTTGCCGCGAGAAAAAACAACCTCTCCGCGGACGCCGTGACGGGATCGGATATCAACGACAAGGATATCCTCGTGCCTTATGCAGCCTATGAGAAGGCGTACGATATCTGCGTCGGCATCGGCGCGATAAAGCCCGAGGGCGAGGAAATAACGGTAGATATGCAGGATGTAGAGAACACAGCCGAGAGCGAGGAGCAGGTCGAAATGAGCCCCGCGAAGCGCACTACGGTCAAGATTCTCTCGGCAATCCTGATAATTATCCTGTTTTGCCTTGTGATCTGGGGCACGGATTTCCTCACGGGATTTCTGACAGGATTTTTTAAGTAACGCATATAAAATGTAAAGGAGTCATACATATGAATATTGAAACAAAGTTCCTGCACGCAGGATATGAACCCAAGAACGGCGAACCCCGCCAGCTTCCGATTTACCAGAGTACCACATGGAAGTACGCTTCCAGCGACGACATGGGCAAGCTCTTTGATTTAGAAGCGAGCGGTTATTTCTACACCAGACTTCAGAACCCCACCAACGACATGGTAGCCGCGAAGCTCGCAGCTCTTGAGGGCGGCGTCGCAGCGATGCTCACCTCGAGCGGACAGGCGGCTAACTTCTTCGCGCTCTTCAACATCTGCGAGACAGGCAGCCACATCGTCGCTTCCTCTGCGATTTACGGCGGCACCTACAATCTTCTCGGCGTAACGATGAAGAAGATGGGCATCGACGTCACCTTTGTCGATCAGGATCTGCCCGAGGAGGAGCTTGCAAAGGCGTTCCGTCCCAATACAAGGGCGCTGTTCGGCGAGACCATCACCAATCCCACCGTTACCGTTCTCGACATCGAGAAGTTCGCGCGTCTCGCGCATTCCCACGGGGTTCCGCTTATCGTTGACAACACCTTCGCGACTCCCGCCAACTGCCGCCCGATTGAGTTCGGCGCTGACATCGTCACACATTCGACCACAAAGTACATGGACGGCCATGCCATCAGCGTAGGCGGCGCGATCATCGACAGCGGCAACTTCGACTGGATGGCACACGCCGATATGTATCCCGGACTCACCACCCCCGACGAGAGCTATCACGGCCTTGTATACGCCGAGAAGTTCGGCAAGCTCGGTTATATCACAAAGGCGACCTCTCAGCTCATGCGCGACCTCGGTTCTATCCAGTCACCGCAGAATGCGTTCTATCTCAACAACGGCCTTGAGAGCCTTCATGTCCGCATGAACAGACACTGCGAGAACGCGAAGAAGGTCGCCGAGTTCCTCAGCAAGCAGGATAAGGTGGCGTGGATCCACTATCCCGACCTCGAGGGCGACAAGTACAACGAGCTTTCCAAAAAGTACCTGCCCAACGGCTCCTGCGGCGTAATGGCGTTTGCTGTAAAGGGCGGCAGAGATAAGGCGATCAGGTTCATGGACAGCCTCAAGCTCGCGACGATCGCGACTCACGTTGCCGACGCGAGAACATGCCTGCTCCACCCCGCGAGCCACACCCACCGTCAGCTTTCCGATCAGCAGTTGCTTGAGGCGGGCATCGCACCCGATCTGATCCGTCTTTCCGTAGGTCTCGAGAACGCCGACGACCTGATTGCGGATCTCAAGCAGGCTCTCGAGCAGATTTAAGTATTTTATCCGATAATAATTC
>NZ_JAEQMG010000070.1 GCF_016680995.1 Ruminococcus difficilis | reverse complement strand
GCGGATTGCAATTCTCTGGAACACTTTACATTGCTATCAGATACCAAAGTGGGTAGACGAGCTTTTTCTGGTTGGAATGCAAACCAAACTATTACTATTATCGGGGATAAAAATGACACGAAAAAGTGGGCAGATGATTGGTGTGAGAATTGTGACGCCATTGTAGAGTGGGAATAATCAATCCGTAGAATTATTGAACAAAAGCGCATCGTCCAAAAACTCGAATAAATCCTGCCGCTGTGCGAAAAACTGAAATGAGGTGTTTGATTTGAAATCAGAAGAAGAAAAGAAAAAGATTTTACTAAATCGATATACCTCAGAGATGGAAATAATAAAACTGAGAATAGAAGAAATCAAAACGGCAAAACAAAAGATTCGATATCTACAACCCATAGTCGAATACAAAGCATTACAGTTCAGGAAAATTATCGAACAGATTCTCCTATCTTCACTTATAGCAAATGCAGAAATATATCAACAGTATTATAATCGATTAGGGACAGAATGGAATGCTCGATATATTTGTCGTGATTTAAAGCGAATAAATCCCAGATTTTTTCCTGTCGCTGTTATTGATGATCGTGAAAACCATTCGATTATAGACATGGAGGACAGCTTAACAAGTGACGAATTGATTGAGATGTATGAAAAAATGGGTAAGCTACTTCATGCACAAAATCCGTTTGGCTCGTTACCAGATTATAAACAATTATCAGAATACATTGATAACGGATGTAAGGAAATAATTAAACTATTACGAGTACATAAAACAATGTTGTATGGAGAAAAGGACTTCTTGTTTGTAATTATGAGTGCAAAAACAGGTGGTCGTGTAGCTATCAATTGGTTCAGCCAGTGTGAAGATTAATTGATGTGGTAGGTATTCAAAAGCGCATCGTCCAAAAACTCGACGAAATCCTGCCTCTGTGCTAAAAATTGAAATGAGGTTATTATGAACGATACAAAAGAACTGAAACAACTGGTAGAAGAATTAATAGCCACCAAACGAGAAGATGACTGGTGGGATTTTAAGCAGTGTTATAACGATAACAACGTGGCGTTGCTTCACGACATCATTTGTCTTGCAAATAATCGAGTGGATCGTGACGCGTATTTAATATTTGGCGTTGAAGATAAAACTTGGAATATTATTGGTGTAGAGAATGACCCAAAGCGAAAAAATCAGCAAAAAGTTGTTCAATTACTTAAAAGTTGCAAATTCGCCGGCGATACAAGACCTCGTGTTGAAGTCAGAACTATTACTATTGATTCACATGAGTTAGATGTATTTATCATAAAGAACTCGTCAGATGTACCTTACTATTTAACAAGTGATTATTGTGATAAGAACAACAAAGGTTATGGTGTTAGAGCCTATCATATCTACACAAGAGTACTGGATAATAATACAGACATTAACAAAAGTGCAGATATAAATCACGTTGAATATCTTTGGAAAAAACGTTTTGGATTAATTACCACTCCTTTAGAACAATTAAAGGTTTTGCTAAAGAATCCTGATGATTGGGTTGAAGAAGAGTCGCGTTACTATCATCAACTGTTCCCTCAGTTTACGATTGTAGTTGAGGACGAGGATGAGGATCGTGGTCGATGTCGAATGTTCTATCATCACGTACAAACAGACAATAGCTTCTCCTATGGTATAATAAAGCTTTTTCATTATACAACGCAATTGTTTTCTTGCCAAAGCACAGTTTTAGATGGCGGAAGAATGACTGCGCCATGTCCTGATAGCATTTTTATTTCTAATTGGCATAATCATAATGATATTATTGGCATTTATTATTTTGCAACAGACAGCATAAAATACCTACTATTGCGTTTTTTAGAACACAAGATTGGAAAATGCAATGGGCGTGAAGCTCAATTTGCAACATCTAAGCTATTATCGGTAGTATTGCTTTTTGATTCAGATAACAGTGCCGAAAGTTTTAAAAATTATATAATTGATAATATTTCGAATTTCAAAGAAACAGCTAAAAACCAAACACCATATCCAATTTCTGATGAAACAGAATTGGCGGCAAGTGTTATAGCAAAAGAAATCCAAGAATGTGAAGCGCTTGTTGAAATGCAAAAAACATGGATTGATGAAAACTAATTCATTTTCGAAATATTTTGACTGCGCTTTTTCGCAGGAGGAAAGCTAATGAGTGATCAATATATAGATTATCGTAAAGCCAAAAACATACGACCGATTCCTTTGCCTGATAAAGAACGGTATTATTGGGATTTGCAAAACATCGAAAATAGTTGGACAGGCAGAATAGACGCAAATTTGTGCAACACGTTTGTCATGGAAGCTGAACAACAGTTAGTCAATGCTATTGAATTATTTGAAATGGGTTATTTTGATTGTGCATACTATTCTCTGCGTTCTGCAGTTGAAGTATCTACAACCATGGTTTACTTGTCGGATTTGCCTGAAGCCGAGAGAGAAAAGCAGTTGGAAGCATGGAAAGCAACTTTAGATTTTCCTATGGAAACTCAAATGATTCGACAGCTTGCAAAATCAGGCGCTGTTTTTGCGGATATGTTGACTAAAATGGCTGACTTCTTTTCTGATGCCAAAAAACTGAACGCCGAGTTGAATAAGTTTGTCCACAAACAAGGATTACAGCATTTTTACATGGCTCGAAATCATCCCATTAACCAAAACAAATCGCAAACTACTTTTATCAAAACATTCGAAGATTATTTGACGCGCTGTTTAGGTGTTGTTGCAGTAATGAGATTGGCAATAGACCCTTTCCCGATTCTTTTAATGGATGAAGAAATTTTATTACGTTGCTTTGATTCAATGACAGAACCATATAGTGAAGATTTCGTTGAAAAGTATATCGGGCAATCAACATTGAATGATTATAAAAAAACGGATTTATTTCTTGGTACTTATGATTCATTTATCAAAGATGAAAAGAAAAATGAATCTGTGTTTAATGTGATGAAATATCAGTATATTGATACAACGCGATTTGATGTAATATTTAGTCAACTTCATCTATTAAGCATATATGATATTGTTGCTGTGCTTATGACTTTTGCATGTAACAAAATAGTTAAAGTATATGCTCTTAACGGAGTGCTGATGTATCATACAAACAAGGAAACAAACCGAAAAAGTCATTCTTGGTCAACTGATGATTTCAATAGATTCGGTAAGTCTGATAAATTGATTAACCAAAAATATGACGAAGCATTTATTTCTGTTTTTTCTTTTGAAGATGAATTGTATTACGCTGAACACAATGAACCGTTACAACAAAAGGATGCTGATATGGTTGTTAATTATGTTTCTGAACAATTGAAAAACCATTTTCATAAAATGGAGAATTAATCTATCATAGGAGGTTAGTATGGATTTATTATCTAGATTAAGTGGAAACTCAAAGCCATTGCCAATTGAACCGAGAGAAATATTCATGTCCTTACCTCAGAGAGCAAAAGGTTATGAGTATCCCCGAGATGTTCAGTCTGAGGTTTGGAAAAAATGGTTTGATGTTAGAAATGATAAAAACTGCATCATCAAGATGAATACCGGCAGCGGAAAAACCGTTGTTGGATTAATGATTTTACAAAGCTGTTTGAATGAAGGAAAAGGTCCTGCAATATATGCTGTGCCAAATAAGTATTTAGTTGAGCAGGTTTGCAATGAAGCGAAAGCACTTGGAGTCAACGCAGTAACTGATAGACAGGACTATTCATATTCCGAAAACAAAGCTATTCTTGTAACAACAATTCATGCAATAGTAAATGGACGAAGCGTATTTGGAATGAATTCCATCACAAACTATCCAATTGGAAGTATAATAATTGATGATGTACATGCTTGCCTTGACACAATTGTTGAACAGTTTTCTATAAGAGTACCTGGTAGTCATTGTCTATACCGTGAAATAATACAGATATTTGATGAACAATGGCGAGAGTATAATATAAAATCATACACTAATATAGTATCAAGCAAGGATCCGACACAACAGTTCATAGTCCCTTTTTGGATGTGGCAGGAAAAGCAGAATAAGATATATCAATTGCTTTCTAAATATAATACGGATGATGATAATAATCATTGCATATTTTTTAAGCTACCCTTAATTGATGATTCTTTGGTTACAAGTGACTGCATTATAACTGCACGTGGCATTGATATTATTCCAGAGGGAGTAAATATTTCCAAAATTAAAAGCTTTGAAAATGCTGATCGGCGTATTTTTATGAGTGCTACCCTATCTGATGATAGTGTTTTTGTTTCATCAATTGGACTATGTAAGGGTGATTTTGAAAAAATCATTACGCCAGAAAGCGCAAACGATATAGGAGATAGATTAATTCTCTTCCCAAGACATCTCAATAGCCAAATAACTAATGATGAGATAAAAGATAAAGTTTTTGAAATATCAAAAGAACATAATGTGATTGTTATTGTTCCTTCATTTGATAGAGCTAAGTATTGGGATCCTGAAGGATTGAGAATTGTTGATAAAAACAACATTAATAAAGTTGTAGATGCCTTAAAGAATAATATTTTAGGATTATTTGTATTAGTCAATAGATATGACGGTATTGACCTACCTGATGATGCTTGTAGATTGCTGGTTATTGATGGGTTGCCGCCATTACTTAATGAAAAAGATAAATACATTCAAAGCATTGATTCTAATTGTAGAACTCTAAAACGTCAACAAATCCAAAGAATTGAGCAAGGAATGGGACGAGGAGTACGCTCAAACAACGACTCATGTTGTATTGTTTTAATGGGCGATAATCTTGCTGATATATTACTTCATCAAGACGGAATATCTATGTTTAGCAATGCCACAAGAGAGCAATACAAGCTGTCAAAGGAATTATGGAATTTATTAATTGAGGAATTTCCCAAACCAAGCATTGATGAAGTTTTTGACTTAGCTAACTATTCACTTAATCGTGAAGATGAATGGATTCGAAAAAGTAAAGAAAGATTAATGCATATCAAGTATTCAAGTATCCCAAATTTTGATAATTGTTCAGTAGCTTTACGTCAAGCATACCATTTTTCATTGATTATGCAGTTGCAAAAATCCATAGATATAATCAACAATGCAATAAACTCTGAAACGCAAAAAACAACTAAAGGATTCTTAATGCAAGTAAAGGCAAAATATATCAATTGCATTGATCAATCACAAGCACAGCAAACTCTGCTTTCTGCTAAATCTGTGAATATAAGTGTTATGTCTCCATTACAAGGTGTTAGATATGAAAAAAGAATCAACAACACAAAACAATCAAAGGCTGTTTGTGACTATATTACTAATCGTGGAATAAAACAAAACGATTATGTTATTCATGTAGATTCAATACTTTCATCGCTTGACTTTTCGATGGATGCTGATTCGTTTGAGAACGCTATTGAAGAAATAGGAAAAATTATAGGTTTTGATTCTACTCGTCCAGATAAAGAAACAAAAGGAGAAGGACCAGATAATTTGTGGGCAATTGGAAATAATCTGTATCTTGTAATAGAATGTAAGAACGAAGCTACTTCAGAAACAGTCTCTAAATCCTATTGTAATCAACTTGACGGATCTATGCGTTGGTTTTCTTCGGAATATGGTGACAAGTTTACTGCAACACCTATTCTTGTCCATAAATCAGTTATTCTCGATAGACAAGCTTCCCCTGTTGAAAAAATGAGAATAATTACTCAAGAAAAACTTGCAGATTTTAAGAGAAAAATAAAAGACTTCGTGAATGCATTAGTTCAAGACACTAACTGGCTTGACGAAAATAGAATTCAACAATTACTGATTCAGTATAATTTGAATAGTGACTCAATAGTAAATAAGTATTCGGTTAATTATGTAAAGAATTAAAATGAAGAACAAGGAGATCAAGGTAATTACCCTGACCTCCTTGTTTTTGCATAATGCAGCATTTTAAGCGATATGAATTTTAGGTGTAGATTATCTCTCTGTTGACGATTTCGGCGGCTGTGAGTCGGATTGCGTTCATTTTACGCGTCCATTCCATTGGATTCTCCGCTTTGAGCTGTTCGGTTATGTTTCCCTTTTCAGAAAGCTGACGGACGAGCAGATTGTACATTTCGTTTGCCTGAGAATCTATGTCGGCAAGATATGCCGCGATCTTACACGAAGTGAGCAGATTAAAATAGATTAGTCTGTGGTGCTCTTTCAGATAACGCTTATGTCTTTGTCCGAAAACACCGATTTCGACCTTCGGCTGTTTGGGTATCTTCAAATCGGGAAGAAGATAATCGCCCTGTTGTGTGTATGTTAGCTGTAATTCTTTCATAATATGACCTCCGAAAATAGATTTGTCAAACAAACGATTCAGTGAATTAAGGTCATTTTCTTTAATTTGACAGCACTTTTTTGCTGTCCGGTCTATATGTTTTCACGAAAAATCTATGTTTTTGACTGCATTCGTGACTGCAGTTGACTGTGATTTTGACTGCACTTTATCTTGTTTTAAGCGATTTCAACTTTCCCCAACCTTACTTTGCAACTGCTCAAAACCTCAGTGTTTAAGCCGTTTTCGGGCATTTTAGGAAAAGTTGGCAAAACAAAAGAGGCAGTTAAAAACTGCCTCAAAATGGTGCGAGTGACGGGACTTGAACCCGTACGTCAAAGACACACGCCCCTCAAACGTGCCTGTCTGCCTATTCCAGCACACTCGCATATTTTGTTTTTGTTCTTTGCGAACTCAACAAGAGATATTATATCACAGAGTTCATTGGTTGTCAACAGTTTTCAGAAAATTTTTTCTTTTGAGCGTCAGAAAAATTTTTCTTTTGAGCGGAAACATATTTCAGCTCTTGCGTTAGCACCAAAAGAAGTGGTATTATATTATCAGTACCAAACGCCATAATCAACCTTGCCCATAATATTTGTTGCCATGAATGTTTTCAAAAAAATACTCCGTTTTTCTGCCGTGGCTCTGTTTCCGTCGCGGTGCCCGTATTGCAACAAGGTAATTCCCGATACCGAATGCGCCTGCAAGAGCTGTCGCGGACAGTTCCCCGAAGTCTGCTGCACACGTTATGCCATAGGCGGATTTCTCTGTGCCTCACCCTTCTCCTATAACGGCGTTTACGCCAAGGCTGTCAAAAAGCTGAAATTTCATAACCGCGGCGACCTCGCGAAACCCTTAGCGATGCAGATCGTCCGCGCGGTTTCGGAGATTCACGGAGAGCTGCGTTTTGACCTTGTGACGTGCGTGCCGATGCATTATAAGGACAAGCGCGCCAGAGGCTACAATCAGGCGGAGCTGCTTGCGCGCGAATGCGCCCAGATCATGGAGCTTCCGTACCTTGACACACTTGAGAAGGTAAAGCGCAATAATCCGCAGCACAAGACAAGAGGCCGCGACCGCGCGAAAAACGTACACAGCGTTTACGCATTGAAAGATATAGAATCGGTCAGAGGCAGGAATATCCTGATAATCGACGATATCATCACGTCGGGCAATACGCTCGGCGAGTGCGCACGTATTCTCTCAAAGGGCAAATGCGCCGAAATCCGCTGTGCCGTGGTGTGCACAACTGTCGAAAATAAATTTATCGCTCCCCGGTGAGGGAGCGATTTTTTATTCCTCTGTAAAGAGCTTGTCCATCAACTTCTGCATCTTCCTGCGTCGGCGGTCGGTTTCCTCAGCGCTGAGAAAGCAGCTGTTTGAGTCAAAGCGAATTATATCACCCTCGCGGATATTCTTCGGAAGTGAATCAAGCTCCATATTGACAAAGCTGCCGTTTTCGCATTCGAGTACGGCAAGCTCTCCCTCAATGCGGTCAACAGTAAATTTCTTCATTACTTCGCCCTTTCTATTACTTCGCCGCCCGTTTCAACCCCGAGCTTTTCGCCGTCGGTGTAAACGGTCACGGTCTGGTCTTTGTCGGTGCGGTATACATCGCAGTCCATCTCGCTGAGAATTTTAAGTGTTTCCTTGTGAGGGTGGCCGTAGTCGTTGTCAACTCCGCAGGAAATCACGGCGATCTGCGGATCGACCTTCTTGAGAAAATCCTTCGGGTTGGCGTTGCGGCTGCCGTGGTGTCCTACCTTGAGCACGTCTGCGGTTACGTCCGCTTTTATTGTATTAAGCTCGTCCTTCTCGGCGTCGCCCGTGAAGAGGAATGTCGCATCCTTGTAGTCGAGAAGAATCATAACGGAGCTGTTGTTGAGGTTTTTCTCGTCGACCTCGAGCGGCGCGATTATCCTCGCCGCAAAGTCCCTGTCCTTGTCCCTCGCGATCGTTATTCCCGCCCTGCCGTTTTGAATCTTGCGGTTTTTCTTCTCGACGGCTTCGAGCAGCTTTTCGTACATAACGGTATTCGTGGCGACCTTCGGCATATATACCGAGCCGATTTTTATATTCCTGACGATATATGCCATCGAGCCTATATGGTCGGAGTGCGGGTGCGTGCCGACCACATAGTCTATTTTGTCGTAACCGCGGTCTTTTATGTACGAGAGTATCGCCGCACCGTGGTAGTTCTCACCGCTGTCGATAAGCATTGTTTTGCCGTTGGGCAGCTCGATAAATATCGAATCGCCCTGCCCCACGTCGAGAAAGTGGACATACATATCGGGTGTGAAATCCGACGTGTTTTCCGCGAAGATATCGGCGATATCGCATGAGCAAAGCATAACAATAAGCATGAATGCCGCGAATATCGCCGATAACAAGTTTTTGTGTTTCATATGCCCACCTCCATCTGTATTATACAACATATTGTGTCAGTAATCAATATAATACAGACGGAAACGGCAATTATTTTATGACGCCTTGCCCGTGTATAGGCTGTAGTACTTGCCCTTCTGCTCGAGTAGCTGCTCATGGGTTCCGCGCTCAATGATCCTGCCCTGCTCGAGCACGATAATGCAGTCGGAGTTCCTTACGGTCGAGAGACGGTGAGCGATTACAAAGGTCGTTCTGCCCTTCATCAGCTTATCCATGCTCTCCTGAACCATTCTCTCCGTTCGGGTATCAATGGAGCTGGTCGCTTCGTCGAGAATGAGCGCAGGTGGATCCGCGACCGCCGCGCGCGCAATGGCGAGCATCTGGCGCTGACCCTGGCTGAGATTTCCGCCGTCAGCCTTGATAACGGTGTTGTAGCCGTCGGGAAGCTGGCGGATAAAGTCGTCCGCGTTTGCGAGCTTTGCCGCCGCGATGACTTCTTCATCTGTCGCGTCAAGTCTGCCGTAGCGGATATTCTCCATGATAGTGTCGCTGAACAGGTTGGTCTCCTGCAAAACTATGCCGAGAGAACGGCGCAGATCGGACTTGCGGATCTTGTTGATATTGATTCCGTCGTAGCGGATCTTGCCGTCCTGAATGTCGTAAAAGCGGTTGATAAGATTCGTGATAGTCGTCTTGCCCGCGCCCGTTGAACCGACAAAGGCGATCTTCTGACCGGGCTTTGCGTCGATGTCGACGTTATGCAGCACCATCTTCTCGTCGGTGTAGCCGAAGTCGACGTCGTCCATTACAAGCGCGCCCTGAAGCGGAATGTAGTCGATATCGCCCGTAGCCTGATGGGTGTGCTTCCACGCCCACAGTCCCGTGCGCTCGTCGGTTTCGGTGAGCTTGCCGTCGACCCTCTTGGCGTTGACGAGGGTCACGTAGCCGTTATCCTCCTCGGACGGCTCGTCGAGCATCGCGAAGATACGCTCCGCGCCCGCGAGAGCCATGATAATGCTGTTGAACTGCTGGCTGACCTGTGTGATAGGCTGGCTGAAGCTCTTGTTGAACGACAGGAAGCTGACAAGGCTGCCGAGCGAGATTCCGAAGAAGCCGCTGACCGAGGTCGCGAGCACGCCGCCCGCGATCGCGCAGAGTACGTAGCTGACGTTGCCCATCTGGGCGTTGATCGGCATGAGAATATTTGCGAACATATTGGCGTTGTAGGAGCTGTGGAAAAGGGTGTCGTTGAGCTCATTGAACTCCTCAACGCTCTTTTTCTCGTGGTTGAAAACCTTGACGACCTTCTGACCCTGCATCATCTCCTCGATGTAGCCGTTCTCCTTGCCGAGGTCGACCTGCTGCGCGAGGAAATACTTGCTGCTCTTGCCGCCGATTTTCTTTGTTATCATCATCACCGCGAAAACCATAGCGAGGGTGATGAGAGTAAGCGGTACGCTGATCACAAACATGCTCGCAAGAACCGAAACGATCGTGATCGCGCTCGAGAATACCTGCGGCATACTCTGGCTGACCATCTGGCGAAGGGTGTCAACGTCGTTGGTGTAGACGCTCATGATGTCGCCGTGAGGGTGGGTGTCAAAATACTTGATCGGAAGGCTCTCCATGTGTTTGAAGATATCACAGCGCAGATCGCGCATGGTGCCCTGAGTGACGTAAATCATTATTCTCGAATAAGCGTAGGTTGCTGCCGCGCCGACCAGATAGAACGCCGCCACGCGCATGATTGCGAGAATCAGCGGAGTGAAATCGGGTGTCGGCTGAGAGAGCATCGGCACGATGTAGTCGTCGATCAGGTTGCGGATAAAGAGAGTTCCCTGAACGCTGGAGAATACGCTGATTATGATGCAGACGAATACTATTATCAGATGAACCTTGTAGTTCTTGAGAATTAGTCCGAGCAGACGCTTGAAGGTCTTTCCGGGGTTTTTGACCTTCGGGCGCGGGCCCGCGTTTCTTCTTCCGTGTCCCATCGGTGCAGCCATATCAGTTTCCTCCCTTCTTGTCAAAGTCGCCGCTGCCCTCTGTCTGGGCAACGTAGGTTTCGCGGTAGATCCGGCAGCTCTGCATAAGCTCGTCGTGGGTGCCTACGGCGTTGATTTTGCCGTGCTCCATTACAACAATGCGGTCTGCCTTCTCAACGCTCGAAATGCGCTGAGAGATGATGATTTTGGTGGTATTCGGGATCTCCTCGGCAAAGGCGCGGCGGATCTTGGCGTCTGTCGCCGTGTCGACCGCGGAGGTCGAGTCGTCGAGAATCAGTATCTTGGGCTTTTTGAGAAGCGCTCTCGCGATACAAAGGCGCTGCTTCTGTCCGCCCGAGACGTTCGTGCCGCCCTGTTCGATTCGGGTGTTGTAGCCGTCGGGGAAGTTCTGAATGAACTCGTCGGCGCATGCCAGCCTGCACGCCTCGATACACTCCTCCTCGGTGGCGTGCTCGTTGCCCCAGCGGAGATTGTCGAGGATCGTGCCGCTGAACAGGACGTTCTTCTGGAGCACCACGGCAACCTCGTCACGGAGGGTTTCGAGGTCGTAGGAACGTACGTCCTTGCCGCCGACCTTGACTGTTCCCTCGCTCGCGTCGTAGAGTCTGCCGATGAGGTTTACAAGGCTGGTTTTGGAGCTGCCGGTACCGCCCGCGATACCGATCGTCTCGCCTGATCTGATATGAAGGTTAATGTCATTCAGAACGGGACGCTCGCTCTTTTCACTATAGCTGAACGACACATTCTCAAAATTGATGCTGCCGTCGGGCACATTGAAGTCTGGGTTCTCGGGATTTGTGAGCGTAGATTTCTCGTTGAGCACACCTGCGATACGCTGCGCGCTCGCCATACTCATCGTGAGCATCACGAAGATGAAGCCCACCATCATCAGGCTCATGAGTATCTGCATGCAGTAGGTCAGCATGGTTGTCAGCTCGCCTGTAGTCAGCTCGCTTTTGACGATCATCACCGCGCCGAACCAGCTTATCGCGATAACGGAGCCGTATACAGTCAGGGTCATGAGCGGAGTGACGGAAACCATCAGCTTTTCCGCCTTGACAAAGAGCTTGTAGAGGTTGTTCGCCGCCTTGTGGAACTTCTTCACCTCATGCTCCTCGCGGACAAACGCCTTGACGACACGAATAGAGGATACGTTTTCCTGCACGCTCGCGTTGAGGTCGTCGTAACGCTTGAAAACCTGGGTAAAATACTTGTGTGTGCGCGCGATGATAAATCCCATTACGATTCCAAGGAATACGACCGCGATAAGGTAAATGCTCGCGAGCCTTGCGTTTATCAGGAAGGTCATTGTCATCGCGGCGATGAGGTTGACAGGCGCGCGGAAACAGATCCGCAGGAGCATCATATAGGCGTTCTGGACATTCGTCACGTCGGTCGTCATTCGGGTTACAAGACCCGCCGTTGAGTACTTGTCAATGTTCGCGAAGGAAAAGCTCTGAATGTTTTCAAACATTCCCTGACGGAGATTTTTCGCAAAGCCAGCCGACGCCTTCGCTCCGTATACCGCGCCCATCGCGCCTGCGAACAGAGCTATCAG
Source organism: Ruminococcus difficilis (assembly GCF_016680995.1). The sequence goes on along the minus strand of NZ_JAEQMG010000070.1, from coordinate 1,448 downwards.
CGCGCAGAGCAGCATCCACAGACCCGTGATGATGATATGCTGCATATCGCCTTTGTTGATTCCGTCGTCAATGATGGTCGCCATGAGCATCGGAATGATCGTTTCCATAATGACCTCGAGAATCATAAACAAGGGCGTGAGCACCGATTCGAGCACAAAGCCCTTGATATGTAAAGCAAGTGTTTTAATCATTCTTTTTCTCCTTTCGCAGCGGATTGTTCAAGTCCGAGCCTCAGCTTGCGGATAAGCGTCAGAAATCGCCTGCTCTCGGCTTCGGACAGCATGTTGTCAAAGCGTTTTTCGGTTTCCTTTACGGCGGAGAGCATGGTTTCGCCTACCTCTCTGCCCTGCTTTGTCAGCACGAGCTTTTTCAGACGAGCATCGGAATCGACCGACTCGCGCTTGATGTAACCCTTCTTCTCCATGCATTTGACGATATTCGTCACCGTGGAGCGCGAAATCGCGAAGTGCGACTCGATGTCCTTCTGGTACACGTCGCCGCTCGCCGACATCAAAAAACCGATAATCCAGCCGTGCATCACCGTCACCTTGTCAACTCCCATCTGAGAGGCGGATTTCTGGATCTCGCGCTGCATCAGGTGGTCGATCGCCTTGATCTCACGGCCGATCGCGCCGATTTCGTTGGCCGCAGTCATGCTATCACCCCAATAGTTCAGTTTTCAACAGTTCGAAGTTAAACTGTTTGATATAAAACTATTTTATACCATATTCCCGCCGATGTCAACAGCCTTTTAAAAAATTTCGGGGCGCTATTACGCGTCCCGAAGCAGCGCCGTAGCGTCCCTGATATCCTGATTTTTGTCGCCGTCAATATCCGTCGCGAATTTGATATACTCGTTCTCGTCAGCGTCGGGATATACAAGCTCTCCCGCCAAAAAGCGCTGGATATACGACGCGTCCTCGAAGTCCGATCTGCCGTCCATATTCAAATCCTTCATGCTCGGCGGAACCTCTCCGCCCGCGAAAACGAAGTCCACCCTGTCGTCGTTCATAAGACGGCCCGCAAAGGCGCTGTCCGTCTTTATAAACAACAGACCGACGCTGTCGAGGCTCTCCGTGACAGGCACTTTTTCGTTCTTAAGCGCCGCTTTGAGAGAAGTGAGCCGTTCGTTTTTCACTCCCATGCGCTCGAGAAAAGCGTTGAGCTTACGCACAAGACCGAGGGCGTAGCCGTTGTCGGTCAGAGTCCGCTCGAGATCCACTCCGTTTGTAAAATAAAACGTACCGGCAAGCGCGAGCAGGTACGGATTTGACAAATCCTGACCGCAGTAAACGGCGGTTTTGCTGTAGTCCGTCAGACCGCTGCGGGCGCTGAGCTTTGAATAGCCGTTGATGATCGAATAGCCGAGCTGCATTCGGCTGTCGCTTTTCAGGTCGTCCATGCCGAACGCGCTGACGGTCGGGGAATTGCCCAAAAACGCCGCGAA
>NZ_JAEQMG010000007.1 GCF_016680995.1 Ruminococcus difficilis | reverse complement strand
CCTGCATGAAGTCGGAATTGCTAGTAATCGCGGATCAGCATGCCGCGGTGAATACGTTCCCGGGCCTTGTACACACCGCCCGTCACACCATGGGAGCCGGTAATACCCGAAGTCAGTAGTCTAACGCAAGAGGACGCTGCCGAAGGTAGGATTGGCGACTGGGGTGAAGTCGTAACAAGGTAGCCGTATCGGAAGGTGCGGCTGGATCACCTCCTTTCTATGGAGACCTGACTGAATGAAATAAATCAGTCTAACATCCAAGGTCAGCATTACGAAAAGTTTGACTTGCAATCGTTGTTCAATTTTCAGGGTCCTAGCCCTGAGAAGATATGGGGGTATAGCTCAGCTGGGAGAGCACCTGCTTTGCAAGCAGGGGGTCTGCGGTTCGATCCCGCATATCTCCACCATGAGGCTTAATTGACTCAACACAAAATAACTAACATGGGCTTATAGCTCAGCCGGTTAGAGCGTCCGCCTGATAAGCGGGAGGTCGGTGGTTCGAGTCCACTTAAGCCCACCAGATAAGAAAAGCCGAGGCGCGGAGCCCGGGAATAACGACTGACGAGGACTAAGCTGTGGAGTTGCCCAAAGCAACGGAACAGATTAGACGAGTGGGAGTTATTAACGGAACAGCGGAGCGCAACGAGGCCGGACATCTTATCACAAGTACCTTGAAAACTGAATAAAGATAGCAGATAAAGAGAAAAGTATTGTTTATCAACAGTTAAACTCAAACCTCAATTAAAATGGTAAATGTTTACGAAGGTAAAAATACTGCAATTTCTGAATGGGTAAAATAAGTTGTAAAAACAGCCTATTTTCAAAATTACGAAGAACCAAAGTATCTCACTTCCGATTGTGAAAGCAGTCGGAAAAATAATGGTCAAGCTACAAAGAGCACAAGGGGAATGCCTTGGCACCGAGAGCCGATGAAGGACGTGACTAACTGCGATAAGCCACGGGGAGTTGTAAGTGAACGTTATATCCGTGGATTTCCGAATGGAGCAATCCGGCAAGAGGAAAGTCTTGTCATCATATACTGAATCAATAGGTATATGAGGGGAACCGCCTGAACTGAAACATCTAAGTAGGGCGAGGAAAAGAAATCAACAGAGATTCCGCCAGTAGTGGCGAGCGAACGCGGAAGAGGCCAAACCGAGAGTAGTAATACTTTCGGGGTTCGGACAGAATACGGTATTGAAAATTTTTAGCCGAATGACATGGGAAGGTCAATCAAAGAAGGTGAGAATCCTGTAGGCGAAAAGAATTTTCAGCCATCTGTATCCAGAGTACCGCCGGACACGTGAAACCCGGTGGGAATACGGGGGGACCATCCTCCAAGCCTAAATACTACTCGGTGACCGATAGAGAAGAAGTACTGTGAAGGAAAGGTGAAAAGCACCCCTGGCGGGGAGTGAAAGAGAACCTGAAACCTTGTGTTTACAAGCACCGAAAGTCCGTCAACGGACGATCGGGTACCTTTTGTAGAATGGTCCGGCGAGTGAATGTATTTGGCAAGGTTAAGCACTTCAGGTGCGGAGCCGCAGCGAAAGCAAGTCTGAACAGGGCGTATGAAGTCAAATGTATTCGACCCGAAACCGGGTGACCTACCCATGGCCAGGCTGAAGTAAAGGTAAAACTTTATGGAGGGCCGAACCGACTCCCGTTGAAATGGTAGCGGATGAGTTGTGGGTAGCGGAGAAATTCCAATCGAACCCGGAGATAGCTGGTTCTCTCCGAAATAGCTTTAGGGCTAGCCTTGAAATAGATTACTGCAGGTAAAGCACTGAATTGGCTAGGGGCCGAGAGGTTACTGAACCTTATCAAACTAAGAATGGCAGATAATCGTTTTTCAGGAGTCAGACAGTGTGAGATAAGTCTCATTGTCAAAAGGGAAAGAGCCCAGACCCACAGCTAAGGTCCCAAATCATAGTTAAGTGGAAAACGATGTGGAATTGCTTAGACAACCAGGATGTTGGCTTAGAAGCAGCCACTCATTAAAAGAGTGCGTAATAGCTCACTGGTCGAGTGATTCTGCGCGGAAAATTTAACGGGGCTAAACTATGAACCGAAGCTTGGGATACCGTAAGGTATGGTAGGAGAGCGTCGTATACGGGGTGAAGTCAGAGCGAAAGCGCTGGTGGACTGTATACGAGTGAGAATGCCGGAATAAGTAGCGAGAATTAAGTGAGAATCTTAATGGCCGAAAGTCTAAGGTTTTTGGAGGAAGGTTCGTCCGCTCCAAGTAAGTCGGGAGCTAAGGTCAGGCCGAAAGGCGTAGCCGATGCACATACGGTTGATATTCCGTAACCATCTGCAATTTAAGCATAGGGACACTTGAAAAGGGTGTGACCCGGGCGTTGGTTGACCCGGGCGCAAGGGACCGAAATTAGAGTAGGGAAGCACACTTAGATCAAGGCGAGAAAAGCTATGTGTATAGAAGCAGATGCCCGTACCGCAAACCGACACAGGTGGACAGGAAGAGAATTCTAAGGCCAGCGGGAGAAGGGTAGTTAAGGAACTCGGCAAATTGACTCCGTAACTTCGGAATAAGGAGTGCTCGAAAGAGCCGCAGAGAATAGGCCCAGGCGACTGTTTAGCAAAAACACAGGTCTCTGCCAAATCGAAAGATGAAGTATAGGGGCTGACACCTGCCCGGTGCCGGAAGGTTAAGAGGAGATGTGCAAGCATTGAATTGAAGCCCCGGTAAACGGCGGCCGTAACTATAACGGTCCTAAGGTAGCGAAATTCCTTGTCGGGTAAGTTCCGACCCGCACGAATGGTGTAACGATCTGGGCACTGTCTCAACTACCCACCCGGCGAAATTGTAGTACCGGTGAAGATGCCGGTTACCTGCGGCAAGACGGAAAGACCCCATGGAGCTTTACTGTAGCCTGATATTGGGTTTCGGTAATCTATGTACAGGATAGGCGGGAGACTGGGAAGCTAAGGCGTCAGCTTTAGTGGAGTCAATGTTGGGATACCGCCCTTAGGTTTCTGGAATTCTAACCTGCGGCCGTGAATCCGGTCGGGGGACATTGTCAGGTGGGCAGTTTGACTGGGGCGGTCGCCTCCTAAAGAGTAACGGAGGCGCTCAAAGGTTGGCTCAGTACGGACGGAAACCGTGCATTTGAGTGTAAACGCAGAAGCCAGCCTAACTGCGAGCGTGACGGCGCGAGCAGTAACGAAAGTTGGAGTTAGTGATCCGGCGGTATGTGAATGGAAATGCCGTCGCTCAACGGATAAAAGCTACCCTGGGGATAAC
>NZ_JAEQMG010000069.1 GCF_016680995.1 Ruminococcus difficilis | reverse complement strand
AGAGAGAAACGATGTGCTTTGAGAGCATACCCAGCAGCGCGTTTGCCGGAGAGGTATGCTGCAAACTCGCCGCCGTCTTGAAGGAAGAAAAGCGATCCGCTTCATCGGGGGTGTATTCCATGCCCTTTTGCAGCAGCACCTCTTGGCACCGCTGCGCCTGTTCCTCAAAAACTACCTTTAATTCATCCGTTGTCATAACCGCCGCTCCTTACGCCGTCGGCAAATACACCCAATCGTGCATAAGGCAGACGCTCGGCTCGTCCTCGTCCGGCACAAGACTGAATGCGCACTCGTTGTAAACAGTGCGGTCATCGTCGATTTCAATACCAAATGCCTTGTAAAAGCGGTACTCGATATTGGAAATGATACAGCGGAGCTTTTGCAGCGCCTCGCGCTGTTCGACGGTCATAAACTCCCTGTCAACGCTGTGCTTCAGGCAGACCAGCGCCTTGTAAAGCTGAACCTCCGTGCGGTAGGGACGGTAGTTCATATTGTCGAGCCAAGTTGAAAACAGCGCCGGACCGCTTTGCACAACGAATATCTCCGGGTGATAATAGCCGAAGCAATCAAGGTTCGCGGTATTGAGCACATACAGCATTTCCTTGATCTCATTTTCGGGCACATGATAAAACCGCAGCAGAGAACGGTAAAGATGTACATATCCGGGTATTGAAACGATTTTATTTACCAAAAATTTTACCTCCTGTAATAACGGACGCGAAGACCGAAGCCCCCGCGTCCAAAAAATTATATGTTCTTATGATTCGTCTGTGTCGTCATCCTCGGGCAGATAGTCGGAATTGCCGTAATCGTCGGTTCCGTTGTATTCACCGTAATCCTCGCCCTCGTCATCGTCAAACTCAGGCTGTTGCTTTTTGGGACGGATCACCTTGACGTAGATTCCGACGCCCGCGACAGCGATAAACGCCGCGCCGATAATGACATACATCGTGATATTGCCGCTGTCCTTCTCAGACTTGCCGCCTGCCGGTTCGTCGGCGGTCGAGGCAGATTTCCCTTCGCATTTGGTAATATCCTTTTTGCAGACAGGGCAATCCTCATTGACCTTGCCGCTTTCGCATTTATCAGTGCAGGTACAGGTCTGAGAGGCTGAAATACCGCTGACCGAGGTTTTATTGTTTTCCTCGGCAAGCGCCGTCAGATCGGATTCGGTGACCGCGTTCAGAAAATACACGTTCTGTTCGCCGCGCGCCTCGTCCACCACCAGATAGAACACATTGCCCGATTTGGTGGAAATGGTGTAAAACAGCTTTTCATCGGTCTCATTCTCTACATAGTCGAGCACCGAGCCCTGACCGTCAGGCGTGAACGCTCCGGGCGGTAAAGTCGGAGCGACCGGCTCCGTCGGCTGCGTACCCTGCGTTGCAACAGGTGCGGTAGGAGCCGGAGCGTCCGTTTCCTCAACGGGAGCGGCGAACACATTCAGCGAACATACAAACGCCGCCGTCAAAAGAAATAACGCCGTCAGTGCGGCGATCCTCTTAATCCTCATAGTCATCCTCCGTTTCCTGCGGCAAATGACGCGTTTTCAGAAACTCCGCAAGCTGCGCCGGCGTGAGCTTGAAGCTGCGGCAAGTCGCCACATAGTCGGCGTTTTCAAGCTCGGTTTTCTGCGCCTGCATATCGCGCACCTTCTTTTGAAGCTCCGCGATCTTCGCCGTTGCTTTTTCAATATCCTTTTCGAGTTTTTCAATTTTTGGGTTCAATAGTAACCTCCGTTCAAAAATATTTGTTTATAAATGCCGCTCTGTTTCGTCGCCTGTTTCGGCGAAATAAAGCGGATTGAGATAATGACCGTCAAGCAAAACCTCCAAATGAAGGTGCGGCCCCGTGGACGTCCCGGTGCTGCCGACCTTCGCGATCACGTCTCCGGCGTGAACGTTCGCACCGGCGGCAACCAACAGCTGCGAACAGTGCCCGTATCTCGTCATCAGGGTTTTGCCGGTCGGGGTATCGCCCTCGATAATGACGCACAAGCCGTAACCGCCGGAATTGCCCGCCACGGTAACCACGCCGTCGTGACCCGCACGGATAACCGTACCCTGCGGCATACCAATGTCAACGCCGGTATGGTAGTCCTTGACGCCGCTGACCGGGTGAACGCGGTAGCCGTAATAGCTTGTCACATTTGAAAGCCAGTTGGTGCTGCCAAAAACATTTTTGACGTACTGCCGACAGCCCTTTGTCGTCAGCAGCGTATCACAGGCGTCGCGCTGTTCGCTGTTGACGCGACCCGATACAACGCTTTCAAGCGAAACCGAGGTCAGCTTCACATTGAGAATTTTGTAATCATACGCTACGTTAGTAGTCGTTTGCTGATGTGTGGTCGGATCGGTCGCCGGTTCGGTGCGGGTGCGCCGCTCAACTTCCTCGGTCAGCGTCAGATGATACTGACTGTCAAAAAGGCTCCGCATAGCGGATTCCGCCTGAGAGCTGTTGAAATCTCCGTACACGGCGGTCAGGTACGCCATCAGGACATGCGGATCGTGCCCGATCTCGTCAACGTCATAGCGGTACTCGTCATAGCCCGACCGTATGGTTTCCATGCGGTTGATTTCAAGCTGCAAATCGGTTTCCCATTCCGTATAGGTCAGCTCCGCCTGATCAATAACAATGTCGCCCGCCAGATAGGAGACAGACGAAAACGCGCCGGAGCTGCCCGCGCCGATAGAGGTACAGGACGTAAACGCCGACGCGATAAAGAGGATCAGCAGGAAAATCAGGAATATTACCAGCGCGGCGACCGGGTGGCGCTTGATAGCTCCCGCGATCTCCTTAACGATCTTCTCAGTCGTTACCGCCGTCTTTTTTGCCCGCTTGCCTGTTTTCTGCGCTTCACGCGCCGCTTTTGCGTACTTGCGTTTCAGCTTTTGCTTGTACATAGCCTTGGCGAGCTTTTTCTTTTTCAGCTCTGGATTTTCCGCCAGCGCCTTTTGATAAGCCGCCTTCGCCTGTGCGTTGACAGTGCGGTTTTGCAGACGCTTTACCTTGTTGTACGGCGCGAGCTTATGGGCGCGGCTTGCGTACCGCAGACCCGTTTCACCGGCGATCTCCGCACGGTGCGCCGCCTGAACGCCGACGTTTTCATGCTCATTTTTGTATATCTGCTTGTGAACCATACCGCCGGCAAGGTTGGCTACGCCCTTCACGGGACGGAGCACGGCGGGACCTTTCAGCGCCTCGGATTTTTCTTTGACCTCTTTTTCAAACCGCAGCCGTGTTTTCTGCTTGCCGGTCGCGGGATCGGCTGAGGTTTCCAAACGAGGCTTGCGGCGCGAGGGCAGCTTGTTTTCCGCCTTGTGCAAACGTTGTTCAAAACGCGCGGCGCGCTCCTGTGCCTTTTCCAGCTTGCGGTTGACTGCGTCCTGTCCGGGCAATTCATCGTCGGCAAACCGCAGCTTTGACGCTCCCGTGCCGGCCTCCGCCGTCTGTGACTCCTGACGGAACTTCTGACGATAGCGGCTGCTGTTCTGCATGACCGTATGAGCGCCGCTGCTATGCGGCTCACGGCTGACGTTCTCCGTCTGCTTTGATTCCGTAGAATAAACAGACTGTTCCGCACGCTGACCGTAATCGGGCGATTGTGAAACTTCGCTTTCCGTTTCCTCCTGACGCTGTTCGGAGAACGAATCGGCGGTTGCAGCCGTTTCATTTTCACCGTTAACGCGTTTATCTGATGTTTGCCGCAGTGAAGCATATCTGCGCTGTTGATTTAACGAGCTGGATTGTGCCGCTGCTTCGGGTTCACGGTTCGGGCGTTCTTCAACATGACCGTCTGTGCGTTCCTCCACATACTGCCGCTCATTTGACTGTTGAGCCGAAAAACTGCTTTGCCGTGAACGCGGCTGACCTTCACCGCGAGAGCGTGACGCTGCCGATTGTCGCTCCGCATCCGGACTGTTCCTCGGACGTTCCGAAAATCTGTGCCTCGGTTTCGCGCCTGAATCCTCTCTGTCGCGGGACATATCCATCACCTCCCGTCTGCGTTATGACGCCTCTTTCGCGATTTCATCGGGGCGCGTCGTCATGATCTGATACAAAGTCGTGTCCTTCGGGAAGTGATCCACAAAGGGAATGATCACATTGCCGAAAAACAGCAGACCTTCACCCGGTCCCGACTGTGTGACATGGGAAAGCTGGTGCTGCGAAATGCCGAGCTGCTTTGCCAGGATGTTACGGTCTCCCTGCGCCTGATTGAGCATGTAGATAAAATCGCTGTTTTCAAAGATATTCTCGATCTCGCGCGAGGCAAGCAAATCCTTGACGTTCTGCGTCAAGCCCGACGGAATACCGCCCCATTTGCGGAAGCGTTTCCAAATCTCAACCGAGAAAGCGCCGGTCTGTCCTTTGAGCAGCAGGTGGAATTCATCAATGTAAAACCACGTCGTTTTATGCTTGGCGCGGTTGACGGTCACGCGGTTCCATACTGCGTCCTGCATGATCAGCAAGCCCATTTCTTTCAGCGCCTTGCCGAGAGATTTCAACTGGAAGCAGATAACGCGGTGGTTATCCAAATCCACGTTGGAGCGGTGATTAAAGACGTTCAAAGAGCCGTTAACGTAAATTTCCATAGCGGTAGCGATCCGCTGCGCCTCCGCCTCCGGCTGCGCCCGCAGCAAATCATACAGGTCTCCGAGGATCGGCATATTTTCAGGACAGGGATTTTGCAGATAGTTTCTGTACACAAGCCTTGTACAGCGGTCGATGACCGTCTTTTCCACCGGCGATAAGCCGTCCTTACCGCCGACGATCAGATCACAAAGCGACAGGATAAAATCGCTTTTCAGATTGATCGGGTTTTCGTCGTCGGCGTAATCGAGGTTGATATCCATCGGATTGATATAGTTGGTGGAGTTCTGCGAAATATCAATGACCTGTCCCTGCTTGCCGAAACGGTTCACCAGCGGCGCGTACTCGTTTTCGGGATCGGCAATGATAATATCGTCCTGCGTCAAAAGGAACACATTGAGCATTTCACGCTTTGCCGAGAAGGACTTACCGCTGCCGGGCGTACCGAGGAAAAGGCCGTTCGGGTTTTTCAGCGTTTTTCTGTTCGCCATGATCATATTGTTGGATAAGGCGTTCAGACCGTAGTACAGCGCCTCGCCCTCCTGAAACAGCTCGCAGGTCAAAAACGGTACGAATATCGCCGTGCTGCTCGTCGTCATGCCGCGCTCGATTTCAAGCTGATTGACGCCGAGAGCGAGCGAGGACATAAAGCCCTGCTCCTGCTGATAGTCAAGCCGCTTCAACACGCA
>NZ_JAEQMG010000068.1 GCF_016680995.1 Ruminococcus difficilis | reverse complement strand
GCGGTGGTGAGTATCGTCGCGCCGCCCGCGAGAAAGTCGACGCCCGCGTACTGACCCGAGCCCGCGAACATGGTTATGCTCATGAGTATCGCCCACCAGAAGCTGTAGCCCTTGCTCTCAAGGAGCACGCCGAAGCCGAATCCCAGAGCGAGGTAGCCCGCGAGTATCGGCAGGCTGTCGCGAAATGCGCGTTTAAAAGTCCGTTTTGTCATAAATCTTCCTTCTGTAATCCGTATCCCAAATTTTTCATATCAATATTTAAACAGCCGCGTGCTGAGTATCCGGAAGCGGCTGCGGTTGAAGTCGATAACTCCCTCTTTTTTGAGCTCGCCGAGAGTCCGCGAGAGCGACGCTCTGTCGACCGCGAGGTAATCCGCAAGCTCCTCGCGCGAGAACGGCACAGTGAATTCGTAGCACCGCACTCGTTCGGCGTAGTAATACAAAAAGCGCATGACCTTGTCCCTGACGGTGCGCTTTGAGAGGCAGGCGAGGTGCTGGGTCATCTCGTAGTAGAGGTTCTTCTGACCCGCGATGAGGTTGACGAGGATCTTGTGCTGAACCTGAACGTCGCCGAGCTCCTGAACGCGGATAGAGTCGGGCGTGAACATTATCATCTCGGCGTCCGACGACGCGACGAACTCAACAAGCGAGTTCTGGTAGTCGAGCATCGAGCAGAGAAGTCCGCTTGTTTCGCCGTCCCCGAGCGAGCGCAGAAGCGTGCGCGTGCCGTCGTAGCCCACGCTGTAGATGTGGGTCACGCCCGTGATAACAAGCCCTATCATGTGGGAGAACTCGCGGTCAAGGCGAATTCGCTGACCTTCGTAAAGCTCGACGTAGACAGGGTTTGCGTGGACGATGAAGGAGCGGATTTCGTCGCGGTTCATGCCGCGGAAAAGCACCTTGGACTGTAATATTTCAATGTGTTCCTCGCGGAAATGGTCGAGATATCTTTCCATATAATTTCACCTTAATGATTATAGCATATATTTTTGCAAATGCAACAGATATGCAACAAAAAAGCAACGTTACTTATCACGGGAACACTTCCCGCGAAAATGCAACGCTGCCTGAATATTTAACCTATAGTACGCGAGGAGCCCGCGGGCGCTTGCCCGCTGTCAAACCTCTTTTTATTGCTTGTTCCTGCGCCAGATGAAGCCGCTGTAGGGCTTGTCGCGTTCCATTGCGAGCGAGATCTTGTTGCTGATGTTCTGCTTCTCCCTGACGGTGAGCTTCTTCTTGAGCTGCGTCTGAGAGAGCCACTCGGCAGCCTTGCCGCAAGAGGCAAAGGTGATCTCGAACTCGTCGCGGAGAGCCACTACGCTGCGCTTGCCGGTATGGACGATATCCGCCGGGGAGGGAAGCTCCTCCTCAAACGGGCACTTGTCGATGACCTCGCTGCGCGACCTGAAAAATACCTCGCGCAGATATACCGCGTCGTCGAGGGAGTTGTGCCGCTGCACGATCTCCTCGCCGCGGTAGTAGGACACAGCCTTCGCAAGTCCGATGGAACGCTTCATCTTGAAATGCCGTCTGAGCTCGACCGAAAAGTCGACTATGTTGGCGATGATCAGGCTCAGAGCCGTCTGGGCGCTGAAATCCGTGACCGTAACGACCGTGTTGAGCGCAAACCGCCTGTCACAGTCGCCGTAGCAATAGAACTTCAACGCCTCGCTTTTGTCGAGCCAGTCGTAGAAACGGGCGAAAACCTCGTCCGCCTCGGGCGCAGAGAGAACCTCCTCGCGCGTTATGCCCGTCAGCTTGGTGATGAAGTCAGTCACCTTTTTCGGTTTTTTAGGGCGCACCAGAGAGTAGAAGCTCCGTCCGCTCTCGTCAACACAGCCCACCGAGATTATCTCCTCGGCAAACTGCGACGCCTCAAAATCGATGAAATACCTCATAGTCGTCCCTTTTTTTAAGCGTTCCTTATAGATAGAAAAACAGCACCGCCGCGTTTGCTTATAGAAGACATTCTGTGTTTTATTCTTCACGCGGCAATGCTGCAAGTTTTGAACATCAGGTTCTGCCATCCTTTAGTTCATTACAATTATATCATCTTTTTCAATATAATACAAGTTAATTCGGAAAACAATGTTGCTATTTTCCGGTGCCTCTTCTGTCATTTTTTGTAACAAGATATAATACGCGCTGATTTTCATGGCTTTTTTCGGTCATTTCAGTGCAGTTTCTGCCCCGGAAATATCATATTGTCAAAAATACCCCCAAAAATCCCCCGACGCATTGGCAGTTCATATAAAAAGCGGCTTTTCGCCGCAAAAAATTCTCTCAGGGAATTGACAGACCGCGGCAAAATAATATATAATAATCTAAATATCGATAACAGCCTATCTGAAAACCAAAACTTTGTATAATTTACGAGAGAGAGATGGAAGGTATATGAAAAAATCAAGAATTGCCCTTTCGGTGATCCTTGGCTCCGTGGTTCTGGTTTCCGCTGTCGCGGTAAGCATCTTCGTCGTCGCGAACGACACCGCCGCGTCGTCCCCGGCTCAGACCGCCGACGTCGCAAAAATGTCGCCCGCCTCGCTCAACGAAAATGCCGCGCTTCCCGTTCAGTCGCGCGGTGTGATCGACACAATCAAAAAAACCAGCTATGAGCCCGACCGCATTGACCTTTCCTGGGACGCTGCCGACGACGCCGACGGATACTCTGTCTATATCTGCGACAGGGACAGCTCCGAGGACTACGTCAAGGCAAAGGACGTCACCGAGCCAGAGGTTTCTATCGGTGAGCTCAAGAGCGGCACCCAGTACTGGATCAAGATCGTTCCCTACACCGTGATCGACGGCGAAACGAGAGAATATCCCGAGTCCGTCAAGAAAACCGCCACCCAGGCAGGCGAGGTTTCGAACCTCCACGCCCTGCACAGCTCCGACGAGATGGAGATCGGCTGGGACAAGTCCGACACCGCCGACAGCTACCGCGTTTACCGCTCCGTCGAGGACGGCAAGTACACGCTCGTCGCTGAGATAAACGACGCCGACAAGACCACCTTCGCCGACGACGACGTCAAGGAAGGCGTTCTCTACACCTACAAGGTCTGCGCGAACCGCACTCTGTACAACGGCGTCAACTACCCCTCAGAGGGCAGGACGATCCAGCTCGTCTGCGGCATGAGCGCGCCTACCGACCTCATCGCGACAAGCGAGGCGTCGAGAGTTCACCTGAGCTGGAACTACAACACCTACGCTACAGGCTACAACATCTATGTCGCTCACGGCGACAGCGACCTCGAGTACCTCGACGCGACCGAGAGGAACTACTTCATCACCGACAAGCTAACCGCAGGCGACACCTACACCTTCCGCGTTGAGCCGTACTATGTGCTCGGCAATAACAAGGAAGCCCGCGGCACATACACCACCTGCGAGATCGAGGTTTCCAAGGCGGAGGGCAAGAATAACGCCGCCACCGCCGCGGGAAGCGGTACGTATATTGAGATCAGCATTTCGCAGCAGCACCTCTGGTACTACGAGAACAACGAGCTGTATCTCGACACCGACGTTGTTACAGGCAACAACGACGGCGAGTGCAACACTCCCACAGGCCGCTACAGCATCAGCTCACGCGCTGTCAACACCACCCTCACAGGCCCCGGATATTCGTCCTTCGTCAACTTCTGGCTGGGCTTCAACGGCGGTATCGGAATCCACGACGCGAGCTGGCGCTCGTCCTTCGGCGGCACTATCTACAACGGCAACGGCTCTCACGGCTGCGTCAACACGCCTTATGACAAGGTAAAGATCCTCTATGAGCGCACCTCATACGGCACGCCCGTAATCGTATATTAAAAGCAAAAACGCACGCTGAACGCGTGCGTTTTTCTTATTCTCATACAGCAGCTTATCCGCCCTCGAGATCGCCTCGTGAACGGCGCTGAGGTCTGCGGCTGTCAGTCTGACAAAGCCGTAGGCAAAGCTCAGCTCGGGTCTGCCCTTGTCGGTCGAGTATTCCCTAAGGCAGATATCCGCGCCCACATAGGACGGTATCATGCGGCTGAGCGAATGCCTGTTATAAAGATGGGTAAGGCTGTCGTGGTTGGCTATATCCTCGAGCGCGCCGTTGAGCTCCTCGACGCGGAGCTTCTGATTAAGGCTGTTGACCCCGACGCGGTAGCGCACGATCGAGCTGCCGACGAGTATCAGGATAAAGAGCGTGTAGTTGATCGGCTGGATCTTGCCGGGCTTGAGCCAGTACAGCAACGGTTCTTTGAGCTTCATGCAAATTACTATTATTTTGTTTTAAAAAATTTATGGAGCAATTGTGCTGATTGGTACATTGCTCACTGTTATTTTAACACTATTTGAGGGTGTTTTCAACATCTGCGGCGCAAGTCTTTTCACGATTCCGAAATTTCATAAAAAAAGTACAAATGCCCGCGGCAACGCCTTTTGTTTTTGTCGTTATTCCGTATTTTTCCGCACTCAAAAAACGTATTTATTTGTGGAAATCGTTGACGTTCGGTCGATTTTTGTATATAATTATAGTATCTTATTATAAGGAATGTAAATTATGGGAACCGTTATTTTTTGGATCATTTTCTGGATAGTTATCGCTGTGCTCGCGTTCTGTCCGCTTTATTTCATCTTTCTCTTCATCGTCGGGCTATTCGTCGACATGAATAAGGAGTACGAGCACGACAGCAAATTCTTCCGCTTCCTGCTGACGAACTCCACCGCCGTCGCGGCAAAGCTCATTCGTATCCGCGTCAAGGTCACGGGCAGAGAGCTTCTGCCGAAGGATACAAGGTACCTGCTCGTGTGCAACCACCGCTCGAAGTTCGACCCGATACTGACATGGTACGCCTTCGGAAAGGAACAGCTCTCGTTCATCTCGAAGCCCGAGAACTTCAAGGTGCCGGTCTACGGAAGGATTATCCACCGCTGCCTGTTCATGGCGATCGACCGCGAGAATCCGCGCAACGCCATGAAAACCGTCAACCGCGCCGCCGATCTGCTCAAGCGCGGCGAGGTCAACGTCGCCGTTTATCCCGAGGGCAGGCGAAACTACGACGAGGGTCTGCTGCCCTTCCACGGAGCGATGTTCAAGATCGCCCAGAAGGCGAACGTCCCGATCGTGGTCATGACCGCGAAGGGCACGTATGAGATCCAGAAGAACTTTCCTCTCCACCGCAGCCATGTCGAGCTCGACGTTCTCGGGGTGCTGTCTGCCGAGGAGATAAAGGGTATGAAAACGACCGCAATCGGCGAGAGGGTCGCCGGGATCATGAATAAAAATCTGTGAGGCGAACAATTATGAAAACCTACGTTATCTACAACAAAAAGTCCAACAACGATCAGGGCGCCAAGGGCGCGTTCAGGATCAAGGAGATCTGGACGCAGAAGGAGCTTGTTTACAAGGAGGTCAATGAGTTCGACACCTATCAGGAGCTGTTCGACAGCATCTCGCCCGACGACGAGGTCGTTGTCTGCGGCGGCGACGGCACGCTGAATTTCCTCGTCAACGAAATCGACTGCGACTCCATCGAGAACCGCGTCTACTATTACCCCACGGGCAGCGGCAACGACTTCTGGACCGACATCGGCAAGAGCGCCGAGGACGGCCCCGCGCTGATCAACGATTACCTCGTCAGGCTGCCGTCCGTCATCGTCAACGGCATGACAAAGAAATTCATCAACGGCATCGGCTACGGAATCGACGGCTACTGCTGCGAAGAAGGCGACCGTCAGCGCACAAAGGCGGGCGACAAGCCGATCAACTACACCTCCATCGCGATCAAGGGACTGCTCTTCCACTACAAGCCCACCCGCGCGACGATCACCGTCAACGGCGAGACCCATGTTTTTGACAAGGCGTGGCTCGCTCCCACGATGAACGGCAGGTTCTACGGCGGCGGCATGATGGCGACTCCCGACCAGGACCGACTCAACACGCAGAGAACAGTCACTACTATGGTTATGTACGGCAAGGGCAAAATAGGAACGCTCGCCGCCTTTCCGTCAATCTTCAAGGGCGAGCACGTCAACAAGACAAAAATCGTCAAGACCTTCGTCAGCAACCGCGTCAAGGTAGCGTTCGACAGACCCGTCGCGCTCCAGATCGACGGCGAAACCGTCCTCAACGTCAGAGAGTACGAGGTCATCACGGCGGAATAAAATAAAAATCCCTTCCTCGGCGGAAGGGATTTTTTTATTCGGCAGTTTGCAGCAGGAACTTGTCCAGCACCTTGACCGTCTTGTCGGCGGCGAGGCGGCAGAACTTCACGAAGTCCATGCCCTTGTTCTCGTCGAGGTCGTCCGAGATCGCCCTGAGTATCGCGAACGGAACCCCGAAGCAGCGGCAGACGTGTCCGATAGCCGCGCCTTCCATCTCACACGCGACCGCGCCGAAGCGGTCGTTGAGCAGAAGGCGTTTCTTTCTGTCCGAAATGAATACGTCGCCGCTCGCGATTATGCCCTGAGCGACGCGAGTGCCGGGCAGCTCCTTACAGATCACCGCGAGCCTTGTCGCGGCTGCCTTGTCGCAGTCAAAATACGTGCACATTCCCTGACCGGGGAGGTTGACCTCGCCCTGCTTGTAGCCGAGGGCGGTGCCGTTCATGTCGTGCTCGACCGCCTTGCTGCCGACAACAAGGTCGCCTACGCTGACGATCGGCGAGAGCGCGCCCGCGACGCCGCTGTTGATGATCAGGCTCGGGCTGTATTCGCGGATAAGCGTCGCCGTACACATCGCGGCGTTGACCTTGCCCTCGCCGCATACGACGACAACGAACTCTCTGCCGTGCAGAGCGGCGGTATAGAACTTCATTCCGCCGATGATTTCTTCTTTTACGTTCTCCGAGAGCGCGACGATTCCGTCTGCCTCGAGCTGCATTGCGCAGATAATACCAATCATTTCCTACTCCTTGATCTCTATGAAAAATTATCCGTCTGGTACATGATTATCGAGAGAGCCGCCAAAGGCGCTGTCTCCGCGCGGAGGATACGCCTGCCCAAGGTCGCCGCGACTGCTCCGCTCTGCACCGCGAGCTCCGCCTCGCTCTCCTCAAAGCCGCCCTCGCTGCCGATGAACATTCCGACGCTCTCCGGCTTTTCGCTGAGGATCTCCTTCACGCTCTCGCCGCCGAGCTCGTAGAAAAATATGTTCCGCCCGTTCTCAGCCGACTGCTCCACCGCCTGCGCGAATGACACACACTCGCCGACCTGCGGTATAATTCCGCGGCGGCTCTGCATTGCCGCCTGCAAGGCGATTTTCTGCCACCTCTCGCGCTTCTTGCGCATTGACTTCTCGTCGGGACGCGACACGCACCTCGCGCTGAGCACGGGCACGATACGGCTGACTCCGAGCTCGACGCACTTACGGACGATGTAGTCCATCTTGTCGCCCTTCGGAAGCGCCTGATAGAGCGTCACGAACACGTCCGGCTCGTTCTCGCACCTTTTTCGCGAAATTATGCGCGCTGTCACGCAGTCGCCCGAGACGTTCTCCATCACCGCCTCGCACTGTTCGCCCGAGGGTGTGACGATCGTCACCTCTTCGCCCTGACGAAGCCGCAGAACCCTGATGTGCTTTGCGTTCTCGCCGTCAAACTGATAGACGTCCGAAGGCACCCCGCCCCCGGAGAAAAACCATGCCATACGCATTACTCCGTTCTATAGTATATAAATATAATACTCCAAATCAAAAATAATTGCAATATTAAATATATCGTGCTAAAATAATCAGAGAGGTGACTGCTATGGTAACATTGACATATGCCGACATCATGGCTCTGCTCAAAAAGAACGGGCTCGAGCCTGACAAGGTCGAATTTGAGGTGGTCGAAAGGCTCCGCGAGAAAAATCTCAAGGTCGCGACCGCCGAGAGCTGCACTGGCGGCCTGATAAGCGAAAGAATCACGCGCGTCAGCGGTGCAAGCGAGGTATTTGACTGCGGCGTATGCTCCTACGCGAACGAAATAAAAGAAAAGCTGCTCGGTGTTCGGCACGACACGCTGAGCATACTCGGCGCAGTA
Organism: Ruminococcus difficilis; assembly: GCF_016680995.1. The sequence goes on along the minus strand of NZ_JAEQMG010000068.1, from coordinate 42,197 downwards.
TCAGCCGAAACCGCGATACAGATGGCTGAGGGCGTCAAAAAGCTCTCGGGCGCGGACATCACCGTCAGCGTTACGGGAATCGCGGGGCCCTCGGGCGGAACCTCCGAAAAACCCGTCGGACTTGTATTCCTCGGGATTTGCAGCGAAACCGACGCGTACGCCGTCAAGCTGCTCCTCGGCGAGGACAATGAGCGCGACTATATCCGCGCGATGGCGAGCACAGCTGCGCTGTTCATCGTGCTCGAGGAAGTACACAAATACATCGTCATCAGCTGAGGTGGAACCATGCCCAAAAGCGCTAACCAGAAAAAGAAGCTGCTCTACCTGCAGAAAATCCTTCTCGAAAAAACCGACGACGCCCACGCAATGACCGTTAATGAGCTCAAGGAAGCGCTCGCCGCCTACGATATCCACGCCGACCGCAAGACGCTCTACGACGACCTCGAGCTGCTCGGCGGCTGCGGACTCGATATCTGCACTATCCGCACCAACACCGTGCGCTACTACGTCGGCAACCGCGACTTCCAGCTCGCCGAGCTCAAGCTCCTCGTCGACGCGATTCAGAGCTCGAAGTTCATTACGCGCAAAAAGAGCCTTGAGCTTATCGACAAGCTCTCGCACCTCGTAAGCGAAAACGACGCAAAACAGCTTCGGCGGCAGGTCTTTGTCACGAACCGCGTCAAGAGCGTCAACGAGAAGATATACTACAGCGTCGACATTCTTCACAACGCCATCTCCGCCGACAGGCAGATCAGCTTTATCTACTACAAGTACGAGGTCGACTTCACCTCGCCCGAGAGAATCAAAAAGGTGCCCAAAAAGGACGAGCCGTATGCGGTATCTCCGCTCGCGCTCTGCTGGGACGACGAGAACTATTACCTCATCGCCTTTGACAGCGCCGCGGGGATCATCAAGCACTTCCGCGTCGACAAGATGGAGCGTATCGAACAGCTCGCCGCACCGCGCGAACACAACGATATCATCGACGCCTTCAACCCCGCTCAGTACGCAAAGGCGGTTTTCTCGATGTTCGGCGGCGAGGAAGCCGACGTAAGGCTCTCCGTCGACAACGACAAGATCGGCGTTATCGTCGACCGCTTCGGCACGGATATCATCATCTCACCCGAGAGCGACAAAACTTTTACTGTCAATTTACGTCTTATTTTAAGCCCCCAATTCTACGCGTGGCTCTTCGGAATGGAAAACAAGATAAGAATTATTTCTCCCGAATATGCGAAAATTGCTTTTTCTAACAAGATATTGGCGGTATCATCTGGGCATTAATGGTCATTTCTTGCTTTTATGTCAATTTTTTATCTTTATGGCAAAAAAACATTGACAAAATACCATTTATTTGATAGAATGATTGTACAATAGGATAAGTTTACACAGCACATTACTTGAACAAATTTTGGGGGATTTCTCATGAGTATTGAACTGCTGAATGCAACTTCGGCATCCAACTCGGCGTTCAGAGTCGTGTGCGGAACCATGCCTCGCGTTGAGAAGAGCATCTCACATCATGAGGCGTTGTTCGGTCACATAAAGCATGGCACTGTCACGCTGGAAACCGCCGACGGAGCAACACAACTGAATCAGGACGATATCTACTTCATATCGCCCAACACAAGGTACAAGCTGACCAAGTATGAAGCCGAAATTAGTGTTATCACCATTAATTTCACAAACCCTGCAGCCGTGACGCAGGACTACCTGCCGCAGAGCATTATCCGCGCGCTGATCAACGGCAACTGCACCAGCTACGCGAAGATTTCTCCGATTGAAGCTCCGCACAGCCGCATTCTGAACTGCATCTCGATTGCCAAGAAGGCTGAGTTCGAGAAGCCTGACTTCTTCCAGCTGCTTGTCTACGGCAAGATGTACGAGGCGTTCTACGAGCTCTTTGCCAACAAGTACGTCCGCATTGTCGACGCCGAGAGCAAGAGCAAGAAGTACCGCGCTCTGCAGAGAGTCACGAACTACATTGACGAGCACTACATCGACGGCCTCTCTCTCGACGAGGTTGCCGCCGCGACAGGAATCAGCCGCTACTATGTATCGCACCTCTTCAAGGAGCTTATGGACACCACCTTCGTGGGATATGTCAACGAGCTTCGTCTGAACCGCGCGGCGATGCTGCTGATGACCTCGGACAGCCCGATTATCGAAATCGCAGCGCTCTCGGGCTTCAACAACCTCTCGAACTTCAACCGTGCGTTCAAGCTGCACTTCGGCAAAACACCGTCAGCCTACCGAAAATCCTAATTGCACCACGTCCCGTTTCCGATGAGACGGGACGTTTCTCTTTTAAATAGCGGAGCATGTCTGCCAACTATCTCCCCTTGAAATCCGCGCAAGCTTGTGCTATAATAGGAACACATTATCAGAATTCAAGGTGAAAGAATGAATAAATTATCCGGGTTTTTCAAGAACCACAAGAAGGTCGTGATGATTTCCGCAACCGTGCTTGCTCTCGCCGTCATCGGAACGGTGGTCATGCTGACGGGCGGTCTGTGGAAGGCAGGCGACGGTGAGGCTGCCGCGCTGCCTGCCTCGAACATCTACCCCACAGCGCGCGCGACGGCGGACTCCGTCAACACACCGCCGGCAACCTCGGTTCCCAAAACGACAGCGGCTGCAGCAACAAAGACAACCGAAAAGGAAAACACGACCACAAAGCCAAGCACGACCACGCCGAGCTCGACGGCTCCCGACGGCACCGTACCCTTCGCCACCGCAATCGCGCCCGATACTCCTGCCGACTATCAGGCTCAGTGGGACGCGGGTTATCTCGTAGCCATCGACAACCCCGACTACACCTACTCCTGCTACCACATTTCGCTCACCGATGAGGATCGTGACCTGCTCGAGAGGCTCTGCTACGGCGAATTCGGCTCGGGCGGATTTATCGGAGCCGCGATGATCGCCCAGTGCGTCAGAGACGCGATGTGCTTTGACGGCTATTCCACGGTCGAGGACGTTATCAAGTACTGCCGCTACGACGGCAGCACCACCAGCGGCACCAGCGACGAGTGCGTTCAGGCTGTGCGCTACATCTTTGACGACGACGGCAGCGCGGTTCAGCACCGCATGCTCTATATGTACAACCCCTACATGGTCAAGAGCGCCTTCCACGAGAGCCAGAACTTCATTCTCAGCTATCAGGGCGTCAGATTCTTCGACCGTTTCGGATATTGATTCTCCGCCTTTTTAAATGTTCATCTGCATTATTGGTATCATGAACGGCGGGTCAGACGTTTGCGTTTGCGAAAAATGCAGCTGTCCCTGTCATACCTTTGTACTGAATCAAATAAATCCAAACTCAAACTTTAGATTAATCCGTAGGGGAGCTCCTTGTGGGCTCCCCTTCAAATTTGCAGAACAACTGCAATTTTGAAAGACAGCCGCAAGGGCTGTCACTACGTAATACTGCCAACTAAAAAAGGCTTGACCGAAGTCAAGCCTTTCTTTTATGCCTTTAATTACTTGAGATATGTGCCGTTTTCGCCAATCTTGCCGCTGATGCCCTTGAAGCCGCCTGCGCAGCATACATATACTCTCATGTTGCCCTTGCCGATGGAGGGAACGCTGAGTCTGCCGCCGGAGATGGCTACGCACGCAAGGCTGTCTACGCCGTTAGCGGTGTAGCGGCGTGTGAACGCCATGTTGCCGCCCGATACGTTAGAGGTTGTGTACTGACCCTTCTGGAGAGCGGGTACAGCGCGTCTGATCTGGTTGAGCTGCTGGAGGTGCTTTGCGAGAGGCTTGTTGAGTGTTGTCGCAACCGCGCCGCTCGCGCCTGTGTACTTACCGAAGTCGGTAGCTGTTACGCTGCCCTCGATGTTGTCGCCGAAGTAAGCACGGCCTGTCTTGCTCAGAGGAGCGTTGGGGCCGACGTCGATTTCGGCGCCCTTCTGGAACTCGATCTCGGAGCCGTAGTAGATACACGGAATTCCGCGGAATGTCCACATGAGATCCATGTTCTCAGCCCATGCCTGCTCGCCGCCGATGTAGCGTACCTTCTGGCAGAAGTCGGGAGAGTAGTCGTGGGAGTCAACGTAGGTTACGTTCCATGTGGAGTCGGTGAACGGAGTTGTGCTGAAGTTGCCGATCCACTTGCTGTCGGTTTCCTTCCATGTGTAGAAGAAGCAGGAGTCGGACGCGCCGCCCTCGTTGATGAACTCGCTCCAGCGTGCGCAGACCTCGCCGAAGATGTAGAAGTTCTTGTACTGGCCGCCTGTGAAGTGCGGGAAGTACGCGCTGTTGAGCGTCCAGCGGTTTATGTGCTTCTCTGTGTCAAGACGGAACGCGTCAACGCCCATGTTTACATACTGGGTGTACGCTTCCTTGATGTAATCAGCTACAGGCTGGTTCTCGGTGTTGACGTCGCGGCAGTCGCCCTCGATGGAGCCTGTCTGCTCGGTCGCCTGTCCCCAACCGGCGTTCTCGGGATCGTGATAGTAGCCCTTTGAGTTGTACTTGGGATTCTTGGTCGCCTGCATTACGTCAAGACGCGCCTGGAACTGCTCGCCCGGGGGCAGGCTCGCGTAGTTCGGATAGCCTGTCGCCATCTCGCTGCCGGGAATGATCTCCATGCAGTCCGCGGTGGACAGATCCTTGCTGTAGTTCTTCTTGAAAATCGGGCAAAGGAACGCTTCACCCCAGTTGCCTGTGTGGTTCCATACAACGTCCTGTACGATCTTCATGCCCTTGTTGTGAGCGGCGTTGATAAGATCCTGGTATGTAGCGCCTGAGCTCTCGTAGCGCGGGTCGACCTTTGAGAAGTCGAGCGCGTGATAGCCGTGGTAGTCGTAGCCCGAAGCGTTCTCAACAACAGGAGTGATCCAGATTGCGGAGAAGCCCAGCGCCTTGAGGTAGTCGAGCTTGTCGATCAGACCCTTGAAGTCGCCTCTCCAGGCGGGGTCGGAGTCGAGTTGTTCGCCTTCTGGTCGTCCCAGCAGTGAACGTTGTTGCCCTTGTCGCCGTCGTAGAAACGGGTGGTGATAACGAAGTAGATCGAATCCTCGCGCAGGTCGGTGCGATCCCATGTGACTATATCATCGGGGTCGTGGTCATACCAGCGGCTGTTCTTGTACCACCATTCGCCTGCGTTGCGGGTGAGCTCTTCAGACTGCTTTCCGTCTACAACGAAAAGGAAGTTGATTTTGCTCTCGGTGCTGAAGGTGTACTTGTAGTAGTTGTTGCCTTCATCAATCATCGCAGGTCCCGGATAGCTTGTCTCCTTGTTCTGGGGCAGGCTGTTCCAGTAGTAGATTGAAGGCTTGCCGTCTTCACAGATATAGTGAACCGTGATTCCGACAGCAGCGCCTACTTCCTCGCCCGCGTCGTCGGTCTCCGCAGCGGTCGCGGCAAAAATGCCCACCGTGCAGAAAACGCAAGCCGCCAACAGCAGAGCAAGAATTTTCTTCATATGTGCCATATATTCTCCTCCTTATAATCTGAATATGACTATACATTTATATTATAATTTAAGAGAAAAAATCTATTTTTCTTTTTTAGCATTATCCCTTTTGGCACCCTCCAAAGTTTTGACCGCCGATTTGTATATATTGTCCAAAGGCGCTCTTTCATACCCCTCACAGCCGCCTCAGACAATTCAAGGCAGGCTATGGAAAGCCTGCCTTTTGTGTTTTAATCGAAAGATTTGATTATTCCTGCGATGTACTTCTGGGCAGCGGTTGCGTCGTTGATGTCGACCGCGCCGTCCTTGTTCACATCGGCGTACTTGAGCTGCGCCGCATTGAACTTTTTATATGCCGCGGCGTACTTCTGGATAGCAGTAACGTCGCTTATGTCTATCTCGCCGTCGCCGTTCGCGTCGCCGTACACGGTGGGATTCGGCCCGTCGTCGAGCGCAACAAACGTAAATCCGTTGTCATTCGCGTAACGCTCAGCCTCGGTTCCCCTGCAGCCCTTGATCGTGAAGCCGTCGTACTTTTTGTAACCCCTTGCGTTTTCATCATCGTTCCATTCGTCTGAATATCCTAACGCGTCCTCGCCGATCGAGGTCACGCTCTTGGGAACGGTGACCTCCTTGAGCGACTCGCAGCCCCTGAAGGCGCTATAGCCTATTTTCTTTACCGTTTCCGGGATCTCGATTTTATCAAGCGTCTTGCAGCCCTTAAACGCGTCTTCGCCGATCTCGGTCACGCTGTCCGGGATCTCGATTTTTTTAAGCGAGGTGCAGTCGCAGAATGTATAACCATTGATTTTTTCGATTTTCGACGGAAGCTTGACCTCATCGAGCATCGCGCAGAGGTAAAACGCGCCGTCACCGATCTCGGTTACGCTGTCCGGGATTTTTATGCTTGTGACCGAGCTGCACGAAAACGCGTGATCGCCGATCACCTCAAGGCTCTCGCTCAGGCTGACGTCGGTGAGCTTGGTGCAATTGGTGAACGCGTATTCGCCGATTTTCTTTACTGTATCGGGCAACTTGACGCTTACGATATCGCTGACGCTGTACGCGGTTTCAAAGATCTCAGTCACCTCGAGAGCTCCCTCGGCGTCCTTGTCAAGATAAGCGCCGGGATTTTCGGGGTCGTACGGAGGATTGTAGTGAGAGGGAATATTGACCTCGGTCTCTCCCGATAAATCACCCATGAGCACTCCGTTTTCGATCACATACGGCGAGCACTCCTCCAGAGTAACCGAGCAGTCGACCGGGTCGCCGTAGACCTCCGGACTCAAAACATAGGTTTTTCCAGCCTCCGCCCTGAAGCAGCAGTTAAAATCCCGGAACGGATCATAGTTCCGGTTCAGATCTATTAATGTGATCGGAGAGTCATCAGCTGTGGATATAAATGTGGACACAGCCTCGTCATGCGTCGCAGCGCCCGGCTCACCGTCTCTGCTTGCGAAAAAGCGCACGCTGACGTCCTTCACGGGTTTAAAAACAAGCGGAACGTTCCCGCTGCCGACCTGTTCCAGCTTCACTGTTTCACCGACCTTGATTTCGGTATTATTCTCCTGTACCGTGTAATTACCGTCAAAATAAAAGAACAGATAATAAGTTTTGCCCGCTTCAAGATACGCCGGCAGTCTTTTAAAAAATTTTATTTCAGCATCAAACAGGTTACAGTATAGGTGTTCCGCATCGCCCGTAAGCGTCATTACAAAATCTTTTTCGGGAACCAGACGGTATATAGTGTCGCTTTCGCTTCCCGCACTGAACTCAACGCCGGGTTTGACGTCCTTTACGTAATTTACAGTGACGTTGATAAAATCATACATGCCTATATTATCTATTTCAGCTTTAAGATAATAACGCTCCCCTTTTTTTGCGCTGAATTCGATAAAATTGAATCCGTCATCGATCTGTGCCGTACCCAAAACCCGATCGGCGGAATCGGTCAGAGTAAAAGAGACAGCGCCACCGTAATAAACCTCGACCGCGGCTTCCATATCCTGCTCGGCGTCGTAATAAAATGCAGTTTCCCGACTGCTCACATGGCGCAGATTTTCTGCTCCGGTATGAAGCACGCATGCGTCGTCAAACATAAACCGGACAGTGCCGCCAACCCCGTATGGCACAATAAAAAAATAATAGGTTTTATTTGTTCCTCTGCAGTAGTCGACAGATCGACAGTTCTCGTCATATACACCTACATAAGCGTCGCTGTTATCATGTAAAATCACGCTGCCTTCCTCAATATCTCCGGAATTGAAGGTGTAAGCAAGGATATCGGTATCCTCCGTAACCTCAGCGCTTACCCACTCCTTAACATTTACCTGAACGGGGTCAAGTCTGATGATTTTACAGGTGCGGTCCTCTTCCGTATAGGGCGATTCAAAGTAATAAGTTTTACCCGCTTCAGCCTTGAATACGGTGTAGATGTTACCCACGGTGTAGATGTTACCCGTTGTCATACAATCATAACTATTAAACTCTTCATCGTAAACATTAAAGGAAAAATCGTTGTCCGTGTCCGCTTTAAGCGCGATCAGTCCGGACGCGTCCGCCGCGTATTTATAGTAACTGCCTCCGTTGTAATACACGAACTCAGTCTTGCCCGTGACGTCTGCCGCAATCTCAGGCGCGTAATCGTCATCATACGAGACGGCGCTTTCCGTTTCCGCCGCGCTTACCGACGAAACAGACGCAGTCGTCAGAACCGACGCCGCCATGCACATCGACAGAAACAGCGCTGTCAGTTTCTTGGTTGATTGTTTCATTTTCTCTCCTCTTTTCATATTATTAATTTCCTTTAGCCGCATACTTTATTGAGCATTAATCACAAAATTATATACATCTGTGCAGAATTACTATCGGCAATATTATAGTACCGTATTTCCGGTTTGTCAACAAAAAAGCCCGACCGTACGGTCAGGCTTTTGATAAAATCATCTGTTCAATTGTTTTCGCGACGCCGTCCTCGTCGTTGGTCTCGCAGACATAGTTGGCGATTTTCTTGACCTCGGGTTCGGCGTTGCCCATCGCGACGCCCATTCCCGCATAGCCTATCATTGTCATGTCGTTGTAGTTGTCGCCGAAGGCAATCAGCTCCTCGCGGCTGACTCCGAGCTTGTCGAGAAGCACGGGCAGCATCGAGCCCTTGGAAACGCCGAACGGCATTATCTCGAGAAAATACGGCGCGCTCTTGTAGATATCGAGCAGACCGTCGTAGCGCTTGCGCAGAAGCTCCTGGCACGCGTCGAGCTCGAGAGGCTCGCCCGCCAGAAGGAGCTTGTTGAACGGAAACTTGACCTCCGCCACAAAGTCCGCGCAGACTATCATCTCGGCATGAGTTACCTCCTGCTCGATGTAGGTGTAGTCGTTGACCTTTGAGTTCGAAAAGATTTTTTTGTCGTCAAAGGTATTGATCGTAACATTATAATCATTGAGCACGCTCACGATGTCGGCGAGGTACTCGCGCGGGAATAACTTCGTCGCGACGGTCTCGTCGGTAGCGCAGCTGATGATTTTGCCGCCGTTGTAGCTGAGGATATAGCCGTTGTAGCGGTCGAGCATGAGGTCGCGCGCAATCGGATAAACGCCCATGGGCTGTCTGCCCGAGGCGATAACCACGCGCTTGCCCTGTTTCTGAGCCTCCAGAAGCGCGTATCGTGTGCGCGGTGTGATTTCTTTACGCGAATTGGTCAGTGTGCCGTCAACGTCAACGGCAATGAGCTTATAGTCCATATCTGTCACCTCTAACCGTATTCACACAATCTTTATACATTATACCACAGTTTGTCGAAAAATGCAAATCTCACTGATTGCGCCACTGATACAACCTGAGGTCGACGTACCCGCCGTCCACCCTGACGCCTTCCGCTTCGAGCAGCCGCCGCTGCTCGTCCGCTCCGCCGAAGGCAAAATGCGGAGCCAGCCTGCCCTGAGCGTTCACGACGCGATGGCAGGGTATCACGCCCGGCATGGGATTTTTGTGAAGGGCGTTGCCGACAGCACGCGCTGCGCCGCCGTTGCCCGCAAGAGCGGCGACCTGTCCGTAGGTCGCGACGCGCCCGCGCGGGATAAGGCACACCGCCGCGTAGATTTTGTCATAAAAGGAGTTATTCTTCGTATTTTTCATCGGCATTCTCTTCGGGTTCATCTTCGGGTTCATCTTCGGAAGCTGCTTCGGGTGCTTCTTCGGAAGGAACGGCTTTTTCGGAACCGCTTTCTGCCATAATGCTGACCATATCCTGAGTGTTTTTCAGGGCACGGCGTTTTTTCTCCTCTGCCTTCTCCATATCCTCGCGCTGAATGCGCTCGATTATCTCGGATATGCTCTCCTCATCCTCGTCGCGATAATTGCCCGTCGCGATTTTGATGATGTTCATCAGCTCGTCGAAGAACACGAGCAGAAGCAGAGCTATGAAAATTATCAGTCCCCACGGAGAGAGGAACAAATCATAGATCGTGCGCAGAAAATCGAGTTTTTTGAGCATGAGCGACTGAACGCGCGAAAATGCAATCGGATTGTCGGCGATATAGTTCGCGTCACCCTTCGTTTGAAGCATCACAACACCGTTTGCTTCGTATGGCGCAACAATAATGCGGTGCGTTACATTCTTCTCGCCGAACTGATCGGAGCCGTCGAAGGTGATGATATCGTCGACCTTAAGCTCGTCGGATTCACCCACGTTACGGCTGAGTATCACGTCGCCGACCTCCAGCTCGGGAACCATGCTTCCCGACGACACGCGCTGCAGCGTATAGCCGAACAGCGACGGCGTGCCGCCCGCAAAGCGCGTCAGCAGGAAGGTGATGACGGCAAACGACAGGATTATTATAAGCGTCCAGCAGACGACGTTCTTTATCACGCGCAGCACGTTCAGTGTTTTTTGACCTTCACCCGCTTTTCCACAGGAATCTTAGCGGTAAGTTTATCCTTAAGTTTCATAGCATATTCTCCGTTGAGTTTCTACTATATAGTATAATAAAAAAGGGCTGCAAGCGCAACCCTTTTTGGTGATTTAGTTGTTACAGACCGAGGTAAAGGCTCTTTATATCGTAAGTCAAGTTCGCAGACGCGTCCTCCTTATTCTCAACGTACCAGTATACGGATGATGTAGACGCAATTCCGTCGACAGCATGACCGACTATATAATTGGTCGCGAGCGGCACATTGTAATACGACTGGTTGCTTGTTGAAAACACCTCGACGTCGCAGCTCGCAACGATATTAAAATCCGTCGGGCTGAAGCTGTTGGAGGTGACCTTTATCGTGGTTCTGCCGGGAGCAACGGGAGTTACATTTCCGCTCGAGTCCACAGTCGCGACGCTGGTATTTGTGGACGTATAACTCAGGGTGCCCGACATTCCGGTCGCGGCAAGAGAATATGTTCCCGCGTTTTCGGCTATTTCCGCAGAGGAGAAAAAGTTCTCGATTCCCGCCGCGGTTGAGGTGCTCTTAAAATTATTGCTCTGATTTACAACATCAACCAAGAACGTGTTGTTATCCGGATAATAAATATCATTGCCGTTAGTCAAAACCTTGCTAAAATCAACGCAGCCATTAGCGTCGTTCCACTCGCCGACAAGATATTTGGTCGCGTACCACGGAATTGTCGCGTAGTACATATCGTAAGACACGCCGCCCGATTGCCAGTTATTTGTTCTGAAATCTCCGTTCAGGCGGCTGTGACCCGTCAAATCGCTGTTGTCGTCCCAGTAATAGACGCCGTATTTTCGCGATGAATCATAATACGTACCGGTTCTGAATCCGACATATACGTGCTTCTGATTAACGGAAGCCGCGGTTTTTTTGCTTGTTCTGCCCGCGTTAGTAAGCTGAAATTCTTTGTGAGTTCTGAGTGGGCTGTTCAAGCCGATAAAGAGATTTGAACCAGACGCCGAATAATGAAGCGTAAGCTCGGAAATGAACAGAGAAACGTTCTGATCTGCAGATGTAGTATTATTGATATCCGTGCGGAAAAACACGCGTTCTCCGGGTTCAAGAGTGTAGCTGTCATAGTCGGTGGTCGAAGTTGATTCATATTCAACACCGTCCGCTGAATAATAGGTTGCAAAGGTGATGCCGTTGCCGTCATATGCATTTTGCGTCGACTCCCATTTCATCGACTCGCCGTTCTCATAGTTAGAGCGTGAATACCACGAAAAACTCGGGCACAAAAGCATAGTAACGATAAGCACTACCGCCAATCCGATAACAAGCAGCACTCTCGATTTTTTCATGGTCTTCACCTCCTGTTTTATCTTACTCTTACTGTCACCGCTTCGGATACTGTGGTTTCCAAGCCCCACTTATCCTTGATGACAACATAAACCTCGTAGTTGCCCGAATCCATCGGCATCCAAGTTACCGTTGATGAATCTGCCTTGCCTACGTGGTAAACGTCGGTTCCCTTCTTAACGTAATAATTGACCTTTGCTCCTGATTTCAGCGTACCGACCGTATTTGTCGTGCTGAGAGTTATCATGTTGCTGGGTCTGGGTCTGCTGACATTCAGCGAAACAGTTCCGCCGATATGATCAAAGACTTTCCAGTTTGCATTGCTTGATGTATCTGCATCTGTATAGAACACATTGTCGGTATAGGTCTTGCTTGTGTCATAGTCCACATCAAGTGTTACCTTTGTAGCATTGTCCGGATAACCAGCGCCGTCGGTATAAGTGCCCTGCAAGCCAATCGCGGCGGGTCGAACATAGGTATTCTGTTTTCCTAACAACGAGAGCGTTGCTATAGTGTTCGAATTGGACAATTCATGCTTAGTAGTATTGTAAACTGCTCCGCTGATTGAACTGATATCGTCGGTTGAGTTTTCTCGCTGCCATAGCCATGCTGAACCGACCGCTGTCGAGGTATTGAACATCAGCTCGTCATGTCTGTTGCTTGTCGTCGGCAGCGTCTCTGTTCTTTGGTAGAATACCGACAGCTTTTCGCTTCCGCTTGAGGAAATATCGAATACAAACGTATAATATCCGGTTGTAGCAATGGTAATATTCGCGTTAGTTTCGCTTGCGCCTGTGGTGGTATTGAAATTCTGGTCTACAAAGGTCTCGCCGAATGTAGTGCTGTTTGTATACCATGTATCGGTTGTTCCGCTGACATAATGATGAATCTTAAAGGAATATGTATTCGGTGTAAGCTCTTTTGTGACGTATACCTTGTTGGAGGAAGATACGTTGTTTACATAGTACATCTGATCGTCATCTTGCCATTCATTGAATGAACCCTTGAGATAATAGCTTGATGCAAGCGGCTGAGAAACAAACCTTGCTACGTATTCTTTGTCTTGAGTGACTGTATCCGTCGCGGGACTTGAACCGAGATCGACTTCGTTTTGGTCGTCTGTAATATCATAAATTCCACTGAGAGTAAAGCCGCTGCTCGCGGTCGCCGTAAGCGTTACCGTAGTGCCGGTGTCTACCGTCTTTGTGACTGACGCAGCTGCAGAACCTGTATCGATCTGAACGGTACCGCCTGCCGTGTCGGTGTCGTCATCATCGGTCACGACCTTGAACGAGATGTTATAAGTCTTTATAAATACGGCATAATAAGTCGCGGTTTGCTCCTGCGCCGGAGCGGTGACGCTCTGATTTGCGCTTGTCAGATTCGGACTGCTTCCGTCGGAGTTCACGCTCCATCCTACAAAGCGGTAGCCCTCGTTCGCAACAGCGATCAGCGTTACGTTCGTGCCCGCAGTTACATCAACATCTTGGGAATTCTCAACGCCGCCGGTAACCTTGATCGTGCCGCACGTAGACGAACTGCCGTCGGCATATCTGACCCTTACCGTTGCCGGAGGAGCCCAATAGCCTGTGGAAGCGCTGGTAATGAAGAACTGGGTTGAACCGCCTCTCGCACCGGCGTTAACTGTATTGTTGCCAAACGAGAAGGTAACGTTCGCCGAATCGTTTGTGGGTAAATAGCAGCGCCACATACCCTCGTTATAATTCATTTCGCTCTGAACGCTCGAGGTGACATTTGATGTGAGCAGAACATGAGCCGCGCTGTCCTCCGCGCCCGAGGTGGGAGTCGGCAGAGCAGAATGTCTGCTGACAAGCGTGATCTCCTGAACGTTGCCCCACGTTCCGCGACCCGTGGCGCCGTTCGCGTTGCCGTAAGCCTTGTAGGTAGTCGTACTTGCGCTCTGCATATCCGCTACTGTTGCCGTCCAGCGCTGGAGAACCGCTGAATCATTCTGATTGCTGATAGTCGTGGTGCCGGTCTGACAACGGCAGAAATACAGGGTCTTGGTATTATCGTCCAGTACAGAAGTCAGCACCTGAGCTTTCCACTCGTCTGTGCCGGAAAGAGACATTGAATAGCTCTTGGAGCCGTCGTACACGAACATCGGATAATTCGGGTCTGTCGCCCACTTCCATGTGGTGGCTCCTGCGGCGTTGTACTTGGAGGTATAGTCCTTAAAGGTGACGGTGGAAAGACCCGCGGCGAGTTTCAGACCGCTGACACTTATCGTCTTGCCGGCAAATGTAGTGCCGTTTCTTTCGGTATCCTGAAGCCACATCGTCACTCTGACCGTCTTTTCCTGACCCTGATCAATTGTGAACAGGGATTCCGAACCGATGGTGCCGGTGAGGAAGCTGCTGAACGCTCGTACGCGCGAGGAAGACACATTTCCCGATGAGCTTGATACAACGTTCTCGGTGAAATCGTCCATTGAGAATACTCTCGGCTCGGCGCTGCCGGCGCTGATAGCTATTCTTACCGCGTTTCTTATTCTGTGTTTTTCAGCCATTACTTCTTCGGTATCACCAGCGGTATACGAGGGAACGGCAACTCCGTCGATCTCTATTGTGGGAACCGCAAAGAAGAAGAAGTTGCACTTGCTCGTGACCGACTGAACCTTAAAGGAATAGCTGTAATAATTCACGTTTTTGTCGTGAACGGTCGCTTTTCTGTAGGGATCCAGCGTGTCTCCGACCTCAGAGGCGGTGATCGGAAAATAAACATCCTTACCGTTCGCGCTGGAAGCGGCGCCCAGATGGATACCGCCTGAGGAGCGGAAATACTTCGAAAGATCCAAATCGCCCGAGTAGCCCGCGCCCGAACCGATCTTCGCCGTAGTATACAGAGCGTTCTCAAATACTCCGTCGCCCCAGATTTTGATAGCGGAAATATTTTCAACCCACGCGGAGGTAGCAACCACCGCGATCGCGATAACCTCAAGGATAGCGACAACAGAGAGAATCAATCCTTTGCGCCGCTTCCCTTTAGCCGTCAGCTTTCTAATTACAGCGCTGAGCCTGTTTTTCAATGATGCCGCCTCCTTTCGTGATTATTGTGGAATCATTATCTTATTGTTTGAACCGTTTGACCTTAAGTTAAACGTTGGATTGTTGTTGTTTGTAAATTTATATGTAGTTGCCGTATAGGGATAGCTGCTGCCCATCGCGCCGATGTCAAAGTTCTCTTTACTGTTGTCCGGACGCTTCAAATACATCTTCGTGATCTCCGTATCCTTTTCAAGCTTATAGCCGTCCTTTGTAAAGCGGTTGGTAGCGCCGTTAGGCTTGTCAAGCTGAACCTCAAGAACATCATCACTGTTAGGCTTTTTAAGCGTCATCCACATAGTCGACGCGCCGCTTGACAGCGAGGTCTCGGTCTCAACATACGGGAAGTCAGTCGTGTTGACGGAAATATTGACCGTATACGTTGTACCCGTTGACGGTGTGGAGCCGCCTGAAACAGGATCATAATCCCAATAGCCGATACACGGAGCCAGCCAGTGCTCCATCTTTTCCTCGGTCGTTCTGAGCGGGTTACTTGCGTTATCGCCAACATGCGCGTATTTATTTCCGTTATCGCTCAAATTACCGTAGCCGTTACCTCTTCTTGCGGTGTACTCAACGCTTCTTACGTCCTCAGTTCCTCCGTCCACGGTTTTGTGGACGACGCGCGATTCCTGGAGCTGTTTTCTGTTGTCACCCGTTTGATATGACCCTCCGACGAGCGGCTGGTTTTTCTGCACTTCCCGCCAATTACTTATATCGCTGTTTATCATAGTATTGATGTCAGCCATTGTATGCCACGCGTTATAAACCATGCCTTTTACGGTCCTTCCGTCCGAAAGGGTTTGGGTATCCTTGCCCAGGCGGTAGAAGGAGATCTTCGTAACGGCATCCTTTCGTATCAGCCCTCGGTAAATAACCTTGATATTGTCTCCGCTGCCCTCCGTACCGATATAATCAAGAATAACCGTCTTATATCTGAACTGATGATTCTGATCCTCAACGGTGTCCTCGTATGACATCGCGACTATCTGATTCTGTCCGATCCAACGCGCCGCCGTATTTGACGAAATAGTACCGTCGTTAAAAGTAACGTTCTCTTCACCACCGTCGCCGATAGTGTAGTCAATAAAGCTGATAGTTTCAAAATCATCAAAATTGCTCTCTATGTCGACGTCAACGCTGATGGTTTTTCCGATGTAGGAATCGCAGTCTCCGGTGGTGCCTTCGAGCCATACGACCATGGTGCAGCGTTTCTTCTCGTTTGGATTCAGAGTAAACAACGGTTTTCCGTTGGGATAATAGAAAGATGAAAATGACTCGGGATCCGTTGTCTGTGTCGTGGGAGTACCGCTGCTGTCTATAGTATCAACCGCATTGGTGGACTTTGCGAATTCCTTAACTCTTGCGGCGGGATCGATCATCTTGGGCGCTGCGTTGCTGTCATCAATAAAAGCTATGCGGAGAGGACAATCCAGAGGAAAAATCTGGAATTTCGGTTTTCCGTTTTCATATTTAATCTCGATTTCATCCTGATAGGTTTGATCACCGATTTGGATTTTATATCCTTTGATAAATACGTTTGTTTTGCTTGAGCTGTTGGACAGAGTAAAATCCTTGTAAACATACCTGACGTTTCTGTCGCCGACATTTCCGTCGCGAAATTTCATATTCGCGGTGGTGGTTGTGAAATACCCCTCGGCGGGAAAAAACATATTTCTGCCGTCGAAGCTCGTTGCTTCGTCGAGCTTAAAGTCATTGATTGAAATATTGCTTGAGATCTGGATACCTTGATTCGCTCTCATGCTCGCGGCGGACTCAAGGAAAAAGTTTTCGGATACGATCTCGGCTCCGTCGTGTATCGAAAACCACGAAAAGGTAAACGTTAACGCAAGAGCAAAGCAAAGAAATACGGAGATATATGACTTTGTCAAGCTCATGTTTCTAACGCGAAACCGACGGCACAGTTTTATTCCGACCGCCTTGAGCAATGCAGAAAAATTCATATATCTCACCTCCGTTTATTATTGAATTAATCGTTGTCCGCCATCTTCAGCTTTAAATTCAACTTGAATCTACCGTCGACCATCGCGAGTCTAGATTCTGAATCCTCGCCTTCGACCCAAAGGTTGACGCGTACATATCCCGAATAATATTGGTTCTGATCATAGCTGGATAGCCGGATCATCTCAACATCTTCACCTAATTCATATGTACCCGCCGCGCTCGTAACGAAAAACGTATCCGAAGAAGTGTAGCTCAGTCGCTGCTTATCCAGATTATAATAAAAATGCTTATATGTATCGGATGTAGTCGGGCTGTTAAGAATCACGGTATTGTAATTCGGGGACGACATATCGCCCTCATAATACACATGCGGGGCGGGAAGCCAAACGAGCTTTTTATCGCCCGAGGAGCTTAACATTGACATTCTTACCGCGCCGATGACAGAATCCTTTGAATAGCCATCTCCTGCGGTAAGAGTGCTGACAGGCGATAAGGTGGAGTCTTCGGTCAATGCTATTGTTATCGGAGCCTTGGAACGAACGTACAAATCGAATGAAAGATAGTCGACATTCGTCTCAGCCCTTTCCCACGGATCAGTTGACGTAGTATCCACATGAGCAACGCCGTTGCTCTGCGTGAGCAGGGGTCTGACGAAGGTCGCTCCGTCGCTTGTTACCTCACAAAAAGACAATTCCTGGAGGAACGGATACAGTGGTTGAACAGGATTAGAATCCTCAACATTCAGAGTACGATCAAGATAAAGCGTCCCCTCTTTATAATCGCTGTTTGAAGGAGCGGACTCACTGGCTCCGACAACCGCAATCTCGATTCCGGGAGGAGTCTCACACTTCATGCTTATCCCGTCCGCTGTCGCTGAAGTTTTATGCGTAAACCACGACATGACGCCGATTACGGCGGCAACTGCAAGGGCGGCTAAAACTATTAAATTTTTAGCTATCATGCGCCACGTTTTGCGGCGGATCTCATCGCTCTTTTTCATTGCTATCCCTCGATGTCGCGGGTTTTAAGCCCCGGTTAAGCTTTTTGCGGTCAGGATTTCTTGTAAAAATAAATTCCTATGCTCGACTTGCCGTCCTTCTGCGTCTTATTATGGAAGGTGCGTGTAACCTGAATATCAGCGTCGGATTTGAGGAACTTCGCGAAGTTGCTGACCTCGTTCTTGTCTACCGTCTTGTATGTAACGTACGCGCAGGTCTTGTCCGCGTTCTTCATGTTTTCAACAACCAGATCCCTGCACTCGTTGATATCGGTCGTGCCGCGGAAGTTCTTGATGACCTTGAGCGTGCGGTGTGCGCCGCTGTAAAGCGTGACCTTCTTGCTGTCCTTGACGATATAGAGGCACTGCAGGTTCTTGTTGTTCGGCAGAGCGCTCATGTCCTCGCCCGCGGTGGAGATCATCTCCGCCTTGAGCGCCTGTGCTCCGAGTGCGCCGAGCGTGAAATCGTACTTGAACAGTCCGTCTACGCCGCGGTCGATCTTGAGCTCCTTGCGGTACATGGCGACTGTGTCGCTCGCCTTCTTCTCCGCCTTCTTCGCCTGTGCCTGAGCCTTGCCGACCTCGGTCTTTATCTGCTCCTTCGCCTTCTTGTCGGCGTCCTTCTGTGCCGCCTTCACGCGGTTGTCGGCTTCTTTCTGTACTGCCTTTACGCGGTTGTCCGCGTCCTTCTGAATCTTCGCCTTCTCGGCTTCCTTCTGCTTGTCGAGCTTCTCGAGAGCCGTTTCGTGCTCAGCCTTGAGCTTCTCGATCTCGGCTGTCTGCGCTGCGAGAAGCGCTGCCTTTTCGTCGGCGAATTTCTTGTTAAGCTGCTCGATTTCGGCGGCGTTCGCTGCCTTCTGAGCCTCGACTTCCTCCTGATGGAGCTGCTTTTCGTTTGTCAGGTCGCTCCTGAGCTGTACCACGTCGTTCGTCAGTCCCGCGATTGCGGCTGTCTGCTCTGCAATCTTCGCGTCGCGCTGCTCGAGGGTTCCCGTCAGCTCGGAAATCTGTGCGGTTGCCGACTTGATCTCCTTGTCGAGGGTGTCGATCGTCGCGACCTGCTTCGCGATAAGCTCGGTCTGCTCCTTTATCTTCTGCTTCTGCTGCGCGGTTTCCTCTTCGAGGGCTGCTACCCGCGCCTCAAGCGTTGCTTTCGTGTTTTCAAGCTCTGCTACGTATCTCTCGAGCTCGTTGATACGCTCGCGCTGAGCGACTATCGTGCGCTCCTGCTCGGCGATCTTTCTCTTCTGTTCCTCGATGATACCTTCGAGCTCTGTGATCTTCGCCTCGAGCTGAGCCTTGATTGCCTCGAGCTCCGCGACCTTCGCGGTCAGAGCCGCTACCATTGCCTCGAGCTCCGCGATCCTTGCCTCGAGCTCGGCGACCTTCGCTTCGAGCTCGGCGATACGTTCCTTCGCCTTGATCAGCTCTGCCTTGACCTTCTGCAGCTCGTTTCTGAGCTCCTTGATCTGATCCTCAAGAGCCTTGATGTTGCTCTTGAGCTGTTCTATCATTCTGTCGCGCTTTTCGATTTCGCGCTTCAGCGCCGCGATCTCGTTTTTCTGGTCACGAATAATCTTCTCGCGTTCGCGGATTTCGTGAAGTCTGATTTTGAGCTCTTCCTTGCGGACGTTCTCAATCATAGCCTCGATTTCACTGTCGCCCGCCTTGCCTCTGCCCGTGCGGTCCTCCTGGTAACGCTCCTCGAGCATCTTCTTGAGCGCGGGGTTGGTGGCAATTGAAATCATGAAGTGCTGGTAGCCCTGTGAAATGTATACCGCTTCCTGAACGTCCTTGTCCATCTTGCCCGAGAAATCTCTGCCGATGATCTCAAAGCCCGGCTTGTTGTACGCGCCGAGGTAGGTGAACAGGTCAAGACCAGCCTTGTAGTTGGGGTTCTTTGTCATCAGGTTGGTGCGGTTGATGGGCGGCTTTACACGGATACACTTCCTGAGCGCCATCATCATATCGGTGTTGAGGAAGGAATTGAGCTTCTCGCGGATACGGCGTACACGGTCAAAGTCCGAGAGCTTCTCGTAATCCTTGATATCGAGCAGCGCTTCCTCGGCGTCCTTAACCTCGTTTGAATAGTCAAACTTAAAGGTGATATGCTGGTTGTTCAGAACCAGATCGCGTTCCATCTCGACGCGGTTGTAGGTATCCGTCGGCGCGTCAACCATCTTGCGGTACTTGTCGCTTACGAAGTTGAGCGCTGTTTCGATCAGGGTGATGAGGAAACGGTTCTCGTAGGTTTCAAAGCTGTCCTCACGCTCGATCGTGAGCACTCTGTTGGGCGTGACCCTTCCCGTTTCATCTATGTTGTCGATAAAATTGGTGTGCTGAATGAGGTGCTTTACCGAATCCTTGTTGATGATCTTCGCCTTGTCGATCCGGTAGACCTCGTTGTTCTCGATAATGAAGCGGCGCTGCTCGTCGATAGCCTTTTCAATATATGGAAGGGTTTCCTCGATCTCGACAACCCAGTCCATGTCGATAACCTTTTCGTGAAGCTTACCCGAGAGGACGTCGGCTCCGTTATCGTTATCCTCCATGTTGGCGTGGAGGTAGTTCGCGGTAAAGTCTGTAGCGAGGTTCTTTTGCATGTATTTATAGCAACGGTAGTACTGATCAAAATTTTCCAAAACAAAATCACCTCAAATTTCTTTCTAATGAAACGCCTTATGGGATGCCGAAATAAGATTTTTAGCATCCCGCGGGCAGATTATTTCAGATTATACGAGCTTCTTGAGCATCAGCAGATAGCTCTTGCACTCATTCATGTTCTCCTCGCCGAACAGCTCGTCCATGTAGGCGATGAGTCCGTCGATCTCGTCGCGGATATAGGAGAGGTTGAGAGCCTCGAACTTACGGAGTACCTTGCGCGCGAGGATGTAATCCAGACCGTCGATCTCGGTTCCGCCGGTTCCGACGTACGCGGGTACATAGTCCTTGATCTGCTTCATGATACGGTTACCGAAGGCTACGCGGAAGTGAGCGATGATGTAGTCGTCAACGAGCGCGAGCTTCTTGAGAGTATCCTCGGAAACCGGGTTGTCCGCCTTAGCCTTGTTGAGGATCTCCTCAAAGTGCTTGTAGTTAATGACGACAGGCGGTGTGTCGGGAGCCTCAAAGGCAACGCCCTTGTTGTCGATGTTGATCGGCATCGCACGGTCGTATACCTTATCGGTAACGGCGAAGGTAGAGTCGTCGTTGTTGATGGTACCGCAGTACCACATATTGGGCGGCAGAGTGAACTTGCCGTGTTCGAGCAGCTTGGGGTCGTTCTTCCACTGGCTGGAAACGAGGTCTACGATCCACTCGTCGCGTCTGGGCATTTCGAGGATCGAGAGCATCTCCGCGAAGTAGTACTCAACGCGGGCGATGTTCATTTCGTCGAGGATTACGAGGTAAACGTTCTCGTTGTATCTCGCCTCGTACATAGCTCTGAGCAGCTCGGTCTCGTTGTACTTCTTCGTGAACTCGTTGAAGTAGCCGAACAGCTCGGAACGGTCACGCCATGACGGCTGAACGGGAGTGATTACGGACGGGTTGCTGACGTACTTACCGAAGGCGTACGCGAGTGACGTTTTACCTGTACCGGAAATACCCTGTAATACTATGAGCCTGGTTGACGCGAACGCTGCAACGAAGCGGCGGATCATTGCTATGTCATAGAAAAGGCCGAGTCGTGAGCACGCGAACAGACGGAAGCGGTCGCAGAACTCAGGCAGCGTGATGTCGTTGTCGTACTCAGGCGGCTGATAATCCGCCCAGTCCTCGTCGAGCTGTGTGAGCTTGAGGAAGCGTACCTCGCCGGTATCGCCGTCCTCTTCGCCCTTGTTGAGAGCCTCGATCTCCTCGCCCGTGAGCTCGGCGATCTCGTTGGGGTTCAGACCGATCTGTGATACCTTCATCGAGAGGATCTTGTCCTTCTCGAGGTTGAGGCGCATGACCTCTTTATTGAGCGCCTGTACTTCCTTGACAAGCGAATCGGTGTCCTTCCTTCTGCGGCGACCCTTGATAAACTTTTTTACAGCGACGACGATAAGCCATACGATCAAAGCCATGACCGCGGCGAGAAGAATGATCGCGATGATGGCGATAACCCACGCCAAGCCGCCTAACTCGGTCGTAAAATCGTTGATTATTTCCACATATTTCGGGAAGTTGAACATTCCCGCTATTCCGTTGAATATGCCTGTTATAATTGACCAGAATGAGCCAAAGAACTGGCCGAGAAATTGAAATAGAAAATCAAATACTGTATCCACGGCTCGTCGTCTCCTTAAAAAAATCTGTCAGGTTGATGTGTATGTTCGGATGTGTGACTCCTCGTCACCGGGAAATTCTGCAACGGATTGTCTTTCCGACCGGCCTTCCGGCCGGAAAGAATCAACCGTTTCAATAATGAGCACCTACGGGTGCGTTTAGGGACAAATTAGTTAAATGTGCTTGTTACAGCTCAGTATCGGACTGATCGCCTTCGGCAGGTGTTTGTACCGTCGGTTCACTTTCCTGTTTTAATTTCTGCTGTGCGAGATACTCCTCGATCGCGCGCTGCTTCTGTTCCTCCGTTAGCTCGGAGTTCGCAACGGCTGCGGCAGCCTCCTCGGCAGCCTTCTCCTTGTTGTAAGCTATGATGTTCATGATAACTCTGATTGCCTCGTAAACAAAGAAGAGGATCATCGGGAGCAGAATTACGAGGAAGAATCCAAGCTGAGTTCTGATGAAGCTGAAAAAGTTTCCGACGCCCGGGAATTTTGTTCCGGTGTAGACGGCTAAAATATCCTGAGGTTTTTTTAATTTCTCGTCGGGTTCGGGATTGGTGTTTGGATTGTCGCCCTGTGTTTTGTAATACTCAATACCGTTGTCTTTAACAACTTCTACAATGCGGTGAGTGTTCAACCGGTCTTCTCCGCCGATTTTCTGATAGAAGGTGACTATATCACCTTCCTTGAACCTGTCTGCTGAGTCGGTTGAAATCTTGCTGATAATCAAATCTCCCTCTGAGAACGTGTCCTCCATGGAATTTGACTGTACACTGAGCGGAGCGTATCCGAATAAATTGGGGACTCCTGAAGATTTTGAAGTTATCGCTAACACCACTACCAGTATTGATATAATTAATACTAAAATCACAAGTATATCAACAATAACGTTTATAATTTTTTTCAATGTTTTATTCATGCAGGGTCCCCAATTCTATTGTTTTAGTTTGCTTTAAGGCAAACCTTTCAATTTTTAATTAAGCAGCAGGTGTACCGGTTACGGTGAAGGTAAGACCATTCAAGGTCTGTCCGGCGTTAGTATCATAGCATTCGCTGTCCTGACCTTCGAACCAAATGTACAGATTAAAGTATTCTGCAGCCCCCGCAGCCAGTGTACCGGTACCAACTGTAATGGAAGTAGAAGAGCTTGCTGTGACGGTAGTGTCGCTCTCAGTAGTTGCATTAGTGAGCTGCTTGTTGCTATCGCCTGAGGGTGCGTAGGTGTTGTTCTCGATAGTCTGACCACTCTTGGCAGTACCAGCAGAATCACAAGGAACAAGCGCAACACGGATATAGCTAGATACACTTGCAGGATAGTTTATTGCAATTGCAACGCTGCTAACACTACCGGTATCACCATCATTTTTAACGTTCAGCTGCTCAGCGAAAACATAGTCGCTGCTAGCGCCGGGAGTTACCGACGTACCAGCTGCAGCATTCTTATCATACGCAGTCTCACCTGCAGCAACGCAGTTGTACCAGTTGCCATCAGCCGCGTGGGACGCAGGATACATTATATGCTGGGTTTCCGCAGTACCAAAGCCGTAAGCAACATGAGTTGTCCAAGCCTTGTCAGTCTTACTTATTTTCAGGGTGGAAGCCTTAATTGTCTTTGCGTAAAGACCGTCAGCAGTTGCGGTTGTGTTCTGTGTGAACCATGCGAAGGTCGCGGTTCCGAGTGCGAGCATTGCTACGAGGAGCATTGCTACGGACGAGATCAATAATCTCTTTCTTGATTTTTTCATTGAGAATTTCCTCCTAAATTAGATTTTTGCCCCTAAAACACCATAGGGATTGTTTGTTTATATCAGCGCGTCCGCGCTTATATACAATTGAAAGTTGAAAGTTGAAAATTGAAAATTATCGGCGGGTCAGGCGTTTCGTTCGCGGCTGCTGCTCCTGTCTTTGAGAAAACTGCCGGCTAAACTGCAAACCGGAGCGAAGCGACCCTAAATTTTCCATTTTTCATTTTTAATTTTTCATTTACTTTGTATCCGTTCCGATACCCTGACCCTCGTTGTAGTTCTTCGTGTCGTCCACGAGCTTGCCGTTGTTGTAGTAGTCGCCGAACGGGCTCCGGGTAGCGTCGGGGTCGTCGAGCTTGAAGAGCATTCTCATTCTTACGTAGCCGTCGCGGATATCGTCGATACACTCCGAGTCGTTGCCCTCGATCCAGATGACGATTGTGTACTTGTCAACGTCGCCGGCCTTGAAGTCCGTCGACTTCGCGCTCATGACTACTGTGTCGCTCTCGAACTTCGTCGCGTCGGTCTCCGGCTGCTCGCGGTCGTCGTACTTGCCCTTAGCGTAGATGCTCGGCTCGCCGTTCTTGTAGACCATCACGCGAACCGCCTCGTCGGCTGACTTCGCTACTCCCGTGACGTCGAGCACCGCGTCGTAGTCGATCGCTTCCTCGCCGTCGTTGCGCAGATAGAAGGTATAGGCTACGTAGTTCTCGCCGTTGTGCTCGCCGTCCTTTGAGGTATCGAGGTCGGTGGGCAGCCAGTTGTAGGTGATGTTGGTAACGTCGAGCGCCTGCTTCGCGCTGAGACTCACGCTCTTGCTCTCGAAATCCTTCGATTCGCTGAGGGTGAAGCCCTTGGCTACAGCGGGACGGTCGATCTCGATTACGAGGTCGCCCCACTTTGTAACAAGCATCGAAATGATGAACAGTATCGCAAGCACCGCGGTGACTGCGCCGAGGATTATTCCGAGAATCTTCCTTCTCTTTTTCAGTCCCATGATCTGCGCCGAATCCGTTGCCACGTGGTACTTGCGGATCGTCGGGTTCTGGGTCTGTTTATCATTCAGCCTGCCTAACTCCTCAGGAGTTATGGGTTGTTCACCTTTCGTTTTCTTTTTTCCGAACAATGTTATCACTCCAAAGGTTTAGTCTTGAAAATGCCCAGCCTTAAGAAATCGGTACGTTGTTGTTGTCGGTTCCGACGAAGCTCATCTGAACCTTGAGGTCGGCCTCCTGAACGTCGTCGTTGCACTGAGGATCCTCGCCCTCGATCCAAAGGCGGATCGTCACTTTCTTGGGCTTCATCTCGTCGAGGTGGAAAAGCCTTGTGCCGTCGGAATATACCATCGTGCCGCTCGGCAGATCAAAGGTGCTCAGTCTTGTCACCGCCGCGCCCTTGTTCGGCTCGTAGGTCGCGGTGCCGTTTGATTCGGTGGTGTAGCTCACGCGCGTGCAGCTTACGACCTGATTCTTCGGCGACGGGGAATCCGACGAAACCTTTGTGCCGGTGTCTCTCTGGTCATCGGCGTCCTCGGTGGTGAGATGAACCCACATGTCCTCGGTCGCGATGAAATAACAATCAAACTCGAGGAAGCTCTTTTTGTTTCTCTGACGCTCGGCGCCGCTCTTGTTTGTAAAGCGCGTGCCGTCGTTTGAGGTCACGGGGTCGAGCACGGTATCCGCGAGCTTTGTGTTGTCGCCCGCTAAGAACTCGTCGATCATCTCGTTTGTAATGACCTTGCCGTACTTGCTGAGATCGGTGCCGTAGTCGTGCATGGCGACCTTGAGCTGAACAGCAACGCTGATATGTACGTCAAGTGTGTCTACACCCGCGAAGGTATTGATCGTGAACCACGCGACGGTCGAGGTGGTCATCGAGAGAAGCGTGATGATCGCAATGAACACAATCAGCCTCCTGCGGCTTTTTGAGCTCATTTTTTCACTCGTCAGCTTCTCGGCTGCCTTTTTGAAAACACCCATTGCAGACACTCCTTTTTTCATCATTTATCGACAAAAAGTACAGTTTTGTATGCATTCACAAAAACATCACATTTGCTTTGTGCAGTTTAAACGCCAATTTCCTCCGTTATTAATTGATTTTTGATTAATACTGCGCGAAGGGCGGAATGTCAGGTTTTCAGGGCAAATTGTGCTGTGCGGAAGATAATCCCGGAACCGCTGAAAATACATACCTGAAAACATGGATTTCCGCGTGCAGCGGTCAAAATCCAAGATGTACCTTTCAAATAACGCCGCCCCTTTGCGGGACGGGCAATGAATTATTAATTTTGTTTTTGCACGATCTTGTACTCGTCGTAGAGCTGAAAGTAATGGCAGCCCTTTACGCTCTGGGTGAGGAAGCGCTCCATCTCGTCCTCGTCAAGATTGACCGAGCAGTAGTCGCCGAACTCTTCGTCGGCAACGTAGTGCGCGCACTGTTCGCAGCAATCAGCCATCATCTGCCTCCGTATTTGTCGTACTCGACAGCCGTGTAGCCGTCGATGATCTCAAAGACCTCTTCCTCGGTTTCGACGACCGAGTAAAGGCTTCTGGTGTCCTCAGAGAGAAATTTGCCGCGGATAGCGTTCTCCATGAGCTCGATCAGCCCGTCGTAGCAACCCAGAAGGTTGTAGATAACGATCGGCTTTTTGTGCCTGCCGAGCTGCTTGAGGGTCAGCACCTCGAAAAACTCCTCGAAGGTGCCGATGCCGCCCGCGCAGATGACAAACGCGTCGGAGTTGTCCTCCATGTACGCCTTGCGCTCGCGCATTGAGTCGGTGAAAACAAGATTGCACTCCTCGAGCAGGACATTCCTCTCCCTGAAGAAATACGGGCTGACTCCCGTCGGAACGCCTCCCTCTGAAATATAGCCGCGCGCAGCAGCTCCCATGATCCCGTACTTTCCCGCGCCGAAGATCATACCCTCGCCGCGTCTGCATATCGCCGCGCCGAGAGAGTACGCGGCGTCAAGATATCGTCTGTCGATCGCCTCGCTAGAGGAACCGAAAACGCAAACGGTGCTCAAATCTATCTCTCCTTAGTAATTTCTGATGAGTGAAACGACCTTGCCGAGCAGAACTACCTCGTCGACGATGATCGGCTCGAAGCTGTCGTTTTCGGGCTGCAGGCGGAAGCAGCCGTTTTCCTTGTAAAAACGCTTGACGGTGGCGCTGTCCTCTACCATCGCGACGACGATCTCGCCGTTCTCGGCGACGGGCGTGCGGTGGACGATCACGATATCTCCGTCGAGAATGCCCGCGTTGATCATACTCTCGCCCTGTACTCTGAGCGCAAAGAGCTCTCTGCCGCGCTTGAGCTGCTCGGGCACGGGCACGTAGAACTCAATGTCCTGGATAGCGGTGATGGGAATGCCCGCAGCGACCTTGCCGAGGACGGGCACACTGGCGCTCTTCTCCTCGCCCGCGATCTGAATGCAGCGGTTAACGCCGTGCTCGCGGATAATCAGCCCCTTTTCCTCGAGAGCCTTGAGGTGATGGTGCACCGTCGAGGTCGAGCTGAGTCCCGTGTAGTCGCAGATTTCACGCACAGAGGGTACCCTTCCGCTGTCGGAGCATTCGCGGAGGTATTCGAGTATCTTCGATTGACTTTTACTGAGTGTTTTCATAAGCGCACACACCTTTCCGACTATATTGTAACACAGGTTTTCGGAAAAATCAAACATTTGTTTTGACTTTTTTGAAAAAAATTTTTTCAGCGAGGTTTCAACCAGAATTCACACAGTTTTCATATTGATATAGTTTAATAAAAGCGTACTCAAAAGACGGAACCGCAACCGTCGAGTATATTGTTCTACCCTCCTCAATACGTGCCGGCACAGAGGCACGTAATTGTACCCCTCATTTTTTACAGACAGGAAACGCCCGATGTACCATCGGGCGTTTCTCTCTTTAATTTTCAATTTTTCATTTTCAATTTTCAACTATCCTCACGACGTCAGCCAGTCCGTCAGCGATGTCGTACAGCAGCGGCTTTATCTCCTCCGCCGCGCCGTCGAGGTCGGGCACCATGACCGTTTTGCAGCCTGCCGCGTGAGCCGAGCGTATCCCGTTCGGCGAGTCCTCGAGGGCTATGCACTCTTCGGGCTTCAGGCCGAGGAGGCTCGCGGCATATATATAGATATCGGGCGCAGGCTTGCCGTGCTCGACCTGCTTCGCGCTTGCTACCGCGTCGAAATATTTCAGCAGTCCGACGCGCTCGAGGTACTTCTCGGCGAGGGGCTTCGCGGTTGCCGTCGCGAGTGCGACCTTTATTCCCTTTTCTTTTAAATAGGAAAGAAGATACTCCGCTTGGGGCTTAGGCTCGATGCCGTGGACGTCGACATAGGCGTTCATCAGCTCGATACGCTTGTTTCGCACCTCGTCGTAGTCGAAGCTCTCACCGAACCAGCCCTGTAATTTTTCGATCGCGTAGGGTCGCGCCATTGAGCGGATACCGAGCGCGTGCTTTCGCTCCATCGGGAAGCCGCACGCCTGACCCGCCTCGCACCAGAAGCGGACATATAGCTTTTCACTGTCGAGGATAACACCGTCCATATCGGACAAAACGCCTTTAATCATGCTTTTCTCCTTTCGGAACCTCTCCCGCGTAAACGCGCGGCATTGCTATTACGGCGCGGTATAGTCCGCGATTCTGCCGCCGGGCTTCCCGGACCGTCCATATCAGTGAGAATACCTTTAATCATGACCTTCTCCTTTCGCTTTGATTGTAATATTTACAAGCACTATTCCCGCCGCTATCAGCAGCAGCGCGAGTAGTGTTTCTATTTTAAATACAGCTTCGCCGAGCAGCATTCCCGAGAGCGCGGTGCCGAAAACGGGTATCAGCAGCGTGTAGACCGAGATCTTGCTCGCGGGGTGGTGCTTGAGCAGCGCAGTCCATACGCTGAACGCCGCAGCCGACACAAACGAAAGCCACAGAAGTATCGCCACACCCTGCAGGCTCGAGAAGTTCAGCCTGCCGCCCCAAATCAGTCCGGCGACTGCCAGCAGACCACCGCCGGCAAGGAGCTGCCACGCCGTCACGGTCAGCGGATTCCGTCCGCTTGCGACCTTCTTTGAGAGCAGGTTGCCTGCCGCCGCGCAGGCGGTCGAAATGAAAATCATACTGTCGCCGAAGAGCGTATCGCCCGACACGCCGCCGCCCTGATTCATCACGAGCACGCCGCCGAAGCCGAGGACGCAGCCGAGGATTTTGAGAACGGTCAGCCTGTCCGAGCGGAAGAATACCGGCGCGGCGAGGACGGTCAGAAACGACGCGCAGGCGGTGATTATCGAGGTATTCGCGCCGCTCGTGAAGCCCAGCCCGATGTAGGTGAAAAAGTACTGACCCGCCGTCAGCACAAGACCGAGGGTCACGATCGGGAGCACGTCGGCTTTCTTCGGAAGGACGCGCGTATGCTGCAAGGCGGTGACGGGCAGCACCATCAGCCCCGCGAGGAAGAACCGGCAGCCCGCGAAGAGCAGCATTGCGCCGACGTCGCCGTCAGCCACTCCGAACGCCGAATATCCGAGCTTTATGAACGGAAACGCCGTGCCCCAGAGCAGGGTGCAGAACACAGAGAGCAGCACGGCGGCGGTTTTTGTTCGAAGAAATCCCTTCATATCAGAAGTTGCGCAGGATCACGGGCAGGCCGTTCGAGCTGAGCATTCCGCGGAACACCTCGACAGCCTCGCCGCTGATAAGGTTCTCATAAACGCCGTCCTCAAACTCGACGCGAACCAAACCGCCCTCGCCCCTGAGAGGAAATACGCCGAGCATTTTTCTGCCGTCATGCTCTCTGAGCGCGACGAGGGTGTCCTCCGAGGGCGCGGTGACGGTGTAGGAGCAGTCGGCAAATACCGGGTCGCGCTTTATATCTGACAGGCGCGCGATGTATCTGGTTAAATCAATGCTCTCCGCCGCGTTCCACCTGACGGTGTCGCGGTCAAAGAGCGACGGCGCGTGCGCGACAGCCTTTTCCTGTCCGTTGTAGATGAGCGTCATGCCCTTCTGGAAGAAGAGGAACGCCGTCCATGCCCTGAGCCTGTTTTCGTCGGGAATCAGGAACCTCGCGCGCGGCTGGTCGTGGTTCTCGAGGAAGCGGAGCTTGACGTAGTTGTCGGGGAAGGTGTACTCCTGACGGTTGAGCGCGTCGGCGTAGGCTTCAAGACTGCCGCTGCCGTCGAGGTATGCTTTCATCGCGCCGTAGACGTCGTAGTCGTACGCCATGTCGAACGCCTGAAAAATTTCTGAATCAGACAGCGCGGTCATTCCGCGTCCGCGCATATATGTAATGAAGCCGGGTTCGACGGACTCGCTGAGCCAGATGCAGCCCTCGCGTACCGTTTCGACCTCCTCGCGCGCCTTTAGCCAGAACTCGAGCGGAATCAGCGGCGCGACGTCGCAGCGGAAGCCGTCGACGATGCCTGCCCAGAACTTGAGCGTTTCGATCTGGTAGTCCCATAGCTCGCGGTTCGAGTAATCGAGGTCGATGATATCCGTCCAGTCGCCGACGCGGTTGCCAAAGCTGCCGTCGGGACGGTGATAGAACCACTCGGGGTGCTTTTGGCTCAGAACGGAGTCGGGCGAGGTGTGGTTAT
The DNA here is from genome assembly GCF_016680995.1 of Ruminococcus difficilis. The sequence continues at coordinate 11,896 of NZ_JAEQMG010000068.1, read as the reverse complement.
AGACCACGTCGATGATGCACTTCATGCCCTTTCCGTGGATCGCGCCGACAAGGCTCTTGAAGTCCGACATGCTGCCGAACTCGGGGTTGACCTCGCGGTAGTCGCTTATCGCGTAGGGCGAGCCGAGAGTACCCTTCCGCGCCTGCCTGCCGATCGGGTGGATAGGCATGAACCAGATGATATCCGTGCCGAGGGCTTTTATCTCGTCAAGGCGGCTCTGAACCGCGGCGAAGGTGCCTTCGTCGCTGAAATTGCGGACGAACACCTGATACATCACCTGATTTCTCAGTGTTTTTTGTGTTGATACAGCCATTTGTTACACCTCTTTCTTATATCTTGTATTATGAAAAATTTGTGCTATAATTTAATACGAAAGGTCTTGTATTATGAAAAATTTGTGCTATAATTTAATCCGAAAGGAGAATTTCTATGGAAAAACAAATTATGCGGGGCAAGGCGCCCGTTATGATATGCGCGGCGATCTCGCTGCTTGGATTTCTTGCCTGTATCTCTGTTATTTTCTTCACATCAGGCTTTGGCTCAGCGCAGAACGCGCAGGGTGGCTTCGGCATGATATGGTTTTATTTGCGTTATATAGTATTTCCGGTTCTGCCGTGCCTTATCTTTTCGCTGTATATCTTTTTCTTTCGCGAAACAAAGGCGGGAGTATTCCTTTTGCCGGCGGCTTTCGTGCTCGCGGCAATTCAGAAGGCGATCGCTGCCGTTGTTGTTTTTCAGCAAATTCCCTTCTATACAAGCAACGGCTTGGACAGCATAACTTCTTCCGACTCTGTTTTTCTGATAGCAAGGTACATTTTATTCATCGCGGCGTGCGGGGTTATCGTTGCCGCCGCGATAAAGGGATTGCCGTCAAAGCCGCTGCTTATCCCTGCGTCGGCAGTCCTCCTTTTCTGTCACACGAACCTGCTGTTCAACTACATATATCAGCACAACGTGTATTCAATTCCGCTCGAGCCTGCCGACATCATCACCTACGGTGCGCTGTTCGCGGTATTTATCGGCACTCTCATTTACGGCTTGGTAAATAAAACGCAGTCGTTTTCAGAGGTGTTCCGCGGTTTCAGCGAGAAGCAGACCGTCAAAAAGAACCTCCGCGAGCGCAGAGAACTTGAGGAAGAGCTTGACGAGCTGAAATTCCGCCGCGACAACGGATATCTTCCGCAGGAGGATTACGCCGAGCTTGCAGCGGAAATAACAAACCGGCTGAACGAGCTGCAATAATAAAAAACGGCGCTGTGAAGGACCGAAGCGTTTTGCTTCGTTCCTCGCAGCGCCATAATATTATTTCTCTTTTACAACCTCGCGGATAACGTTCGCGATATGCGGCTGGGTGAGCTTGAACTCGTCGAGCAGCTCCCAAGCGGGACCGCTGTGGCCGAACTCGTCCTGAACGCCGATTCGCGTTACCTTTACGGGACATTCCGCCGTAACTACCTCGCAGACCGCGTCCGCAAGTCCGCCGACAACGTTGTGCTCCTCAACGGTGATGATCCTGCCCGTTTCCTTCGCCGCCTTTATGATGATAGCGCGGTCGATTGGCTTGATTGTGTGAATGTTTATCAGGCGCGCCGAAATGCCCTCTGCCTCGAGCTCCTGAACAGCCTTGCGCGCTTCGTTGACGACAAGACCCGTCGCGATAACGGCAACGTCGTTACCCTCGTGGAGAGTGATGCCCTTGCCCAGCTCGAAGGAGTAGGTTTCGGGGTCGTTGAAGCTGTCGATAGCCAGTCTGCCGAGGCGGATATATACGGGGCCGTCGTACTCGATAGCCGCCTTTGTCGCCGCCTTCATCTCCCAGTGGTCGGCAGGATTGAGAACTACCATGTTCGGGATAGCGCGCATGATCGCGATATCCTCGATGCACTGGTGTGTCGCGCCGTCCTCACCCGTGGAGATACCCGCGTGTGAGCCCGCGATCTTTACGTTGAGGCGCGGATAGGCGATAGAGTTGCGGATCTGCTCGAACGCTCTGCCTGTTGCGAACATCGCGAACGACGCCGCTACGGGGATCTTGCCCGCAGCCGCCATGCCTGCCGCGACGCCCATCATGTTGCCCTCGGCGATACCGCAGTCGAAGAAGCGGTCGGGGTATGCCTTCTTGAAAACGCCTGTCTTTGTAGCCGCAGCGAGGTCGGCGTCAAAAACGACGATGTCCTTGTTATCCTTTGCGAGCTCGCAGAGCGCTTCGCCGAAGCTCTCGCGCGTTGCCTTCAATACTGTCTGAGCCATCAGCACTCGCCCTCCAATCTCTTGATTTCCGCCTTAAGCTCGGCGGTTGCCTGCTCGTACTGCTCCTTGTTGGGAGCGGTGCCGTGCCAGCCGACCTGATTTTCCATGAACGATACGCCCTTGCCCTTGACTGTTGCGGCAAGGATAGCCGTGGGCTTGCCCTTAACGGTCTTTGCCTTGTCCAAAGCTGATGCGATCTGCTCAAAATCATGGCCGTCGATCTTTATTACTTCAAATCCGAAGGACTCGAACTTCTTGTCAAGCGGTTCAATTCCCGCTACCTCGTCGACGGTGCCGTCGATCTGCAGACCGTTCTGGTCTACCATTACAACGAGGTTGTCGAGCTTGTGGTGAGATGCGAACATCGCCGCCTCCCAGACCTGACCTTCCTCTACCTCGCCGTCGCCGAGAAGTGTATAGGTACGATAGTCTTTGCCGTCGAGCTTCGCAGCCAGCGCCATGCCGCACGCGGCTGAGATTCCCTGTCCGAGCGAGCCTGTGCTCATGTCGACGCCGGGCGTCTTTTTCATATCGGGGTGACCCTGGAGCATCGCGCCGATGTGGCGGAGTACCGTAAGCTCGTTCCAGTCAAAATAGCCCTTGAGCGCCAGAGTGGCGTAGAGGCTGGGACAGCAGTGTCCCTTTGAGAGTACAAAGCGGTCGCGGTCTGCCCAACCGGGATTTGCGGGATCTACGTTCATCTCCTTAAAATAGAGATATGTGAAGATATCCGCCGCCGAGAGCGAGCCGCCGGGGTGACCGGACTTTGCGTGATATGTGCCGAGGATTGCGCCCAAGCGTGACTTTGCGGCAAGAATCCGAAGCTGTCTGAGTTCTGAACTATCCATCTGATTAACCATCCTTTCTCAAAAACCCCCATGGTTTTCAATGCAAGCCGCATCTGAATTCCGACAAATGCCGACGGAAAACCACAATGCCTAGCTATAAATATTATACACCATCGCGGTGAAAATTCAACAAATAATTAACCACTTTTTCAAATTGTAATAAAATACCTAATATGCACCTTGAAACTGTAGAAAAATGTGTTATAATTATTGATGTAATAATCATTAGGAGAAAACACTTATGCTGCTTACAGCCGACGTAGGAAATACCAATATAAAATTCGGTCTTTTCGAGGGCGACGAGCTGAAATTCAAGCTCAGGATCTCGACCGATACGCGCAAGACAAGCGACGAAATCGCGGTCGAGCTATTCACCTTCTTCCAGATCTACCATATCGACAACAAGGCTATCGACGCGGCGATAATCAGCTCCGTCGTACCTAAGATAACCCAGCCTCTGCGCGACGCTATCGAAGTCAGCACCGGCGTGCGCAGCCTTGTGGTAGGCCCCGGGCTGAAAACAGGCATTGAACTGCGTATCGACCGGCCCGAAACCCTCGGCGGCGACATAGTCTGCGGCTGCGTCGGCGCGCTCGAGAAGTACGGCGGCCCGCTGCTGATGATATTCATGGGCACGGCGACGGTCATCGGCTACGTCGACAGCAACAACGCATACCGCGGCGGCGCTATCGCACCGGGCGTGGGAATCTCGCTCGACGCGCTGACAAACAACGGCGCGCTTCTGCCTGCGGTCGACCTGCGCGCGCCGAAGAGCGCTATCCGCACCAACACCGTCGACTGCATTCGCTCGGGCGTTATGTTCGGCACGGCGTGTATGCTCGACGGAATGCTCGACAAGTTCCTCGCGGAAGCCGGAGAGGACTGCAAGATCATCGCCACGGGCGGGCTTGCTCCCCAGATGATAAGAAACTGCTCGCACGAGATCTTGTTTGACGAGAACATTATCCTCGAGGGCTTGAAATCGATATATAAGAGGAACAGGAAGTAAGTCAATGGAAAATTGAAAATGAAAAATGGAAAATTAAGGGTCGCTTCGCTCCGAATTATATTAATTTTCAATTAATCCGTACAACAGAGCTTCGGCTCTTTGTAAATAAACTTTGCGTCTTATCTGTATCAAATCGGCAGAAAGACAGCAGGAGGTTGTTTTAATGAAAAAGCAAAACACTAACAGCAAAACCTTTACGCTTGTGGGTCTTGCTATCCTGACGGCAATCATCATCGTGCTGCAGGTAGTCACCACATACTTCCCCACAAAGCCCTTCGCGATCACTCTGGCGCTGATCCCGATCGTCATCGGCTCGGCTCTCTACGGCGCGAAGGCAGGCGCGTATCTCGGCGCGGTATTCAGCGTCGTGGTTCTCATCATGTGCGCGGCAGGCGCTGACGCCGGCGGTGCGATGGTGTTCTACGCGAACCCCGCAATGTGCATTCTGCTCTGTCTGCTCAAGGGCTCGGCGGCAGGCTTCGTCGCGGGTCTTATCTACAACGCGGTCAGCAAAAAGAACCAGATCCTCGGCGCCGTACTCGCGGCACTCGCCGCTCCCGTCGTCAACACGGGCATCTTTATCGCGGGTCTGCTGCTCTTCTTCCGCGACGTTCTCGCGCAGTGGGCAGGCGACACAGACATTCTGTTCTTCGCCATCATCGGTCTGACGGGTGTGAACTTCCTCGTTGAGCTTGGCGTGAACATGATCCTCTGCCCCGTTATCGTAAAGGTTGTCAACGCGGTAAGAACAAGAAAGTAATCTATACACAGTACCTCCCTTTTGGGAGAGAGGAGATGATTGTTGTGAAAGAGCAGATCCTCGCGCTGCTCACGCAGTGCGGCGGCTACCTCTCGGGTCAGGCGCTCGCAAAGGAGCTGGGCGTGTCGCGGCAGGCGGTGTGGAAGGGCATCAACGCCCTGAGATCGAGCGGCTGCGTGATCGAATCCGCGCCAAACAAGGGCTACAGGCTCGTTTCGCTGCCCGAATATCTCAACGAAACCGCCATCAGAAAACATCTCGGCACCTCGGTTATCGGCAATAACCTGATCGTGCTCGACTCGGTAGGCTCGACAAACGATTATCTCAAGCGCCTCGGCAGCGACGGCTGCGAAAACGGCACCGTCGTCACCACGCGCGAACAGAAAAGCGGCAAGGGCAGGCTCGGCAGGGTATGGCAGAGCAAGCGCGACGAAAACCTCGCGTTCTCTATCCTCCTCCGCCCGAAGCTCGCTCCGAAGGACGTTACACCGATCACGCCTCTCGCGGGTCTTGCCGTGTGCAAGGCTCTGCGCAAGACGACGGGACTTGACTGCAGAATCAAGTGGCCGAACGACATTATCATCGGCAAAAAGAAGCTCGTCGGCATACTCACCGAGATGTGCGCGGAGTTCGACGCTGTGGAGTACGTCATCACGGGCATCGGCGTGAACGTCGATCAGATAGAGTTCCCCGAGGAAATCGCATACAAGGCGACCTCGATTCTGCTCGAAACGGGCAGACATTACGACAAGAACCGCCTTCTCGCGGCGCTGCTCGGACAGATCGAGCGTGAATTCACACGCTATAACCTCGAGCTTCCGCCCGAGGCTCTCGAGGAGTACGTTTCGCTCTGCGCGACGATCGGCAGGAGCGTCACCTTCAAGAAGGGCGAGCGCACCGTAAGCGGCGCGGCTGTGGGAGTTACCGCGGCAGGCGAGCTGAGAGTCATGCTCTCTGACGGCACCGTCCGCACCCTCAACGCCGGCGAGGTCACGGTTCAGGGAATTTACTAGATTCAAAATTAATTTTTACCAATTGCCAAAACTAAAACGGAGAGCAACACGCTCTCCGTTTTTCTGTTACTTAAATTCAAGTGTTACGCCGTCGCCGCTCTGAGTGAGGACTGCGGTGTTGCTTCCCGTGCGGAAGCTGCAGGTCGTACCCTCGTCCTTGATCGGGTCGCCGTACTTCTTGGTGAGCTCGTCCTTCGCTGTGTCATAGGCGAGCGCGCCGGCTGTGAGCTTGACCGAGCTGATAACGTCGCCGCCCTTCTGGACGGTAGCAACGCCTGTGGCAGCCGTGCCGAACAGCTGACCCTTGACCTCGATCTGGTTGTTGGCGGTATAGCTCTCCATGCCGACCTGATTTGTCAGCTTGCCGATCCAGCTCTCGCAGGTCAGCAGGTCTTTTGTTTCATAGGTCTTTGCCTGAACCGCGCTTGCAGCCGTTGTTGTCTGAGTCTTATTGCCCTTGCCCGTGCAGCTGCAGCCCGTGAAGGTAAGAGCGGAAAAAGCGGACGCTCCGACAAGCAGGATCGCCGCCGCAGTCGTCAGAAATCTTTTATTCATTGGTAATTCACTCCTTTATCCTCTATCATACCACATCAAAACAAAATATACAAGTATTTTATATCCGTCTTTTTGTCCGCGGAGTTTATAAAAAACGGGAGGTACGGCGCTTTGCCGTATCTCCCGTAAGATTTTATCAGATGAGCTTTGTCGCTGTGTAGTATTTGCTGTTGGGTTCGAGGTAGGAATTGCTCTTTGCAGCGTCGTCGGTCGACTTGCCGTGTGAGCCTGCGTAGCTCGAATAGCCGCCGTAGATGAACTCTCCGTTGACGAAGAAGCCCTTCGTCTCGAGCTCGAGGGTGCAGTAGTAATTCTGAGTCGAGTTGCGGACGATTGCCACGATGTCGTGGTAGTCGGAATTATCCTTCCAGCTTACATAGTACAGGTCGGTGACCTCGAGCTTGTCGCCCTTCTTGTATGAGGAATCGAGTTCGGGGTGATCGGTGATGTACTTCTTGATCGCCTCTGCGTTCTTCTTCGCGGACTTTTCGTCGAGCTTCTCGGGCATTGCAACGGTGTAGGTGAAGGGCTTGCCCTCGAGAACCAGACCGTAGTTGTCCGCCATATAGGAGTTGTCGCCATCGTAGCTGACGGTTACCTTGTCGCCTGCCTTGAGAGCGGCTTTCTTGTCAAAGCTGAGATAGATGCTTGTGATGTAGTTGTCATTCGCATCGTAAACAGAGGGAGCGTAGGACTCATAGCTCTCGTTCTTGACGGTATAGCTGCCGAACTTCGCCTCAAAGGGCAGGATACCCATTGTTACCTCGCCGAGGCTGTCGACGATCGCGCTCGCGAGCTTGTTCTTCTCGATGTAGCCGAGAAGGTCGATATTCTCGGTGTCAACAACGCTGTAGCCCTCAGCCTCGATCGAATCAGCGATATTTACGTTGACCGTGCCGCCGGCAAAGGACGCGCCGATCATGCTTTCCTCTGTTCTGAGGCTCTCGTAGCCGAAAGAATCCTTCTCGGGAAGAACGATTGTGATTTTTACCTCGCTGTCCTTCTTGAGGTTGCTGAAGGTTACGTACTTGTAGCCGTAGTCCATGTTGGAGGTGTCGCTTGAGTCAACATACTCGACCTTGATATCATAGAGAGCGCTGTCGAGAGCCGAAAGCGCCGCGGGCTTGCCGTTGAAGATCTGGGGATAAGCGTCGACGATCTTCCGGCTGTCGAGCTCGAACTCGCCGTTGATCTTGCCGTCTACAACACTTTCGCCGTGCTCGTAAAGATCAACTGTGACGAATTTGGTAAGATCGATCTTGGGTTTGGTCATCGGAATGATCACCGCGAAGATCACAACCAGAATAGCCGCGACTGCTGCAACGCCGATGCCGCCGAAGATGATGCCGAGCTTTGCAGCCTTGGGGAAGGGCTTCTTCTCTGCGGGAGGTACGGTCTGAACGTTTGTCTGATTGAAGTCATCCGCCATAGGAGGAACCGGCTGATAGCCTTCGGGAGCCTGCATGGGCTGAACCTCGGGCCGGGGTGCCTGTACGGGCTGAACCTCGGGCTGAGGTGCCTCGGGTGCCTGTACGGGCTGAACCTCGGGCTGAGGTGCCTCGGGAGCCTGCATGGGCTGTACCTCGGGCTGAGGTGCCTCGGGAGCCTGCTGAGGTGCCGCGTTCAGGGGCTTAACGGGAGCGCCGCACTTCTGGCAGAACTTATCGTTATCGTTTACGGGATTACCGCATTTTTCGCAAAACATAGATACTCTCCTTTGCATAATTATTCAACAATATAATTTTATTGTTTTTACGCGCTAAAGTCAATTACACGGTTTACCAAAATTAATGGCACAATCGGAGTCGGTTTTGGTGGTAAATAGGAAAGGAAGGGCGATTAGCCCTTCCTTAATAAATTGAAAATTTAAGCGTCGCGTCCGCAGCACTTCTTGTACTTCTTGCCGCTGCCGCACGGACAGGGATCGTTTCTGCCGACCTTCTTGCCCTTGCGGACGGTCTTGTTGGCGGTGTCGGTGCCATCGCCCGAGGTCTTTGTGGGCTGAGCGACCTGCTCGCGCTTGAGAGCCGCCTCAACCGGGTTGGGCTGCTGCTTCTTTTTCTCGCCCTTGTCGAGCATGACCTGATGCGCCGCTGCCGCAGCTGCCTCAGCCGCCTTGCGCGCAGCTTCGATCGCTTCCTGGCGCTTCTGGATCTCATACACGCGCTTGGGCATGATAAGCATCATCTTTATCGTATCCTCGCGGATATTCTCGATCATCTCGTCGAACATGTCGAAGCCCTCAAGACGGTACTCGACAACGGGGTCGTGCTGACCGTATGAACGCAGGCGGATACCTGCCTTGAGCTGATCCATCGCGTCGATGTGATCCATCCAGTGGGTGTCGACTGCCTTGAGCAGATATACGCGCTCCATCTCGCGGATAACCTCGGGAGCAAGCAGCTCCTCGTTTGCCTTGAAGATATTCAGAGCGTCCTCTTTGATCATATCGCCGATTTCGGACGGCTCCATCTCCTCGAGGTCGTCCTTGTCGAGAGCGTAGCGCTTCTCGTCGGTGATGATCCAGCCCTTGTAGTACTCGATAAGTCCCGGGTAGTTCCAGTTTTCGCGGGGGCCTTCGGGCAGATAGTGCACAATAGAGGTGTCGATCGAATCGGAAAGCATCTTGAGCACGGTGTCGTGAAGATCCTCGCCGTTGAGTACCTGGTCGCGCTGGCCGTAGATGATCTCGCGCTGGCGGTTGAGAACGTCGTCGTACTGGAGTACGTCCTTACGTATGCCGAAGTTGCGCAGCTCGACCTTTTCCTGCGAGCCTTCGATGATGTTTGAGAGCATCTTGTTCTCGATCGGGGTGTCCTCGTCGACGTTCATGCGCTCCATCATAGCCTTCATTCTGTCGCCGCCGAACAGACGCATGAGGTCGTCCTCGGTGGACAGGAAGAAGCGGCTCACACCCGGGTCGCCCTGACGTCCCGAACGTCCGCGGAGCTGGTTGTCGATACGGCGCGACTCGTGGCGCTCTGTACCGATGATCATCAGACCGCCCGCCTCTCTTACGCGGTCAGCCTCGTCCTTTATCTCGTCCTTGTATTTCTCGTTTAACTCTTGGAAGGTCTTTCTCGCCTCGAGAATCTCCTCGTTATCGGTCTCGGCGTAGCCTGTCGCCTCCTCGATAAGCTCCTCGGGATAGCCCTGCTTGCGCATGGAAGCCTTCGCCATGTACTCCGCGTTACCGCCGAGGATAATATCGGTACCGCGGCCTGCCATGTTGGTCGCGATGGTCACCGCGCCGTACTTACCTGCCTGGGCGACGATCTCGGCTTCCTTGTCGTGCTGCTTCGCGTTGAGAACGTTGTGCGCAACACCGCGGCGCTTGAGCATCTTCGAGAGCAGCTCGGATTTTTCGATCGAAATAGTACCGACAAGCACCGGCTGACCCTTCTTGTTCGCCTCGACGATCTGGTCGATTACCGCGTTGAACTTGCCGCGCTCGGTCTTGAATACGGAGTCGGGAAGATCCTGACGGATAACGGGCTTGTTGGTCGGAACCTCGACAACGTCGAGCTTGTAGATCTCCTGGAACTCCTCGCTCTCGGTCTGACCTGTACCTGTCATGCCCGACAGCTTGCCGTACAGACGGAAGTAGTTCTGGAAGGTGATTGTCGCGAGCGTCTTGCTCTCGCTCTGAACCTTTACGCCCTCCTTAGCCTCGATAGCCTGGTGCAGACCCTCGTTGAAGCGTCTGCCGTACATCAGACGGCCTGTGAACTCGTCGACGATGATGACCTCGCCGTCCTTGACAACGTAGTCAACGTCGAGCTTCATTACGCCGTTAGCCTTGATTGCCTGGTTGATGTGGTGAGAAATCGTGAGGTTCTCGGGGTCGGTGAGGTTCTCAAGGCCGAAATGCTCCTCAGCCTTCTTTACGCCGAGCTGAGTAAGGGTAGCTGTCTTTTGCTTCTCGTCGACAACGTAGTCGATGCCGTTCTCCTCGTAGTAGGCTTCCATGTCCTCCTTGGAGTCGAGCTCGGTGAAGCGCTGTAATTTGAGCGTCTTTGCGAACGCGTCAGCCTTCTCGTACAGATCGGTGGACTTGTCGCCTTTGCCCGAAATGATAAGAGGTGTACGCGCCTCGTCGATAAGGATAGAGTCGACCTCGTCGACGATCGCGAACGCGTGGCCGCGCTGAACCTTGTTCTCCTTGTAAACTACCATGTTGTCGCGCAGGTAGTCGAAGCCGAGCTCGTTGTTTGTGCCGTAGGTGATATCCGCGGCGTAGGCTTCCTTTCTGAGGTCGTTCTCGAGGTCGTGTACGATAAGTCCGACCTTGAGTCCCATGTACTTATAGAGCTTGCCCATCCACTCGGAGTCGCGGCGGGCAAGGTAGTCGTTGACGGTTACGATGTGAACGCCGTTGCCCGTGAGCGCGTTGAGGTACGCGGGCAGCGTCGCAACGAGGGTTTTACCTTCACCTGTTTTCATCTCGGCGATACGTCCCTGGTGGAGCACGATGCCGCCGAGCACCTGTACGGGGAAGTGCTTCATTCCGAGCACTCTCCAGCTCGCCTCGCGGCATGCCGCAAACGCGTCGGGAAGAATATCGTCGGTCGTCTCGCCGTTTGCGAGGCGTTCCTTGAGAAGCGTCGTCTGGTTCTTGAGCTCGCTCTCGCTCATTGCGGCATACTTGCTCTCAAGCGCGAGAACCTTGTCAGCGATGGGCTGGATCCTCTTGACCTCGCGCTTGCTGTAGTTGCCGAAAAGTGATTTTAAGAAATTCATTTATATCATTATCCTTTCGTGGTTGTTTTCTGTATTAATATCCCCTGAGAGCCTGCGCCGCGCTCTGCATGGCGGTCTCCGCAACGGGACGCGCGTACTGGCTGCCGAAGCCCGCGTCCTCTACGACGCAGGCAAACGCGAGCGGACAGTCCTCGTCGGTCGAGAAACCGACCATCCACGCGTTGGGGCTTTTTTCATCGCCGACCTCGGCTGTACCCGTCTTTGCGCGTACGCTCAGGCTGCCGAAGGTATAGGACGGCATTGACTGGCTGAGCGTCGAGGCGGTGGAGCTTTTGAGGAGCTCGCGGCTCTTTGTGTCGTTAAGACCTATCATCTTGAGCAGATCGCCCGTACCGCTCTTTATATACGTCGGGTTGACGGAGTTGCCGCCGTTCGCGATGGCTCCGCAGAGGATTGCCATCTGCATCGGGTTGACCTCGTCGTTGTACTGTCCGACGCCCGACCACGCAAGCTCGTTTGTCGTCGCCTTGGAAACGTCGTAGTGACCCTTGGCTGTGCTCACGTCGTCGATCTCATAGCTGAGGTTGATTCCCATCTTCTCGGCTGCCGCGGTCATTTTTTCGGGGCCGAGCTCAACCGCAAGCTCCGCGAAAACGATGTTGCAGGAGTGCTCGAGCGCGCCGTAGAAGTCGAGCGTGCCGTGAGCCTCGCCGTCAACGCAGCGAACCTCCGCACCGCCGATGTCCTCGTGACCCTCGCA
>NZ_JAEQMG010000067.1 GCF_016680995.1 Ruminococcus difficilis | reverse complement strand
TATGTTCCCTCTTTGCCCGCGGCAGCGGTGCAAAAGGATGAGCATACCGTCAACTGCTCCCGCAACATCTATGTTTTTGAGCGCGGCGGTCAGTTCCATCTGCTCGCTCATAATCCGGATACGTTCATGTGGGTTTCTCCCCTGCCCGACGATATCATCTCGGGCTTTGGTCTGGTGCAAAAGCCGTGTCCCGATAACCAAAAGCTCTACCGGGATATGCTGATATGCCGCAAGGATTACCGGCTCAGCAAGCTCGACCGGGAATTCATGACCGAGCTGTACAACTCTAAAAGCAAATGTCTGCAATAAACGCGGCAGCCCTTCCCTTCCGGGAGCGGCTGCTGTTTTTTCTGCGACGGCAATGAAGTAAGGCGCGTTTTACTAAGCGGTCGCCGCAGGCAAAACGCGCGGTATTTCGCTGAAAGAACCCCTTTGCAACCGCTCAAAATGACAGCATGGGGATCAGATTCCGTCAATCGAGATATGGTATATCGATAAGTATATTACCGATATACCTTTTTCGTTATTCACATAGGGAGAAAATAACGCTATAATGATAAACAGCAAACAGGAGGTGAGTCTTTGCAGTCCGCAATTTCAAAAGCAACGCTCGGTCGGCTGCCGGCTTATCTGCATTATGTGGAAAGCGTAACAACCGAACATATCTCGGCGCCGGCAATCGCAAGAGCACTCGACTTGGGTGAGGTTTTGGTGCGCAAGGATCTGAGCCTTGTGTGCGGAAAAGGAAAGCCCAAAACAGGCTATGATACCGACGCGCTGACGGCTTCGCTGAAAGCCGCGCTGGGCGTCAACAAGGTCACGCCGGCTGTTTTGGTCGGCGCGGGTAAGCTCGGAGCCGCTTTGATGGATTACAGCGGCTTCCGTGATTACGGGATGGAGATCATAGCGGCGTTTGACAAGGATGCGGAGAAAAGCCGGAATACGTCCGGCAAGCCCGTATATCCCATGGAACAGCTGCGGCGGTTTTGTCAGATCCAGGACGTCAAAATCGGCATTATCACCGTTCCGGCAAGCGCGGCGCAATCGGTCTGCGATCAACTGATCGCAAGCGGGATCGAAGCGATATGGAATTTTTCTCCCGTTATGCTGAAGGTCCCGCAGAGCATCGCGCTGCAAAACGAAAACCTGGCATTATCCTTAGCACATCTGCACAGTATGCAAATTGATTAAATCAGGAGGAGAACAATGGAAACAAAAAAGAAAAATTATGAGATCGTTGACGGCGTAGAAAAACTGGAAGCCGCGCTCGACAGAGCCAGAGCGGCACAGAAGATCTTTGCCGGCTACACGCAGGAGCAGGTCGACGCTATCTTTTTAGCGGCTGCTACCGCGGCAAACCAGGCAAGGATCCCTCTCGCCCAAATGGCGGTGGAAGAAACCGGTATGGGTATCGTAGAGGATAAGGTCATCAAGAACCACTACGCCAGCGAATATATCTACAATCAGTACCGCGACACCAAGACCTGCGGCGTGATAGAAGAGGACAAGGCGTTCGGCACAAAGAAGATCGCCGAGCCGATCGGCGTAGTAGGCGCGGTCATTCCTACGACCAACCCCACTTCTACCGCTATTTTTAAAGCGCTGATCTGTCTGAAAACCAGAAACGCGATCATTATCAGCCCGCATCCCCGCGCGAAGAAAAGCACGATCGAAGCCGCAAAGGTCGTTTTGGAGGCTGCGATAGCGGCGGGCGCTCCCGAAGATATCATTGCGTGGATCGACGTTCCCTCACTGGATATGACGAACCTTTTGATGAAGGAAGTAGACATCATTCTGGCTACCGGCGGTCCCGGCATGGTCAAAGCGGCTTATTCCAGCGGTAAGCCGGCACTCGGCGTCGGCGCGGGCAACACACCCGCGATCATCAACGAAAGCGCTGACGTCACTCTGGCTGTCAACTCGATCATCCACTCCAAAACCTTTGACAACGGTATGATCTGCGCATCCGAGCAGTCCACGATCGTACTCGACAGCATCTACGACGCCGTCAAACAGGAATTCGCGGCGCGCGGCTGTTACTTCTTAAAGGGCGACGAATTGGATAAGGTTCGCAAAACCATCATCATCAATGGCTCTCTCAACGCGAAGATCGTAGGTCAAAAGGCGGCTAAAATCGCCGAGCTGTCAGGCGTAAAGGTTCCCGCCGGCACGAAGATCCTGATCGGCGAGGTTGAATCCGTTGATCTCAGCGAGGAATTCGCTCACGAAAAGCTCAGCCCCGTTCTCGCTATGTACCGCGCTAAGGACATTCAGGACGCGTTCGACAAGGCGGAGCAGCTTGTCGCGGACGGCGGCTACGGCCATACCTCCTCCATCTATATTGACGCTGTCAACGAAAAGGACAAGCTCGATGAATTCGCGGCACGTATGAAAACCTGCCGTATCCTGGTAAATACTCCGTCCTCTCAGGGCGGTATCGGCGACCTGTATAACTTTAAGCTCGCGCCTTCGCTCACCCTCGGCTGCGGCTCGTGGGGCGGAAACTCCGTCAGCGAAAACGTCGGCGTCAAGCACCTGATCAACATCAAAACAGTTGCCGAAAGGAGAGAGAATATGCTTTGGTTCAGAGCACCCGAAAAGATCTATATCAAGAAGGGCTGCATGCCTGTTGCCCTCGATGAATTGAAAAATGTCATGAACAAGAAGCGCGTGTTCCTTGTGACCGACAGCTTCCTTTATAAGAACGGCTATACAAAGCCCATCACCGATAAGCTCAACGAGCTGGGGATCCAGTACACCTCCTTCGCGGATGTTGAGCCCGATCCCACCCTCGCCTGCGCGATCAGAGGCGCCGAGCAGATGAAGTCCTTTGAGCCGGATACCATCATCGCTCTCGGCGGCGGCTCCGCGATGGACGCGGCAAAGATCATGTGGGTACTCTATGAGCATCCCGAAGTCAACTTTATGGATATGGCGATGCGCTTCTCCGATATCCGCAAGAGGATCTACACCTTCCCGAAGATGGGCGAAAAGGCTTACTTTATCGCGATCCCGACCTCTGCCGGCACCGGCTCCGAGGTAACGCCCTTTGCCGTTATCACCGACGAAAAGACCGGCGTCAAGTATCCGCTCGCGGATTACGAGCTGCTGCCGAATATGGCGATCGTCGACACCGATTTCCATATGACCGCTCCCAAGGGGCTGACCGCCGCCTCCGGTATCGACGCCGTTACCCACGCGCTCGAGGCTTATGCTTCCATGCTGGCGACGGATTATACCGACGGCCTGGCGCTCAGAGCCTTGAAGGTGATCTTCGAATATCTGCCCAGAGCCTACGATAACGGTCTGAACGACGCCGAAGCCAGAGAGAAGATGGCGAATGCCGCCACAATGGCGGGTATGGCGTTTGCCAACGCCTTCCTCGGCGTATGCCACTCTATGGCGCATAAGCTCGGCGCCTTCCACCACCTGCCTCACGGCGTGGCTAACGCCCTGATGATCGACGAGGTGCTTCGCTTCAACGCGGCTGAGGTTCCCGCAAAGATGGGTACGTTCCCGCAGTACGATCATCCGCATACCCTCGCGCGCTATGCGGAGGTTGCCGATTATCTCGGCGTAGGCGGAAAGGACGACAGC
The DNA here is from genome assembly GCF_016680995.1 of Ruminococcus difficilis. The sequence continues at coordinate 10,656 of NZ_JAEQMG010000067.1, read as the reverse complement.
GAAAAGCTTAACAACCTGATCGCTAAGATCGACGAGCTCAAGGCGAAGATCGGCATCAAATCCACCATTAAAGAATACGTTCCCGACGAGCAGGACTTCCTCGACAGACTGGACGATATGACCGTACAGGCGTTTGACGATCAGTGCACGGGCGCTAACCCCCGTTATCCGCTGATGAGCGAGATCAAGCAGATGTATCTGAACGCGTATTACGGCAAGACCTTTGAGGAGACCGATACACCCGACGAAAAACAACTCGGCGGAAAGCTCGATAAAAAAGACATCAAGCAGTCGTTTCGCAGAGCAAAGAACGGCATCCATAAAAATCTGTAAGGGAGGAACAAAAAGATGACACTTGACAGAGTAATCGCGGTAAGAACCGCTAAAACCGTTTATCGTGACGGCGACCTTTGCGTAAAGGTATTCAACGAAGACTTTTCCAAGGCGGACGTCCTGAACGAAGCGCTCAATCAGGCGCGTATCGAGGAAACGGGACTGAATATCCCGAAGATCCACGAGGTAACGAAGATCGACGGAAAATGGGCTATCGTGTCCGATTTTATCGAAGGAAAGACCCTGCAGCAGATGATGGATGACGACCCCGACAAGAAGGATGAGTACCTCGATCTGTTTGTTGACCTGCAGCTGACGGTCCTCAGCAAAACCTGTCCCCTGCTCAACAAGCTCAAGGATAAAATGAACCAAAAAATCAGCATGGCGGAGCTGGACGCTACCACCCGCTATGACCTCCACACCAGACTGAACGGTATGCCCAAGCACAACAAGGTGTGCCACGGCGACTTCAATCCGTCCAACATCATCATCGCGAAGGACGGCACTCCCTACATCATCGACTGGTCGCACGCGACACAGGGCAACGGCGCGGCAGACGCGGCAAGAACCTATCTGCTGTTCTGGCTCAAGGGCGATACGGAAACCGCAAAGCAGTACCTCGACCTGTTCTGCAAAAAGAGCGACACCGCTAAGCAGTATGTCCAGAAGTGGATGCCGATCGTAGCGGCTTCACAGTCCGTTAAGGGCAACGAAGAGGAGCGCGAGCTCCTGCTCAGCTGGGCAAACGTCGTCGAGTACGAATAAGGAGAATTCAGCATGAAAGTAACCGTATGTATCGGCTCCTCCTGCCACATCAAGGGCTCGCGTCAGGTAGTAGAGCAGCTGCAGAATCTTATTGCGCAAAACGATCTCAGCGACAAGGTGGAGCTGGGCGGCACCTTCTGTATGGGACAGTGCCAAAAGGGAGTTTGCGTCACCGTTGACGACGCCTTCCATTCGGTATCTCCGGAAAGCGTCGACGAATTCTTTGAAACAAACATAAAGGCAAAGGTATCATAATGAACATACAGATCTGCGTTGGCTCGTCGTGCCATCTCAAGGGCTCGGAAAAGGTCGTCGAACTGTTCCAAAGAGCTGTTGAGGAACGCGGTCTGGCGGACAAGATCACTCTTGCGGGAAGCTTCTGTATCGGACGCTGCAACCGCGAGGGTGTTACCGTCCGGATCGACGACGAGACCGTTACGGGTGTGACGCCCGAAACCTTTGACAGCTTTTTTGAAAACGAAATTTATGCTAATATTCATTAAAACACATTAACATTGATTGCGTTATATTCCGCATAGCTGTGTTGTCCTCCTTGACAGGCGCCAGCCTGCCTGCGTCGTCCGCCTTGCTCTGCGAAATATCCCGCCAATAAATTTGTTAAAGCGTTTAATGGAATATTAGCATAACAAAAACTTTAGTGAAAGTGAGCGGACAGATGTCGAACTGTTTGACATTAAAAAAATCAAATTGCAAAAACTGCTATAAATGTATTCGCCACTGTCCGGTAAAGTCCATCCGCTTTTCCGGAAATCAGGCGCATATCATCGGCAACGAATGTATTCTCTGCGGTCACTGCTTTGTGGTGTGTCCGCAAAACGCCAAGCAAATCGTTGATGAGACCGAAAAGGTTCGCGTTCTGCTGCAAAGCGGCGCTCCCGTGGTCGTCAGCCTCGCGCCGTCCTTTGTCGCCAACTACACCGGCGTGGGCATCGAAGCCATGCGCGCCGCGCTGAAGGAGCTCGGCTTTTACGATGTTGAGGAAACCGCTGTCGGCGCGACGATCGTCAAGCGTGAATACGACCGGATCCTGCAGGAAGAGGACAGGGATATCGTGATCTCCTCCTGCTGTCATTCCGTGAATTTGCTGATCCAAAAATATTTTCCGAGCTGTCTGCCGTATCTCGCCGACGTTTTGTCGCCGATGCAGGCGCACTGCAAGGACATCAAGTCGCGGATCCCCAACGCCAAAACCGTCTTTATCGGCCCCTGCGTCGCCAAGAAGGACGAGGCGGAGCATTATGAGGGCATTGTTGACGCCACGCTGACCTTCGAGGAGCTGTCCGCGTGGCTGAAAGAGGAAAACATCACCCTCGAGCAGAAAACCGACCGCACGGAAAACAGCCTTGCGCGGTTTTTTCCGACGACCGGCGGTATTCTGAAAACGATGTCGCAAAAGGCGCAGGATTATACCTACTTTGCGATCGACGGCGTAGAAAACTGCATCGCCGCCCTGAAGGACATCGAGGCAGGTAATGTTCACAAAGCTTTTATTGAAATGAGCGCCTGCGCCGGAAGCTGCGTCGGCGGTCCCGTGATGGAAAAGCAGCGGCTGAACCCGGTCAGTGACTATACGGCGGTCGCCAAATATGCCGGCAAGCACGATTTTGAGGTCGATCAGCCCGAGGCGGTCGAGATGAAGAAGGTGTTCGAGTTCATCGCGCCGCGCTCGGCAAAGCCCTCCGATTATGAGATCAACCAGATCCTGCGGCAAATGGGTAAATTCAAGCCCTCTCAGGAGCTGAACTGCGGTTCCTGCGGCTACGATACCTGCCGTGAAAAGGCGGTCGCCATCTATCAGGGCAAGGCGGAGATCTCCATGTGTCTGCCGTTCTTGAAGGACAAGGCGGAGAGCTTTTCGGATACGATCGTCAAAAACACGCCCAACGGTCTGATCGTCGTCAACGACCTGCTGGAGGTACAGCAGATCAACTCCGCGGCGCAGAAAATGCTGAACCTGCGCGCCGCGTCGGACGTCATGGGCTCTCAGGTGGTGCGCATCCTTGACCCGCTGCCGTTCCTGAACGTGCAGTCCACCCATCGCGGCATTTACAACGAACGCACCTTCTTAGCCGAATATGACCGCTATGTGGAAATGACGGTCGTTCCCGACAGAGAAAGCAATATGCTGATCTGCATCATGACCGACGTCACCGAAGAGGAAACCGCGCGTCAGCGCAAAGAGGACATCAGCCGTCAGACGGTGGAGGTCGCCGACAAGGTGGTGGATAAGCAAATGCGTATCGTACAGGAGATCGCTTCACTGCTGGGCGAAACCGCCGCCGAAACAAAAATCGCGCTGTCTAAGCTGAAGGAGTCGATCAAGGATGAATGATTTATGTGCTGAGATCGGCTACAAAAGCATTAACCATGAAGGCGAACAGCTTTGCGGCGACCATATCGATATCGTCGAACAGGGCGCTGATTCCACCGTGATCGTGCTGGCGGACGGTATGGGCAGCGGCGTCAAGGCGAGTATCCTTTCCACGCTGACCTCCAAGATCATCTCGACCATGATGGCGGAGGGTTTGCCGCTGGAGGAATGTGTGTCTACCATTGCCGCAACGCTCCCTGTCTGCTCGGTACGCGGCGTTGCGTACTCCACCTTCACCATTATGCACATCATCAACTCCCGCACCGTCGAGCTGATCCAATATGATAATCCTCATATTATTTATATCCGTGACGGCGCTCTTTTCGATTACGACAAAACCGAGCTGAATATCGGCGAAAAAAAGATCTACAAGTCCGTGATCCGCTTGATGGAGAACGACATCATCATTGCCATGAGCGACGGCTGTCCTCACGCGGGGATCGGCATCGCCTATAACTTCGGCTGGAAACGGGAGGATATCGCCGACTATATGCTGGGGATGTCGCAGGGCGGCTTCACCGCCAAGGTGCTTTCCACCATGCTGATCGACGAGGTCAATCGCCTCTACGGCGGGAAGCCGGGCGATGACGCTACCGCCTGCGTGATCAAGATCCGCAAGCGCGTGCCGATGAATATCCTCTTCGGCCCTCCCTCCGACAGGGACGACTGTGATCGGATGATGAGCCTTTTCTTCTCCAAGGAGGGCAAGCATATCATCTGCGGAGGCACGACCTCCTCGATTGCCGCGAAGTGGCTGCGAAAGCCGCTTCGACCGAAGCTCAGCTTTGAGCGCAGCGATGTGCCGCCGATCGCGGAGCTTGAGGGCGTCGATCTGGTGACCGAGGGCGTGATCACCGTCAACAAGGTGGTGGAATACGCCAACGACTATATCCAAAACAACGATTCCTATGAGGAATGGGGCTATGGTAATGACGGCGCTTCGCTGATCAGCCGTCTGCTGTTTGAAGAAGCGACAGATATCAATTTTTATGTCGGCAAGGCAGTCAACCCGGCGCATCAGAATCCCGATCTGCCGATCAATTTCAACATTAAAATGAATTTGGTGCAGGAGCTTTCAAAGGCGCTCAAGCTGATGGGCAAGCGCATCAAGGTCAGTTATTTTTAGGTGAACGCTTATGAATAAATTAAGAAAATTTGATACCAAGGTGCAGTATCTGAAATACAAGGTACTGCGCGAGGTGGCGCGTCAGGCATGGAATGACACGCTGTTGGAGAATGTACTGGATATCCCGAAGATCATCGTTCCCGGCAAAACGCCGACCATGCGCTGCTGCGTCTATAAGGAGAGGGCGATCCTCGCCGAACGCGTCAAGATCGCCATGGGCGGCAACTCCGATCGTCAAAACGTCATCGAGGTGATCGACATCGCCTGCGACGAATGTCCTGCCGCCGGTTATGAGGTCACGGATTCCTGCCGAGGCTGTCTGGCACATCGCTGTGAGGATGTTTGCCCCCGCGGCGCGATCTCCTTTGACCACAATCATGTGGCGCATATCGATAAAAGCAAATGTGTGGAATGCGGTCAATGCGCCAAGGTATGCCCGTATTCCGCGATCGCCAACCGCAAGCGTCCCTGCCAGATCGCCTGCAAGATCAAGGCGATCAACATCAATGACGAGAACGCGGCGCAGATCGACGATTCAAAGTGCATCTCATGCGGCGCGTGTGTTTATCAGTGTCCGTTCGGCGCTATCAGCGACAAGTCGTTTATTCTGAACGTCATCGATCTGCTGAAGAAATGCGAGCAGGGAAAGAACTATAAGATCTATGCCGTTGTCGCGCCGTCGATCTCCAGCCAGTTTACTTACGCAAAGCTCGGTCAGGTGATCACCGGACTGAAAAAGCTGGGCTTCCATACGGTCGTAGAAGCCGCTCTCGGCGCAGATATGGTCGCGCAGGCGGAATCAAAGGAGCTTGCGGAAACGGGCTTCTTGACCAGCTCCTGCTGTCCTGCCTTTGTTGAATACATCAACAAATCCTTCCCGGAGCTCAAGCCGAATGTCTCTCACAATCTTTCGCCGATGGCGACGATCGCCAAGTACATCAAGGATACCACGCCGAACGCGAAGATCGTTTTCATCGGACCGTGCACGGCGAAAAAGATGGAGGCACAGCTCGATACCGTCAAGCCCTATGTCGATTCCGTGCTGACGTTTGAGGAATTACAGGCGCTGTTTGACAGCCGAGATATCGACCTCACCACGCTCGAAGAGGGCGTGCTCGACAACGCCTCGTACTTCGGCAGGATATTTGCCCGCTGCGGCGGATTGGCCGACGCGGTTGCCGAGGGCTTGAAGGAGCAGGGTCTGGATGATTTTGAGCTGAACGCGATCTCCTGCGACGGCATTGAGGAATGTAAAAAAGCGCTGACGTTGAAGAGCAAAAATGTGCTGAAAGCGAACTTCATCGAGGGAATGGCGTGCGTCGGCGGCTGTATCGGCGGCGCGGGCTGTCTGACCCACGGCGCAAAGGACAAAATGCAGGTCGATAAATACGGACAGGAAGCGATGGAAAAATCCATCCTCGACGCTATTTCGATTTTGAGTTAGTTTACAACTAACGCTGTATATGAAAAGGGATGCCGCAAAACGGACAGTTTGGCGGCATCTTTTTTTGGTCGACAAATAGACGGTAAGTATCGTAAGATACCTACCGTCTTCATTAATGGCTTATTTGATGTGGTTCAGAGCCTTCGCGGGCGCCGGGATCAGATCGGTTTGCCGATGCCCTCGGGCGCTGTCATCTTGTTCGCCCAGCGCTGGATCCATGTCGCGTCGATGATCGTGACCTCTCCGTCCCCATCGACGTCGGACAGCTGCAGCGCCGTACCGAGCAGCGTGAGAAGATGCACATCATGACGCTGGATGGTCGTCGCGTCGATGATATCGACCTCTCCGCTGAGATTGGCGTCGCCGAGAAGCAGGGCGCCTGCGGTGACAGTGATCTCAACATCTGTGCTGACGCTGCCGCAGCTGACGGTGACCACACCGGTACCCGGGGCGATACCCTTTACCAGACCGTTTTCATCCACGGTGATGACGTCGTCGTCCTCTGTGGAATAGGTGTACTTCGCCTCAGACGCCGCCGAGGCAGGAGTGACAGTCGGCATGATAAAGCGTTCGGAGCCGAGCGGAACGGTGACTGCCTCCGCGGATACCGCGGCGACCTCCTTGGGAACGGGCTTGACGAACTGTCCGATACCCAACTCGTCGAGGAAGTTGTACGGCTCATCGCCCTTGACCTCAGTCCAGCCGATACCGTCCTTGGGCGTGATCGCCAGCCTGAGATTCGCCGAATTTGTGCCGTATTTATCAAAGATGCTTTCGGGGATATCGTCGCTGACAAAGCTGAGCTCCACACCGGAACCGACGCCGATCTCGGGGATCTCGATACCGCCGTAATTGATATAGAACGGGTCGACGTCAGGCACGTCGCGATTCATGACGTCCGCCTGCGCCGCCATGTCGTTGAAGATGAAGTCGAGCTCATCGCCGCCCTCATACGGCGCGTTACCGGTATTGGTAACGGTCGCGGTGACATGGTAGCAGGTGGTATCGTTATCGTCGGTGAACAGCTGTTCGGGATCGGCGTATGCCAGATCGATCGACAGACGCGGCGAGCTGGTCAGGGAAACGGACTCGGAGCGATACTTCCTTTCTCCGTTTTCTTCGATCTGATAGTAGAACAGGATCGGCTCATTCGCGAGATCGGCGTCCTTCGGTACGGTGTACTCGAACTCGGCTTCCTTCTCTTCTCCGGCAAGCCATACGGGATATGTGACCGAGCCCACCTCTTCACTCTGTCCGGCTTTTATAAGCGCCAGCTTGACGTCACGGCCGTTGGAGAAGCCGCCGTTTTCAGCTTTTGCTTTGATTTTGATGGTTTCGCCGGGGGTAGGCAGATCGTCGCTGACCGTGATCGGGTCTTCGTAATCCACACCGAGATAATAGTCGGAATTGATATCAAACTCCGAGATGACGAAGCGGTTGTTGATCGCCTTCATTCCGGTGCCTTCCTCTTTATCGCCGAAATCGTAGTCGAAGGAATTGTATACGCTCAGGATGTTGTCCTTGTTGATAACGAATGCGTCGAACTTACCCTTATAGTAACCGGTATCGGCTCCTTCTTCCTTGTTGCCGCCGGTCGTCAGATACGCCTTGTTGCCCCAGAAGCCGTGCAGAATATGGATCGGCTTGTCGAGCTGTTGGGTCATCGGCGTATTGTTCGGACCGAACTGAACATTGTTTTCATTGTCGGTCACAGCCGCTTTGTCGATCTCTTCGACCGAGTCGACCTGGAACTGTCGTCCGCGGATCTGCTGCTGAGCGCCCTCGGACTGCGTCCACAACGCGTACAGCGAGCCGTCTTCTCCGGCGTATACCCTGAAGTCCTCGCCGACGGTATGATCCTCGTCGTCAGTGATATATTCGGGCTTCATCGCGTCGCCGACCAGCGTGTCGCTCCAGTTCTCGTGCTCGCACTGGCTGTACAGATTCTCAATATTCTGATAGCCGTAGCGCCCGTTACACTTGAAGAAGAGCAGGGTGTTTTCATCGCCCTTATAACGGAGCTTGACAAACTCCGGGTTCGCTGTAACAAGATCCTCATCGGCTGTCATGATGGAATCCTCGATGCCGAGCGATCCATCCTGCTCCTCGGAATAGCGGTCAAGATACATCTTGTTCTTTGTACCGTAGTTCTCTTCATTATAATCCGAGGACGTCAGCGATTTTTCGACCGTAAGAGAGTTTTTGTCGGCGCTGATCAGGGACACCAGTACCTCATCCCCGTAAAGGGCAACATCATAATCCGTGAGGGTGTTGCCGTGGATATCCAGCTTGTCGGGCTCAGTGAAGCTCGGACGGCTGTCGTGAAGGTCGACGGAGCAGGTGTTGAGCGAGATCGGCAGGTTGTTGAGCTGCTGCAAAGTCGTGTCGCTCTGTACATTGGATACGTCGATGCTGTTGTAGAATAAATGCACGGTTCCGCCGAACGGGTTGTACACGCCGCGGAGTCGGTCGGGCAGGGAGTTGGGTTTAGTGTCGACGATATCAAAATCGGTAAACTTGTCGGTCTCTTTATCATAGACGACAGCCGCGATCTTGAAGGAACGCAGCGCGCTGTCTACCGAAGCGCTCTGGTAATCTTCAACGGTACAGCTCTCCCAGACGAGAAGCAGCTTATCGTCGCAGTCGATGATGCTGACGTCGCCGATGAGATCGTTGCATTCCGACAATCTCTGTACTCTCTCATCCTCAAGCGATAAATCGTTGTCTTCGATCACTTCATCAATGGGATCGCCTTTTTCCTCGATCTCGTTGGTTGCGGTATCATAGATATAGTATCTGAGACCGAATTTTTCATTATCCGCGTTCATGACGGAAGCGATCAGATAACGATCCTGTGAGAGCTGACCGATGACAGGCGACATCTGGGCGGTGTTCTTCTCGGCATAGGTCTCGTGACTGAAGATCGCCTGACCGTCGGAGCCGGTGGCCGCGATCTCTTTATCTCTGTTGAAGTCGTCGTCATAGACGTCCGACGCCTCGGCAAGAGTGAGATCGGAGAGCTTGGTGTCCGCCAGCAGATCGCCGCCCTCCTGATTGAGAAGGTTCGCGCCGACCGAGGCGAGCTTCGCGTCGGTATCCAACAGCACCTTCTCCTTGATCTTCCATGTTTTATCGACCTTGAAGAAGAGCAGCTGCGCGTAAACGCCGCCCGCTACGGAGCAGGTCATCTTTCCGTGATTGGTTCCGCTGATCCGGGATACCAATCCGAAGTCGATATGACCTCCGATCGCCGCCAGACCGTCAAAGCCGATGCCGACGCCCATCTGTATCTTGAAATTCTGAGAGAATTCGCCGTGTGTATCATAATAGTAGCTGTTGTGCAGCATAGAGGACTTCCAGTAGCCGTCCGTTTTGTCGTTGGGCATATGGACAAGATATCCGACGTTGTCGGCGGAGATATCAAAGTAGACGAAGCACGGGATCGCCACGACGGTGAACGGGATCGAGATCCGTATGCCGAGCTTTCCGCCGAGCAGGAAGACGCTCGCCGTATAGCAGCGCGCTCCGTCGTCGGTCGTATAGTATTCCAGCTGATACGCAAAGCTGATGGTAATGCTGATCTTCGTGCTGGTCTGCAGGTTCTGGCAGAGCTCGCCGGGACTCTTGGTGATGATGTCGGAGAGCTTTTGCCATTGCTTCGCTACGCTGGCAGCGCCCCATGTTCCCTTTTTCTCAGCGGTATCGGTTCTTGCGATGCTGACCTGTACGCCGATCTCAAGGCAGTACAGATCCTTGCCGGTCTTTTGATCCTTCTGACCTGTCGCGGTATCGCTGTAGGTCGGCAGGAATCCGTAGATAGAGAACATCGGGCTGATCGGGCCGATGCCCGGCGCGGAGGGCAGCTTGCTGTAATGAGGCGCTCCGGTCGCGGAGAGATCGGCGCCGGTCGCTGCGAGGTCGGAGCCGGTTTCGGCAGGGCCCTCATCGTCATAGAAGCCGATATCGGGCATATAGGACATGACCTTGTCGATGTTCGCGCTGACAAAGGTGTAGCCTACCTCATACTTGCCGTAAGGGGTATAGCGGACATTAGAGGAGCTGTCATAGCCCTTGTTGTAGAATTCGATAAACATATGGTCGCCGGGCTTAGCTTTTTCCATCACGACACAGGAGTATGATGCCGTGGAGGAGCCGTTGGCAACAGGGATATCCGCGCTGCTGCGGAGCATACCGTTTTCTCCGACAAAGCTCCAGCGCGCGAGGTTGACGGGCTTATCCGCGCTGATATTGCGCGAGTCAAAATCTACGGAGAAATTGACCGAGCGCGCGTTGACCAGCGTGATGCTGTCGCCGTACACGCCAGTATCGATGCTGTACGCCTCTGTGCGGATCGGAACAACGCCGAGGGTGGAGGCGCTGTCGAGTACGATCTCTTTCGGATAGATCCGATCGAGGAGCGTGGATTCTCCTTTAAAGCGTATGTCACATATATAGTCGTTTCCGTTGTAACGGATGAGCGCGCGATGCGTTTCGTCAATGAGGGTTGCTTCCCATGTGTAGTCTTTCGCTTTGCCGACAATGGGAACACCGGCGGGCTCGTCGCTTTCGGGCGAGGTTTTGAGCACGAAGTTGCCG
>NZ_JAEQMG010000066.1 GCF_016680995.1 Ruminococcus difficilis | reverse complement strand
GAAACAGCAAAAGCAAACGGTATAGAACCGTACACCTATCTTAACCTCATCCTGACAGATATGCAGTACATGGGCAGACCGTTTTCAAATGAAGAACTGGAAAGCTTCATGCCCTGGAGTAAGGAGATCAAAGAATCCATTGCAACGAGAACCAAACCGGCACCATTAACAGAAGAATAAGGTTTTTGCATAATCAAGCCCTCGGTGTTTTGCCGAGGGCTTGCGTTATGTTTGATGGGGTGGTTGTTGAGCGGTTACGGTCAGTGTCGCGGACAGTTAATTTTCGTGACGGTCTACCAGTTGTGCTGACACCTGTACGTTGAGTGTGCTGTGTGCTTTATCTCGTTCCTTTCTGTGTTTACTCTATTTTCCATTTTTTGAAAATCCTCCTTGTATTTTACGTAATGCGTCGCCAAACACACCACTATTATACTCGGAGGTTTTCTTTTGCTAAAGCTTTTTTATTCTCCCCCAGTTGAACTGGGGGTTTATTTCCACGCCTAAAGGCAATCGAAAGCAATCGCCCACACCTGAAAACACAGGTGTGGGCGATAACAATGGTTTTACTTTTTGAGCTTGCGCTTGCGGAGGAAAAGGATCAGTGCGACCACGCCGCCTGCCAGCAATACGCCGCCGGCGCCGAGATAGAGGCGGAGGTTACCGACGCGCAGATATCTGACGCAGTCGGCGTTCCATTCGTTGCCCGCCTCGTCTGCGAGCACGATATCAATGTGATGCAGACCCTCAGACAGCTCGAAGGAGAGCTCCTTGTTTGCCTTATCGTAGTTGTATTCGATGGGAACGCGCTCGTCCTCTCTGGGACACTCATAGATCTTGGTGAGATCCTCGCTCAGGGTCTCGCTGATATTGGTCAGCGTGACCGTGACGGAATCGGTAAACATATAGTTGTGCCAGCTCACGAAGTCCTCCGGCTGAGTTGCGGACGGCGGCTCGTTGTCGAGGTGGATGGACGCCAGATCGAGATAGTTCGTGTCGTCGATGCTGACGGAAAGGTACATTCTGGTGTCGAGGCTGTCATCCTTGAAGGTGTCGGAGAAGAACGTGCCCGGAAGCGTTTTGTGTAGGATATGGGCGGTCTCGGAAACCTCCGTCTCTTGCTCGGTGAGGTGGCTGTCGGTAGAATAGGTGTCCTCGTCATTGCGCAGGACGACCTTGCCGGCTGCCTTATCCTCATTGAGGGTGATGACGCTGATCTCCAAATCGCTGAAGTTTGTCGCTTTCTTGCTGATCGCTTTGCCGTTTTCGTCCATCAACGAATAGTAGCCGCTGTGATTTTCCTTGCTGCTGTTGTCGATATAGGTGAGCAGATCGGTATCGACCAAACGGAAATAGGTATCGTTGATCGGCTTGCTCTCGTTGCCTGCCTTATCGACGGCGGTGTAGGTGAAGGCGTAAACACCGTCGCGATCGAAGGATTTGACGGAGAACACCTTGTTCTCGTACTTGTCGGTGGTCAGTTCATCGGAGAGCTTGTCGGGAACGATGGCGTCAAACTCCATGCCGTTTTTGTACGCGGGACGGAAGATGTTCGCCTCGATCTTGATGCGCTCAAAGTTGTTGTCCTCAAACTCGACCTTCGGCGCGGGATCGTTCTTTTTCTTTTCGTTGTAGACCTCAGAATAGGGCGTTTCGACGAAGTTCTTTTCGGTCGCCAAAACATCGTTGCGGCTGTAGAGCTTCGGAATGGTGGTGTCAATCTCAAAAATCGGGCTGACAGCGCCGATACCCTGATTTTCTGCGCGATCCTGCGGATTGATGGAGATGTGATAGACGGCGTCGTCCTTGCAGGGAATGCTGATGCTGTGGGAATCGCCGTTATCCGTCCACGCCTGACCGGCGCCGATTTCATACCAATCGCTGTCGCTGTGATCGCTGCCGGGCGATTTGCTTTCGACGCGGAGACGCATATCCGGTTCATAGAAATTGTGTTCCACGACGGTAATGGTGGCAGTTTTTTCTTCTTTGAAGTAGTTGCCGCCGTTGGTGTCAGCGTTGAAGGTGTCAAAATTGGTGGTGATAACGGGAGCGGTGGCGTCCACGTTGAAGCTCTGGTGGAAGGACGGGATCGCCTCGGCGCTGCCGTCCACATAAATCTGCGTGACGTGTCCGCCCAAGTCCGTGCCGGTAAAGGAGAAGTCGTAGTCGCCCTCGGGGAAGGTGACATTGGCGGTATGGACGTTGCTGCCGTCCGCGGAGGAGAAGCTGACGCTCGGCTGCGCGGAGGTGTAGGTGTTGCGGATGGTGTCGATCATCAGCGTGGGATCGAAGTTGCGCTCCGTCACCGTGATGGTGAAGGTGGTGCTGCCCTGATAATAACGGTCATTGATCAGTCGCGAGGGATTGGTGATGGTCACCTGCGGTGCGATGGTGTCAATGGTGAAGGGTGTGCTTTTGGCATTGGCGCTCGTATTTTTGGAACGGTCGGTCGCATTGAAGGTGAGCTGAATATCGTTGTCGTCCTCGGAGAAGGAGAACACGCGCGTGGCCTCGGTGATGAGGTTTTCATCCCTGCCGGTGATCTCCCAGCCGTTGGCAAGGGCGGTCTCGCCATTGTCGCCGATCGCGGTGACGACCGGATCGTAGCTGTTGCGCTCGGAGCTCTGGGAATGAACGATCTCGCGCAGTCCGGACTGGGTATCTGTTACCGTCACGCGGAAGCTGACCGATTCGGTAAAGAGCGAATTGCCGTTGTTGTCCTTGCCGGCGGCATTGTCGGGAAGCGGCTCGATGGTGACAGTCGGCGCTTGGGTGTCGAGCACCAGCGCGTAGGAGGTGACCTCCTCCGACATATTTCCGACCATATCGTCCGCTTTGACGAATACCTGACCCTTGAAGTCCGCGGGAAGAACACATTCCGCCTGATTGTCCACGATCGCCGCGTCGTGGGCTGTGGAGCCGGTCTCCTTGCCGCCTGCGTAGGAAACCAAGCGGAAGTGCATCCGGTGGTTGCCGGAGGATGCAATGGCGCCGCCCTTGGTGTCGTCCACCGTGACGACGACAGCAGCGCTGTCACGGAAATAGAAGCCGTAGCGCAGCTCGGAAACAAAGGTGCTCGTGCCCTCGGCGCCGTCTACCGTATAGGGCTTGAACGCGAAGCTCTTGATTTCGGGAGCGGTGACGTCACGGTAAAACTCCTGACGCTCCGTGAGCGATACGTTGCCGGCGTTATCGGTGACAACACACTCGAGAAGATATCTGCCGCCGGCGTCATTCTTTGCCAGTTCGGCGAGCGCCTCGCTGGAGAACACGTAGGACAGAGAGGTGATTTTTTCGTTCTTGCTGCCGGTTTCGGCGGTTGCCAGCGGCGTATCGTTTTTATCCTTGAGAACCGGCTTGCCGTTGACCGTCAAAACGACGTCGCGGATACCGGATTCATCGTCGGAAACGCCGAGGGCGATTTCCTGATCGTGACGATACCAGATCTGGTTGTCGGAGCGGGCGGCGCCTTCACAGGGCGGAAGCGTCAGCTTTGCCGCGGGAATGACGTTTTCGAGCATGACAAGGTTATTGCCGGAGGAATCGTCGGAATTCGCGTCGCTGATGTCAGGCTGGATGATCGTCTCCTTGCCCAGCTTGTCCACGACCTTGACCTCGACATTTGCGCAGACAACGCCGGGATCCTCGAGAAGCTCCAAATCATGGGAAACGGTTTTCTCGTCACCGGACTTGGTGTTGTTGAAATAAATCGGATCGGAAACGATCTCGTCGTCGTCAATTTTGTAGGTGAACACCGCGTAATCCGGTCCGACGCCGTAGTCGCCGTCGTTGGCGGTAACGCTGAGGATAACGGAATCATTGAAGAAGGCGCCGAAGGTCAGGAAGTTGATCGCATTTTGCAGGAAATTATTCTTTTTCGCCGCGGTGACGCGCTGTACGGTGGGATCCTGCGTATCGACATGGAGCGTATACTCCGCCGTAGCGGCATTCCTTGAACGGGTAACGATTTGGGCGCTGACATGATAGCAATCGTTGTCATAGGGAATGTCGTCCTTGCTGACGCTGATTTCCAGATAGCCGTCCTCGGGGTGATAGGGATATCTGTTCCGATGACCGTTAACGGTGACATTGAGCCACTTGACACGGGAACCGGTGGTCTGGGGATGGATGCGGAAGGTCACCGCATGGGATGACGTATCCTCTATGACCCAGTTTTCGGTAATGCCGCCGTCGTAGGTGATTTGCCGAACCTCCGGCGACACCACCTCGATATAGCCGGTCGGATCGCTGTGGTCGATCTCGAATTCTCTGGTCTCCGTGTTGCTGTTGCCGGCGAAGTCCTTGGCGGTAAAGCAATAGACATATGTGCCGTTTTGGAACGCATCGGAAGCGGTGTCCAGTGGGAACTCGTAGCTTTCCTCGGTATTGGAATCGAAGGTGAGCTCCTCGACGACCGTCTCGTCGCCGAATTGATCGCTGCCTGCCGGCATGAAGCGATAAGTGATCTTGATATACTGCAGATCCTTGTCGGCAACCGGATCGGAGTCGGAAATCTCGGTGTTGATGCTGCCGCCTTCCTTACCGAAAATCAGGTTGTCCTCATCCTCGATGTTGCCGTCGATCTTGACGTCGATGTGAGGCGCGTTGATGTCTGTGACCCATCGGTCGGAGGTGATGGTGTCCCATGCAAACGCGTCGGCGCTGCCCAGCTCCGCAAACAGCTCGCGGAGGGTCTTGGTTTCCGAGTTGCCGTATTCATCCGTCATTTTGACGCAGAGGTTTTTCAGCTCGCGCGGCTCTTTGGTCAGGTTGAAACGGTACTCGTCGTTCTCGCCCGCCTCTGCATTGATGACGGTTTCGGGGTCGGCATCCTTGTCGATCAGGCTGACCGACTGTATTTCGGAGGCGACTTTGCCCTCCGCGCGATCCTTGACGACCATGGTCAGAATGACCGCGTCATTGAAGTAGTTGCCGAATTCGTAAGGCGTCAGCACATCCTTGAGGCTGCGCTGATCGTCTGCGGGCTTAAGGGAAATGGCGGTCGCATGAGGCGGCTTGCTGTCTCTGCCGTCTGCGCCGTCTTCGGAGTAGGACTTCGCCTCGGGCTCGCAGACGTTGCCGACGCGGTCGGTGATGCGCAGGTACAGCTTGTACTTGCCCTCGTCCGACTCCGGCAGCTTGTCCGAATTGTACTCGGTTTCGATGATGTCCAGCCGTACCTCGTTATTCGGATTGTCGTCGCCGGCGTCCAGCGGGACCTCCTCATAATCCTTGTCCTCTCCCCACTTGTATTCCAGCTTGGCAATACCGGAGCCGCTGTCGGTGACAGAACCGCTGACCTTGATCTTTTTCTCGCGGTTATCGTAAGTCACCTTGGGTTGAGTGTCGGGATCGGCGCCGAGAGCGGGCTTCTCCGTATCCAGAATCAACGCATTGGAGGTCTCGTCGTCGCGGATGCGGAAGGTGATCGGACTGTCAATAGAATTACCGTTGTCGATATGGCAGTAAATGTCCTTGAATTCGACCGTTTGATCCGGATCGACCTCCAGACGGAATGTGACCGTGTGACGGTAACGGGTATCGCTGTCATCGTCGGTATATTCCTCGCCCTCGTCGCTCGTCAGATTTGCGGCAGGACTGCCGTTGACGTACAGGGTAAACTGCATCGGCAGATCCTGTTTCTCCGTCGCCTTGATTTCCAGACGCACCGTGCCGTTTGCAATGATACCGAAGTCGTGACGCTCCAGAACGGTCGCGGTTTCGCCGTAAAGATAGGTCTCCTCGAGCTCCGGCGCTTCGGGGCGCTGCACATCCGGCTGAGCGTCCTCCTGCACCGCAAGGATGTAGTTGGCATTGTCGGTGCCGGCATCCTCGTTGAACGCATAGACGTAGTCGTCACCCTGCTGCTCAATCCGCAGCTCGGTGCCCTCGAGCACAGAAACGCTTTCACCCTCAAGGATGTCGTCGTTGTTCAGCGAATAGTCCACGTTAATGGGATAGGTATCCGTCGTGAGGTGCGTCTCGTTGTCCTCGGGAATCACGTGCAGCTTCCGCTGCGTGATGTCGCCCGTGGTTTCAAAGGTAAAATCAGCGTCGGGACTTTTGAGCGTATATTTATCGGCGTCCTTACCGGTAAAGTGAAACGCGCTCAGCTTGACAGCGAGTCCTTCAGCGGCATTGAGGCTTTCGTATTCCGCATTGGCGGCAAGTACCACCTCGTGATTGTTCCGAATCCCCTCCGGCTTGAAATCGGGAAAGGTGATTTCGGAGGTCAGTGCGCCGTCGTACACCTTGGTGACGATCAGCTCGTCTGTAAAGGATTCATCCAGACTGATTTCTTTTTTGCCGGCAGCCGATGCCAAAAACGAAAACTGCGTAAACAGCAGAACCGTCGTGCAAAGGATGGCAATAATCCGTCGATGTGTCAATTGTAAACTCCCCTTTTTCCTCATTTGCTCATTTGTATGTAAAAGGCAGAACGCCTTGATTACCGCTGCGTATATTTTGTGTTGCGCTTGTGCTTGTTGTTATACAGGATCACCGCGATCATGATACAGATCAGCACCAAAAAGGCAAACACGATGGTCAAGACCAGAAAAATCGCAGCGTAGTTCAAGTCGGTCTCGTAGAACAGATCCCAGCGGAAAATAAACTTGGCTGCCAGATAAAGGACGATCAGGGCGCCTGTCAGGATGCCTCCTGCCTTGATGCCCAGCAGAAAGGACGCCATGAAATCCTCGCGGAACTTTGCAAACGCTTTTTTGCGGTTGCTGCGTTTTTCCGATAATCTTTTTTCTTCTTCTTCGGTGCGAATTGCCATATTGTCCCTCCTATCGCTCAATCGCGTTGAGCTGTTCACGGATGTCGCTGCGGTTCGTCTGAAGGCCGGCGGCGATGGTATCCACCTTTTTGCCGGTCAACAGCTTGCCTGCCAGCTTGGACACCGCGCGTTGGTACTGCGGCTTGCCTGCCATTTCCGTCGCTGTCCGGTAGGCGGAGATCAAAACCTCCGCGTCGCCGTCGTCAGCATCGTTGACCTGCGCGATCGCCTTTGCCAGCCGGTATCCCTCGCTGCTTTGCTCATCCTTCAGATTGATGCGGTATACGCTCTTGGCAACGGCGTCCATATTGTCGCTGCGCGCGTACTGCATGACCTCGTCGAGATAAGGTCCCCAGGTGCTCTGGTTGCGGAAATGCTTCTGCAACAGACCGGTGACCAGCGACGCCTCCTCTTGGTCGATCACATCGTCGTTGGGCGCGCCGCCGTGCATAAAGCGGACGATCTCGTTGAGGTTTTCCTGGCGGGTTTTTTCGAGCGGCACCTTCATCATTTCCTCGGAAATGTCAATCAGCATCGCGATTTGGTTTTCGGTATAGCTGTTGGTGAGTCTGCCCCATTTATCCCATGCAAAGACATTGGCAAAAACCTCCAGCAAAATGAACAGCACCAAAAAACACGCCATCGCCGCGCCGCAAAAGCCCGCAACGCCGATCATCTGGCGTACCAGCGGGTCGGACTTTCGGTCGAGTGACGGGATCGCGTCGCGCGCACGCTCAACGTCGTTTTGCAGGACGGCAAAATTGTGATAATAGGTGTTCGGCGTTTTGGCGGGCTCCTGAAAGCCCTGCTCGCGTGTGCGTGTGCATTTTTTGAGGATCGCTTCTATGGATTCGTGGAAAGCGATGTCGACGTCGCGGAAATCGCGGTCGCAATAGTCCAAAACCTGCTCCTGATGGATACGATCCTCATAATACTTGGTGATCGCCTTATTGAAAAATGACGGATCGGTCGCTTCCTCCACGCTTTCAAACGCCTTGCGGCAAAGCTCGTAGGAATAGAAGCATTCCCAGAAGGTCGCGCCGAAGCCGAATATGTCGCTTTCAATGGAAATGCTGCCATACTGCAGCGCGCCGATCTGATTGATAAACGGGTACAAGCCGTTTTCTGCCTGCGCGTAGCATTCCGGCGCAGTGTAGCCGACCGTGCCGTAAGAATAGAAGTTGTCCTTGCCGATATCCTGCCACTGCCTGTCGGTGTAGTCCGCCATGAAGCGTTTTCTGACTTGGTCGTTGTAGTGCTGATAGACGCGCCGGTCAACCAGATCCTGCGAACGTCCGAAGTCGATCAGCACCAGCTCCTTGCCGTGCTTGGTGACCATGATGTTCTCCGGCTTGATGTCGCAGTGCAGGATGATGGGCTTGTTGGGGTCGGTTTTGCCGCTGTCCTCGTTGGTGTTGGAAACGAACTTCATGATCTCGCACAAATTGATCATGAATTGTACCAGTTGGTTCTGGAATGTCACGATCTCCCGATAGTCATAGGGACGGTTGTTGCGCTCCCAGCGGCGTTTCTCATTATCATAGGTAAACCAGCGGTGAATACAGTAATCCTGAAGGGATTCGCCGTCGATAAACTCTTCTACCACGCAAAAGCAGTTTTCGGCGGAAATCTCACCGCCGCGGTAAGGAACGGAAAAGTCGCCCAGATCCTCGATCACGTCGAGCACACGCACCACCGAGCGGCAGGTTTGCAGCGACTCGATGATCTTGTACTCGCGCTCCATAAAGTCGGCGAGACGGTATTTGGGCTTGAATTTCAGCGCACAGGAATAGCGCAGATCCCCGCCGAACTTGATGCCCTTAAAAACAATACTCTCGGTACCCTCTGCAATAAAGCCGTCGTGATTGACGCCGTGCTCGGTGTCGATCCTATAGCTGAACTCGGTACCGCGGATAATGGTGCTCATGACTGCTTCTCCTCGTCATACTCGCGGAAAAAAAGATTGTAGATCGTTTGCGGATCGTCCGCGGAGGTTTCGCGCAAAAAGCGCTGCTCTGTTACCGGCGACTGCTCGTTTCTTACCGCGCCGAATACGCCGGTCTGTCGTTCCTGCGCTGCCATTACGTCTCCTCCTCGGGATCGCCCGCGTGTCGGTTGTATTCTCCGAGCTCGGCGTCCATGGAGTGGTATTTTTCAATAATGTCCTTGAGCGCCTTGTCGTTGATGGTATCGAGGATCTCCTTGATGCCGCCGACCTTTTCGGTGATGTGATCGGCAACATTTTTGTAGGCTTCCTTGCCGCTGCCCTGCCAGTTGCTGAGCAGGGTGCGGTTGATCCTGTCAAATTCGTCTCTGATGGCGGCAAATTCGCGGATGGCTTCCTCGCTTTCGCTGACAAAGCTCTCGAGCTTGCCGATATCCGCTCTTTTAAATTCATAGTCACTCATCGTTCTCGTCGCCCTCCTTGATCAGCTTGACCTTTTTCAGCTCGTCCTTCTCCACCGAATACATATAGCCGTCGCCGAGCTCGCAGGAGGCGTATTCCTCCTTGAGGCTCTTGGTATCCATGTTGCCGAACACGGATTTCTGACCGCGCTCGTTGACAAATTCGGCGATGTTATCCAGCAAAAACGCGGTACCGATGGTGTAGTTGAAATACTCGCGGATCTCGCTGTCGCTGATGTTTTTGATATCGGAAAATATAAAAATCCAGTTCTTTTCTTCGGCACGCGCCGCGAGATTGGGCAGAATGATCTCCATATACACCTTCGCCGCCGGCGAATTGACATAGAGGAATTTGCTCTGCATGACAAACACGACGTTGTCGTTACGGTTGTAATCCTCCGGTGCGCCGGGCTCGATCTGGAGACCGGTGCCGAAAATCTCGTTGAGCACCAGGTTGCCGACGCGCCTGACCTTAGACAGGTCGATGAAATGGCGGTGAACATACAGCACCAGCTGCTGCAGCGGCGAGAGCTTCATGTTGACGATGCCGCCGTTTTTCTCCTTCATCGGCACAGTGGCATATTCGCTGAAATACACCTTTCGTTTTTCCTCGCACACCTCGTCGGCAAGGTGACTGCGGAGCTGCTCTCTGCCGTCGTCAAAAAAGACGAAGCGGTACTGCGGATTGGACAGCAGGTTTTTCAGCAGACGGCGCAGGAGGTTGGTTTTTCCGAACTCCTTTTTGCCGTAGATCGCGATGACGCCGGCGGACTCGTAGTGCATACGGCACGGCTTACACTCGGTGTAGTCCAAGCCGACCGTCACGTCGATGCTGTCCGGAAGATCGGCGTCCGCAGGGTCGATAAAATCCGCGGCGGCAGCTTCGGTGAGTATCTCCGGAAAACGCCGGTATTTTTTGACCGATCTGTCGGCGAAATAGCGGGTCAGGTTGGCTTGGAAGCGCTCGTCGGCGCAGTCGTCGGCAAGGTTGAGCTGCAGCTCATAGGGAACCTGCGCCGGCAATGCGCCCACCGTATCCTCTGCGGGCAGGGTGACGTTGGCGTAGCCGTGTCCGGGGTTGTTGCCCACGGGGATGACCTTGTGGCTGAAAATATCCATGTAGCTTTCCGCGGGCATTTCCAACGCGATCTTTTGCTTGAAATTGTTCATATAAGAGCCGAGCCCCTTGGTGGAGCTCGCCGTCATGACGACGGTGATGCCCTTGGAAAGTCCGTCGCGGCACAGCTTCGCCAGCTTTTCCTGGTAAGCGGTGTAGCGCGGCTCATCCAAAAAGGCGTTGACATTGTCGATAAACAGGGTGGTGTGGATCGGCTGACGCTCCGTGCAGGAGGCATAGTTTTTGCCCTTGAGCGCGGAGATATTGGATTTGAGCTGATCCTCCATCAGCTTGAACACGCGCTTGACATACTCCTCGTTGGCATTGTCAAAATACGCCGACACCAACGGAAGGGTTTCCAGATCCGCCAGCGCGCCGCCGAAATCGAGGATAAAAATCTGTTCGTCCCTTTCGCGGTAGAGCTTGTGCAGGATCAGGGTGAGCAAGCGGATCAAATTGGATTTTCCGCTCATGGGAGAACCGAACAGCAGGATGTTGGTTTGCAGCAGGTCGACGCGGAAGTCCGGCTGCTCCTGCTTGATGGGGATATCCTGGTGTCCGAGAACACAAATCATATTTTTTTTCACTGCTGCCGGTCACCTCCATTCTGTCAGATCGGGATAAACCGCCTTGAGCGGGTTTTTGAAGATCACCCGCGGATAGCGGAAAATGCTTTCGTTGCGGTTGGCGTCGGTGATCGCCTCGATGGTTCTTACCGCATAGCTGAGCTGGGTATCGTACTCGTTGACATTGCGCGACGCCTGCCGGATACGCGCGTTGTGCTTTGACGACTGGTAGAATTCGCTGTTGAAGCTGCCGCAGGAGGACACCAGACCGGCGCTGACCGGCGGCTCGATTTTTTCATCCTTGTTCGCTCCGGTATAGGCGGACTGGAAGTATACAAACTTGCTGCCCGTTCCGACCAGCAGATACGCCCTGCCGTTGCCGGGCATGGTGGGAGAGGCGGCGTCGGGTCTGCCGTCGAGCATTTCCTTGGACGCCGTGCGGGTCGCCACCTTCAGACAAATGCGCGATTTGGAGTTGATACGGATATCCTCGGTGATCGCGCCCTCGATGTTCTGGGAAACCAGAATAATATGGAAGCCGAGCGTTCTGCCGACGCGCGCGATGGTGGTGATCTCCGCGATAAAGTCGATATCGTCGCTTTCGCTGCTGAAACGCTTCAGCTCGGTGAATTCGTCAACGACCAGCACCAGATGCGACAGCGAGGTCGGTCTGGTACCGTTCGCACGAAATTCCTCCAAGCGCTTTTTCTGGGTGGGGTTGAGCGCATTGAGCAGATCCTCGTTCTCCTCGCCGTTCAGTATGCGCGTGACAACCTGCTCCGCACGGATATAGGCATCTGCGGTATCGACGCCGAAGCTGTTGAGAAGGATTTTGCGGCGCTTGATCTCGGCGTTGAGCACCTCCAAAAAGCGCTTGAGCATATAGAACGCCGAGATACCCTCGCTTTCACCGGCGGTATCGTCCACGACGCCGACGCAGTGCGGCAGGGTGCGGAGGCGGTTGGAGAAGCCGCCGCCCTTCATATCCACCAGCATCAGGTTGAGGTAGGTCGGGGAGTACTTCATGCACAGACCGATGAGGTAGGTGATGATGGTTTCGGACTTACCGGAGCCGGTGGTGCCGGCGACCAGCATATGCGGACCGTCCGCCTTTTCATAGAGATTCAGGTTGACAAGACCGTGCTCGTTTTTGCCGATCGGCACATCCAGATCACGTGTGACGTCGCTCTTTTTCCAGTTTTCGAGAATGATGTCGCGAATTTTGTTTTCGCTGACCATTTCGGGAGTATAGCCGTACATCTCGAACAGCGTGACCATGGAGGGCACGTTGCCGTTTTCGGCGATACGGCGGTAATAGATCGCACTCAGGCGGCGGTATGCGTCGCTGTAGGCTTTTTTGAGGGCGATACCGCTCGACTGACTTTTGTCGTAAAAGACAAACTCATTGTTGAATTTTATGTAGTCGATCAGGTTTTCAATGTCGCTGGTCACGTTGGCGTTGGTCTGAGAGCCGGATTTGCTCAGGCTGTTCAGCGTTTCGCGCGAGAGCACATTGTAACGGTCGCTCACCTTGGCGTGGGACTGGGTGTTGTCCGTCACCTCGATGATGTTGCCGCAGTAGCGCGGCAGCTGCGCCAAATGGCGGCAGGCAAACACAAAGGTCAGACCGTTTTCGTTGACATACGGTTCTCCCTCGACCGGCGGCGTCGGCAGGTATTTGGAAAAACCGGTTTCCTTGATATTGTAGTCGTGGAACACCACGCAGACGATCTGCGTATAGAGCTCCTTGGTCTGCTTTTCGGATTTTTCCGCGTCGTCATCCGCCTTCTTGACGCGCTCGCCCATAATGGTCTGTAATTTTCCGAAGGCGATACCGGCGCTCTGCTTGTCGAACACAAACTGCGAAGCGTCCTCAAACAGCTCGTTGAGGTGCGGCAAATAGCGGTAGTTGCGGATTTTTTCCTGACGGCGCGCTTCGTTGTCGTCGGGATCAAAAAAGAAAACAAACTGCAGATCCTCCGGCGTGTGGTAATAGGCAAGCTCAAACACCAAATGCTCGATCAGATTGTCGGTGTAGCGACGCTGCGGCTCGATGATGCCCAGCGCGCCGCAGTTCTGCAGATCCAAGACCAGCGGCGGCAGCTCGCCCTCGCGCTCCGCATTGAGGTAGCGGAAGGTCTTGGTGGAAAGATTGTAGGCGAGGTCGGTCAGAAGACCGTCGCGGGTCTGCGGGGGTTGTTTTGCATTTTTCTTTTTGGGCGGAAGGATGATCTCGATGCGGCGATCCTCGTCATCCTTGTGGATGCGGTAGCCGATATCGTAGAACATCTCATCCTTTTTATCGTTTTTTATCTCAAACATCGGCTGTACCTGACTGGACTTGCCGAGGTTGATTTTGAAGAAATCGGAATCGTTCTGTGAACGGGCAAAAATGGCGCGGTCGAGCACGGCGGTCTTCGCGAAGAGCTCATCCATGTTCGGATAGGTGGTGCGCAGGTAATTGATGTCGCTTTTCTGCCAGTCCAGAATGCGGTTCCAGATTCGGGTGAGATAGTTTTCGTAGTTGCTCTTCCATTCCGAAATGGATTTTTCGTTATCTCTGCCCTGTTTGAAGAAATTGTAGGTCTGCGTCGCCATGGTCGAAACCGAGGTCACCATCAGCATGGCGATCATGGAGAAGCCGGAAGCGTTGTCATTGAACAGCGCCATCAGCGAGCGTCCCGCAAAGAGAGCGCCCATAGAGATGACGGTGGGGATGATGATATCCCAAAACTTCCGTTTATGCTTGCCGGGCATTTCTCCAGGCGGAATGATGTCAATGACAGACGGCTCCGCAACTGCGATCCTGCGCGTACTGATATTGTACTCCAGACGCCGGTTGTCGATCAGCGACGGCATCCGATAATCGGGAAACAGCCGCTGCAGCGCCACCTGACCGCTTGACGGGATAACGACGCAGCTGGTGGTGACGATGCCGAGCTCATAGAGCTTTTTGTCCGCATTCGCGCCTACATCAATGAACGACAGCTCATTGATCGCGCGATAGAGCACCATCAAGTCTCGGTGGGTGCGTGCGTATGCCTTGAACAGCGCGAAATGCGTCCGGTCGTTTTGCTTGAGGCCGTAAAACAGCGCCTCCAGCATGGCTTTCAGCGTGATATCCTTGTCCATCAGCAGCACCAGCTCGGTGTTGTCCTGCTGAAAGCTGACAGTTAACAATAGCTCGTTATTCTTCATCGAGGGTTTTCTCCTTTATGACAGAACGGTCATCTGCGCCTGCTCTCTGCCGAGGGCGTCCAGCACCTCTTGCATCGAGGGAAGCGACACCGTGGGCGTCGGCGCTGTGAGCGGCTCGAAATGCAGGTCGGGCAGTGCGACAGGCGATACGGCGGGCATGGGTATCTCGACCGACGGCAGCGCTACCTGCGGCGCGGGGAGCTCCGTTGCCGAAACGGAAACAGACGGAATGGACACCGCCGTTTGCTGCGGCGCCGGCAACACGTCTGTCAGGCGCGTCGGCGTCGGCAGTTGAATCGCAGCGGAGGGAACGAGATCGTCGAAGGCCATGGGCGCGACCGAGGTTTTGAGCGCGGAAACAGCCGCAGGCTCGATATGCGGCAGCGCCACGGAGACTGCGGCAACCGGCGGCGCGGTAAGCTGCGGCGCGTCCATAGACGGCGTCGGCAGCGTGATGTCCGCGGCGGGAACAGTCGGCGTAAACGCGCCGAGGCTCTCCGGCAGCGCGTCCGCAGGCGGCGTCGGCAGCGTGAAGTCCGCGGCGGGAACGGTCGGCGTAAATGCGCCAAGGCTCTCCGGCAACGTGACCTGCGGCAGATCGCTGTCGGACAAAACGGGAGAGACAGAAACGGGCGGTATCGCGACCGTTGGCAGCGTGACCTGCGGCAACGCGACATTTTGGAACGCCGAGGCGTCAGGTGCGACCTTCGGCAGCGCCACAGGCGCGGCTTCAAGCGCAGGAATCGACACGGCGACTGCCGCGTCGTCGATCGTGGGTTGATATGAAAAAGCGGCATTGGGGATCGAAACGGAGGGCAGCAGCTCACCGGCGTCCATCACAGGGACGTCGGGCTCATAGGCAGCCGCAGGCTGCGGCAAAACAGCCGTTCCGTTCGGGATACCGCTGAAAATTTCGGGATCAATGACCGCCTCGGTCGCAAGCGTTACAGCCGACGGCTGTAAAGTGCACGGGGCGATGCCTTCAAATAGCGCCATATCCGGCGTAAGCGCCGGCACTGCCGCCGCGGCAGGCGCAGGGATGTCGCGCGGCGTGAAGATCCGAAAATCATTTGGATCGACGGCTGCCTCAAACGCAAGCGGAGGCAGCGCGGTTTCGGGGTGGGGAACGACCACTCTTTCCTTGGGCAGCGGTGTTTTCTGCGCAAGAAACTGTTCCATCGCCTCGGATTTTGCCCCATCCAGCAGCTTGAGCAACAGGTAGCGCTGGTGGGTTTTTACATGGGCGTCATATTGTTGTTGAAATAATTCTTCCATCGCTTTACTCCAAAAAAGCGGACGGCACAGCCGCGCAGCTGTATGCGGACAGCTGTGCCGTCATCAGATTGACCGGTTTTCAGGAATCACTGATTTATTTACGCGTTGGGCTATCTTTATTTTCCGCCTCTAATCGCCTCTGCCAGTCCATGGTCGCCCTGGTCAATGGTGTCGCGGTTGCCCTCGAGCAGCTTGCCGAGACCCTCGATCAGCTGAGGAATCTGCTTTTCCACAAAGAACGCAAGCGTTCCCTCGGTTTCGCTTCCGGGCATACCGATTTTTAATTCGACCAGCACATCCTTGGTCTCGCCCTCGAAGGTGGAGAGCTCCTTGTTGAGATCCGCGATAAATGCGGCGCCCTTGGACGCAAAGTCCTTGGATGCGTTCATGATCGCGTCGTGAGCTTCTACTATTTTTTGATTGTCAACCAACATTGCCATAAGTCAAATCTCCCTTCTCTTACTCAGCTGCGCCCTCGGACTGACCGAGGCTTCTGTTGTTTTCGCCGAGCTTGGGATCCAAACCCTCGCCCTTTATCAATGCCTTTTCGATGCTGTCAAACAAGCCCTCGCCTTCCTTGTCGAACATGGACAGGAACTGGTCAAAGGTGCCGCCTGTTTCCAAAAACGTCTTGACGTTGTTGGTGTAGAATTCCTTGAAGCCGTCGGCAGCGTCCCCCTGGAAGCCGGAGCTCATCAGGGTGTTGACCGTGCTCTCAAGGTCAGCGGTAAAGGTAGCGACCGTCGCACGAAAAGCCGCGCAGACTCCCTTTGCCTTTTGCATCTCATCGTTTAATACTACTCTGTTTGTTGAACCCATCGCCATAATGAAATTCCTCCTTAGCGTGTTGTTTTGTTTTTCAATATTCTGTCGAGTTCGTCATATTCATCAAACAGCTTGTCATAATAAACCCCTGAGCCGTTGACGTTGCCGATGATGGTATCGAGCGTATTGGACATATGCTGAATGACCTTGCTCATATTGTCGATCGGTTCCAGAAGCACGTCGCGGACAGCAAAATTCATTTCGTGTCCTGCGGGGGTATTGAGGGCTGTTGTCAGATTCTTATACATATTTTCCAGCTTTTCGCGAAGACGCCGGTTGCGTTTCTGCAGCTGCGCCATTTCCGCCGCTGCGGTTCGAAACGCCTGATCATTCAGGTGAATTGCCATTTTCTCCGTCCCCCTGTGCCTTTGCCTTGCGGATCTCCTCCGAGAGCTCGTCCTTTACCTCCGGCGGCAGACAGCTGCAAAGCAGTTCGGCGTTCTCAAAATCTCCCAAATCAATGTAGCAGCGAATGCGATAGGACGCCGAAACATAGTCGGTGGGATCCTCCAGCATCCGCTTCGTCCAGAAATTCAGACGATCGCGGTATTTTTTCTGCCAGTTTTCAGCGCCCTTCAGCTTGCCGATGCGCAGCTCATAATAAATGCCGAGATACCGGTTGGCGGTATAGGCGGAGGATTGCAGCTCCGCCGCCATTTCGAGCATTTTGTCGTAATCGTTCTGAAGCTCGTAAGCCGAGAGGTACAGACCGTTCAGCAAATCGCGCTGCACATCCGTCATGACAAATACGTCGTGCAGCTTGTAAGCCTCCGGTGCGGCGGCTTCCGACGCCGGCAGTCCGTCAACAGGCGTAAGGCACTTGCGGATCTCCTCGGTGATGTACTCGGGATCCTCTCCCTCCAAGTCGTACAGCGCTTCCTCGATGCGCTCGCTCAGCTCCTCAAACTCGCCGTTGTCCCATCTCTCCTGCATCAGCTCCTCCTCTTCCTCGGGAGAAAGCGTGGAGTCGGAGGCGGGATCGGCAGACGCGCTGTTGTGCAGCATCACGGAAAAGCCGCTGTTGAAGGACTCGACGGGCGTGACCGCCGCGTCCAGACAGGCGATCGCCTGCTCGGGCGCTTCCAGTGAAACATAGGTCTGCGCCGCGCGCAGATAGAGCTCAAAGACCTCATCGACGGTCGGCTTGCCGTTTTTCAGCGCTTCATCAAGCACCGACAGCGTGCGCGTGTACCGCGCGCCGGAGGTGTCCTCCGGATCGCTGAGGAAGGCGTAGGAAAGGCGGTCGTTGTAGTAACTCATGGTGAGATCGGCAAACTTTTCCGCGCGCTCCAGCTCCGCTTTGGCTTCCTCAAACAGGTTGAGATCCATAAAGATGCTGAACGCAAGGCTGTACGCCTTATAATCCTTCGGCTGCAGCAGCTTCATCTGGTTGAGCGTGAAGATCGCCTCACGGTAGTTCTTCTGTGCCGCGTAGCAGCCGGCACGCTGCTGAAGCAGCTCGGTGTCAACGCCGATGTAGTCCTCCGCCTGCTTCAGATTCCGCAGCGCGTCGTCATAGTCCTCCTGCTCGGTGTTGATCATGCTCATGATCTTGTAGATTTGACCCTTGAGCGTTTCATCGCAGTTGTTTTCGAGCGCGCGGGTCATCGACCGCAGCGAATCCGCCGTGTCGCCTGCCATCGCCTGCGAATAACCCAGCAGGAAATAGCCGTTGCCGTTGCGCTTGTCGATCTTGAGCGCTTTTTTGAAGTAGGTGATCGCGTCACCGGCGTTCTCCATCGACATACACGCCTTGCCGGCAGCATAGTAGCCGTCCGGCTTGTCGGAAGAAACGTCGATCGCCTGTTTGGCAAATTGCAGGGCGATTTCGTAATTGCCGCCCGCAAACGCGGTACCGGAATCCGCGACCAGCTTGTCAAAACTGACCTGATTCATCATTAATCTCCTCCCTTGATAGTTGGTTACGATATGTTCGCCAGTTTAAATATTTCCTTGCCGCCAATGGTAAAATCAAAGTCGATATCAAAGAACTGTTTGAGTCCGCCGCCGACGAGACCTTTGACGCCTTTTTCGCCGAGATCCCACAGACAGCTGAAAATCTTTTTGGTTACCATCGGCATCACGCCGTTGCGAATTGTTTTCCATGAAATGTTTTTGATCTGATGCCTGGCAAGCTTGGTCATCACCATTTTATAGGAAGCCTTATAACTGCCCTGTCCGGCAAAACGGCTGAACATCGGAACCTTTTCGGCGAGCCATTTATTCACGCCCTTAAACGCCTTGTCCTTCACGGAATCTCCTTCAAAGAAGCTGCCCGTAAAGATTTTCTTGGTGATACCGGTCAGCGCCAAGTCGATCACTACGTCAACCAGCAATGTTTTGAGAGAAAGCTCCTTTCCCTCAAGCGCACATTCCAACCCGTTGCGCAGCAGCGAGGTGAGCATACTGCCGACATACGGATGACCCATGGCGGTAAAGACCGCGTCGACCGCGCCGGTGATGCCGCCGATCAGCATGGCGTCGAGCGCACCGTCAAAGAAGTTCTTGCCGTTGAAGAGGTTGCTGATTCCGTTCGTCAGCAAGCCTCCTAAAATACCGACGATACACCCGATACAGGCAATCGCAACCAGACCTCCTACTCCGGTCGCAAGCAGGAGAACGGAAACGACCAACAGCGCGATGACTGCAAGCGCCTTAAGCACGGTAGCCAGATTCTCTTTAATCCACTCGACGGCGTCGCAGACGAAGTTCGCGATTGCATTGCCGATGCTACACAGACCGTCCCATGCGCCCTTGATGGCGTCGCCTGCTTTTTCGCGCAGACTCTTTTCACACTCGGGCTTGAGGTAGCCGTATTGCTTGTAAAAATCCTTTTTTAGCTGTTCAACCTTGCCCGCAGCCTCGTTATCCACTTGACCGGTATCCGCGATCATGGTGTCGAGCTTGTCGTAGGCGAGCGATATCGCGCCCTGCTTTTGTTCCTCACGCGCGATCGCCCGACCGGTGCTCGCGGAGGCGGCGCTGACGTCAGCCGCCGTTGCCGCCGCGTTCACCTTGCCGCGCAGCGAGCCAAGCGACTGTGTCAGGGAATTGGTATTCTTTTTTGCACCGGTAAACGCCGTGCCGATACTCCCAAAGCTGCCCGCTCCGAGACGACCGCTGATCGTATTGCCGGTAATCGTGATAGTAGCCATAATCTAACCCACAACTAAAATCGGT
The DNA here is from genome assembly GCF_016680995.1 of Ruminococcus difficilis. The sequence continues at coordinate 17,042 of NZ_JAEQMG010000066.1, read as the reverse complement.
TTCTATTATTCATTGATAGGGTGGTATTCGATCGCCAGTTTGATCGGATACCGCATTTTCTTAAGCTGATTGTCGTATTTTTCTACCTGCCGCACGATTGCTCTCGGCGGCTGATCTGCACAATATACATTGATCTCAAATTTTGTAAAGTCTGTTTCCGGATGCAAAAAAGCCATGTAATCCTTGTTGAGCACAAACGCAACGTAATTTTGCAGCTTCATCTGCATGATCGCCCAGTGCGCCGCGACATCCCGCCATGGCATATGGTCAAAAACAAAGAGATAGAGCTTATCGCTTTCGTCGGCTCCTATTGCCCAGTCATCGATTTTATCCAACTCATGAATCATACGACTCACCCCTCTTTAACGACCGGCGTTGAAACCGGAAACCACGCCGGGTGTAAATCCTTGGAAAAACTTTTGCACACCATCCTGCATGGTGCCGAAAACAGAAACAAAGTTGCTCGGTCTAACGACAGTCACCGGCATATTCTTTGGCAGAAACGTTTCGCCTGTCAGGTTGAAGCCCTTTTTCGTCAACTGAGCGACATCGGACAGTCGGAAATTGTTATTGACATATGCATTGGTTTGCCCGCCGCCCTTTGTCGTCAGACTATTGGTAAACGGCGCTGTCTCCGAGCTCTTGTATTCAAAATTGATGATTTGACCATCCTTGGTCACAGCCACCTCGTCCATCTTGATCGTGGTGCCGCCCTTGGCGGTGCCGCCTTTGATTTTCATCGTAATTTGAGAATCCGACTTGGCGTATTGGGGATTGTTCTGTATCTGATCATGTCCCATTTTTTCAAATCGCGCACCCTGATCCTTGAAATCTTCCGCTGCAGCAAGCTCTTTGTTGATGCGCGAATTGGTACGGATTTCGCCGATCTTAAAGCTGATACCGCCCGTGATACCGCCCATCACGCCGCCCGCAAGCGAGGCGACGGCGACATTTTGAAAAATGAAGCCGAAGTACTCTCCCGCCGAACCGTTGGTACCGTTGGCGGCAAAATACTGAATCGTGCTTGTTACAAAGGAGGAGCCTCCGCTGGCAATCGCGTTTGTCCACGCGCCGCGCCATACCGCCTGAAGCATATTCGTCGCCAAGGGCATAGAGCCGGCGAAATATCCGCCGATCGCACCGCCGACAGCGCCGCCGATACCGCCGATGAGCATGGCGTCCAGAGCGCCCTCGAAGAATCCCTTGCCGTTTCGAACGTTGCTGATACCGTTTGTGAGCAGACCGCCCACAATGCCGAAAATACATCCCCAACAGGCGGCGGCGAGGATACCTCCGACGCCGGTGGCGAGCAGAACGACCGAAACCACCAGCAGCACGACGACCGCGATGGCTTTCAGGATCACATCCAAGTGCTCCTTGCACCATTCATAGGCGTCGCAGACGAAGTTCGCGACGGCGCTGCCAAATTCGCACAAGCCATCCCATGCGCCCTTGATCACGTCCTTGATTTTTTCGCGGCGCGATTTTTCACATTCGGGCTTGAGATAGCCGTATTGCTTATAAAAATCTTTTTTTAACTGCTCCACCGCGCCTGCCGCCTGATTATCCACGTGCGCGGCGTCGCTGAGCAGCCGATCGAGCTTTTTGTAGGCAAGCGAGATCGCGCCTTCCTTGCGTTCCTCGCGCGCCAGCGCACGGCTGCTGCCGGCGGACGCGGCGCTGACGTCAGCCGCCTGCGCTGCAACGTTCACCTTGCCTCTCAGCTGGGAAAGCGTCTGTGTTAAGGAATTGGCTGTTCTTTGGGCAAGGCTCATCGCCGTGCCGATACCGGTAAAGCTGCCGACGCCGAGACAACCGATGAGCGTGTTGCCGGCAATGCTGATCGTAGCCATATATTACTCCTTATCCATACAAAAGGAAAACACTACTTAAACTGATAGACGATCTCCGCGCTGCCGCTGCGGGGATCATACTCAGAGCTGACCCGAGTCGTCTTATAATAGTATACAATACCTCCGGGCTTGCGTCCGCCGGGTCTGCCGTAGGTTTTTCCGAGCCATTTTTCATTCAAAGCCCTGGGGTCCTTGAATTTCTTATAATATTCGTCATCTTGAATCTGCACGGGCGTCAGCGACACCTGTTTCAGCAGACCGCTAATAAACAATAAGGTAAACCGAAAGCGCACCGCGTGAAAACGGATCGGACGAAAGCTGATCAGCGTGACTGACGAGCCGTCTGCAACGGACTGTACCAAAAATTCCTGTAAAACCGCCTCCGACAGCTCGTCGTAACGCATATTGTCGTGAAGCGAAAAGAGTTCTGTTTTGAGAATCATGAGCATCCTCGGAAAAATGTTAATGCGCCAGCACGGACGTAGCGCCGGCGATAATCGAATCAAGATTAGCGATCACGCTCTCGATGCGTGAAGCAAAACGGCAGGATTCGCGGAATATTCCGGTAGCCGTGGTTTCCATGGCGGTATATGTTGACACGGGAATCGCGGTATTCGTCAACGCCTCGGTTCCGGAACGAACCAGAAGACCGTTTTCCACCAGCTTATCGAAGTTTTTGATGTAATACTGCGGCATACCGCCTGCGCCGTACTGCGGATTCGCCAATGTCTGCGGACTGAAGCCCGCAGGGAGCTTATTGGTTTTGACCACGTATTTCGTGACATTGGGACGATAGAGCGCGTCATTACTGAGCTGCTCGGCGGTTTTGTCATAGAACGGCTTGACCTGCAAGCCTTCCGAGAGGGTCTTGGCGTTGTAGCCCGATTGCCGGACAGCGTCGACGGTCGTTGCATAGCCGGAATGTGCGTCGTTCGGACCCACCTCCATGACATAAATCTCCTGTCCTTTGGTAAGGTCGATATTTTCGTATTGATCGACGCCCGGATAGCTCCTGTTGCCCTGCCAGTGCTTTGCGGTATCCGCAGGACTTCTCTGGCCAAAGAAACCGTCCGGCTGTGACATTCTGAACCGGACGCCGCCGGAAATGCCGCCGATGACGGCTCCGAGAGCCAAGCCGCTCAAGCCGCTTTTGAGAATACTGTCGAGCGAGCCCTCGCCTGTCATCAACAGATGCAGTGAGGCGCCGGACATATTGCTGATGCCGGTTGAGAGCGAGTTGGTCAACGCGCCCTTGCCGATTGCCTGCAGCAGCGTTTTGGCAGGACCGAGCTGGAAGCCGATACCGCCGGAGATCGCACCGGAGATTGCGCCGGTAATGGCGCCCTCGAATGCGCCGTTTTCGAAGCCGGTCAGGAACGAGCCGCCGTTGAGCATGGAGGTGACGCCGCCTGCCACGCCGCCGATGACGGCTCCCGCAATGGCGCCCCAACAGGCGCCCATGATAATGGCGGCAATCAAACCGCCTCCCGGGGGGAAGATAATCAGCACGACGACGGCAACCACCACGATAATGGCCGTGACGATCAGCTTCCAGTGCTTGTAGCACCAGTTGGCAACGCTGATGTGGAACTCGACAAAGGCGACTCCCGCGTCATACAGGTGCTCCAGCACGTTCTTCTCGCCGTCGGGCTTGAGATAGTAGTAATGCTTATAAAAATCGTTTTTCAGCGCATCGATCCGTTGCGCGACGAGATTATCAACCGTTCCGACCTCTGCGATAAAACTGTCCAGACGGTGATAGACCAAGGTCAGCGCGGTGGCTTTCTGCTCCTCGCGGGTATGCAGGCGCGTATCCGTGCGCATACCGACCTCCGGCATGGTGGCGACGGATTCGAGCTTGATCTCCAAGCTTTTCAGCCCCTGCGCAAGCGATTGCGTAGATTGAATGGTGCGTTTCAGCGAGTTGCCGAGCGCGGAAAAGCTGCCTGCGCCAAGGCAACTGCCGATCGTATTACCTGCTACCGAAATCGTTGCCATTTTCACTCACCGTTCTGCCATCTGCGCTGGTATTCGCGCATTTGCGCATAGTAGTTATTGGCGCGCGCCTGTGCGGCGCGGCTGTCGCCGACATTGCGCAACTGCGCGTTGACGCTCTCCAGTTCGCTGCTGTTATGGTTCACCGACTGCTGCACACCGTTGAGCTGCTCCTCCAGCATACGGCGGACACGCCCCAGATCCGAAGCGATGGTGCCCAGATCCGTTTGGGTGTCCTGTAAATCAGAGGCATAGATCGCGCTGATATCCGCAACGCCGCGGTCGCTCGCAAGAATTTTTTGAAATTCCTCGCTGACTGCCACGATCCCGCGCTTGACGGGCGGAAAATGGCTGTTGATGATTTCGGCGCATTTTCTCTCGGCGTCCTGCACCAGCGCCAGCTTGCGCTGCAGCTCGCGCAGACGCGCCACATCGCGACTCAGCGCCTGCTGCAGACTGTTGCGCATACCGCTGAGCTCTTGTGTTCTTCGGTTGATCTGATTTCTATCTTCCACGGCGCGACTGTACTGAGAGCGCGCGTTGTAATACAGCTCTTCATAATTGGGCAAAATGATCACTCCTTATCCGCCGGAATGATGTAAGCGACAGTTTTCGACGCTTACGGATATTTTTCGATATTCATGTATATATTACCATATTTGTCAATGAATTTCAATGCTTTTTATTAAAAAACCGAGAATTCTCAGACAATATTCGTATCAGTTCAGCCCTATACAGAAATACAATCGTTGAGATTATCAGCAATTTATCGGCAAAAAAGCCTTCCTCCGAGGGCACTGTTATTATCATAAGGATCGGAGCAGACGGTTTCCTCCGGCGTGTCACCCTGAGCGGAAGCGGCAAGGAACTTGCCGCGTGAGTCGAAGGATCCCCATGACAGAGGAGCGACGTTTCTGCCACGGATTGGGAGATCCTTCGACTATTTTGCTAACGCAAAATTGCCCTGCGGGCACCGCTCAGATAATATAAAGTGACCCCTCTTGCAAAACGTGGATTTACCTGTCATAATGGAATAAAAAAACCAAAACACAGGACTTACCAAAAATATAAGGAGAATAAATTATGACTACAATTAAACTCAACAACGGAATCGACTTCCCCGTGATTGGGATCGGAACCTTTATGCTCGCGCCCAAGGACGCGGAGAACAGCACCCGCGAGGCGCTTAAGATGGGCTACCGTATGGTAGATACCGCTAACGCTTATGTCAACGAGCGCGCCGTCGGCAGAGGCGTGAAGGACAGCGGCTTGAAACGCGAGGAGGTCTTTATCTCCACCAAGCTCTGGCCGAGCGAATATGAGAACCCGAACGCGGTTGACGAAACGTTTGAACGTCTCGGCGTTAATTATGTCGATCTGCTCTTTATCCATCAGCCCGCAGGCAATTGGCTCGCAGGCTACCGTCAGCTTGAGAAAGCCTATAAAGAGGGCAAGGCAAAGGCGATCGGTATCTCGAACTTTGAGGGCAAGTACATCGAAGAATTACAGACGAAATGGGAAATCGTGCCGCAGTTCATTCAGGTTGAGGCGCACCCCTATTTCACACAGAAGGAGCTCAGAAAAACGCTCGACAAATACGGCATCCGTCTGATGTCGTGGTATCCGCTCGGTCACGGCGACAAGAGCCTGATGGAGGAGCCGGTCTTTGCCGAGCTCGGCAAGAAGTACGGAAAAACTCCCGCTCAGATCATTCTGCGCTGGCATACGCAGATGGGCTTCGTTGTCATCCCCGGCAGCAAAAACGTCGCTCACATCAAGGATAACCTCGACATCCTCGACTTCGCTCTCACAGACTACGAGATGGCGCAGATCGCCACGCTCGACAAGGATCAGAGATACTACCACCGCACCGACGCGCAGCTCGTGCAGTTCGCCGCGTGGAGACCTGAGTTTGAGGTAAAATAATATGACATTAACAGGAAACGAAGATTTAAGAGTTATCAAGACAATCGAGGGCATGAGAAATCCGAGCTTGTTGACGCGCTAACCATCAACGAGCTTCCCATCGCTATGGAGTGTGAATTCATCGAATATCAGGACGGCGATACGGGCTTGGGCGTGATCGGCAAGGTACTGCGCACTTCAGTGGAAGAAGCCGTTATGAAGGACGGCAAGGTGGATATCGACGCGCTGGAAGCCATCGCATTTGACCCCTATACCCACGGTTACTACAAGGTCGGCGGCAGAGTCGGCGACGCGTTCAAGGACGGATTGAAGCTGAAATAATCGAAAACAGAACCGTATCGGAAGGGCAGAGCCTATCTCAAGCGTTTGCTCAACTCAAACGAGGATCAGAATAGCGTCGGCTGCCTGTCGTTTATGAATCAGCGATTCTGAAATACAGCAATGTGATTTGCTCAGCAGTATTGGTCATCCACAGCAAAAAGGCGCACTCCTGCTATTTCTGCAAGGACACGTTCAAGGATATGACCACCGACAGCAAATAAACCGATAACAAAGAATTGGTGATCATTCCCGACGCGGTTCATTCCGATCCATATGACAACACAGACGTTATTTCATTTGATAAAACGAAAAACTATTTCAACGCAATGTAAAAGGTTTTTTAAGTGACACAGAGAAAACTTGACTAACGTTTTTCTCTATGCTATACTATCCCAAAACCTCATAGGAATGGGAAAAATGTCGTTCACCGAAGGTGCGTAACCCTCAGGTCCATGTGAAAGCAATTTCATGCAGGTTCAAGTCCTGTTACCTGCACCAGTATGAGTGTTCATAACGGATTTAAGTTATGGACACTCATTTTTTATTTAATTTCATCCGGTTTGTATGTGGTGAGCAGGTTTTGTGCCTGCTCACCTTTTGTCTTATGCGGATTTCACTGTGGGAATATACTCCACATCTACGCCCTTCCGGGTGTTGGCTTTGTAGTTTTCGTCATCTGATGACGGTAGTTCTAAGTAACCGACAAAACGATAATAGATGACGATGCGTTGAGTGTAGTTCTTTTTGCCGCCTTCTTTTTCATATACATCAATGTGATCGATAAGCTCTCGGAGCATTGGTGCTGTCAGCGAATCCATCTCCATAAATTTACGGACAGCTTTAAGAAAGTCATCTTTGTTTTGCTCCATCTCGCTGATTTTGGCAAGGCGTTCCTTGTACTCAAAAATCTTTGTTTTCAGTTCAAGACGTTCAACCTCGTATTTATGGGATAGCTCCATATACATCTCATCGCTCAACTTGCCCGATACATTGTCCTCATAGGTTTTGGCGAAAAGCGAAGTGAGCATTTCATTTCGGGCGGTTGCCCGATTTAGCTCTGTTTCCAAGGTTTTCTGCTCCGCCAACATATCGGCATTGGTTTTTTCGGCGAGGAGCTTTGCAAATTCTTCCTCGTGGGATTCCAAATACTTTGCTAATCTCTTTAATTCAAGCATAACGACCTGCTCGATAGCGTCGGCACGGATATAATGGCGGGTTTCGCAATTCCCACGGGTATCCTTCTTATAGTTGGAACAGCTGAAATAATGGATTTCCTTGTTGGTAGTATTCGTGTGATACCATAACTTGCTGCCGCAATCGGCACAGTAAAGAAAATCGCAAAACATATTCTTCTCGCCGTTTTTCTGTTTTGGAGCACGGCGCTTTGTCTTTACGACAAGCGTCTGCACTAACTCAAAATCATCACGGTTGATAATCGGTTCGTGAACATCCTTGAATATAACCCAGTTTTCTTTGGGATTATCGTAACGCTTTTTATTCTTGTAGGATTTGGAATAGGTTTTGAAATTGATAATATCGCCACAATACTCCTGCTGAGTAAGTATTTTGGTAACGGTGGTTTTGCACCATTTGTATTTGTTAGGCTGCGTTACCTTGCCGCCTTTTCGAATTCCTTTTAAAGCCCAATATACTATCGGAATCGGCACCTTGCGCTCTTGCAAAATACGGGCAATCGTTTCGTTGCTCTTACCTTCAAGCGCCATTTTGAAGATGTCACGAACGACCTGTGCCGCTTCGGGATCAATAACCCACTTCTTAGGATTATCGGGAGATTTGATATATCCATATGGCGGCGGAGCTAACGGCTCGCCTGTGCTACCCCTGATACGATAGGATGATCGACATTTTTTGCTAATGTCCCTTGCGTAAAACTCGTTCAACACATTTTTGAACGGCGCAATTTCACTTTCACCTTCGTCGCTGTCGATATTGTCGTTAACGGCGATGAACCGAACATCTCTGTCGGGAAAATAGGTGTCCATATAATATCCGACCATATCGTATCGCCGTCCGAGACGGGACAGATCTTTGACAATCACCGTTGAGATATATCCGAGGTCAATGTCCTCGATCATCTTCTGAAAGCCGGGACGCTCGAAATTTGTACCTGTATAGCCATCGTCAACATAATATCGGGTATTGCTAAGTCCATTTTCCTTTGCAAATCGTTTTAATAGTTTCTTCTGATTGGCAACCGAGTTGCTGTCGCCTTCCACGCCGTCATCACGAGAAAGGCGGCAGTACAAGGCGGTAATGCCTGCCTTATCCTGTTTCTTCTTCGACTGCAATGTTGTCCTCCTTTCCAGCAGCCGAACACACATTTTCTGCTGTCATAGTATCATTTTCCTCGGTGATTATCAAATGTGCGAAATCGCTGTTTATAATCTTTTTAACACAGGTTGGAAAAGAGGTGTTGTCCTCTTTCCGTCCTGTGTGCTTGAACGCTGCCGACACAATGTAGGTAGCGCCGTTGACCTTGTATTCGTGCTCTTCGCTGTAAAGCGATTGAATAATGCTCATTATCGTTCCTCCCTGTTGCGCTGTCTGCGTCTGTAATCGTCCTGCGCTAATTTGAGTAAGCGCTTGTAAATATCCTGCGGCGTGAAATTCTTCGGGAAATACTTGCTCAACACATCATACTGAAAACTGATTTTCTCACGCTGATTCGGTTTTTCCTCAGATATGATTTTTGATATGGTATCGCTGTCAAGTTTGCCTGACTGAGAGAGCTTTTTCATTTGGATTGCCTGTGAGAGCGAGGGCGTTTTGTCCTCAAGCTCAATCGCTTCAAGCAAATCCTGTTGCTCACATTCGGTTAAGTAGGATAGCTCCACACCGACGGAAAAAGCAATACGCTGTTCATCAACCATTTTGAGAATATCGGGGATGAGCTTAGTCAGACGGATATAGCGTTTTACTGTATCTTTGCTGGTTCCCTCCTGTTCGGCAATCAGCTCAGTCGATAACTTCGGTGCAAGTTGCTCCGAAGTGAGATCAGTACGCTGTCCCTGATGCTTGAGCGCTTCGGCTTTCAGCTTGTAAGCAAACGCCTTTTCCGACGGCAGAAGATGCTCCCTGTGGAGATTGCTGTCCACCACCATAATCGCTGCTTCGTCACGGCTAACGGGACGAATAAAGGCAGGTACTTCTAAAAGCCCTGCCTTCTGCGCCGCACGAAAGCGGCGGTGTCCCGATATGATTTCATATTCATCTGTTGTGTCCTCTAACGGACGTACAATCAGCGGCGTCATAATGCCCTGCTGCTGAACGCTCTCGATTAAGCTGTTCATCTCGTCGTTGTCGAGCACCTGATAAGGGTGGTCTTTGAATTCGTGTAATTTGTTGATTGATATATTGGTCATCTTTCATAACTCCTTTGTTTCGTTTTATTTTGGTGATAATATTTGTACTTGTACCTGCCTTGCTCCAGCTGCTTTTCCTGTTCGATCAAAGCACGGAGTCGAGGCACTTTGTTTTCAATGCGCCCGCAGATAATAAGCTGCTTGCGCAAGGGTGTTAGCTTCTTTGTGATTTCTCTGCATTGTTCTTTTAGAGAATAATCTTCTTCGGGTGTTTTCGCTCTGCGTATTCGGTTACGGATATGCTGCCGCTCGGTTTCATAGGCTTTGATTTGCTCGGCGATTTCCTTTCGGCAAGATACAAAATCCTCTGCGCACTCCACGTTGTGGTCACGAAGGAAATGGTATTCCGCCAGCGTTCGGTCGAGATTCTGTATTTCCAATCTCAACTCCGGAGAAACAGGACGATAATCACGCTTTTGCACGTTGTTGCCCGTGATGAGCTTGGCGATAGTGATAATAAGCTCAAACAGCGCCGTGATAACATCAGGCTCTGTTCTTTTCTCAAAATCTCTGATTCTCACTATCAGCGGTTGGCGCTGATAATACGATTTCGGTGTATAGAAATCCACAAAGTATTTATCCTCACGCTGAGATTGAAGCCGCCTAAGTATCGCTTCTCTGGTGTAATCCTTGCCGAGACTGCTTAATCTGACAGGCTTCAGCCAGTCAGGAGCGATCACTGACGGATGCTGATATTTGAAAGTCCGCACAAACTGATAGCCGAGCGACCGTAGATATAATTCAAAATCAAACGGCTTGATCGTACAGGCTAACGCTTCATCGACATCGTGACGCAGCATATCCTTGTGCGGTATTCGTCCGCTCTTGCGTACCCAATACGCTTTATCGCCGCCGTAGAACGGAGCATTTTCAATCACGGATTTTCCATACTCACGGCAGACCTCGTCGGAAATTTCACGCAGCTTGTAATGGTCTGAAATATGATTTTCAAACTTCCTCCCGGTGCGGAAGGACACACTGTTTAGGACAATATGATTGTGAATGTTTGCCGTATTTAGATGCGTCGTCACGACAATCTCATAATCATCGCCCCACATACGACGTGCGGTTTCAATGCCGATACGGTGTGCTTCTTCGGGTGTGATCTCTCCTGACTGAAAGCTCTGATAACCGTGATACGCTACGTTGCCACCAAGTTTACCGAAACGCCGCTTTGTGGTCATCATCTGCTCGTAAGCTTTTTTCTTCGTGCAGTTGATACCGCTGACATACATCGTTTGATCTGTCTTGTCTCTGTTCTCAACGTAATTGAGTGTTGTAGCTAAGTCATCATCAAGATATTTACGCTCGATAGTTTTATCGGGATTCTGAGCGTAATTGATAACATCCTTTAACCGTCTTTTGACGGGCCAGAAACCTGTTGTTGCCACATCGCTACCTCCTCACGGATTTGCTTGGCAGAGGATTTCTCCGGCAAGAGTAACTGCCGTTGGATTTCATCAACTGTTTCAAGCAATCTGCGCTCGGTATCAGGTGATACCTTATCGGTAACCTCGTCACACAAACGGCAAAGCATTTGGAAGAAATCATAAAAGACATCAGGCGGCACTGTTCTCGGCGCATAGCCCAATGTCCTTTGCCTGACATATTCGGATTGAGATATGCCGCAGCTCTCGGCAAGCCGGGCTATCTTCATTTTCTCGGACTGCGTAACTCGCAGCTCGATTCTTGCATTTTTATCGTTCAAAAATATACCTTCTTTCTTCGGGTGTTAGGGTGTCCCTAAAGATTTACAACAGCTTTGGAGCTGTTGTATTTGGAATTTGCCGTACAAATTCCCTGCTTGCTACAGTATAAGACAAACCCGCCCTGTGGTAATACGGGACGGATTCTGTTTGCCTTATACTGCTGATAATATTTCATCTTTTTATAATTCTGTTGTGCCGTCAAAGTGACGGCAGTTTTGTTTATCGTCTCAAAATTTGCCGTCATCGTGCCGTCAATCAAACAGTTTAAGGTCGTCCATAATATCTTGTTCGGCTTCTTCCTGTTGTTCTGCGGTCAGTGCCGGAGCGTTTGTCATAGGCTGCGGAGCGAAGTTTGCTTCCGCAAAGCAAGCCCGCATTTCCTCACGGATAATACTTCGGATATCTTCCTCGTGCTGTTCACGGGTAATTGACTGCAAATCCACATAGTCCGCAAGAGCGTCTATCATAAACTGGTTGCGAGATTGGAACTTCTTCACGTCAAGCGTTTGCATAAACTCGGCAAGATTACGTTCTCGTGCATCAGTTAGGTCAAATCGTACCGTCATTTTATACACGTCCTTCATTCTTCGCCTCGGCTCTCAGATAAACGTCTGCAAGATATTCATAGCCTTTAGCTGCGGCACAAATGTCATCAATGAACTTTACACGGTCAAGCTTGCTGTGATAGAAATTCTTGATTAGGCAACCGCCACCGCCGCAGACGTAGAGCTTCATCGTGCTTCCATCATAGCCGTGTTCACGCAGACGACGGAAGATCTCAGCAACATATTCCTCCGCAATTGCCGTGATAATCTCCAAATCCGAATCGGGAATATCCGCTGTGCCTGTCCGCAACACCTCGTCAATAATATAATCGTTCAGCTCTCGGCGTGTCTTGCGCATAAAGCCTTCACGAATAGCGAGGGTGCATTGATAAGTGCCAAACTTCTCGGTGAACATCTTACCGCTCTGTGGCTTGCCGTTGACAAGATAGAGTGTGTTCATCGTACCATTGCCAATATCGGCTACCATACTCAAGCCTTTGAGCGTGGATTTGATTGGAACAACAGCAGAATATCCCTGCGGATAGATTTTTACATCACAGATTCGGATATGATAATTTACATTCCGAAAAGTGAACTTTACCTCCTTGTTCTTTGACAGATATGCGGCAAAATCTGCTTTCTGTCCGCTTGTCCAAGTCAAGGGCAAGCCTGCGGCGATAATTACATCCGCCTCGGTCAAGTTAGAATCTGAAAGCTCGGTTGCAATAGCCGCAAGGGTAAGGATATAGTAATCCTCGTCCTTCTGCTTTTCGGGCAGAAACTCCTTGTGACCTTCGCCAATCAGATAATACTTGCCGTTATAGATAAGCATATCCTTTGTGAACAGCGGCTCGCTGTCGTGGGCGGTAATCCCCGTCTGGAAACAATGGTTAGCGGTTTTGATGTTGCCGTAACCGTGGTCGATACCGATAATAACTTTGTCTTTATAACTTTTCATAATAAAAAACCTCCTGAAATAGTAAAACTGCCCTGAAAAGTGGGGGCAGTTTTCAAATAATTAATTGTGTAGTTTTTGGCATAAAAATAACACCTACCGAAAACAATCAGTAGGTGCTATTCAAAGCCGATGTCTGTATTTGTTTGTTCTTGGAATATTCTTCCGATTTTATCAATGCGCTTTTTCACGGCACTGTGAGTTTTATAGCCGACCTTATCCGCTATTTCCTGATAGGTAAAACCATCAACACGAAGTTCCAATATCTGCCTGTCTTTTTCGGACAACTTAGCCATAAACCGCTCAACATCAACCTTTGCAGTTATATCGCCTTCCAAGTCGATACTGTCATCCGCTTTATCCCACTCAGCTCCGTCGTGATTTTCCTTGTAATCCTCCTGAAAAGCTTCGAGTGAGACCATCGGGTGCTTGGTTTTCTTATGATAATAGCTGTTTTTAAAGTCATTCTTCTGTTGGCTATATCTATAATCGAAATCCTCAAAGCACTGATGCTCCTTGACAACGGCGAGGATCTCATTCATTCCAAAGCGTTCCATTGTTTTCGGAACAATATCCTTCAAAACAGCGTCAACATATTCGTCGCTGACAAAGTTGAAAAGCGTAGTTGGCTGAATATCGTTAACAAGGCTCTCAATCGGCGGCAGCACACCCTCGTCCTGCATAGTTTTGATCCAGAAAGACGGTGCGTGAGAAAACTTCCAAGCCGGGTGATCGCCTGAATATATTTCCCGTCCTACATTCAATCCCATATAGTCCCACACAAGATAGTGGAATGCGTCCTTTATCAAAAGATTGAATTGGTCGCTTTCAATCAGCTCAATCTGTTTCCAATCTGTGAACAGCTCATAGGGATAACGTGAAATCTGAAAAGGGAGCTCGCCGCATTTGTCGAGCAACGACTTTGGCAGAAAGTAAAACAGGGGGATATATTCTACATTCTTGTACCGTGTGACCTTGCCATTTTTGCGCTTGATTTTGATTGGCATTTGTATTCATCTCCTTTCCGAGGTTAGGTGCCTCTATATTTTAAAGACGCTTCTACCATTGAATTGTTCCAAAGTCTTAAAATATTTTTTCAAAAATTTCTCCTATTATAATTTTAACAAATCAGCTGTCCTATATATGGGACTTTGCTGCTAAAACACTCGTTTTTTTGTGTCATTTTAATTGATATTTTTCCCGTGTATGTTATAATATAGGAAATAGATATTTCCGGTATTTAACACACAGGAGGGATTATGATGATTGGCGGAATGGTAAAAAAACTGATAATCGTTACAGGTGAAAAGGAATCTGTATATGCTGAATTGTTATCGTCGCTTATTACACTTAAGGATGACGACGTAGAAAACAATACCGTTGTAGGAATCAAAGACGGAAGTGTAGAAGCAGTCGTCTGGAACGAAGATATATATAACGATAATAAGGCTCAACTTGGCTCAAACACAAAGCTTATCTTCATAGGGAAAAACAAATCTTCCGAAGCTGTTATTCCGAGTATTAGGTTTGACAAGGATATGGCTAAATACGGTGTAAATGTCGGCTCATTAGGAAATAAGGCAGTATTATATATTGAATCAAATACACTTTTTAGCAATAAAGATTTGTATGATGGTTTTTATGAGAAATACATCGAATTAACAGAACGCTTTGATGACAGTGTAGCAGATACTGAATCTATCAAAAAAGCTACTCACACCGATGGTATTGGAGAAGCGTTTAAAAAAGGAACTAAAGCCGTTAAAGGATTGTTTGGAAAAATCAAGGGTGCGCCTGCAGGAAAAGAAAAAAATGAAGGGACAGATTTCTTTAAAATCGGCACTAAAATCGAATCAAGCAAATTGATTTCCGACCAGATGTTAAGATATGCCGTCTTAAGCTTTTATTTGGACGGACTTGCTGGATTTATGGAGATTAAGTAATGAGTATTGCTTTTGAACAAGGGCTAAAGTTTGTTTCTGATAATATGGGTGCAGCTTTGGGCGGACATATATCACAGCTTTGGATTGATACAATAAACAGTCAGATTGAATCCATTTCAAGTGATATTATGACAAAAGTTCAATCTAATGATTTGCCTGCTGATAAGCTTCAAGGATTTGTAGCTGAAATATGGCATTCAGGAACTTTTAACGCTGATTCCGCTGTTCATCATTCTGCCGCAACAGCCAAAGCGCCTGATGTAAACACATACGCTTCCGCTGACGTGGAATTCGGCGGAAGCAGAGCCAGTTTAAAGTATTATAAGGATGCTAAAAGCTCATATGCTGCTCAATCAGAAACACCATATGAACGATATATGCATCTTAAAGCAAAAGCAGAGAAAACCGGAAAGAGCTATGAATCGCTTGACGAATTCCTTGGAAAAAGGAAAATCAAGAAAGAAGATATGCATAAGTCTATGTATCAAGGTCAAGCAAAGCTTATTCCCACCAATCAATTGTTAGATGCCCAAAATCTGTTAGATAAAAAAATAGCGGTAGCGCAGGCTAACGGAAAGCTGGATCAAGTAGCTCGATACAAAGAGGTACAAGCAACATTAACAGATATTCTGTCTGATAAAAAAGGAAATAAATCAATTCCGCTCAGCAGAGAAGACGCTCAAAGATTAACAAGAGCAGCAAAAGAAGGAAACCTCGATCAAGAATTATTAAAAGAATGCGGTTTAGATATAAATCAGTTAGTGACGGCAAAAGACATAATGAGCGAAGCCTTTTCAGCCGGGTTAAGTGCAGCAGTTATTTCTTTCGTTATAGGAATAGCTCCCACA
Source organism: Ruminococcus difficilis (assembly GCF_016680995.1). Next base: position 1,564 of record NZ_JAEQMG010000066.1, on the reverse strand, counting down.
ATTATTGACGGAATATCAATGCTCGTTTCCGAAGGTGAAATAGATCCTAAGCTGTTTGCGGAGATGGGATATAAGGGCTTGAGTTCTGCTGCAAGGGGATTTATTAACGGCTCAATTACAGCTGCACTTGTAGCTTGTTGTCAAAGCGGCAAGCTGGGAACTACGTTGATGGGCGCAAATGCGTCAATGATTTCTACGGCTGTTGTTTTGATGATTGGAACGTTGGAAAGCGGAATAAGACTTGCTACAGGCAGAATCAATAAAGCACAAATGGCTGAGGAAATGTCTCGATTGTACATAACAACAGCCTTTTCTGTGGGCGGAGGAATCGCAGCAAGTGTGTGGTTTGTCGAAACACCTCCACTTGCAATGGCGGCATATATGCTCGGCAGCTTTATCGGCGGTGTAATTGGCGGATTCGCCTACAATTTAGGGCATAGCCTGTTTATGTCATTTTGCGTTGATTCCGGCTGTACTTTCTTTGGCTTGGTGGATCAAAATTACGAGTTACCGCAGGAAATATTAGATGAAATCGGAATCGATGTTTTCGATTACGAAAAATTCGATTATGAAACTTTTCAGTATGATAGCTTTCAGTTTGATGCCTTTACTCCGGATGCGTTTGAATATGACAAATTCGGCATTACTATTATACGTCGTGGAGTAATCGGCGTTGGTAAAATTGGTTATCAATATTAGTTTAGTTATATTATTGCAAAAAACGGGGAATGTTTTATGTGTAAAGGAAAGGTAATAAAGCTTTTATCTGCTGCTTTTCTTACAGTAGTGTTACTTATGACAACAATTAGCGCTATGGCAGAAGAAAATGATAATCATTCAGGTAATCGCTATTATTTAGGTGAATCTGTAAAAACCGGATGGGATAACGGCTATAAAGGCGAAGAAAAAATCACAGAAGGAGATGTCCATTTCAACTGGAAGATCGGTGAATTCTATGTTGATGGTTTTACCTCTACAGTTAAGGGTGATGATGATACTCCTATTTTCTTGAAAAACGTTGGCGATAAGGTTCAGCTGTGGTTCAGTCTTAAGCAGAATATTGATAAACTTAATAACGATGAAAACTTATCAATATCAGAGGATAGCAATGGCTCTGATGAATATTTCAGCGTTCCAAAAACAAATTTCGGGCGTGGAGTTTTGATTATTCGAAAGACAGACTATACCAATGCAAAGAACGATCCGATTATATACAAAGATTATCTTGCTGCAAAAGCATCTCCCGACGCAGATACAGAAGTAGAATTATGCGAGGAAGGCGATTATGAAGTAGCGCTTGACTATGAAATCAAGAACGATCCACGCAAGATTTTTGATGTATCAATTATCCCTACATATTCAAATTACAAAATATTCTTCAAATTCTCTGTCCGCAACGGAAACAGTATGGTTTATCCCTTTGATGTCAAAACCAAGGGAGAATTAAGCAACACATCAGTAACGGAAAATGGTTTTTATCTCGATTTCGCCAACTCACACTATTTGGATATAAATATACAGAAATTAGTCCTTAACGAAGGTGCGAATGGACTTGCGGAAGATG
>NZ_JAEQMG010000065.1 GCF_016680995.1 Ruminococcus difficilis | reverse complement strand
TCTTTTTTGAACTGCCCCCAATTAGTGTTTTACGGTCCGAAAAAAAGCACCGCTTATACATACGCAATCGATCACAACATCCTCTACGGAGTAATGATAGATGAATCCGGTGACTGCGAGTGGTTCCTCCATAACGGGAACCTGACCGTAAGCGGCGAGGGCGCAATGGCGGACTACGCTTCTTCTGCTCAATCACCGTTTGCTGCAGGTATCACCTCTATCGTTCTTGAAGAAGGCGTGACCTCTGTCGGCAACTATTCCTTTGCGGACATGCCCAACCTGGCAAGCGTTACTCTGCCCTCCACCCTGACCCGGATCGGCGGCCACGCCTTTGAAAACGCCGCTGCGCTGACCTCTGTCACCATTCCCGCAAGCGTGACCGAGATCGGTGAAGACGCGTTTGCCGGCTGCGAAAACCTGACTATATACGGCTACAAAGGTACCTCTGCCCAAAGCTACGCAAACAGCCACAACATCCCGTTTATCGCCCTTAAACTCAGCGGCGACGTGAACGGCGATAATAAAATAAACATCCGCGACGTCACTTTCATACAGCGTTTTGTAGGCGAATTTATCCAATTCACCGACGAACAACTTGCGGTTGCCGACGTTGACGGCAACGGGGTCGTCGACATCAACGACGCCACCCACCTGCAAATGTACCTCGCCGAGTACAACGTGACCCTCAGCTGATTAATAACTCCCTCTTGACTCTGCAACGAGAACCAAGAGGGAGTTTTTTATTAATTAAAATAGTAATCTTCCACCGCATCATCCTCGTATTCATCCCGCGCGGCAGGTACCGCGCCGGTCATCTCGGTCGACGAAACGATATCGTTGTCAAGAGTCAAGCCCTCGCAGTTATATCCGAACACGCCAGACATGCTCTCGTCATTTTTCGGTGGAAAAACCAATTTACGCTTCTTAAAAAATTTCAAAGCAAACAGCTCCTTTCAAAGTATACCTTTAGTATGCCCAAAAGGAGCTGTTTAATTAATAAAAAAAGCGCCGATTATCTCGACGCTTCTAGTACCTTCAAAACTGAATAAAAAGCAGAATGAGGAAATGTATCAAATACTGACTGACCAAAGATGATTGAAGGACTTACTTTGCATCTTGCCTTCGTTGTTATGGTCAAGCCCTCGACCTATTAGTACTGCCAAGCTGAACATGTCACCATGCTTACACACGCAGCCTATCAACCTCGTAGTCTTCAAGGGGTCTTACTAGCTTATGCTATGGGATATCTAATCTTGGAGTCGGCTTCACGCTTAGATGCTTTCAGCGTTTATCCGTTCCGTACATAGCTGCCCAGCTGTGCCACTGGCGTGACAACTGGTGCACCAGAGGTACGTCCATCCCGGTCCTCTCGTACTAAGGACAGAGCTCCTCAAATATCCTGCGCCCACGACAGA
>NZ_JAEQMG010000064.1 GCF_016680995.1 Ruminococcus difficilis | reverse complement strand
GCCTGAATAAAGCCGATGATGTTCATGATCCCTGCGACCAAAAGCGCGATACCGGAAACGATCAACAAAGCGCCCGAAACGGCAAGCAGAGTTGTACCTACGGACTCATTCGTTTCTTTCGAAGCTCCGATCAAGCTCATAACGAGTCCGGCTCCGCCGACCAAGGCGGCGATCAGTGAAATGATTTCGGCGTTGAAAATCTTTTTCACGCCTTTTGCTGCATTTGGAAATTTCATGTTTTTCTCTCCTAAGTTTAAAATTGATATAATAAAACGTGAAACGTTTATTACCTGAAAACCGGCGAATACTTTTGCCTCCTTGTTTTCCGCTGTTTTACAAAATTACTCAGTTTAATTCTATCATAAATACTCCATAAGACAATAAGATGTGTCAGAGCGTGACATCTTATTTTGGAATGCTGTTGTATTTCAAAGGCACATCCCTTATAATCATAGATATAGTTTACTTCCAAGAGAGGAAAAGCACATGAAGGATTCCTTCGCCGATACCCTGAAACAATTCAGAACTGATAAAAAGCTGTCCCAGCAGCAGCTCGCCGATATGCTGTTTGTGGAACGCACCACGATAGCGAACTGGGAAACGGGACGGCGCATCCCTGACGCCGTTCTGCTTCTGCGGATCTCCAAATGCTTAGATATAGATATCAACATTTTATTGGAAACGATCGACAATACCGTAGAGGAACCGAACGTCATTATGGTGGATGACGAGAGTATCATTCTAAAGGGCGGTATGTCGGTAATCGGCAACTTGCTTCCAAACGCTTCGGTCACGGGCTTTACTTCTCCAACAGAAGCTCTGACATTTGCCAAATCCAACCGCGTACATCTTGCTTATATCGATATCGAAATGGGCAAGCTCAACGGACTTGAACTGTGCCGTGAGCTGCTGAAAATCAATCCTCGCACCAACGTGATCTATCTGACCGCCTATCCCGACTACGCGCTGGAGGCGTGGGATACCGGCGCCTGCGGCTTTGCCGTAAAACCCCTCTCCGCTGAACAGGTGCGCGATCAACTCACACGCCTGAGATTTCCGATCAGGGGGCTGCGGCTATGATGGATTGGACGACATATTACTATTCTGTGATCGATTCGACTACCCTGCTGATCGCCGTGTTGGGAATATCGGTCGTTTTGGTCCTGCGCGACCTCGAAAACCGGTGGCGGTGGTTCTGCGTCGTTTTTTTCTCCGATATGGTTTTGAAAACCTCGGCGAGCTTGATCAGCCGGTTTTCCGCTTTGTATTGGCATAACATACCGCTTCAAACAGCGTGTGATTTTCTCGCCGCTTTGTTTTCATCAACGATCATCCCTCTGCTGACGCTTTACCTCCTTCGCTGCTGTTCGCAGGAGCCCCATAAGTCTTTCCTGTGGAAGCTGATCCTCAGCCTTTGGGGAGTTTCCGCAGCGGCAGCGGTCGGCGACCTGCTGCAACGCACTCTTTTGCCGGGCGGCACAGAGCAAAAGCGCTGGCTGATACTGGTTTATCTGCTTTTTACGGCTATCAGTCTGATCATCAGCTTGATCGCGGTAATCCGCAGAAGAAAACAACTTTCAAAACTCCAATTCATTCTCATATTGGTTTATTTGCTGGCGCCTGTTTCAATTATGCTACTCGCTATGGAATTGATGCTGTTTATCGATCAGGGAAAGCGGTATCTAAAGCAAAAGGAAGAGCTGGCGAATCAAAAGGCAAGTCTTGCCGTGCTGCAAATGCGGCCGCACTTCATCTATAACACGATGACGAGCATCTATTATCTAATCGAGCAGGACGCGCCCAAGGCGCAGCAGGTCACCTTGGATTTTACCGATTATCTGAGAAAGAATTTCACGGCGATCGCAAAAGAGGGAACGATACCCTTTGCCGAGGAGCTGGAGCACATGAGGGCTTATTTGGCGGTAGAGCAGGTACGCTTTGAGGGAAAGCTGTTTGTTGAGTTCGATACGCCTTACACAAGCTTCAGACTGCCTCCGCTGACCCTGCAGCCCATCGTGGAAAACGCCGTTAAGCACGGCGTCGATCCAGACCTCGATCCGCTTACCATCCGGATTCAGACCCGAGAAGTAAAGAACGGCGTCGAGATAACCGTTGCCGACACCGGACCGGGCTTCGGCGTGAAGGACAATGACGAACCGCATATTGCGCTCGCCAATATCCGCGAACGGCTTGAAATGATGTGCAAAGGAACGCTGACCGTCTCCGAACGCGAGGGCGGCGGAACGGTCGTAAGCATCTTTGTATCCCAAAAGCATGATTGAACAGCAAGAATAATGTTGTTTTCCGCACACATTTTTCTAACAGAATACTGTTGACTTCAATACATTAACCGATACAAGGGGTTGTCGCAGAAATAATCCTGCGACAACCCCATTGTTTTTTATTATTCCGATATCCCTCAGCCGCACTTTAGCCGCCCGCAGAGGAATTGTCGAGAAAAGTGTAATACGGACGACTTGCGTCAGAAAGCTCTTGAATCGGTGTGTATTATTACTGATAGCTCGCACGTCATACATTACTGTGTAGAATCATTCGGAAAAACGTTCGGAAAATGTAACATATTTCGCTTTTTTATCTTGACTTTTCGGGCGGTCGGTGCTATACTAATCCTCGCATGAAAGAAAGCGTGCGTCACACGTGTTCGTCACACGCCGCGCACTCTTCTTGAATTACATATTTAGGGGTATAGCTCAGTTGGTAGAGCAGCGGTCTCCAAATGTCTAAGAGGAGACCCTTTTTTATTGCCCTTTTTACAGCAAGAATGGCTTAAACAGTGATGTTTTGGTCATTATTTTTTTGCCCTGATTTCAGTATCAGCCGTCTGAAATCCACTCCGAAATCGTCCAAAATTTTGCTCATAGTATTGAAATAGCATCATCTTAGTAGTACCCTCTGAAAAGCCATGAAAAAGGCCTCCAAATCCGCTCGATTTGGAGGCTGTCTTTTTGCTCAAAATCCGCTTTATGACACTCTGAGATTACAGGTTGAACGCGTCGGTCAGACCTTCCAACTTGGTGTTGTCCTTCTTCACGTAATACAGCTCTGTGATCTCGGTCGTGGTGTGTCCGAGAAGAT
>NZ_JAEQMG010000063.1 GCF_016680995.1 Ruminococcus difficilis | reverse complement strand
GGCTACGACATATGTCATTTGCACGCAGCCGGGCAAGGCGCTCTCTTTCTGGCTCAGCTCTACGCTGACGCGCCCGTTCGCTTCGGTGTATTTGACAGCGTTTGAAAGGATGTTGATATATATCTGATTCAAGCGGAGCCTGTCGGTATTCAGGTATTCCTTTTCAATATTATCAATATGGAAGCTGAACTCAATGTTTTTATCCTTGATCATCGGCTGCGAAATATTGATAAGATTCTCAACTGTTTCGGCGATCGAAAACGTCAGCGGGCTCAATTTCAGCTTTCCGCTCTCGACCTTTGATATATCCAGAATGTCGTTTATCAAAGTCAGCAGATGATCGCTTGCAAGCCTGATTTTTCTAAGGCTTTCCCCTGTTGACTCCACATCGCCAAGATTGTTCTCGGCGATAGTCGTAAGACCGATAATGGCGTTCATGGGCGTGCGGATGTCATGCGACATGGCGGACAAAAAGTCGGTCTTAGCCCTGTTTGCGGATTCCGCTTCAATAGCGGTGACCTGAAGCCGCTTGTTTAGATTAAGCATATAGAACAGGTCACAGAGGAACAGTATCAATAAACCGGCAGAAACGACCCCGACCAGCAGCCAGTTTTCTATGCCGACATTGAGATCCTTCGAAGGCACGATGCCCAGCAGCGTCCAGCCGACGGTGTCCGAAAGAGGAGTAAAGGCGAGTATGCACTCGTCTCCGTGCGAGTTGTTCATCGAAAACGAGCCGGTCGACGAAGTGATATTGTCAAACAAACTCTTTGACGACGCGGGGTCGGATGCGTTATAGGATTTGTAAAACTCAAAAAAGTTAGAGTTTTTAAAGCTGGCGCCTTTTAGAATATAGTCGCCGTCGCTGTCTATCATGCTTAGCTCGGCATTGGCAAACTCTTCCTGCGGATAAACCCATTTCTGCTCCAGCTCCGAGACGGGTATCACGCGCAGAAGCACGGCGTCTACAGTCGCGTCGCCTTTTGAAGCCTTTAGCTTGACCTTGTCGCAGAAGGCAAGCGATTGCTCGCCGTTCAACGGGTTGGTGTAAGCGCGTGAAACATTTATAGAATCTCCTATTTCATCGCTCCAATTCGCATCGCCCAAAAGCGCGATCCGCTCATAAGAAACAGCATAGTCGTCCGTAGAGCCCTGTTTCGGGCGCGTAGACAAACCGGTAAACGTGTCAAGCGAAACAAGATGAACCGAGGTGTTTGCAAGCACATGCGACGAACGGATATAATCGACGGCTTGTTCCATAGTCATAGAGCTGTCGTTGATATAACGCGCCCATACGTCGCATATCCTCTGCTCGCCTTCAAGATAATTCTGTGTAACATGCTCCATAGTGACAGTAATATTCTCAAAGTGCTCTACCTGCCTTGAATAAGAATCGTTTCTTTCAAAGCCGGAATAAAGAACAACAAAGATCAATATGGCAGCCATAATAATAGCATTGAAAATAATAACGATCTTCTTCATGCACCGGTCTCCTAATGCGCCAATCCATAGCTTCCTGTATATGAATTCCAGAATAATAATCAATTATGATTATATATTAACACATAGATATCATGTTGTCCAGTCTTTTAATGCAAGATAACATGCAGATGATATCTAAAGCAAACTTTCGCCGTTACATATACAGCCGCAAAATAAAAAAAGCCGACTTAAAAAGTCAGCTTAATAGATAAAAGGAAAACTCGCTGCAAGTATTGGCATCTCCCTATTTTCACACCCCGTCGCCAGAGCACTATCTTCGGCACCACTGAGCTTAACTTCCGTGTTCGGTATGGGAACGGGTGGACCCTCTGCGTCATCAACACCAATTTAATTGTAGCGGGTTTATGGCTCCCCCAACTGGGCTCGAACCAGTGACATCATGATTAACAGTCATGCGCTCTCGCTGACGTACATTCATACCTCAAATCGCATCATCTTACAGCTTTTTCAAAGCGTTTTCATTATGCGGTTGTAAGTTCTGCCTAAATGCACCTTTATATATTTGGTGCATTTGACGAGATTCGTATATAGTACGTCCGGGTGCAATCGGTGTAAATTTAACCTGATAAAATTTGCATTTATTATAGCAATTTGCACATATGCTGTCAAGAGATTATGCGGAGATAAATTGCTGATAAGTCGCATTCATCAGAATACTGACTTCGTATCCTTTGCCGACAGATACTTCGCTTAATAGTTCATCTGCAATCATTCTTTTCCTTTCAAGCGTTGCTTTATCAAACTCATCTGCCCAACTTTTGAATTGACTGTAATAATAATCAATTCTCGTCAGTTCTTCTTCCTGATTTTCAAGTCTTTGATGCAACTCTTGAATCTCAGCATTATTATCCACGATCTTCTGTTTGCACTTTTCGATCGCCATAGATAATATGTCCGGGGTGAATTTGCTGTTGCCGATAAGCGCATCGGCGATTTCCTCTGTCAAATCTCTCAACTTACTTTTTTGAGATTCAGAGTCTTTCTCCAATTCTTTGATTTTTCTTTTCACATCAGTCATTTGTGCTTTGAATCTTGATTCGAGTGCAACCTCTCTTGCAGTCAGCTTGATTCTGGAGAAACATTCCCTTAGAAAGTCTATCACTTGGCAATCCACCTTATCAGCAACATATGCCGATTGTCCGTCGCATTCGCTGCGCTTCATAGCTTTGCCCGCACATATGTAACGGAAATGTCTTGGCGTTTCATGTCTGACTCCGTCCTTTGTGGTGTAGTGGTCAACATAGCTTGTTGCATTGAGTTTCATACCGCAGTGAGCGCAATAAAGCGTTCCCGAAAGCATTGATGATGCTTTTGTATATCGAGCGATATTGTTTCTCTCTTCGGATTTATACGATCTCGCTTTGTAACTATTCAGAACGATAAAAAATTGTATACCTGCACAAAAGAAATTTTGAAATATCGAATAGCAGGCATGCAGATGATAGAAATACAAATTGGTCGTATGCTATGCTCTCCAGAGGCACTAAAAACGCCTCTTAAAAATCAGGTTCGTCAAAATGTACAACCGTCAACAGGGCGCGGTATAGCCAAACTTCGTTAATTCTGGTATAATATCGGTAACGAAGGCGGTGGAGCAAATGCCGGTTACACAAGAATTTATCGAATCGTTGATGAAGCAAAATCAAATGCTGCTAGAGCAAGTCGATTCGTTGAGTAAAACCATAGACGAACTCAATGTGACAATCAAAGAATTGCGTGAGCAGCTTAACAAAAACTCTGGCAACAGCTCCAAACCGCCATCATCTGACGGTTTCAAGAAAGTCAACAAGAGTCTGCGTGAAAAAAGCGGTAAGAA
>NZ_JAEQMG010000062.1 GCF_016680995.1 Ruminococcus difficilis | reverse complement strand
TTCCTTAACTACCCTTCTCCCGTTGGCCTTAGAATTCTCTTCCTGACTACCTGTGTCGGTTTGCGGTACGGGCACCTGAACTATATACACAAGGCTTTTCTCGCCTCTATCCACTTTTGCTTCCCTACTATATTTTCGGTCCCTTACGCCCGGGGCAACCAATACCCGGGTCAAAAGCTTCTAAAGTGTCCCCTTGCTTAAATTTCAGGCGGCTACGGAATCTCCACCGTATGTGCATCGACTACGCCTTTCGGCCTCGCCTTAGCCCCCGGCTAACCAGAAGCGGACGAACCTTCCTTCTGAATCCTTAGTCTTTCGGCCTTTATGATTCTCACATAAATCTCGCTACTCATTCCGGCATTCTCTCTTCTATGCAGTCCACCGCCGCTTTCGCTACGACTTCACCCCGTATACAACGCTCTCCTACCATGTATAAAACATCCCAAGCTTCGGTGTATAGTTTAGCCCCGTTAAATTTTCGGCGCAGGGTCACTCGACCAGTGAGCTATTACGCACTCTTTTAATGAGTGGCTGCTTCTAAGCCAACATCCTGGTTGTCTATGCAACCCCACATCCTTTTCCACTTAACTATACTTCGGGACCTTAGCTGTGGGTCTGGGCTGTTTCCCTTTCGACTACGAAACTTATCTCACGCAGTCTGACTCCCGATCATCATTATCCGGCATTCGGAGTTTGATAAGGTTCAGTAACCTCTCGGCCCCTAGCCTATTCAGTGCTCTACCTCCGGTAATGTTCGATCGAGGCTAGCCCTAAAGCTATTTCGGAGAGAACCAGCTATCTCCGAGTTCGATTGGAATTTCTCCGCTAGCCACAAGTCATCCCCTACCATTTCAACGGGAGTGGGTTCGGCCCTCCATGAAGTTTTACCTTCACTTCAGCCTGCTCATGGCTAGGTCACTCGGTTTCGGGTCGAATACAACTAACTTTTCTCGCCCTTTTCAGACTCGCTTTCGCTGCGGCTCCGCACCTTAAGTGCTTAACCTCGCTAGTTACATTCACTCGCCGGACCATTCTACAAAAGGTACCATATCACACATTGACGTGCTCTATGTGCTTGTAAGCACAAGGTTTCAGGTTCTTTTCACTCCCCTCCCGGGGTTCTTTTCACCTTTCCTTCACAGTACTCTTCTCTATCGGTCACCAGGGAGTATTTAGGCTTGGAGGATGGTCCCCCCGTTTTCCCACCGGGTTTCACGTGTCCGGCGGTACTCTGGATTCAACTGGATGACTTGTGTTTTCGCGTACGAGACTTTCACTCTCTGTGGTGGACCTTCCCATGTCCTTCTGCTAACTCTTGTCAATTCCGTCCGTTGTCCGAACCCCGAAAATATTTCTACTCTCGGTTTGGCCTCTTCCGCGTTCGCTCGCCACTACTTACGGAATCTCGGTTGATTTCTTTTCCTCGCCCTACTTAGATGTTTCAGTTCAGGCGGTTCCCCACCTATGACTATTTTATTCACCATAGGTTACTTAAGCTTCCCTTAAGTGGGTTTCCCCATTCGGATATCCACGGATCGATGGCTGCTTTCGCCTCCCCGTGGCTTTTCGCAGATTGCTGCGTCCTTCGTCGGCTCCTGGTGCCAAGGCATTCCCCTTGCGCTCTTTGTAGCTTGACCTTAGTTCTCTTTCGTTATTTACTCGACTTCTTCTAAAATTGTAGTTTTACCCAATTTTATCAATATCTTGCTTTCACTTTACTTTTCGTTCTTTATTCAGTTTTCAAGGTGCGTTTCGTCACTTTATGTGACTTGGTGGGCCCAAGTGGACTCGAACCACCGACCTCACGCTTATCAGGCGTGCGCTCTAACCTGCTGAGCTATGAGCCCATTTCGTTATTCCGGCGGTGTCCCCTTGCTCCCTTGGTGGAGATGAGCGGGATCGAACCGCTGACCCCCTGCTTGCAAAGCAGGTGCTCTCCCAGCTGAGCTACACCCCCTTTTCAGGGCATGCACCTCAAAAATTAAACAACGATTTTACAAGCCTGAAACCTGACCTTGGATTTGCCTACTTATTTCTTTTCGGCTTTCTCCATAGAAAGGAGGTGATCCAGCCGCACCTTCCGATACGGCTACCTTGTTACGACTTCACCCCAGTCGCTTATCCCACCTTCGGCCATGCCCTCCTTTCGGTTAGACTATGGACTTCGGGTGTTACAAACTCCCATGGTGTGACGGGCGGTGTGTACAAGGCCCGGGAACGTATTCACCGCGGCATGCTGATCCGCGATTACTAGCAATTCCAACTTCACGCAGGCGGGTTGCAGCCTGCGATCCGAACTGAGACCGTTTTTGAAGTTTTGCTCCCCCTCGCGGGTTTGCTCCTCGTTGTTGACGGCCATTGTATTACGTGTGTAGCCCAGGTCATAAGGGGCATGATGATTTGACGTCGTCCCCACCTTCCTCCACCTTGTCGGTAGCGGTCCCATTAGAGTGCTCTTGCGTAGCAACTAATAGCAAGGGTTGCGCTCGTTGCGGGACTTAACCCAACATCTCACGACACGAGCTGACGACAACCATGCACCACCTGTCTCAACTTTCCCCGAAGGGCACCTGACATATCTCTATCTCGTTAGTTGGATGTCAAGACCTGGTAAGGTTCTTCGCGTTGCTTCGAATTAAACCACATACTCCACTGCTTGTGCGGGCCCCCGTCAATTCCTTTGAGTTTCAACCTTGCGGCCGTAC
>NZ_JAEQMG010000061.1 GCF_016680995.1 Ruminococcus difficilis | reverse complement strand
ACAAAGCAGGCTTGCACGCGCGTCCCGCGACATTCTTTATTCAGAAGGCTAACGAGTACAAGGCTACCATCTGGGTTGAGAAGGATGAGAGAAAGGTTAACGCTAAGTCACTCCTCGGCGTTCTTTCCCTCGGCATCATCGGCGGCACCTCCATCAAGATCTTCGCTGACGGTCCCGACGAGACCGACGCGGTAGAGGGTCTGGTAGAGCTGATCAACTCCGGTTTTGCTGAATAATATCACGCAAAAGATCAAGGCGGACGTTTGTCCGCCTTTTATTTTTGCAAAAATATGGCTGCCCTCCGAGCGGTCGTTAAATATTCGGAATATAACAATACTACGTCATTGCGAGGGCACTTGAAGGGGACCCCGACACGCCCCACGTGTTGGGGAAAGGAGGAGCCGCCACACAAGTTCAAGGCATACCAACCGGATATGCCTAACGAGTACGGCGTGCGACGACGAAGTGGCAATCCCAGCCAGTGGCGCTTAGCCAATCGCAGGCATAGCCTGCTCTTGGAGCGCTGTTGCATGGGAGTTGTTAGCCAAATCAAAGATTTGAACAACTCCTCACAAAGAGGAGAACCGACACTTCCGTAGGGACGACCATCGGTCGTCCGAGAATAACGGGCGTAGAATCAGGCGGTACCCTTAGATAGAAGGAAAAGCATCTGCGATGCCGGACGAGCAATGCTCGTCCCTACGGCGACGTTTCCGTTTCATTTAGTAGTTGCGAGAAGCAACAAAAGCCTTGGCAATGACTGCGGGAAGATCAAGCTGCAAAAAATCCCCGAGGAGAGCTCTCCTCGGGGATTGTGCTATTCAGTTAAGATAGATCGTGAATGATCAAGCCGGATGCTTAGCGTCCCAAGCATCCCAAGTGGTCATGTTAGCCAGTACGCGCTGCATCAGGGTTACGTCGATCGCGTCGACTTCGCCGTCGAGGTCAACGTCAGCGGCAACCGCGTTATAGCTGGGAACTTCATATTCAACCAGTACGCGCTGGAGAACGGTAACGTCAGTCGAATCAAATATGCCGTCCTTGTTAACGTCGCCGCGAACAAACTCAGCGAGGATCACGAGAGATTCGGGAGTGACCTCCTGTGTACCCTCTGCGTCCGCAAAGAGCTTTTCACAATTAGCGCAAGCGTAGTGAGACTTAACGCCGTCCTTGGTAGCGGTAGCGGGTACCTCTGCAACAAGAGAGAGCTCGTGACCGGGAGCCTTAATGGTCTTGGTCTCGCGGGAGATCTCTTCCTGACACGCAGTGCAGTATACGACCTCGTCATAAGAGCCGTCCACGGTGCAGGAAGCGGGAACTACGTTCTCCTGTACCGGCTCGCCGGGAGTGTGAATATGTACCAGCTTCGGGATAACCAAATCAGCCTCAGTGACTTCTACGGTACCGGCAGCGTCAGAGAAGAGCTTATCACAGCCGGAGCAGGTGTAATGCGCCTTGGTACCGGCAGCCTGCTCGGTAGCGGGAACCTCGGGAACATAGGTCAGGGTATGGGTGATGATCGGGAGCTCAACGGGAGTACGGCTGATCTCTGCCTGACACTCGGTGCAGTATACAACCTCATCGTAGGTAGTCTTATCGTGAGTGACTACTACGTTCTCCTGTACCGCCTCACCGGGGGTATGAGCGAGCTTGTCGATGGTCTTCTGCTCACGGGAGATCTCTTCGCCGCACTCGGTGCAGTATACGACCTCGTCATAGGAGCCTTCCGCCTGCAGGAAGCGGGTACTACGTTCTCCTGTACCGGCTCGCCGGGAGTATGTGTGTGAGCGGACGAGCCTGCGGGCAGGGTGGAATCGTCATAGCTCCACGCGCAGCTAATGCCTGCGGTCTCAAAATAAGATTTGACCACGTCTTCCTCAAACGCCGCCTTGATATCGTCCTTGGTCAAACCTAAGCCTGCGCCGATATCGTCGATCAGCTTCTGCTCAGACTTGTAACCTGCGGAAGAAGGATCGATCTCACACTTATACTTGTGAGCGTTCTCATAGCAAGTCTTGTTCTGGAAGTCGGTCTTTGCCTCGGAGAGGAACTCGACAAACAGAGAATACTTGGTCTTGCCCTGCTCTACACAGGAACCGACAACGTTACCGATCGAGGTGATCGCCAGAACGGGACCGTTCTCTTCGGGATCGATATCTCTCCAGTATACGGTCTTAGTCTTCTTGGTGGAGTCTACGTCGTTCTCCATCTCGGTTCCGTCGCTATACGCTACGTGACCGAAGCAGTCGGTGGTGAAGAACAGAGAACAGGTCTGAGCGCCCCAATTTCGCGGAGCGATAATCTGCGCAAAAATGATCTTGTACTGTACGCCGGGGGTAAACTGATAACCCAGCTTTGCAACAGGATCGATCTCAAAAATACCGCTCTCGTTGGCAGTAGCAGTACCAATCAGCTTGCTGGCGCCCCAAGCTAAGGGCTTAGTGGGGTTCGCTTCGGTGTCAAAGTCGCCACCTGCCATGTAGAAAGCGATCTTGTCCTTAGCGCCCATGGTCCAGCCTGTGCCGTCTACGTCAAAATAGATTTTGCTGCTTTCGGGAGTGAAGCCGTCAGTAGTAGCCGCATTGGAAGTGACTACGCCGACTGCCATGACGGAAACGACCATCATCACTGCTAACAGCAGTGATAAAAATTTCTTAAACATGATAATTACCTCCTATAAAGTATATTGGTGCGATTACATTATGCCATAAAACTTTGAAAATTACAACTGTTTTTTCTTAGTTTTTTAGAATATTTTTGATATAAATTATTATTCGCAAATCCCATTCTTATGTGATATAGCCGAAATTCACTCATTTTTCCAATATCTGTCTGTTATTTTGAGGGGATTTGTGCTATAATCCGGATAGTAAAAACCTGCCTTGCAGGAGGTAGGGTTCTTTTCGGGTGTGGGTGTCCCACCATACACCATTCACCCTTCACTATTCACCATTCACCAAAATTCGGGAGGTACATATGAATACTGCGATCGTAGGCATCAACTGGGGTGACGAGGGCAAGGGCCGTATGGTCGACCTCATCAGCTCCGACTATGACGTTGTCGTGCGCTATCAGGGCGGCGGCAACGCCGGACACACCGTCATCAACGAATTCGGCAAATTCGCGCTGCACCTGCTGCCCTCGGGTATATTCCGCAAGGGCGTGGTGTCCGTCATCGGCAACGGCGTTGCCGTGGATCCCGAGAGTCTGCTGGGCGAGATCCGCTATGTGCGCGACAAAGGCGTGGAGGTCACGCCCGACAACCTCAAGATCAGCTCGCGCGCGTCACTGCTGCTGCCGTGGCACAAGGAGCTGGATTGTCTGGAGGAACAGCGCCTCGCCGACAAGAAGTACGGCTCCACCAAACAGGGTATCGCGCCGTTCTACTCCGATAAATATCAGAAAAAGACCGTTTTAGCGGGCGAGCTCTTTGACGAAAAGGCGTTTTTTGAACACCTCGACGGTATCATGGAATGGAAGAACCTGACCCTCGAGAAGGTCTACGGCGCCGAACCGACCACCCGCGAGAAGCTCAAGGAGTGGTACGAGCGCTGCTGTATCCCGCTCATGCCGTTCATCGGCGACCTCGACAGCTTTTATGATCGCTGTGAGAAGCAGGATAAGAACATCATGTTCGAGGCACAGCTCGGATCGCTGAGAGATATCGACTACGGTATCCACCCCTACACCACCTCGTCCTCCACCATCGCTGCCTACGCGCCCATCGGCGCGGGCGCGCCTCATCTGAAGCTCGACGAGATCATCGGCGTCGTCAAGGCGTATTCCACCTGCGTGGGCGAAGGCCCCTTCACCACCGAGTGGTTCGGCGAAGAAGCCGACAAGCTCCGTGAAGCCGGCGGTGAATACGGCGCAAAGACCGGCAGACCCCGCAGAGTCGGCTCCTTTGACGTTGTCGCGACCCGCTACGGTGTAAAGGTGCAGGGCGCTACCGCGATCGCGCTGACCAAGCTCGATGTACTCAGCTACATGGATCAGATCCCCGTATGCACCAAGTATATCGTGAACGGCAGTAAGACCGACCATTTCCCCTTCCCCTCTCTGCTGGCTAAGGCGGAGCCCGTCACCGAGTATCTGCCCGGCTGGGGCACGGATATCAGCGGTGTCAGACGCTTTGAGGATCTGCCGAAAGCAGCGCAGGACTATGTGCTGTATATCGAAGAAAAGATCGGCTGCTATATCAAGTACGTATCCGTCGGTCCCGAGAGAGATAGTATTATTATTCGATAATGTTGGAAGTGATCAGTGGTCAGTGACCAGTGGTCAGAAACATAAAACATAAAGCACTATTGTTATAGGACAACGTATATGTATATCAGAAATTATCGAGATTTGCTTGTTTGGCAAAAAGCAATGGATCTTGTCATAGAAGTCTATCAATTGACAAACCTTCTTCCCCGAGAAGAAAACTATAACTTGTCAAGTCAAATGCGTCGGGCGGCTGTCTCAATTCCCTCCAACATTGCAGAAGGTCAACAACGAAAATCCACAAAAGAGTTTATTAATTTTCTTTCTATTGCCAGAGGCTCAAACGCTGAATTGCAAACACAATTATTAATATGTATACGATTAGAGTATTTTACCGAAAAGCAGATCCATCATGCCTTTACGCTGTCTGAAGAAATCAGTAAAATACTAACAAAGCTTTCCGCTAATCTATCTGCTATTTCTGATCACTGACCACTAATCACTGATCACTAAAAGGAGCATCACTATGACAAACAACTACGAAAGTCCGTTTTCGGCGCGTTACGCGTCCGACTATATGAAATCACTTTTCTCCGCTCAGACGCGCATCGAGACATGGCGCAGACTCTGGGTGGAGCTGGCGAGAGCGGAGAGTGAGCTGGGTCTGCCCATCACTGACGCTCAGGTCGCAGACCTCGAGGCGCACATCACCGACGTCGACTTTGACTATGCCGCCGAGAAAGAGAAGGAATTCCGCCATGACGTTATGGCGCATATCCACGCCTACGGCAAAGTGGCGCCCTCCGCGGCAGGCGTCATCCACCTCGGCGCGACCTCGTGCTATGTCACCGACAACGCCGACCTCGTGCTTTATCGCGACGCGCTGCTCTACATCCGCGGCGAGCTGTTGAAGGTCATCGCGAACCTGTGCGATTTCTGCGAAAAACACAAGGATATGCCGACTCTCGGCTACACCCATTATCAGCCCGCACAGCTGGTCACCGTCGGCAAGCGCGCGTCATTATGGCTGCAGGACTTCGTGTCCGATCTCGACGAGATCGACTTCGCGCTGAAAAACGTCAAGTTCCTCGGATGCCGCGGCACGACCGGCTCGGAAGCGAGCTTTGTGGAACTCTTTGACGGCGACGGCGACAAGATCAACGCCCTCAACCGCAAGATCGCCGACGCGTTCGGCTTTGACGAGATCTTTGACGTACAGGGTCAGACCTATCCGCGTAAGCTCGATTCGCGCATCCTCAACGCGCTGTCCTCCATCGCGCAGTCCGCGCACAAATTCGCTACCGACATGCGCCTGTTACAGCACGATCGTCAGCTCTTTGAGCCGTTCGCGAAAACGCAGGTCGGATCGTCCGCGATGCCCTACAAACGCAATCCGATGATGTGCGAGCGCGTATGCTCGCTGTCACGTTATCTCATGGCTGACGCGCTGAACGCGCCGATGACCGTATCCGTCCAGTGGATGGAGCGCACCCTCGACGACAGCGCCAACCGCCGTGTATCCATCCCCGAGGGCTTTTTGTGCGCCGACGCGGTACTGCGCATCGTGCAGAAGGTCACCGCGGATATCTTTGTCAACACCGACGTCATCAACAAAACCGTCATGACTTATCTGCCCTTCATCGCGACCGAGAACCTGATGATGGAAGGCGTCAAGCGCGGCGGCAACCGTCAGGAGCTGCACGAGATCATCCGCCGCTGCTCCATGGAGGCGATCGCCGGTATGGATAAGGGTGAATCCTGCAACCTGCTCTCTATGCTCGCCGATGACGAGAACTTCCCGCTGACCGAAAGCGAGATGACCGATGTGCTCAACCCGAGCGCCTACATCGGCAGATGTCCCGATCAGGTGCAGGCGATCGTCGACAAGACCCGCCCGCTGATCACCGACATCGACCGCGAGAACGCAGAGATCAATATTTAAGGGGTTATCCTTATGAAAAAAGCAATCACACTGGTTTTGATCCTACTGTTCCTCTTTGCGCTGACCGCCTGTTCAAAAGCTGAACCGACCACCGCTACTCCGGATCAATCGGATGTGATCGCTGTTTCCAAAGAGGCTTTTGACGCAAAGGCGTATTACAAAACGCTGCAAAGCTGTGTATCGCAAATCAAAGCAAAAACCGATTTTGTCCCCGATATCGCGCTGGTACTGGGCAGCGGACTCGGCGACTACGCGGACGGCGTCAAGGTCGTCAAGGAGATCCCCTACAGCGAGATCGACGGCTTCCCCGTATCGACCGTACCGGGTCACGACGGCACCCTGATCTTTTGCGAGATCAAGGGCAAAAAGGTTGTCATCATGAACGGCAGAGTCCATTATTATGAGGGCTACAGTATGCCCGAGGTCGTATTGCCGCTGCGCGTGCTTCACCTTTTAGGCGCAAAAACGGTGATTTTGACGAATGCTGTCGGCGCGATCAACGAGGACTATTCGGTCGGCGATTTTGTCACGAACGTCGACCATATCTCGAGTTTTGTCCCCTCACCGCTGCTCGGCGAGAACATTGACGAACTGGGCGAGCGCTTTGTCGATATGAGCCATATCTATGACGAGGACATGATCTCGATCGTCGAAACTGTCGCCGAAAAGGAAAACATCACCGCCCACAGAGGCGTGATGATCCAGACGACCGGCCCGCAGTTTGAAACGCCCACCGAGATCAAAGCCTATCGCAACATGGGCGCCGACACCGTCGGCATGAGCACGGTGGTCGAGGCGATCGCCGCCAAGCACATGGGCATGCGCGTCTGCACCGTCAGCTGTATCACCAACTTGGCGGCAGGCATGCAGGCAAAGCTCTCTCACGAAGAGGTGAAGAAGGCGTCCGACAATTCTTCCGCCAACTTCACCAAGCTGATCGACGGTCTGCTGACCGAGATGAAAGCGGAATAAAACAACACAGCCCATAGCCGTAATATCGCTATGGGCTTGATTTCTTTATATGGCGCAAAACATCACAACAGCCAAGAAAGAAGCATGATGATGAAAAACTCGTTTGAATTGATCTATGACGTCGTCAGGCGTATCCCTTACGGCAAGGTCGCGACCTACGGACAGATTGCGATGCTCGCGGGCAATCCGCATTGGAGCCGCGTCGTCGGCTACGCCCTGCACGTGAATCCCGACCCCGAGCATATCCCGTGCTTCCGCGTGGTCAACCGCTACGGCGAGCCGTCCTCCGCCTTCGCCTTCGGCGGCGTGAATGAACAGATCACCCTCCTGCAAAACGAGGGCGTGGAGTTCATCGACGGCAGAGTGGATCTTTCCAAGTATCTGTGGGATGGGAGATAAAAACGAACTATATGATTAACGGCTAACAAACAATCTGTTTTGTTAGCCGTTTTCTCTATTCCTCTTGTAAGTGTTTTAGTGATACTCCGTCTTGAGTGACCCACTCTGTTAAACCGTTTGCGTTTCGTCCCATCACAATAGAAGCTGCCGTAGACGGGGAGGAAAAAATATAGTCTTTTGAAAAAGTAAAGTTTTCGTCAATTGTTCTGTTTTCAATCAGTTTATCCCTTTGCTTATGATAAGTGAAACTTTTTGTAAAAGTAGCGGATACTTTAGATCCTCTATATACCACAAATCCGTCCGCAACAATTGAACCTGCGGCATCTGCTCCTTTTTTGGTTTTTATATATAGTTTAATCTCGGCTCGATTGTTATCTTTTACCGTTGTTTCTTCGATTGTATCAAAGACTTTGTAGCCTAAAGTGTTTACGAGCAGTTTAGAATTACTGATAAACTCTTCCAACATAGCTTCATCATATTCCGAAACTGAAGACTTCGTCGGAACATTAGAATTAACAATAGTAGCTCTACCTGAATTAATAGCGAGCGAATAAAATAGATTCTCTAAATACTTTACATGAGCTTTATTAAGAATGTTATCTTTACTGATAACAACAATCACATCGTTCCAATAATTGGCGTCATTTAAATGCTGCTTTAAACGTCTTTGCATGTTTTCTGCTTCACCAATATAAATGGTCTCATTATTATCATCATCTCTACCAAAAAGAAAATAAACCCCTGTATAAACAGATTCGTTACGAGTATAGAAAGAATTCAACTCAGCTCTTGCTACCTTAAATACCCTGCCATTCCAATTAGATAATTCACACATAATCATCCCATTAGGGTTATTATCAAAAATGATCATCTGAATGGTTTTATTAAAGCTCATCGCAATATCTCCTTGCCTTAACCTAAACTAACGTTAACACAAGATGATAGAAAAATCAACATTTTCTCTGAAATATCGCAGATATTCAAACGTAGTTTATATTTTATTGATATTGACGACAGCACTGCATTTTGCTATAATTTAGCCATTAGATACTATATATCGTATTTGGGAGGATAATATGCAAGGAAATGTAAGACCCGAAACTATGGAAAGAATCACCACTCCTGAGCTTGCTCAGGCTTTCATCGACGAGCAGATCAAGGAACTCCGTTCCCAGATCGGCGACAAAAAGGTGCTTCTCGCGCTCTCCGGCGGCGTAGACAGCTCTGTTGTCGCGGCGCTGCTGATCAAGGCGATCGGCAAACAGCTCGTATGCGTTCACGTTAACCACGGACTGCTCCGCAAGGGCGAGCCCGAGCAGGTCATCGAGGTGTTCCGCAACCAGATGGACGCGAACCTGATCTATGTTGACGCTGTCGACCGCTTTCTCGATAAGCTCGCGAATGTTCCCGAGCCCGAGAAAAAGCGTAAGATCATCGGCAAAGAGTTCATCGATGTTTTCACCGAGGAGGCTGAGAAGCTCGACGGCATCGAGTTCCTCGCTCAGGGTACCATCTACCCCGACATCCTCGAGTCTGACGGCGTCAAGGCGCACCACAACGTCGGCGGTCTGCCCGAGGATCTGCAGTTTGAGTTGGTAGAGCCCGTCAAGCTGCTGTTCAAGGATGAAGTCCGCGTTGTCGGCAAGGCGCTTGGTCTGCCCGATAACATGGTATTCCGTCAGCCCTTCCCCGGTCCCGGACTGGGCGTTCGCTGCCTGGGCGCGATCACCCGCGATCGTCTGGAGGCTGTCCGCGAATCCGACGCGATCTTGCGTGAGGAGTTCGCGAAGAACGGTCTTGAGGGTAAGGTATGGCAGTATTTCACCGCTATCCCGGATTTCAAGTCTGTCGGCGTGACCGAGGGTAAGCGCACCGAAGGCTGGCCCGTCATTCTGCGTGCCGTCAACACCAAGGACGCTATGACCGCCACCGTCGAGGATGTGCCCTTTAAGCTGCTGCAGCACATCACCGAGCGCATCACCAACGAAGTAGCAAACGTCAACCGCGTCCTCTTCGACCTCACACCCAAGCCCTGCGCGACAATCGAGTGGGAATAATAAAACAAGTCAAAGAAATGGCTTAAACACTGACTTTTTGACACTTCAAAAGTCTTGTTGATACCGTTTTGATACTGTTTACTATTCTGCACAATAAATTCAACCAAGAGGAAACCCCTCTCGTTTGAACGCTTCGTTCATTCGAGAGGGGATACTTTTATTATCATGTTACCGCTATTTTCCGGTTACAATTATATGTTTTTGTAAGAGATTAATCAACGGTCATTTGCCGTCCGCATACGCGTCGATGGCGGAGAGATCCGTTTTGTCGACGGTCACGGCGCCGGTTTGATCGGTCAGGCTGCCGTAGTTCTCGGTCAGTGCCTCGATATCCGCAAGATCCGCGATCTGATGATGCGCGCGCAGATAATCCTCAAAGCTGAGATCGTCTTGCTCGAGGAACTCCGCTACCTCGTCGGCGCTCAGACCCTTTTCGAGCGGACGGAAGTAGGCGTGAAGGAGCGAGCGCAGTTCTTTGCGATAGGACTGATCGTCTGTGTCGGGCAGGGTCAGCGTCATGGGTTCCTTCTTCTTGAAATAAGCCGACATATTCGTGCTCAGCTTCTGTGCCGCCGTCAGCGGCTTGGGAGAATCGTTATGATAGACGACAAAGGAGTATTTCAGCCCTTCATGCTCCTTCAGCTCCGATTCATCCGCTACGCTCCAGCCGTCAAGCTCGTCAAGATTCGGGATGAACGTATCCGCCTCACCGTCAAAGCACATTTTGGTAATATGTGCGTCGGAGCAGTACGGCAAAAGCTGGCGGTACATCGACCCGCCGCCCACATCAAATACATCGTCGGGATGAAAACAGCCGATCAATCTCAACAGCTGTTCCATACTGCCGCACACTACCGCGCCGGGGATCCGCAGATCCTTGATATCGGCGAGCACAAGGTTCAGCCGCGCGGGAGCGGGCTTACTGTTCGGCAGGGAGAGAAGAGTGGTATATCCCATCACCACGACCTTGCCGCGGGTCGTCGTGCGGTAGTACATCATATCGTCGGGGATGGATAACAGCAGATCGCCGTTTTTGCCGATCCCCCATTTTTCATCGACCGCTACAATCAGTTTCATAGTTGCCTCCTAAAGCCTTCCCCTCAAAAAGAAGACTATCAAATCGCTACGGGGATCTTTTCGTTGAACTCGTGATATTTGTAATCGATCAGCTTGAAATCATCCAAGGTGAAATCATAGAAGTTCTTGACGTCGGGATTGATCCAGAGCTTGGGCGCGTCATATGGCTCGAGCTCGATGATGCGCTTGACCGCGTCAACGTGTCTGTCATAGATATGCGCGTCGGCGATCACGTGCAGGAGGGTGCCGACCTCAAAGCCGCTCACCTGCGCGAACATATGCAGGAGGATCGCGTACTGGCAGACGTTCCAGTTGTTCGCGACCAGCATATCCTGCGAGCGCTGGTTGAGGATCATGTTCAGCTTGTTTTCCGTGACGTTCAGCGTCACGCTGTAGGCGCAGGGATAGAGCCCCATCTCGTGCAGATCATGATGGTTATAGATATTGGTCATGATACGGCGGGATTCGGGATGGTTCTTGAGGTCGAACAGCACACGATCCACCTGATCGAACTCGCCCTCGGGATAGATATGCTTGACGCCCAGCTGATAGCCGTACGCCTTGCCGATGGAGCCGTTCTCATCCGCCCAGCTGTCCCAGATATGGCTCTTGAGCTCATGGATATTATTGCTCTTCTTCTGCCATATCCACAACAGCTCGTCGATACAGCTCTTGAAAAAGACCTTGCGGAGCGTCATGATCGGGAACTCCTTAGAGAGGTCATAGCGATTCACAACGCCGAACTGCTTGATCGTATGGGCGGGAGAGTGATCGTCGCCCCAGTACGGGCGCACGTTCATCCCCTCGTCGGAAAAGCCGTTTTCGATAATATCCTTACAATTCGCGATAAAACGCTCGTCAGCATAGCTCATACTCATCCATCCTTTTTCTATCAGTTGAAATCGGGCGCGCACGCCGTTATCTCGCAATGCAAACTAAAAAATCACTGTGTACATTATACGGTTTAGGGGGGTAAATGTCAATCTTGTATTTTACACCCTATTCATAGTATAATAGTGGTGCGGAAGATCAGATAACGTAGTTATATCACAACGCAAAGATAGAAAAAATAACGCTTCTGCCACACGGTACGTCGACAAGCGCCGTACCCTACCGCGCTTTACTGATAGGAGCATTTATGAGCAAGAGCCTTTCCCCCATCGTCGAGCCGCTCCTTAATTGGTTCGATCAAAACAAAAGAGTATTACCGTGGCGACAGGACAAAGAGCCGTATCATGTCTGGATCTCCGAGATCATGCTGCAGCAGACGCGGATCGAAGCCGTAATGGGCTACTACGCGCGGTTTCTGGAAGCCTTGCCGGATGTCGAAAGTCTGAGCAAGGTCGATGACGACGCGTTGATGAAGCTGTGGGAGGGGCTGGGCTATTACAGCCGTGCCCGCAACCTGAAAAAGGCGGCGATCGTCATCACGGAGGAATACGGAGGGGAGTTTCCGCAAGCCTTTATCGAGCTGAAAAAGCTCCCGGGGATCGGAGAATACACCGCGGGCGCGATCGCGTCCATCTGCTTTGATGAAAAGGTACCCGCCGTGGACGGCAACGTCCTGCGCGTGATCGCGCGCGTACAGGGCAGCCGTGATAATGTCCTGTTGCCGCAGACGAAAAAAACCGTCACCGAACAACTCAAAAAAATCATGCCGCAGCGTGCCGGCGCGTTCAATGAGGCGTTGATGGAGCTGGGCGAGCTGGTCTGTCTGCCGAACGGCGCGCCGCTGTGCGAAAGCTGTCCGCTGCAAGAGCACTGCACCGCATACAAAAAAGGGCTGACAGAACAGATCCCCGTGCGCGTCAAAAAGATGAAACGTAAGCGTGCCGATAAATCCGTCTTTATGATCACCGATCCGGACGGAAGGATCGCCATCGAGAAGCGTCCCGATACCGGGCTACTGTCGGGGATGTACCAGCTCCCGAATGTCGAGGGCTTCCACACCGACGATGAACTGCAAGAGATCCTGCGGCAATGGGAGTTAGTACCGATCGACATCGTGTTCACCAAAGAAGCGAAACACGTTTTTACCCATATCGACTGGTATATGAAGGCGTATCATGTGACCGTCACAGAGCATAACGATCGCTTCATTTGGGTGACGGAGGACAAGCTGAAAAACAGCTATCCCCTGCCCACCGCCTTTCAAAAATTGCTGTAAAAGCCTTCCTATGGTTTCTCCCTTCGGTCGGTCAATTAATACAATCCCTCAGCCCACATTCGGGGACAGCCTCCTCGCCGGAAGCGGCTCCCCCTCTGTCGCTTCGCGACGTCTCCCCAACGGGGAGCTCCTTTACCAAAGGGAGCCTTGGAAAACATCTTCCTCTTTCTAAACTTTCTTTTTCAATAAACTAAAAACGCACCCGAGCGGGTGCGTTTTCCTGTTTCATTATACTTTCAGTTCATCCTCGATGGTGTTCGCGGCATTCTCGAACCAGTCGCCGACAAACAGCTCGACGGTTCCGGTATCGACCGACTTCGCCAGATCGGGATCGATCGGCACCTTTGCGAGCACGCGGGTGCCGTATTCCGCGGCGATCTTGTCGATATGACTGTCACCGAAGATCTTATGCTCCTTGCCGCAGTCGGGACACTTGAAGTAGCTCATGTTCTCGACAAGGCCGAGGATGGGTACGTTCATCAGCTCCGCCATTTTGACAGCCTTGCTGACGATCATGGAGACCAGCTCCTGCGGAGAGGCGACCACGATGATGCCGTCCAGCGGGATGGACTGGAACACGGTCAGCGGTACGTCGCCGGTACCGGGGGGCATATCGACGAACATGTAGTCGACGTCTTTCCAGATGACCTCCGACCAGAACTGCTTGACGGTGCCGGAGATCACGGGGCCGCGCCATACGACGGGGTCGGTGGTGTTCTCCAACAGCAGGTTGACGGACATGATGTCGATGCCGGTCTTGGTGGTCTCGGGGATGATGCCGAACTCATTGCCCTTGGCGCGCTCGGTGATGCCGAACGCCTTCGGGATGGACGGGCCGGTGATATCCGCGTCCAAGATCGCTGTCTTGTGACCGCGGCGATTGAGCTCCACCGCCATCGCGGAGGTGACCAGACTCTTGCCTACGCCGCCCTTACCGGATACGACCGCGATCACCTTTTTGACGGAGCTTAGATCATTCAACTTTTCATGCAGATCCTGCGGCGCGGTGCGCGAAGCGCAATTCTGGGCGCAGGAGGAGCAATCATGAGTACATTCGCTCATTTTTATTCTGCCTCTTTCTCGGTTTCTTCTGTTTTATCTGTCGCTTCCTCAGCGGCTTCTTCTGCTGTTTCGGCGGTTTCTTCGACAGCGTCCTGAGCAGCTTCTTCTGCGGTTTCGGATGCTTCTTCTACTGCCTCGTCAGCCTTTTCCTCCGCGTCTTTCTCGGTCTCGGCAAGCTCTTCGGCAAGACCGCCCTCGACAACGGCTTCCTGAGCCGCTTCTTCAGCTGTCTCTTCTCCCTCTTCCTGAATCTCATAGCCCGAGAAGAAGGTGTACGGGATACCGTAGCCCAGCGCGACGCAAGCGAGCATCAGGATGATAGAAGGACCGGATGAACCTGTCATGCCCATCATCGCCATGGACGCGTTCTGCGGCGCGATAAAATTATGCAGCGGCAGTGACGGGATCAGCGCGGCGAGGATGATGTACAGAGCGGGGATGTCGATCAGCAGCAGTACGGCAAGGCTGAAACGCTTGACCTGTTTGCCTTCGCCTACGCGGGTCGCGTAAAACAGCAGCAGACCGAAGACCACCATGATCAATACCTGGATCACACTGCCCCATGTACCGACAGTCTGGCTGGCGATCGAAGAGAAGAAATAGGTGCAGATTATGTAGCCGATCACAAGAAAGGATGAGAAAATGATGTTGAGCTTGTTCGATTTAGAGTTAGGGTTTTTCATATAAATACCTCCGTATATTTTGCGGTCGGTCAACCGACCGTTGTATATGATAACAGCAAAAGCATCTGTCGTTAAGACTGCTTTTTCTTCAAAACAAAGCAGTACCAGCCGCGGTGGGTGTTCTCCTCCACGATGTCAAAGGTATCGCAGATCGCGTTTTTGACGTCGTCGGCGCGGGTGTCGATGATACCGCTGATGATATAGACTGCTTCATCCGTCATGAAGTTACTGACGGAAGCCGACAATGCTATTATAGCATCCGCCACGATATTTGCAACCACAATATCGTATTTTCCGTCGACTTTATCGACCAGATCGCCTGCGATCGCGCTCACCTTGTCGTCGACATGGTTGACCGCGGCATTCTCGTTGGCAGTACGCACCGCCACCTCGTCGATATCGACGCCGAACGCGCTGTCGGCACCCAGCATCACCGCGGCGATGCCGAGGATACCGCTGCCGCAGCCGACGTCGAGCACCTTTTCGCCGCCCTTGACACAGCGCTCCAGCGCCTCCATACACAACTGAGTAGTCTCATGCTTGCCGGTTCCGAACGCAAGACCGGGATCGATGTTCATCATCAGACGCCCCTTGGGATCGGTATCCGTAAACCACGACGGATTGATCAGCAGCTTTTCGCCGACCGGCATCGGCTGAAAGAACTTGCGCCAGTTGTTGCGCCAATCGTCCTCCCTGACCTTGCTTTGGTCGATGCTGAAGCCGATCCCGGCGGCGGTCAGACGTTCCTTCAAGAACTGTACCGCCTCACCGATATTATCCTCGGGATCGATGTAAATATGTATCTTCGCCTTGCTGCGGTCTTTTTGCAGCAGTTCTTCGTCGATCAGATCAACGTGCGCGATCTGTTGCACCTCTTCTTCAAGCGTGCTGTAATCCTCGATATAGATGCCGTAGGGCACGGTCATATTGGCGATAGCCGCCGCGTCATCGAGTCGGTCGGCGCCGACCTCGACCGCGATTTCTGTCCAGTCCATATTGCACTTCCTTAATATACTTCCCCTGTGCAAGCACTAAAGCGTACTTCGGACACTCTTGCACAGCTCAGGAGGGTGTTGAGCTTTTTCATTGGTTGAGATTGCCACGAGGCTGACACAAGTGTCGAGCCCCTCGCAATGACTATTTGAATCAATAAGCGTTCCTTAATAGAGTAGCACAAAACCGTGTATTCCGCAAGGCTTTTTCACAGGATAACATCGCAGCCCTATTTCGGAATGAATATTAGTATTATTTCGGCTCATGTAAAAAGAAGCCCTCCGATGAAGGCTTCTTCTCATTGATCCTATCAAACTCAGCCGCGATAGAAGATCTGTTCCCCCTCGTCGTTTTTGACGAGGATGTTTTCTTTTACCTTGCTGACCTCATAGCTCTCCTGTTTGCCGTCGCGATCCATTGTGATACGCCAGAGGGTCGGGCGTTCGTTTGCCCACTCGAGCGCTTCCATTGTCCCGCGGTGGATCTGATCACCCTCTTTGAGGATAAAGGTCTTGTTGCGGTAAAAGCTGAACGCCTTGCTCCTGTCCTCGCTGTGGAACACATCAAATATCGATCGGTTGCCCGCGAGCTGCGCGACCATGTCGTCAAACTCGTCATAATCCTGATCGTTTGTTTTTTCTTTGTACTGATGGCGTATTCTGGCGGAAAGAAACAGACTGAAGATCAACAAAACCACACCGACAGCCGAAAAACCGATGCCGGTATACAGTACGTTGAGACCGGTTTGATCCATGCTGCCGTTTGCATAATAATATTCAACCTGTACATAAAAATCATTATTCATCGCATAGCCGATAACGATCAGCACGATACCGAATATGATCAGTACGATGCCTATGATACGCATGACATTAGACGCCTTTTGCATACTGGCACCTCCCTGTATACGGAATAATTGGTTGTATTACACATATTTTTCTGCTGATAGTGTACACCTTACACAGAAAAAAGTCAACTGTCACAATTGATTGAAATAGGGAGGATGATTCGCCAAACTTCGACAAATCGCGCAATCGCTATTCGGATAATGCATAAGCAGCGCTGTTATGACACTCTGTACGCCGCCACAACGAACCTGCCGTCGTCGGTATGATAGCTGCAGGTAGACAGGAACATCAGCTGTGCCGGATACGCAGGCGCGTCGGGGAGCTTTGGCTCCGACAATGCCCTGACGTTCTCGACCGTCTGATCATATTCGGCTTTGCTCAGATCTCCCACAGCCTCATAATACTTGAACACATCGTCGCGATCGTCGTAAACCTTGGTCTGGAACGCGGCAAAAACACGGTAGATACGCTCTTTGCCGTTGACATAAAAACGGATATCGCGGTGCCGCTCCGCGTAATCATAGTCGTAATACTCATCCAAAGCACCGAACATACTTCCGTTATTCATATTATGTCCGTAGATCACAAAGCTTTTGGATTCACTGTTGCACTTTTCACCAATGAACAGACAGCCCGAAACCGAATAATCTCCGTAAAAATCACGGTGAAGGTAGAATTCGGGATCATTCTCTGACGATTTCATCACGGGATAATCCACCACCGTATCGTCGATGGTGAGCCATCCGACATAATCGGGATTATAGCGGTTGAGGCTTTTGAAATCATATTCCGTGATCGCCTCTTCCTCGCCGGTGTGATCCGCGCCGCTTGTATCGGCGCCGTCGGAGGAAGATTGATCCTGACGCTTTGCGTCGTCCTCAACGATACGGACGCTCTCTTTCAGATCCCGATAGCTTTTTTGCGCTTTTTCCTGCGGGATATAAATACACAACGCGTTGATCACCGCGTAGCATAATAGTCCGACCAGTATCACAGCCGGAATGATAAAAATCAAAGAACGTTTTTTCATCCTTTGCTCCTAACCACAAGATATCTGTTTGTTCCGATCACAGGCAGGACGGAACCCACCTGATCCACTATGTATCATAACAGAATCCGGCGCGTTTGTCTATAAGCAACCGATAACGATAGACAGTTGGTTCTCTGATACGATAATATACAACAATATCCGGTAACAGTCATGACCGACGTTCGATTCGCCAGATAAACTATTCATTTTTTTGCATAGTTTGCCGATAATTCGCATGGTTCATCCGGAAAGTTTGTATAAAATTTTGTTAATATTTACTTGAATTTTCAGAAAATTCTATATATAATGTATAATACTATCATTTTATAATGGGAAAGTTTACTAATTATTCAGAAAAGTTATATGAACAATTAATAAAATTTTCACTCTAAACCGTTATGTTAAAACCGCATATATTGCTTTCGGTATCGGACAATAATTGGACGTACTATGATTCTAATAAACATATACAAATTAATGCAAACAAATGAGTCTGTCGGCGCTTGATGACAAACCGTCACGGGCACGAACCAAGAAGTAGAATCCCCTGCAAAGACAGACCGCATCCTGCCGCGGTAAGATTAGATCACACAAATCTGACCGCGCTATTACAAAGGAGATGATGATTGATGAAGATCGACTACCGTTTTGCACTCAAAAAGAATAACAGCCGCAAAAACAATAAGCTGATCAAGATCACCTCGTTGTTTGTCACGTTGATATTGCTGCTGGAGACCATCTTCTCCGTCGCGGTCATCAGCGTCCTTGCGGATACCTATTACAATGTCCGCATCAATTATTATTTTGCGGACGGTACCCCCGCGCGTGACGCGTATGTCGCGACCTACCCGGCAGGCGCCGACGTCAACCTGACCGTCACCAA
This sequence comes from Ruminococcus difficilis, assembly GCF_016680995.1. The sequence goes on along the minus strand of NZ_JAEQMG010000061.1, from coordinate 81,139 downwards.
TCCGACGATCGACGGTTTTGTCCCGATGACTGCCCAAGAGGGCGGCGACTCCGCTTTGACGACGACGTTCAACATCACATCCATCAGCGCGAGCGAGACCGCTGACGTCTATTATATCGCAGGATTGACGCACTACCGCGCGCTCTACTACAAGCAAAACCTGTACGACGACCTCTATACGCGCGATAATACCCTGCCCTCAACGCTGACCGACCGCTACGGTCTGACAGGCTCCAACCCCACCGATCTGGAGGATATCCAGTTCGAGGGCTTTACCAACCTGTTCCATGAGCCCGACGCGATCGCCGCCGACGGTTCTACCGTATTCCGCGTTTACTACGACCGTAACTACTACACCGTCAACTTTGACCTCGGCGAGCACGGCTACGGTCTTGACCCTGTTTACGCAAAGTACCAGTCCTCCTACCATATCACCGAGCCCAAGCGATTGGGCTATACCTTCATGGGGTGGCTGCGTACCGATAAAGATTCCAAGGAATTTGAGTACGCCTACACCGACTATGCCATCGAGCATCATCTCAGCGATGATGAAACATGGACATTCATCGACGAAGACGGCAACGAACTGCTCGACGGCAACGGCGAGCCGCTGTTCGACGAGCACGGCGAGCCGATCGACCCGGATCTCGACGTCAGCCAATATTACCTCAACTTTACCGACGGCACGATCCCCGCGCACGATACACACTACAAGGCGATGTGGGATTCCGGCACCACCAGCTACAGCGTCGTCTACTGGATCGAGAATCCCGACGGTCACGATATCACTGCCGATGATATCCAGGATCCGGAGCATATCCACAATGTTGACGAAGCAAGAGCGCTGATCGCGCAAAACTACACCGTTGTCGCGGCAAAGGATATCCATAACGTGCCCTCCGGTTCACTCGTGAATCTCGATACCGAGATCCAAAACGCCGCGGGTCAGACGATGAAGATCAAAGAATTCTTCAAATATAACCTGAGTCCGCAGGCGGTTGATGAGGTCGACGGTCAGATCGTTCCCCGTACAGACAGCCAAGGCAGACCGCTGAACAAACAGAACCAGGTCATCGACTTTCCCGCCATCAGTGAAGCCAAGAGCGAGGAACTGCTCGGCAAAGAAAAGTACTATGATTTTAACGAGGATGTTTCTCAACTCCAGTTCAGCGGCATATTTGAAACAGACAAACAAAAAACGCATATTGAAGTGCTCGGCGACGGCACCACACGTTTGAATGTATACTACAACAGAAAAGACTTTACCCTGAAGTTCTTCTACGCAAGACAGAATTTTGAGAACGGTCAACTTACCAATACCTACAGTCTGACCAATGGCACCAAGAAATTTTCGAACAAGGATTATGGTAACAACGAGAATTACATGGAGGCTTTGGCGGCAGGCTCGTGGCAGTCAGGTATTACTGAGTCTTTGCCGCATGTCAAGGAAGAGTACCTGAAAGAAAACGGCGGAAACCTCGAGGAAAAATACATCGATTATACGGATACCGGCTACAGTAAAAAGAAATACCGATATTATTACTATGAGGTAGAGGCAAGATACGACGCGCCCTTGAAGGGCAAATGGCTGATCGACGCGATTACCATCGTCCCCAAAAAAGGGTATGCCGGACAGAACTGCGAGCCCGGCAGCTGGGCGGTGGAGTATTACACCAATTATTATGCAAGCCATACCTCCGTAAATAACTTCACAGTAAAAGGTGTTTATGAAAAGCTCGGCGACGAGCTGATGTTCAAGACCAAAGAAAACACCTTGCATGAGCTGCACTATCTGCTCTCTTGGACGAATACGTCAAAGTCGAATGACTGGAACTACGGAAACGACAGGATCCTTCACTTTACCTACGAAAACTATATTGAACTGCTGCCGAGAGAGATCAATTTAATGGAAGACGACAATAATAACGACGGCAGTCCCGATGGTCCGCAGGCATTGATCGACGCAGGCTTATATGAGAATGTATATGTTCGTCAAACCAACACCTCGTATGAAGAGGTCGATCCCTCCGTCCCGTTTGTTTACGACAGCAGTAAGCGCTATTACGGTATCAAAACAGAGAACAGAATCGAAACGACCGACTCCGGCTCCCAATACCCGATCAACAACTTAACCGATAAGACGAATGCCGCTCGCAGCGATCAGGTTCCTACAGATTTAGCCGGTTTTAGTATCGAGAATAAACGGACAAACAGTAAAGGTCAAATTATTCTCGACAACACCAATACGATCGTCGACTGGTCGGATGATACAAACACATACCGTCACGCGACCATCAAGTTCTTCTACCACCGCCTTTCCTATGTGCTGAAATGGCGTAACGGTAACCGTCTGGAAGAGGACAAGACCCGCGAGGTCATGTACGGCGCGCCGCTGAACTCCGAATACACACATGAAGACGGTGAACATCTGGCGGGCGAATACCGCTACTGGTATAACGGCGATTCTGTCTACTTCAATGAAGATCTGAGAGATTACTACAACTTTATGGGCTGGTACTACACCCCCTACTACTACCGTATGGTCGATAAAGATACCGCGACAATGCCCGCGGAGGACGTTACCCTGTACGCCAGATGGGATCCCAAGATCATCAATGTCAGCTTCTATCCCACCTACAACGACTATTATGTAGACGCCAATAAGATCAACGGTGAGGTTCCGGTACACTACGGCGATTATATGGAGATGAAGGACATCCCCGCCAACGTCGAAGAAGACCCGAATAACCTCCGTCCCGACCTGATCCCGCCGACCACCGGCGCAATGTTTGCGGGCTGGTACTATCTGCGCGATAACATCCCCGTCCGCTTCGACCCCGAGAACGTCCCCATCACGGCGCTGAACCATGAGGCAAGCTTATCCGAAGGCGCGCGGCTCAAGCTCTATGCGGAATGGGCGACCAAGGAGGCGGCGAAATATAAGGTCACCTATGTCGAACAGGATCATCCCGAGAATGAGGTTGCCGACCCCACTACGGGCAGAGCCTTTGTCTGGAAGACGCGTACCTTTGACGCGAAGGGCGGCGCCGAGCTGAACGCCGATCACGCATGGTCCGAGGACAGCGTCAACTGGTGGCCGACGACAAAATCCCACTCCCTTGTCATCAGGGCGAACGCACAGGCAAGCGAGTACGAGCCGAATACCTTTACCTTTGAATATATCCAGAAGCGCGGCGTATACTACCGCGTCCAGTATTTGGACGCTTCCAGCCGCACGCCTCTGCTCGATCCTGCCGAGTTGGGTAAGGATGAAGTGTACTCCACCCACGGCTCCATCAAAGAGGACGCGCCTTTCATCCCCGGCTATACAGCCGAGAAGATGTCACAGTCGATCGTGCTTACCGCATCCACCGAAAGCGACGCCGATGCGCAGAAAGAGGAAGAGCTCGCGACCAACGTGATCACCTTCTACTATAACAAAAACGATAAAAACTATGTTTATGAGGTCGAGTATTATAAGCAAAACACGGACGACGACGGTTACTCGCACTATCTGACCGAAAATCTTGAGGTGGAGATCACGGACAATCCCGATACGCCCGAGGTCGAATCCACCTATGTCGACCTCTCCGAGCTGTATCAGGAACGTGTTCCGCAGCTGATCGTCTCCGACGGCTTCACTCATGTGTCCGGTCACAACGAGGTATACGTGACCGACTCCGGCGGTACGACCGTCACGACGGCGGCGGATGACGCCGAAGTGGAGATCACGGGTACGACAAAGACTACCATCCGGCTCTATTATGACCGAAACACCTACGACTACGTCTATCAGTACGTCGATTACCACGCGGAACAGGAATACAACCAAAAGAAAGCCGCCGGTGAAGATGTTACCGGCGAATGGAACGGTATCTTAGTGACCTTTGATCATAATCCGCCCGAAAAGGTCGAAAAAACCATCACCATCTCCGCGCCCGCCGACACGACCTATACGATCGACGGCGAAGCTGTTCCTTATACCAGGATCGGCTCGGGCGACGTCACCCTGACGATCGCGCCGACGAATCCCGATAACCCCGACGTCAACCTCGTCAAGGTATATTATAAGAAGCACTATGACCGCGAGCTGGAATATAAGGTCGTATGCCAAAACGAGGATGATCCCTATACCGAAGTGGATTATGACCTTAATACCGGCGATCCCCTCTACGGCGGCGTATCCCTGTCATTCCAGATGATAGACGACTATCAGAAGATCAATGACGTCACCTTCTATAACTTCAATGAAGCGACACACAGCGACGGCATGCCGTTCCACTCCCACCGCTACACCTTCCTCGGTTGGTTCGATAACCCCGAGGGTACCGGTACCCCGCTTGTCGCGTATGACGAGAATGATCCTTCAAAGTGGCTGACACTGACCAAAGCCGATTTAGGCATAGAGGCAGATACCCTGCCCGAGGATGACGCCACCTATTATGCTGTCGTCAAGCAGGACTTGGTGCAGGCGAACTTTGAGTTCCGCTATGTGGAAGAAGCGCTGCCCTCCGGCGGCGACTCCGGTGAAACTCAGGAGGATATCCAAGCGGCTGAGATCGTCAAAAACGCGCCGATCGACCCCGACGGCAGCTATACCGGCTCTTACTTCTCGTTCTCCAATCCGTTCAATTACATAAACAACAGCCCCCTCCCGTATGATAAGGAACAGGGCTACACCCTCAGCATCGAGCCCAAGCCCAACGATAACAAGCTCTATAAATATGAGTTCACCGAATGGTGGCAGGAGGACTACTCCAAACCGGATGGCGAAGGCGGCTATAAGTTTATCCGTAAAAAGAACTGGAATTCCGACAGTGAATGGTCACCTACAGCGCTGACGAATGTACTCGACAGGCACGAAGACAAGCATATCATCGCGGTATTCAAGCGCCGTACCGATATCACCGAGCTGCCCTACACCATCAATTATCAGTTCATCGACCGCTACGGCACGGAGCGCACCTTTGTCAAAAAGGGTACGCTGACCGCCGATCAGCTCGATGAAAAGAACGAAAATTGCGCGATCACCAACGACGGCGACTATCGCCTGAGCGATGAATTCATCCTTGAGAACGCTCCGTATGAGAGCAACTACGGTCAGACCCTGCGCTGGAGCAACAGAGAGGGTATGATCGAAAAGACCTCCGTCAAGGCGGGTACGGTCATCACGGAGGGCGATGAAGCGACGACAGATAATCTGACCTGCGCTACCATCACCGCTGTACAGGACACCAGAACGGTCTATGCCCATTACCGCACGACTCCCACCGGCGCGTATACCGATCTCCAGCTTCCCTATGCCGCGAACCATAAAATCGATAAGCAAATGCTGGCGATCGATGCGCTCGACACCTATGACGGCAAAGAGTTCAGCTACTGGGCTGTCAGAAAGAGCAATAACGAAAACGATATGATCGTTGCCAAGAGTTATGATACGCTCTTTGACCTGTGCATGATGGATAGCTACTGGATCTCCCCGGTCTATGAGGATGCGGCACCGACTGCCGATCCCGAACCGACAGATCCCGATACACCCGCCGCGGAGCCGACGCCCGCACCCACACAGCCTGCTTCCGTCACGCTGGCGCATCTGGACTACTCCCGCAACCGCTGGACGGATGAAAACGACAGTATCCCCGCCGACGGTTCGACCGATCTGCTGTTCAACGACTTTGAGATCGCCTTTGAGGATAACAACATCACGATCCTCGGCAATGGGGATTATCAATGCGGCGTTGTTTTTGAGGCTTGCGCCAAATTCAAGGAAGCCAGCGTGTTCCATCCCGAAAACGACTACGGATATGCCTCCGACGCGGAACCGCTGAAGGCGGCGATCCTTGCAGGAAGCAAAACGTATAACACGACCAATAAAACCGACAGCTCCACCATCAAATCAAGAAGTCTGCTGTATAGCCCGATCGACACCACCAACCTGACGAACAAGGATCGTATCGAACTCGCTCACTGCTTCCCGAACAACTGCACGATCGTCGGAGAGGGTGAGAACGAAGTCAGAGATTACAGCAATTCCAACGCACGCTATCTGATGAAGGCGACCGCCTATATGATCAAGGACGGTCAGGTCACACTGAGCAATTCGATCTACGTATGCCTCAAGACGGAATCCGAAAAGAATCTCGCCGCCGGCTTCGATCAGATCGAAAACATTACAAGCAGTTCCTCCGGGAACTGACCCAACTGATAAAGGAGGGGTATATGAACAAAAAAGAATATAGTTGCCCCGAACTCACCTTGGTTCAGTTCCGTCTTCAGGACGTCATTTTAGGAAGTCCGGAAGTCATCAGCAGTCAAATCAACTCCGGAGGATGGGATCCTCCTCCGGGCGATAACATCGATGAGATATGATAAGGAGTGCCTTATGAAACGAATTCTTTGTATTTGTATCGCTCTGGTGCTGCTTATCTTCAGCACGACAGCTGTCGCGCACGCCGCCGACAGCTATCTGGAGCTTGATGGGTTCACCTTTGACATCAACGATCAGGGTGAGGCTACGATACACGACTACAACGGCGAAAGCACGGATGTGACCATCCCGAACAAGCTGCTGCGCGCGCCTGTTGTCACCATTGACGCTTACGCGTTTTTTAACCAACCGATCACATCCCTGGATCTGTATAAGGCGACGGGATTGCTGAATATCGGCAGCTGCGCCTTCAGCGGATGCTCCTCACTCGAAGAGCTGTCGCTGCCCGCCAATGTATCGCTGGCATTCGGCTCATTTCAGAGCTGTGCGGAGCTGAGGGCTTTGACGATCGCCGACGGCATCGACACGATCCCCGAGCAGTGCTTCTACAACTGCCCTTCCCTGACGCAGATCATGCTCCCCGATTCCGTGACAACGATAGAGATACGCGCTTTCGGCGAATGCACCGGGCTGCGTTATGCCTACCTGTCCGACAACGTAACGAGTATTGCGGATAACGCTTTTGAGAATGACAGTGATCTGATCATCCGCTGTGAAAAGGATTCCTACGCGGCACAGTACGCGAAGGATCACCAAATCAAAGCAGAGTATCCGTACCGCTATATCCTCGGCGATGCCGACGGAGACGGACAGATCACGGCGCTCGACGTCACCTTCATTCAGCGTGTCCTTGCCCGTGTCCAGGACGATCCCGATCACCTGATCGCATTGAGAGGAACGATCGCGGGCGAGGAATTGAGCATCACCGACGCGTCGTTGATCCAGCGATCTCTGGCACAGCTGGCGATCGCTTATCCCGTCGGTGAGACGGTTTCGGGATATACCCCCGCGGAAAACGTATAGAGCAATCGATAAGCCGTTTGCTTTTGTATCAAGGTTACCCGCATCGATAATCATTCTGTTTATCAACTACCGATCAATATCGGGCGCTCTTTCCCAAATCCGGGATCGAGCGCCCTTCTTTTTCCGATAATACAAAACGTGGATAGGGTTGCTACCTATCCACGTTATTTTTATGACAGATCGGTTTCATGTGTAGTTCCTCTTGCATGAGTATCATCAAAGGGATACCGAGGAACAGCGGAAAGACCGTTCCGTTGATCATCACCATCAAAGCGAACAAGCCGAAATCGATATCGGGATAGATCAGCTTGACCGCGGGCGTGATGATAAGAGCCTCGATCACCGAGGAAACGATAACGACCGCCGTCATCTTGAGCAGGCTTTTGCCTGTTCTGAGCGAGAAGGGCTCTTTGGAGATCCATCGCCAGAACGCGTAAAATACGAACGGCCCCAGAAAATTCGCCGCGAAGCCCGCGATAGACGACCACCTCAGGCTGTCGCTCATGATATCCCCTATCAGGTTCCCGATCGCAAAGGCGAGACAGCCCGGGATCCCGAAGAAGATGCCGAAAACCGGTTTCAACAGCATGACCGGACGGATATCGGTGAAGCCGGGAATGACGCTCATGACCTTGAACGGGATCGCGATGACAAGATAAACGAATACCAGAATGACTGTCAGGGCGCATAGCTTCACGGGTTTGGGAATATTAGCGGTTTTCAGCGCCATTGACAAGCCTCCTTTTTCCTTTGAAGTCAACGATCTCGATCACGCTGCCCGCTACAATCAGCAGCGCTCCGATGATTTGAAAAGCAGTCGGGATCGTGCGTTCAATCAGCGTTTCCGGCAGGACAGCGCCCCAAATCAGCGAAAAGACGATCTCGAGCGCGTAGATGATGGTCGCCTCCGTTGCGGTAGCCCGCCTTTGCGCGAAGATATTCAACGTCTGCGCGAACGCGACGATAAAATACGCATAGATGAACAGGCTGGCGATGATCGTACCCGACCACGGGATCGCGCTGAAGGTCGACGGCTGGAGAGCGAACCATATGATAAAGCTAAAGACGGAAACGAATATGGAAATAAAGGTTGAGAGCGTGACGGAATCGTGTTCGCGCGCAAAATCGTTGAGCTTCACAATAAAGACGGCACGCACGAGACATCCCATAAACATCAGGAAAAGTCCCATAGGATTGATGTTCGCTACGTTCTCGCCCAGCGCGCTGACGATGCCCAGCAGGACAAGGGCAACGGATACCCATGTTTTGACCTTGACCTTCTTTCTCAGCGTAAACAGTACGACGGGCAGTACCACCACCGTCATCGAGAAGGTGAACGCTCCCGAAGAAACATCAAAATAGTTCAAGCCGTAGAGATACAGGGTATTATACGTGCAGTTGAGCGCTCCCAGCACCAAACACCGCAGGATGAGTTTCTTTTTCGATCGGCGCAGTTCGTTCCCGATGCGCTTGAAAAAACAGGCGGCAAGGATCACCGACGCGATCGCGTTGCAGATAAAATTCGTCGCAAACGGCAGAACACTGTCGGGAATACAGGCAAAGATGATGACCTCTGTCGACCAGCACATCGTAACGCAGATCAGACAGAGATTCGCCTGCAGTCTGTTCATAGTCTATCCCCTTTCCTATCCAAGCTCTGACGGGTCCATTGCATACATATGGATTAATTCAGCATCTCAATCTACGGGTATCATAGCATAACAATAATAAAATGTCGATACTTTTTTATGTATTTCATTACGAAAAACAGTGAGCTTCCGTGTGCGGGATACGGCTTGTTTCACCGATCACCTATCTTGCATATTTTATCACGATATGATAAAATAAACCGAAGGTACAGGCAGACACAAATCCGCGAAAGGAGATCAATATGATGACGAAAAAAGCTCTCGGTTTATTGTTGGCGTTATCCATGATCATCGGATGTTGCTGTGCTGTCGGGTTATCCGCCCGCGCGGTCGATAAAGACATCGCGCTGACAGCAGAAAGCAGCAATGACGATGATTTTAACGCCGATTCCGCAAGCGACCGGCAAAAGCTCCTCGATCTCGAAAGGGATCTGCCGGGCAAGCTCGATCTGCGTGATTATAACGGTAAGAACTATGTCACCCCCGTCAAGCTACAGAATCCCTACGGCTCCTGCTGGGCGTTCGCGATGGCGGGCGCGGCGGAGATCTCTTATCTCTATGAGAACGATATGGGCGTGCCGACGGGTGAAGTGAACGATCAGGTCGATTTCTCGGAAAAATACATCAGCTGGTATATGCACCACGCCTTGACACAGGACGACGTACTGGCGGGCTCTATCCCCGCGTCGCAGGTCGGCGAAGGCTTCGACCTTTCCGCGGCTGAATCGATCGACCGCAATTTCGCGTATGATATTGCGGGAAATCCGCTTTTCGGCGTGAATTTCTACGCTTCGGGATTCGGCCCCGTTGACGAGAGCACATCGGTCAACGGCGAATTTCCCTATGTCTATGTCGGAAAGAATCGCTGGCGCAATTCCGACCCCGACAAGGTCAGCGAAGAGCTGGCGACCCTGCGCAAAGCAAGGGTATATCGTGAAACAAAGCGTTATGCTCAGTCTTTTGCCGACGCCGGCGTTATCGATTCCGTGGATGACTTTGACGCGTGGTTTGAAAACAACTGGCTGCAGGATATGAATTATTACAGAAGCGCACTTGCTCAGCCGGGGTATTCCGCGGCTGACGACTGGACGCTGCCCAATACCGCCGCCTATCGTTCTCCCGAGATCGAGGCGTACTTCAAGAGTAGCTTTGTCCTCCCCTGTCCGTGCACAATGGATGACGAGGGAGAATATCAGTTCGATCGCTCCGGCGTCGCGGCGATCAAATCCGAGCTGTCCAAGGGCAGAGGCGTATCCATCGGTATGCTCGCGGATCAAAGCCGCCCCAACGAGGATATGAACGACGAGGGATATCTGAACACCAAAAATTGGGCGCAGTACTACAACGGTCCCACACAGATGAACCATCTGGTCACGATCGTCGGCTATGACGATAACTATGCCAAAGAAAACTTCACCAGAACGGTCGAGGGAGAAACGGTCGCGGGCAGTACCCCGCCCGAAAACGGCGCTTTTATCGTCAAGAACAGCTGGGGCTCTTTGACGGATGAGGATCGCCGCACCGCCGGTCAAACACAGTACGGCGACCCCGTCTATCAAAGCCCGAACGCTAACAAATGGGGCGTCAGCGACAGCGGCTACTTCTACCTGTCCTATTACGATCACAGCATCTGCACCCCCATCACCTTCTCCTTTTACGACGATGATGAAACCGAGTTCTACGAGCTGAACTGCGACCAGTATGATCTGATGCAGGATGTCGCCTATAAAGAGCTCAGCTACAATACTTCACGCGCCGCGAATATCTTTACCGCCGAGGAGGACGGATATCTCTATCAGATCTCTTCCATGGTATGCAACCCGATGTCCACGATCACCTACAAGGTCTATGCGAACATCACCGACGAGCCGGATTCGGGCGAGCTGCTCGAAAGCGGAGAGGTGTTCAAGGAATACGCGGGTTATCAGCGGATCGATCTGCAAAATCAATATTTCCTGAAAAAGGGCACGCGCTATTCGATCGTGATCTCACAGGTAACGACCGAAGATAAAGGCAGCTATATGCCGATCTCTGTCAGCGTCTGCACAAATTTCTTTGCGAGCAGCGGCGCTGTCATCCGCTCGGTGATCAACGAGGGTGAGAGCTTCATCGATCAGGGACAAGGCAAGGGCTGGCAGGATTTTTCCCGGTTGAAGGAAGAAGCGGAAGCGTATTTCTTCAGCAAAGCGACACGGGGATATTCGCAGGAAGCGATCGACGCGAGGTACCCGAACGGCAAAAAGGATTTTCAGGTCGATAATCTCCCCATCAAAGCGTTCTTGATTCCCGCCGACACCGTGACGGAGGGCTTGATCGGCGACGCCGACCTCAACAATGAGATCACCGTCACCGACGCGACGACGATCCAGCGCTTTGATTGCCAAATGATCGGCTTATCGAGAAAGGCGCTTCAATTGGCGGATGTTGACCTTGACGAGAAGGTCACGATCCTTGACGCGACATGGATTCAGCGCAAAGTCGCCGGAATAAGCGCCCCCGACGCCATCGGAAAAGTAATTTTTTTGAGAAATGAAAATTAGCTATTGCAAGAAAGCAGCAGTAACGGCTATGTTGCTGCTGCTTTTTCCCTTCGGTCAGATGTGAATCATAAATTTACAGAGCGTTGCAGACTCAGAACAAATGAAGATCGTTGTGCATAATTCTTTTGCCTTAGTAAATTTGCACAAAAGTTTAGCATAAATTTTAGTAAATAGAGTATTGCAATTTGAAAGGAACTATGTTAAAATAATGGTGATATATTAAAAAGGGCAAACTCGCTGAAAAGCGGGGACGCAAAGCTCTGGTGTCTAAATAGCGATTCTATATGACCGACCGGCTGCATAGTTTTTTACGAGAGTAAGGAACTGCGCAGGCGGTTATTTTTATTATCGGCAATACCCCGATCCCGCGTCACGCGGCTGACGGTTTGTTAATATAATAAATGGTATTAATCACCCAAGCAAAAGACAGATAAGAAAGGATGATTATAATGAAAAAGATAATGTGTGTATTACTGGCGGTTTTCCTGCTGGTATCCGTGATCCCGCTGGCGGCAAACGCGGCTGAGGGGGATTCCAAAACGATCACCATCAACGAAAACGGCGACTATGTTCTCGATGAAAACGACTATAACGCGGTCGATATCGACGGCGTTACCGGCAAGATCACACTTGCCGACGCGGGCGTATTCTCCACCGGTCGTTCCGCGATCAAGGTCAAGAACAAATCCGACGTCACCTTTGTATTAGAGGGCTTCAACACCATCGAAGGCGACTCCAACGCATATTCCTGCGGTATCGAAGTCGAGTACGGCTCCAAGGTCACCTTTGAGGGTCAGGGCACTCTGAATGTTACCGGCGGTCTTTGGGGCGCGGCGATCGGATCTTACGGCACCGACCGCAACATCCCGGCTGAAGAGAGAGTCAAGGTCGGCGAGATCACCATCAACAGCGGCTATATCAACGCTTTTGCCGGCAGAAGAGGCTCCGGCATCGGCTCCGGCTATCATGTTGACGCAAACCTCATCACCATCAACGGCGGCGTGATCCACGCTTACGGCAACGAGTGCGGCGCGGGTATCGGTACCGGTTACGGCACCAGCGGCGGCGCGATCGGCGTTGCGGCAGTCGGTGATTACAGTGCGGGCCGTATCGTCATCAACGGCGGCGAGGTCTATGCGGCTACCGCATGGAACCAGGGCTTTGATTACAGCGATCTGGCTGCGCTCAACGCAAACGATCCCGGCACATTCGCGGCGGGCATCGGCGGCGGCTACGGTTCCTCCGCACCCGACATTGAGATCAACGGCGGCAAGGTCGTAGCGATCGGTTCCTGCGGCGGCGCGGGTATCGGCGGCGGCCGCGGCACCAGCAGCTCCTCCAAATACAATAAAGACACTTATACAGTCAATGTTAAGATCGGCGGCAACGCTGACGTTACCGCGATCTCCGCAGACAGCAGAGGAAACGAAATCAACTCCGGCGGCGCCGCGATCGGCTCCGGCAGAGGTTCTCATACCGGCGGCACCATCGAGATCACCGGCAACGCCAAGGTGACCGCGATCTGTGCGACTCAGGCTACCGCGATCGGCGCAAGCAAGCAGAAATCCCCCGTAGACGGCGCTACTCCCGTGGCTGACAGCATCGTGATCAGCGACAACGTCGAGCTCTTTGCGGCGACTGCAGGCAATTACGCTGTCGATAAGGACGCTGCTTCTCTGTCCATCAACGACAATTACTTCGGTTCCTCCGACAGATGGTTCTTCGGTGAGAGCGCTGCCGCGATCACTGACGTAGCCAACGTCAAGGTCGAGAGCACCAAGGGCGATATGACCTACTCCGCTCCCGCGGGCACCGTGTCCGTATGGGCTCGCATCAAGAAGCAGGAAACACAGCCCGACGAACCCGTCACCCCCGATGAGCCCGCTGACGAGGGCAAGACCGGTCTGAGGATCGACGTTCCGCTGAAGATGGCGGTCGTATTTGAGGACGGCACCGTATACTACGGCGGCGAGATGAAGGACGTCACCGTCGGCAAGGAATATGCTTTCCAGATGTGCGCTGTCAACTGGGACAACGGCAAATTCGACGATAACGGCAACGGCATCCGCGGTACCGTCGTCTACAGAATGGAAGTCGTTCATCAGAACGAGTTCAACGAACTGGCTAAGACCGCGAAAGAAGATCCCGACAGATACACCGTCAAGGGTATCGACATCATCGACAATGTAGGCAAGAAGATCATCATCAACATCGACGCGAAGGATACGCACCTCGAGACCGACGTCAACAGCTTCTTTATGGCGTACAGATTCCACTTTGAGGGTCAGGATTACAACAAGCAGACCGGTATCAAGCAGGTCATCAACACGCCTCTTGAGAGCCTGTCCGTCAATCTGCCGCTCGGCTCGACCATCACCTGTGACGCTTATCACAACTATGAAAAGGTCAACAGCGCCGATATCCTCATCACCAACAACTCCGGCGAGGGCATCTACGAGGATGAGTTCCTCACCAGCGTCAACGACTATACCTGGAAATAATATTTTCAGTACCTTGAAATCCCGCTGAAAGAACGGCGCGAAAATGCCGTTCAAAAGCATAGTAAAATAGACAGTCACGATTATTTTGGCGGCTGATTTATTGTTTATCTATCCAAAAGGCTATTCCTTGACTTGATTTTTCACGAGTCAGGGAATATTCTTATAAAGGGGCGATTTATGATGAAAAAAACCACATTAAAACTACTGGCATTCCTCACCGCTGTTGTCCTTGCGGCTTCGGCTTTTTCCGCCTGCGGCGTAGACCCCAATGTGAAGCAGGAGGATGAAGCGACGGCGGACTATAAAGTTAAGATCGACGATGAAGATCAGGAGACCGAACGCGACGGCTATTATGCCTACGGAAAAGGCAAAACCGACCCCGTAAATGTCGGTGACGTCTCGGTCAACGTCAAGGACTTCGCGGTACGCTCCTATGAGCTGGGATTCATGATGGCGCAAAAGAAGTTCGACAAGCCGAAGGATATTCCGCTCGAGGCCGCCGTGCAGTATGCCTTTATCCATGTTTTCTATGACGATTTTTATACGATCAACAACAAGACGGTGCAGTATCGCAGCGCAGAGGAAAAGCAGATCCGCGACGTACTCAAGACACAGTTCGGCACGGACGACTTCGACGTCACCTCTTCCATGCTCTACAACGCCGACAAAAAGATCTTTGAGATGTGGATTCCCTCTTACGGCACCAACATCTATTACAATATCGACGCGGTCAACGTCAGCTCGGACGAGGCGGAGATCATCACCACCTTCTATAATGAGCTGGAGCGCAAGACCTTGTTCGGAAGAGCGACCATCACGGTCAGGATCCAGGACGACAAGCCCGTGATATATTCACTGAAAGCGGAGTAAAGGGTTCGATATGGAAGATAATAAATTAGCGAGTGAAAACGCCCGCCTGCTCGGTGCTCTGAGAAAGATCAAGGAGCATAACGAGGAGATCAAAAAAATACTGGATGAAGTGAGCGATTTGCTCGTGACAAACGAACAAACCGAGTCCGCTCCGGTAACGGATGAGGACGTCAAAAAGCTTTTGAAAAAGTATTCGCGTCTGCACTAACGTATTGATACTGATATTCAACAAAAGCAGACCGATAAGATTATCGGGCTTTTGAGTTTCGGTATGATAACAGATTATATTCGATGGAGCGCAAAAAATGAAAAAGATCGGCTTTAAAAAACTGAATGAAAAATTCACAAAAAGGGGAGTTCTCCCCCTTTTGGGCATATCGCTGATCATCCTTTTGCTGACCGTTGCGGTCTACTTTGTCGCGCACTATGTCGCCAACAGCTATACGGATGAGAACCGTTTTTCCAACTGGAACTATCTGTATACCGAAAAGGCGGGCTCCGTGCCCGACGGTGAGCTGCGCATCTATAACGCGCAGAACCCGATCATAACGGAAGGAAAAAAAGGCAATATTTATTTCACAAAGACGCTGGAGCCATCGGATAAGGCAAGCAACCTTGTGCTCATCACCGATTTCGCGCCGGTCAAGATCCTTCTCAACGGCAAAGAGATCTATAATAACCAATTCGATACGGCGGAGTATGTCGGCAACTGCTACAACGCCGTCACACTGGAGCCGTCCACGCAGGAGCGACAGCTGGAGGTCATGCTCAAGCTGCCCCTCTCGGTGCGGTTTGAAACCTATCTGAATCCTCCGGGTGACCCGGCGTTCACCAACATGCCCGGCTTTATGATCGGACTGATCATGATGGGAGTTGGTCTCTTGGCGGCGATCGTCTTCGGACTCCTCTCGGCAGTCAAAAAACGCCTGTTCCGCTCGATCATCGTATCGGGACTGCTGTTCTATGTCGGACTCGCTCTGGCGCTGTATATGCTGCCTGAGGTCACCTATCTCTTCAACACGCCGAAGTGGATGAACATTACCGCTCTGCCCGTACACCTCACCTTTATGGTCGTGCTGTTGTGCCTGAACGGATTGTTCAAGGAATCGCGCAAAACCGCGATCGCCATCCTGTTCGCGTCCGGAATCTCCGCGATCGCGGTATTGGTGGCGTTCAATCCGCTGACGATCAAGCTCGCCATCCTGCTGATGTGCCTGCTCACCACGGCTGCCGCGGTGTATGTTGCCCGCACGGCGATGGTACAGCTCGACAGACGTATCCAATACGCGGCGCCCGTCTTTGTGATGTGCGTATTCTGCGTGATGATCATGGTACTCGCGGCGATCTTTATGAGCACCCGCCAGAGGATCCTGTATATCTATAACGTCACGATCTCTTCGATCGTCATCATGTGCGTGCTCGAATACATCTACATCCACGATTTCCGGCTGGAACAGCAGACCATCGATGTGCGCGATCAGAGCGTCAAATACAGTAAATCGGTAGAGGGCATCTCGCAGTTTATCCGCAATATGCTCGACTGCCGCGACAAATCGAAGTTTTACGATACGGCCGTCCGCGAGATCCTTGATCTGATCGTCAAGTATAATCCGGACAACACCGATATCCGCTACTGCGTCGCCGTAAAAGACGGTGGTACATACACGGAAGTGGTCAACAACGGCATATCGTCCTGTAACTACGAGATGATCGAGCAAAACGGACGAAAGAATGATAGGGAATGTCTGTTTGCCGGAACCTATTTTGAATATATCCTCAAAAACAAAGACGAAGTCGGCGCCATCTTCCACTTTGAAAACATCAAGGACGGTATGGACGTCTTTTTCATCAGCATGATCGAAGCGACCTACTGCGGTCTGGTAACCACCTATGAAGATATCTTCACCGACGGCACCCACCGCGATATCAACGTGATCTTTGCCGAGCTCGCCGAGAACACAGAGCTCGATAACGGCTGCAGCGTCGATCACCTGATCAATATCAGAAACAACAGCCGTGAGCTGTGCCTGCGGATCGGCATCGACGAAGAAAGAGCCGAGCATATCTCCATCGCCTCGGAGCTGCACGATCTGGGCAAGATCGCCGTACCGAAGGACATCATCCATAAGGAAGGCAGGCTGACCGAGGAAGAGCGCGTGATGATCAACAGCCACACGGAATTCGGCTACACGATCCTCTCGGCGTATGACGACGACCCCATCCTCGCCACAGCCGCCGTGATCGCGCGCTATCACCACGAGCGCTACGACGGTACCGGCAACAACGGCCTCAAGGGTGAGGAGATCCCCATCGAGGCGCGCGTCGTCGCGGTTTGCGACGTATATGACGCGTTGATCTCCGAAAGAACCTATAAAAAGCCGTGGAGCAAAGAGGACGCGATGCATTACCTCAAGGAGAACGAAGGCAAGCTCTTCGATCCCGATATCTGCGAGAAGTTCATTGCGTTCATCGGCGAAGAAGCGGAAGCAAAGAAACCGGCAGCCGCGCAATAACCGACTGTAAGGCGGTGTGTTCATGTCAAAAGAAAAAAAGAATAAACAGAATGACTATGTCCCGACCACGCCTGAGGAAAAGGCTTTTGAAGAGCAACAGGACGCGCGCAAGTCAAAGGTCAAGTTCTATATCAAAAGATTCAAATGGTACCACATCGTGGCTGCCGTCATCGTCCTGTTTCTCATCCTGCTGTTCGGCATATGGCATCTGATCCCCAAAAAAGTGATGAATGTCGCGGTACTGGACAAAACCGTACTCGCCTACGCAGATGATGAAAACATCATCAAGCATACCGTATACCGTAAGCATCAGGGCTTTTACTGGATCCTGCATCAGCAGCGGTATGTCAATCCCGAGGGACAGTTCTACGACTATAAAAAGGATTATTTCGGCCCCATGCTCGATGAAGAGGGCAACTTCGACCACAACGTCGAGCTCAAGGACGCGGAGTCCACACCCGATCTGCTGTATCTGTCCGACGCCTACGGGCTGGGCAACGATACCTTCGGCCATTATAACGGCGGTTCTCCGCTTAACGGCGGTATCTCGGAAGACGATATGTCTTACATCTCCTTCGCGCATGAGAGCGGTGCGCCGATCATCACGGAAAGCACCTTCTTCAGCTCCCCGCTGTCCGACTCGGTACGCGCTCAGCTGATCGCGCTCACCGGCGTCAATCCGACCAAGTGGATCGGCAGATATATCGTCGATCTGGAGGACTTTACCGACGTTCCCGACTGGGCGCCTCCGATGTATGAGCAGCAGGAAGGCGTCGAATGGCGCTTTACCGGCCCCGGTATCCTGCTGGTATCGTCAGACGGCAAGATCATCATTCTGGAACAAAACACGGATTTCTTATCCAAGGATCTTCTTAGGATCTATATCAACGAAGAATACCGCAAGGAATTCTCCGGCTGTGATAAATGCAACTTCTATAACTGGTTCGAGCTGGTCGAACCGAACTACGGCGTCGAGACGATAGCGACCTTTGATTTTGACCTCAACGCCACCGGTATGGAAAAAATCAGTGAGATCAGCAAGACGCCGCGCTTCTGCGCGATCTCCCGCAATCAGGAGGAAGGCTACGCGCCCGTCTACTACTTCGCGGGCGACTGCAACGACTATGTCAACGGCGACCGCTACGGCGATTTCCTGTTTTCCAACCAGTTTTTCAAATTCCTGTCCTACGACAGACAGGGCGATATTTCCAACTTTTACTGGCGGTTCTATAATCCGCTGATTCGCCACATCCTGTCCGATACCAAGAGCAAGCAGTATGTGGAGGACAAGAAGGATCACGCGGAGGTCGCGCGCGTCAATAACGGCAGCTTCCAGATACTCGAGGACGAGAAGTGGCGCGGCATGACGCTCAAGGCAGCCGCTTTGAACGCGCAGGAGCCCGGCAAGGCGACCTATTCGCGCGATTTCACCTTCTATGAGGATCTGATCAAATCCGCCGGTGAGATGGGGATCAACTGTCTTGTGGCAAAGGATCTTCTGCCGCCGGAATTCTACGCGGCAGTCAGCCGCTATAACAAAAATCCGGAGAACGGAACGATCTACATCCTCCAGCGCGTCACCGTCCCCGATGAGCTCAGCGCCGCTGATTATCTAAAATCCGACGGTCTGGAAAAATGGAAAGACGCCGTCACGACGTCGATCAACGCCCTCCACGGCAACGGCCACGCGCAAAGTGAAAAGCTCGGCGCGGCCACCTACTTCATCGATGTATCGGAGTATGTGCTGGGCGTGAGCATCGATCCCGAGCTGACCTCAAAGAATGTCACGGCGATGACCGGACTTTCCGACTACTCCTACAGCGGCGAATATGTCAAGGACAGCAAGGGCGTCGAGGGCTTTGCGGCGTATCTGTACGATACCGCTCAAAAGGTCTCCTACGACGATTATGATTACTATACGCCCATCTCCGTCTGCGGTTCTTATAATATGATCAAGGACATGTCGGGCGTAAAAGATAAAAACGCGTATGTCTTCAACGACATCGTGTCTGCCGATTATAAGGAATATTACTTCTGTGATATCGATCTTGATAACGATAAGATCGCCGGCGGCGGCAAGAATTCCGACACCATAGAATCAAAGTATATGAGCGCTTTCAATGAGCTCAAAAAGGTCACCTCGCCTGTACTCGCGTCGGGTGTATCGTTCTCGGATGTAAACGCCGTTTACGATCAGGACGCTGTCACCGAGACACAGCAGGGCGAGCGGATCACCTCGGCGCTGAAAGCCGCAAAGGACAGTGGTATCTTAGGCGCGACCGTATATGACCTGAACGACAGCTGGAGCGAGGTCAGCGAGGATATGGAATTCTATACCTCCGTTTCCGACAGCTATCTGTGGCACAACACCTGTGACAGCAAACAGATGTCCGGTCTGATCGCCATGGACAGCGTGATGCCGGAAACGCCCGGTCTGGTCCTCTCCGACGACGATATGGCGCAGGCGGTCTCCATGTACAGTGACGCGGGGTATCTGTATATCACCCTGC
The DNA here is from genome assembly GCF_016680995.1 of Ruminococcus difficilis. The sequence continues at coordinate 61,265 of NZ_JAEQMG010000061.1, read as the reverse complement.
AGCTGTTACAGGAGATCGATTACAAAGATAACGCCATGTTCATCGGTCTGGATACCTTCCAGCGCAACGACGGCGAGTATTACTACGCCGACGACTTCACGGCGAACTCCCTCTCCGGTATGGAGTATTCTCTCCGCTTTGAGGGCAAGCAAAACGCCGCGCTGTACGTTATCGATACCTATGACCGCAGCAAAGACAGAGCATATACGGAAGAAAGCTACACCGGCGACTACAACAAGGTGGCGGATCTGAGCTACGGCGGCTTTACCTCGGGTGATACCCAGTTCTACCAGACCGGCTCGACCATCTATATCCGCCTGCCGTGGACATGGCTCAACGTCGCCGATCCGTCCAAAAAGCTCGTGATCAACGACGACTCGTTCAAGGGAGATACCGCCAAGACCGTTACTACCAACGGCGCGCTGATCTCCGTCATGATCGGCGAGCGCAAGGAGGGCGACGTCATGTATGCCTTCCCCATGGATAAACACGACCCCGGATACAAAGTATTCCAGTGGAGCAAATGGGAGACCGTCAAATACACCTCCCGCCACAAGGAGAGCTTTGATATACTCAAACAATACTTTTCGGGACAATAAACAAGGGGATTGAGAAAAGCCCCACCTCCCGTCAGCCGTAATAGTACGGCTGACGGGGAGGCCGACAATCAGGAGATAATCGCTTGAAGATCGAACTGTTAAGCGTTATCGGGTTACTGCTGTGCCTGTTGATCATCGGCATAGAGTACATTCTTCTTTATCGTTTGGCTGAACTGCAGGATGAGCATACAGCCCGCAACGATAACATCAGGCGCAGGCTTGATATCCACGTGGAAGGGGTGCTCTATGCACCCACCGAGGGCAGCCGTAACGCCGAGATAACCGCATTGGCAGACGAGATAAACGGAGATTTCACCGTTTATGAGATGGCTGTCAAGGAAATCAAAGAACATCAGGGCTCCGGCTTTGATGATGAAGCAAAAGAGAAGCTGATCGAGCGCATCAACACGCAGGTCGAACCCATCGAGATGTACGCCAAGATGCTCGACGAGGGCGACGTCTACCACAAGGGCTATGCCTGCAGAAGGCTCGCCGATCTGGAGGCGATGGAGTATCGCGATAAGATCAAGGAATGTGTCGGCAGCAAGGACAGAGATCTGGCTTATAACGCCGCGATGGCGCTGTGTCAGATGGGCGACGTCTATGAGGTCGCCGAGTACCTGCTGAGCATCGAAAACGATACCCAGTATTCGGGCAGGATCGTCAACGAGTTCTTTGCCCAGTTCACCGGCGACAGAGAGGAGCTCGCGGCAAAGCTCTTTGAAAAATGCAACAAGTATATGAAGTGTACGGTCATCAAGACGATCGCGCAGTACAAGATCGACGGCTTCAGAAATATGTATATCGAGGGCGCGTCGGGCAACGATACCCAGCTGAAGATCGCCTGTGTCAAGGCGCTTGCCGCGTTCGGCTATCCCGAGGATGAACAGATCCTGCAGATCGCCGCGGGCGATAAGGACTGGGTGATCCGTTCCTCGGCAGTCAGAGGACTGTCGCTCTTAAAGACGCAGAGCGCGCTCAATACCGTCAAGCACGCGCTGGGCGACAAGGAATGGTGGGTGCGCCAGACGGCGGCACAGTCGATCACCCGCATGGATATCTCGCCCAAGGATCTGGAAGAGATTTTAGGCGGATACGACCGTTTTGCCGCCGACGCGATGAAGAACGTCCTGTATAAGACGGTCGACACGTGATCTTTTATCTATCGCAAGCTTTTTATGATCGTTTAGGCACGCCTATTGACGATCCGTTAACGCAAAGTATCTGATTAGGAGGAACAGACTGTGGGATTTTTGAATGCGATACGCCACTTTATCGTTTTTTTCAATTACTTCTGCATGGCATTTACGCTGTTGCTCAACTTAATATACATCGTCCAGCTGTTTGTGTCTTTTTTCCGCGTAAACCGCAACTATAACAAGACCTTTTCCGATGATTATCTCAGCTATGAGGACAGCGAAAACCTCCTGCCCATCTCGCTGATCATCCCCGCGTTCAACGAGCAGGAGCATATCGTGCAGAACGTCCGCTCGCTGATGAAGCTCAACTATCCGCATTTTGAGATCATCGTCGTGAACGACGGCTCAACGGACAAAACGGGCGATAAGGTCATCGAAGCCTTTCATATGCACAAGATCGAGACCTCGATCCGCTACCAGATCCCGACCCAGAAGATCGAGGCGGTCTATTACAGCAAGACCTATCCCAACCTTCTGTATGTACAAAAGGCAAACGGCGGTAAATCCGACGCGCTGAACGCCGGCATCAATATCTCAAAGTATCCGCTGTTCACCTGTCTGGACGCCGACTCCCGTATCGAGAAGGACGCGCTGCTGCGCCTGTCGATGGAGTTCATCAAGGATTCCCGCACCGTGGTCGCGGGCGGTATCGTGCGTATCGCGAACGGCTCCAAGATCGTCGACGGCGAGCTCAAGGGCTTTACGATGCCTAAAAAGCTCATCGAGCGTTTCCAGATCGTCGAGTACTATCGTTCCTTTTTGATGGGTCGTGTCTTTTGGGCGGCGTCCAACTCTCTGCTCATCGTATCGGGCGCTTTCGGATTGTTCAGAAAGCAGACCGTTATCGAGGTGGGCGGCTACAAGAAGAACACCATCGGCGAGGATATGGAGATCGTCGTCCGTATCCACCACTATATGCGCAAGCATTGCAGAAAATACAAGGTCAAATTCAACGAATTCTCGGTTTGCTGGACACAGGGTCCGATGTCGCTCAACGACATCCGCAGCCAGCGCCGCCGCTGGCAGATCGGTCTGATGGATACGCTGATCTCGCACGCGAGCATGACCTTCAACCCGCGCTACGGCTTTGTCGGACTGGTATCGATGCCCTACAACTGGATCTTCGAGTTATTCGGCGCGCTGGTCGAGACGATCGGCTACTTCCTGATACCGTTCACGCTGATCATGGGTGAATTAAATATGTTCTTCTTCGTCATCTATTTCCTGTTGTCGGTATCCCTGGGCGTTATCCTCTCCGAGGGCAGCCTCGTGCTGGAGCAGTACACCCACCGCGCCGCGATGACCGCCAAGCAGAGCATCGCGATCTCCGTCTACGCGATCCTCGAGAACTTCGGCTACCGACAGATCATCACCATCTTCCGTGTGGAAGGTATCCTCAAATACCGTAAGCTCCGTAAAACATGGGGCAAGATCAAGCGTAAGGAGTTTGAACAATGAAGAAGATCGTCATCTCTGTTATCGCTACCATTGTCGTGCTCTTTTTTCTGGCGCAAACCGGCTTGCTCGCGCCGTTCGGTATCAAGCAGCTCTCTGTCTTCGGCCGTGAGAACAGGAAAAGCTCCGACGTAGATACCTCGAGCGAAGAATATATGGATACCGCCAACAACCTGAGCTACTGCTTCAAGGCGGAGGGTCAATATTTCAGCGTGTATCAAAACGGCGGCTGGAAAGAGCAGTTCATGACCGGCGTCAACATCGGCGCGTCGGAGCCCGCTCTGTTCCCCGGCGATCTCACGATCAGCTATGAGACCTATCTGAGATGGTTCAAATACATCAGCGAGATGAACTGCAACTGCATCCGTGTCTATACCACCATGCGCCCGCAATTCTATCTGGCGCTCAACGATTTTAATAAAGACGCCGATAAACCGATCTATCTCTTCCAGGGCGTATGGGTCAACGAGGACGATATCGAGCGTCTGAGCGACGTCTACGCCGAGAATGAGAAGATCCTCACGGACTTCAAAAAGGACGTTCTGTCCACCGTTGACGTCATCCACGGCAACGCTGTCATCCCCGAAAGCCCCGGTAAAGCCTCCGGTACCTATCGCACCGATGTATCGCGCTGGATGGCGGGCTGGATCGTCGGTATCGAGTGGGATCCCAATCTCGTCATCAACACGGATGAGCAGCATCCCAATATGCGCGACTATGACGGCAATTATCTGTTTACCCAGAGCGCCACGCCCTTTGAAGCGTTCCTATGCCGTGTCGGCGACGCGCTGATCGACCATGAGACCGAGCAATACCGGTTCCAGGTACCGCTCGCCTTTACCAACTGGATCACCACCGACCCGCTGAGCCATCCCAACGAGCCACATTTTGATGAGGATAAGGCGACCGTGAACACCGAGAATATCAAGTTCCGTAACTTTGATCCCGGCATGTTCGTTTCGTACCATATCTATCCCTATTACCCCGACAGCCTGAACTATCAGGAGGACTATCTGTCCAACAAAGACAGCGAGGGCAAGGTCGACACCTACTCCGCGTACCTCAAGGATCTGAAGCTGGTACACACCCTGCCGATGCTCGTCGCCGAGTTCGGTATCCCGACCTCGCGCGGCATGGGTCATGAGAGCGTGATGGGCTATAATCAGGGTCATGTTGATGAAAACGCGCAGGGCGCGATGCTCACGGGCATGATCGACTCCATCTATGACACAGGCTACGCCGGCGGACTGGTGTTCACATGGCAGGACGAGTGGTTCAAGCGTACATGGAACAACGTCATGTTCGATATCGCCGACCGCCGACCGTTCTGGTCGAATATCCAGACCACCGAGCAGTGCTTCGGTATTCTGGCGTTCGATCCGGGCGCGAAATACACCGTCAGCTATCCCGACGGCGATCTGTCCGAATGGGATAACGCCGAAGCGACCGTGACGAACGATCAGGGCGATCTGTACGTCCGCAGTGACGAGCGCTATGTCTACATCATGGTCAAGGCAAAGGATTATGACTTTAACAACGACACGCTGTACATCCCGATCAACACGATCTCCGGACAGGGCAACACCAAGGCGCCGGATGATAAGCTGACCTTTGACGAAGGCGCGGATTTCCTGATCAAGCTGCACGGCGCGAGCGACTCCCATATCTATGTGGATCGTTATTATGACGCGTTCAATTATCATTTTGTCGAGTCCCGTATCCTGTCGGATTTTCCGGTGCTGAAGGATTCCGATAAAAAGGACAGCGGCAACTTTGACGAAATGATGATGTGCTACGGCTACAACCTCAAGGTAGGCGGTACCGGCGTGGAGGTACCGGATAAGGCATATGAGACCGGTAAGCTCCAGTACGGCAACGGCAATCCCGAATCGGAGGACTACGCCTCCCTCACCGACTTCTGCTACGGCAACGGCGGCGTTGAGCTGCGCATCCCGTGGCAGCTGCTGAACGTCATGGATCCTTCCTCCAAGCAGCAGATGGGCGACTTCCAGGAGGAACAGGTCTTTACACCGCAGGATTTCAACGCGTTCGACTTCGGCTTTGGCTATACCTCGGACGATAAGGCGCTGAGCATCTCACTTTCCGGCAGCTACACCTATGACGAATGGACGATCCCCACATGGCACGAGCGATTGAAGCCCTCTTACTATGAGCTGCAAAAGTATTTGCAGACCTATCGCGATAACGAAAAGAACAACAAAAAAGGGGTGACAAAATGAAAAGGATAACAGCGCTGATTTTAGCGTTGATGATGCTTCTTCTTGTCGCCTGCTCCAAAGAGCAAGATGATAAAAACGCCGGTGTTCCCGGGCAGATCACTCTGCCCGATACACAAGGCGTTTTTATGCCTTTTTACGCCGCTGATAACGGTTATATCTACCGCAATACCGGCAAGCAAAAGGGCGAGCTGTTTTATGTCAACGGCGTCAATATGGGCTTGACGGAGCCGCAGACCGATTTAGCGGCGCCCGATACCACCTATGACACCTATATGGATTGGTTCAAACAGATCGCCGCCATGAACGTCAACACCGTGCGCGTGTTCACGATCATGAACCCCGATTTTTACCGCGCCTTTGCCGATTACAATGAAAACAACAGCAACCCGCTGTATCTGATTCAGGGCATCTGGTTCTCGGAGGATCTGATGTACCAGCTGACCGACGCCCTCGAGAGCGACAAGATCCTGATCACGGCATTCAAGCACTCGATCACCGAGACGATCGACGCGATCCACGGCTCCAGCGACTATACGACTTACGGCAAGTTCAGCCCCGCGATCTATGACCGCGATATCTCCGACTATGTGGTCGGCTATATCCTCGGGCTGGAATATCCCGCCGCGTTTGTGGAGGAAACCAACGCCTCGCATCCCGATATGGCGAATTATCAGGGAAAGTTCCTGTCGACCGCCGAGGGTTCGACGCCGTTCGAGGCGTTTTTGTGCGAGGTCGGCGACACGCTGATCACCTATGAGAGCGACGCCTATTCCTGCCAGATACCGGTCGCGTTTTTGAACTGGCAGACTCTCGACACCATAAAGCACAGCGCCGAGCCTTTTGCCGAGGAAGAGGACGCGCAGAGCGTCGATACCGAGAAGATCAAGGCGGCGGACGGCTATTACGCGGGACTTTTTGCCGCGGTTGATGTGTACCCCTACTATCCCGAATTCATGAATCACCAGAAAGAATATGTCGAGACCGACGATAACTACCTCGCCTATCTCAACGATCTGAAAAAGACCTACACCGTGCCCCTGCTCATCGCCGAATACGGTCTGAGCACCTCGCGAGGGATCGCGCACACCGGGATCAACGGCTACCAGCAGGGCGGGCTGACGGAACAGCAGCAGGGCGAGCTGGACGCGCGGATGGCGCGGGATATCTGCGACGCGGGCTGCTGCGGAGGACTGCTCTTCTCATGGCAGGACGAGTGGTTCAAGCGCACATGGAACATGGAGATGTACTACCCCGACAAGCCTGCTGACCGCACACACGACCTGTCGTCCGCGGAGCAGAGCTACGGCGTGATGGCGTTCGACGTTTCCGCCGCCTATCCCGACGGCGACACCGCGGAGTGGAACGGCAACACCGGTATCGGCGACAGCAGAGTATGCGTCCGCTATGACGCGGAGTATCTGCACTTGCTCGTATCTTTGCCGGACGGCTTCGACTTTGAGAAAGATACCTACTACATCCCCGTTCAGGTGACGGGTGAGGGCAGTACCGCCAAAAAGGACGGCGCCCTGCGCTTTTCGGAGCCGGTCGATTACCTGATCGAGCTCAAAGGAAAAGACAACTCCCGCGTGCTGTGCGACGCCTACCGCGATGTGTTTTATTACCGCCAGAACGTGATCCGAAAGATCTTCGGCAACGACAAGGCGGATCCCGCCGTAAAGAACAGCGGCGAGTATCATCCCACCTACATGCTGACGGCAAACGAGATGTACCTGCCCGACGAGGGCATCACGCTCGAGCCGCAGTATTATGAGACCGGCAAGCTGCTCTACGGCAACGCGAATCCCGACAGCGAGGATTTCAACTCGCAGGCGGATTTCTGTCTGGCGGGCAACAAGCTCGAGATCCGCATCGCGTGGTATCTGCTCGGGATCAAAAATCCCCGCACAAAAGCGTGTATCGGTGAGCTGACCGGTAAGGAGCTCACCTTCACCACCTTTGACACGATTAAGCTCGGCGCGGGAACACAGGGAGAGATCACCCTGTATGACGCCGAATTCTCCGGGCTGAAAACCACCACGTACGATCAAAGGCTGAAAAAATCGTACGATATCATGGCAGAAGCCTTCCGATCACTGCCTTCGTTCGAGATCAATAAAGGATAAACAAAACACTGCGCCACACATAACACGACCCCCTGCTTGATCGCTCAGGCAGGGGGTTAACTGTATCATATGGTTAATTAAGCTTCCGACGAACCGACCGGCTGTTTCTCTTCCTCCGTCGGTTTGCTCAGGATGATGATGTAATCCATCGTGTTGGTCTCGTCGGGGATGTAGTTACCGACCGCGTTCAGCGTCACGTGATCACCGTTCGCGTTTCTGATACACACCTTCGTCGAGAACGGTTCGGTTTTTTGGATGTGTTCCAAAACCTCTTTATAAACGGACAGGTCGTTTTCGGAACCGATCCTGTCGATAAAGTTCTCACCGTTCAACTCGGTTTCCAACTCATGCGCGCTGATGCCGATAATGTTCTCCAGCCCGTTGAACAGAACGGTAAAGCGAATATCGCCGCCGGAGGTACGGGACAAAAAGAGTACCGTATCTGTCGATATATGAGAGAGCAGGGACATTTGCTTTTCAAGGTTGCTCAGCTTAGTGATATTGCGCACGGAGCCGTAGAAGATCTTCTCCTCACCCTCGCTGTGCAGATAGTAGAAGTGCATATGGAAGGTAGACAGCGTTCCGTCGGTCTTGTAGAAATGCAAAAGACCCTTGGAGCCGTTCAGTCGGTCGCGCTGCGCCAGCCGCAGCAGCTCGGTCATGCGCGGAATATCCGCCTTAGGCAGAAAGCGCTGGATGCAGACCAGCCGTTCCGAAAAATCGGGTACGTCGACCGCCTCATAGAACTGTTCATTATATCGCACGATATCCACGTCGTCGCCGTGCCACGAGTACAGCGCGCACGGACCGAGGATATTGTTGAGCATGGTATCGCTGTAGATGTTGTTATCAAGCAGCTCGCGCAGGCGGAACTGCTGGTTCGCCTTGAACGAGATGCCCGAGGTATCGATCTTGTCGGGATCGTCGATCAGGATCTCAAAATCCGTGATCGGCAGCGGGCGGTAGAAATAATACCCTTGGATATAGCGGCATCCCATATCGATCAAAAAGTCCTTTTGCTCCTTGGTCTCAACGCCCTCGACAATGATCGGCACGCCGATCGTCTTGGTCATATTGGTAACAGACTCCAGGATCTGTATGCTCTTTTCTTCGTTGCTTTCATTCATGTTCAAAAACTGCGCGTCGAGCTTGATGACGTCGATATTCAGGTTTTTGAGCATGTTCAGCGTGGAGCTGCCGCTGCCGAAATCGTCCATCAATACCGTAAAGCCCTTTTCCCTTAACGAACGGACGGTCTCCATAACGAGCGCCGTGTTGGTGATATAGGAGGATTCGGTGATCTCGATCTTGAGCAGGTTGCGCTCCAATTCATATTTTTTGATCAGGTTTTCAAAGATAGCGGGAAGGTCGGTGTGCAGGATATCGGAAACCGACACATTCACCGAAACGGGAAGCGGCGTGTGACCGCTCTTGATCCATTCATGCTGCCAGCGGCAAACGTCATCCCAGATATACAGATCCAGATCGGAGATGAGTCCGCGCTTTTCGAGTACGGGGATAAACGTGTCGGGCGGGATGACCGTACCGTCGGGCTTGATCCATCGCGCCAGCGCTTCGGCGCCGACGATCTTTCCCGATGACGCGCGGCACTGCGGCTGCAGATAAAAGACGATCTCATGCTGTTTGAGCGCCCGTGAAAAATCCGTCAGCACGCGATACTCCGCGTTGGTGCGCGAATACATCCCTTTTTCAAATACACGGATACGGCTGTGGTAGCCTTCCTTCGCAACCTGTGCCGCCAACAGCGCACGGTCGAGCATATCCATCAGCTCGTACTCTCTCTTGACAATACAAATGCCGAACGCGGGCAAAAAGCTCGAGCTGTTGCCGCGCGAGCCGATCAAAGCAGAGATATCCTCATAGATATGACCGATCAGCTCCATGTCGTAGGGGATCAGCAGACAGAAATCATCCTGTCCGAAATAACCTGCCGTACCGCCGGTACGTTCACCGGCTTCGAGCAGCGTCGCGCCGATCTGTATCATCAACAGATCGCCCTCACTGTGGCCGTACCACTCGTTGAAGAGCTTGAAATTATCGATATCGATACTGACCAGACACCATTCTGTATCGGTGTTCTTGATACGCTGCTGTACATCCTTGACAAAGGCGCGCTTCTTCAGCAGTCCGGTCATCTCGTTGCGGTTGTTGTCGGCATATACCGCTGTGTCGGTCAGACCCAGCTCGCGGATCTTTCGGCTTTGGCAGTCAAAGATATACATACGGATGACGTCGGGCTCCAATCCGTACTCCTCTCCCGCGATCAGCACCATTTCCACCCAATGCCAGTTTCCGACGATCAGTCGAAAACGGTATTCTTCGCAGCACAATCCGGGGATCTCGGAACCGGACAGACGGTAGAGGATCGTTTCCGGATTCATCAGCTCGACAAATCTTTCGCGCTCCTCAGGGTGGATCAGTTCCTCGGACATACCGATGAAAACCTCTCTGTAACTGCCCTTCGTCAGCGGCATGGCATATTTTTTTGAAACGTGAAAAACACTCTTGAAAGTCTGTTGCTTCACATCGATCTCGAGCAGCTCATCATAGGATGAATTGTCGAGAAATCGCACGATTGTTTCGGGCTGTCTGACATGCTTCAGCAGATCGAAAAAACCAGTGTCCATGACCATTACCTTTCCTTAAAAAAATCGCCGGGAATTCAAATTAATCATAGTCTTTTTCGGCTATTTTTTCAATATGGCAGCCTTAAAATCGGAATTAGTCATATAATTATATGGCAGATTTTATGAAATCTACACAAGGCAAAACGGTGTTTTTTCCACCGCGGCGCTTCTGAGCGACCCGTACCCCGCAATCAGTCGGAAAAAGCCGCCTTTTTTTCGTATAATTGTTGTATTTTTTGCGGTGATAGTTTATAATAAATTGGTTAAGATGTTAAGGCAAACACGCAAGTTTTCTTGCGGTGTTGCCTACGGAACGGAGAGAGCCTATGTCGACACCGAACGAACTGTTTCAAAGCGGATATATGACCTCTGCGATCGAGTGGATCGGAGAACAGATCCCCGGCGGATTTTTCATCTATCGCGCCGACGCGGAGATGGAGCTTTTGTATGTCAACAGCGCCGTGCGGATCATGTACGGCTGCGACACGGATGAAGAGTTTCGCGAGCTGACCGGATACACCTTCAAGGGCATGGTGCATCCCGACGACTATGAATCAATCGATCAGTCGATTGAGGAGCAGATCCACGATCAAAAGGCGGCAAACCGCGATCACGTGGAGTACCGCATCATCCGCAAGGACGGCAGTATCCGATGGGTCGACGACTACGGCCATTTCGCCCAGTTCCCGGGCTACGGCGACGTGTTCTATGTGTTCATCAGCGATATCACCGAGCAGTATCTCGCCAAGGAAGAAAGCTACCGCCGCGCGGGCGTCTATAACTCGATGCTCGAACAGCTCCACTCTGCCGCCGACACCAGCCTGACCGTTTTTCGCAGTAACCTGACCACGGGACTGATCGAAGAAGCACACGGCGTCGACCTCTACCAAACAGATCGGGCAGGCGTGAATTTTGAGGAAGCGGAGCGGGTTCGTCAGGAGAGTCTGCTCGTCGACGGCGACAGAGAGAAATATGAAGAATGCTTCCGCATCGAACAGCTGATGGATCGCTTTTATAAGGGCGCTCCGCCCGCGACCTTTGTCGCCTATTGCCGTCGGCAATCGGGACGGCAGTGCTTTGTCCACTTTACGCGTTCGGTCGCCCATGCGCCCACGAGCGGCGATCTGATCCTCTTCGGCACCGAGAGCGAATACAACAACGAGAAGGTCTCCGAGGTACTCAACGAGAAGGTTCTCGCGCAGCAGTACGATATGGTCACCTACATCGTCGACAACAACTACAGCGTCGTGATCGGCGACGCTTCCAAGATAGGGAAAGGCAGTATCTTTCCCAAGCACCACAGCGGCTTATATGCCGACTATATCCACGATCAGGTGTTGCCCGCGGCGTCTGAGAGCATGCACGATATCGCGGCGCTGGAAGAGGCGCTTTCGATCGACACCATCGCGGAAAACCTGGAGGACAACGAGTCTTACACCATCAACGTAACCTGTGAGATCGACGGCGCGACCTATTACAAACGGTTCACCTACTATGTCATCGACAGAGAAACGCGCTTTTTCCTGCTGCTCAAGTCCGACGTGACCGACGTTCTCCGTCACGAGCGCGAGCAGAACGACATTTTGGCGCTCGCGCTGAAGGAAGCAGAGCACGCCAATGTCGCCAAAACCGCCTTTTTGTCCAGCATGAGTCATGAGATCCGCACCCCGATGAACGCGATCATCGGACTCAACAGCATTGCGCTGAAGGATCCGACCCTCAGCGAAAAGACAAAGGATTATCTCCTCAAGATCGGTGAAAGCGCGGGTCATCTGCTCAACCTGATCAACGATATCCTCGATATGAGCAGGATCGAATCGGGCAGATTGACGCTCCATAAAGAAGAATTCAATCTGGCGGAAATGCTGGAACAGATCAACACCATCGTCCAATCCCAGTGCGACGACAAGGGCTTGAACTTTGAATGTCATATCAACGGCGCGGTCGACGACTGGTACTTCGGCGACGACACCAAGCTCAAACAGGTCATCATCAATATCCTGAGCAACGCGATCAAATTCACCGACGCGCCGGGAAATGTGACCTTTACGGTCGATCAGATCGCCTGTTTTGACCGCCAGACAACGCTCCGTTTTACCGTTCGCGATACCGGTATCGGAATGGACAGGGATTATCTGCCGAAGCTCTTTGATCCCTTTACGCAGGAGGACGCCAGCCGCAGGAACAAATACGGCAGCACGGGACTGGGAATGGCGATCACCAAAAGCATCGTAGAAATGATGAACGGCACCATCGACGTTACGTCGAAGAAGGGTGAAGGCTCGACCTTCACGGTGACCGTTACGCTCAAAAACTGTGAAAACGGCAAACGCAATACCAAGGCGTTTGATTACTCGGCGATCAAGGCGCTGGTCGTGGATGACGACCCGATCGCGCTGGAGCACGCCGGTATCGTTCTCGATGACATCGGCGTTTCGGCGGACGCCGTGTCCTCGGCGGATGAGGCGATCTCGGCGATCGAGATCCATCACGCGAAACAGGAGCCCTATAACCTTGTGCTGGTGGATTGGCGGATGCCCTATCGCGGCGGCGCGGACGTCACGCGCGAGATCCGCCGCCGATACAGCAACGAGACGCGCGTGATCGCGCTGACCGCCTATGACAGCGTCGACGTCATGGATGAGGCGATCGCGGCGGGAGTCGACGGCTTTATCCCGAAGTCGGAGTTCCCCGTGGTAGTCAGCCGTGAGATCGAACGCGTCATGCACCTGCCCGTCAAAGCGGCGAAGAGCCGCGTTGAGCTGGCAGGCAGAAGGATCCTTCTCGCCGAAGATCTGCCGATCAACGCCGAGATCATCAAGGAACTGCTGTCCATCAAGGGCATGGCGACCGACCACGCCGAAAACGGACAGATCGCACTCCGACTGTTCAGCGACAGCGAGCCGCATTACTATGACGCGGTGCTGATGGATGTGCGCATGCCGGTCATGGACGGTCTGGAGACCGCCGCCGCGATCCGTGCGCTGCCCCGCGAGGACGCCAAAAGCGTCCCGATCATCGCGCTGACGGCAAACGCTTTTGATGAGGATGTACAGCGGTCTTTGCAGGCGGGAATGAACGCTCATCTGTCAAAACCCGTCGAGCCCGACCAGCTCCACCATACGCTGATGGAGCTCATCGACGCTGATTTATAATCGAAATAACCGGTATGGAGGGATCCATCCGTAACCATAATTTGATGGAGCATACCATGATTCGTATTCAGGACACACAACAGAATACCGGCGGGCTGAGCAAATACCTCTCCCCTGTCGCGGTATGGGCACTCGCCTTCGGCAGCGCTGTCGGATGGGGCGCCTTTGTCATGCCCGGCACCACCTTCCTGCCCATCGCGGGACCGTGGGGCTCCGTGACAGGACTGTTGATCGGCGCGGCGATCATGCTGATCATCGGGCTGAGCTACCGCGTTTTGATGGCGCGGTATCCCGACGCCGGCGGCTCCTATACCTTTGCCGCCAAGGTGCTCGGAAGCGACCACGGCTTTTTGTGCGCGTGGATGCTGCTGTTGACCTACGCCGCGATCATCTGGGCGAACAGTACGGCGCTTGCTTTGATCGTCCGATTCCTGTTCGGCGACGTATTCTGCTTCGGCTTTTCTTATCAGATCGCGGGCTACACCGTCTACATGGGCGAAGTGCTGTTGTCCGTTGCGATCATCGCCGCCGCGTGTCTGGTCTGTGTCGCGGGAAAACGGCTTTCGGCATTTGTACAGACGCTCTGCGCGATCCTGCTCTTTGCGGGGATCGCCGTGTGCTTTGTCATGATCACTGTCCGACGCGGAGGGCTCGGCGATATTACGCCCGCTTTCTCGTCACAGGGTGAGCCCGTATCCCAGATCATGGCGATCGTGCTCCTCGCTCCGTGGGCATTCATCGGCTTTGAGTCGATCTCCCATTCTGCCGAAGAATTTCGTTTTCGACAGAAAAAAGTCCTGCTCATCCTGATCGCGGCGCTCGCCACCGGCGCGCTCGCGTATATCATGCTCACGCTGTGCGCTGCCGCGGCTACCCCTGACGGCTTTCACAGCTGGAACGAATACATCAGTGTATTATCCGACATAGACGGCATCCGCGGTCTGCCGACCTTCTACGCCGCGCAAAACGCCATGGGAACGGCGGGTCTGATCATCTTGGGCGTCGCCTCCTTCTGCGGCATCTTCACCGGTCTGATCGGCAATATGATCGCGCTGAGCCGCCTGATCTATCGTATGTCCGCCGACGAAATGCTTCCCAAACAAGTCGGACAGCTCAACAAAAAGGGCATCCCCTCACGCGCGCTGTGGTCTGTCGCAATTATCTCCATGATCATCCCGTTCTTCGGCAGAACGGCGATCGGCTGGATCGTCGACGTCACCACCATCGGCGCGACGGTCGTCTACGCCTATGTTTCGATTTGCGCCGCTGTGGTCGGCAAACGAGAGAAAAAGATCTCCACACTCCTGTTCGGTGTGATCGGCGCCGTGATCGCGGTGATTTTCGCGGTATTCTATCTGCTGCCGCATATCCAGTCACAAAGTGAGCTGGCGGCGGAATCCTATATGATCCTGATATTGTGGAGCCTGATCGGTATGATCCTGTTCCGCGTGCTGATGCGGCGCGACAAAACCCGACTGATCGGTAAGAGCACCGTGGTCTGGATCATCCTGTTCTGTCTGATCCTGCTGGTATCCGTATCATGGGTGAACCGCACTACCCTCGATCACGCAAAGGCAGTCACGCAGGAGGTGCAGGAGGTACACACCGATCTTGCCGGGCAGGCGGGATTGGAACCCCACAACGACAGCGTCAGACAGACGAACCGATTTCTGGATGAACGCTTCAACGGATTTGCCCAGACTGTCAGAAAAAATATCCTGATACTCGGCGGTCTGCTGCTCGGATCACTGCTCCTGATATTCAGCATCTTTTCCATCATCAAAAAGCGGGAGCAGCTCATTGAAGCCGAACGGCTTCTCGCGGAAGAAAACAGCCGCGCCAAGAGCGCCTTTCTCTCCAACATGAGCCACGATATCCGCACGCCGATGAACGCAATCACCGGCTACACGGCGCTGGCGCTGAAGGAGGAGGGCGTGCCCGAATCGACCCGCTCCTATCTGGAAAAGATCGATACCTCGGGTAAACAACTGCTCTCACTGATCAACGATATCCTCGATATGAGCCGCATCGAATCAGGCAAGATGGAGTTGGATCCGGCGCCTGCCGATCTGACCGAGATCCTCGACGAGACCTGTCATATCTTTGATATACAAATGCAGGCAAAGCCGCTGACCTACACGGTGGATCACAGCAACGTCAAGCACACCTATGTCGTCTGTGATAAAAACCGTCTCAACCGCATCCTGCTCAACCTGATCTCCAATGCCTATAAATATACGCCCTCCGGCGGCAGCGTCAGCGTCAGGCTGACAGAGTTGGAGGCTTCCGGAACAGAAACGACCTATGAGATCAGCGTCAGCGACACGGGCATCGGCATGAGCCCGGAGTTCGCCGAGCATATCTTTGACTCCTTCGAGCGCGAACGCAGTCAAACCGTCAACGCGATCCAGGGTACGGGTCTGGGTATGGCGATCACCAAGAGGTTCGTCGAGATGATGAACGGTACGATCTTTGTCCAAACCGAGCAGGGTAAGGGCTCGACCTTTACGGTACGGCTGAGCTTCCCGCTCGCGAAAGAGGACGAGATCCATGCGCCCGCCGCTCAGGCAGAATCGAAGCACTTCGATTTCAGCGGCGTGCGGATCCTTTTGGCGGAGGATAACCCGATCAACAGCGAGATCGCCTGCATGATCCTCACGCAGGAGGGCTTTATCGTAGACGTCGCCGAAAACGGACAAATCGCCGCCGAGATGCTTGAACGTACCGATGCGGGCTATTACAGCGCGATCCTGATGGATATCCAGATGCCCGTGATGAACGGCTATGACGCGACGCGCAGGATCCGCGCATCGGCGGGTGAGAACGCCCGCGTCCCCATCATCGCCGTTACGGCGAACACCTTTGAAGATGACAGACAAGAGGCATTCGACGCGGGGATGAACGCCCACGTCGCAAAGCCCTTTAACCCCGACGAGCTGATCGCGATGCTCGCCGAATGTATCAAAGCAGAATGATTCCGAAAGATTGATACGGAGAGTGCCATGAAGAATTATATGACAGCACGCGGTATTAAACGCCGCGTGCTGATAGTCGATGATGAACTGATCAACCGGGAACTGCTCGGCGCTATGCTGTCACAGACCTTTGAGATCGAGACCGCGTCCGATGGTCAGGAAGCCATGATGATGCTCACGCAGCCCGACGCGGATTATTCGCTGATCCTGCTCGATCTGCTGATGCCCGTGATGGACGGCTTTGAGGTGATCGAGCGCTGTCAGGCGGATGAAGCGCTCAAGCGGATCCCCATCATCGTGATGACGTCCGAAAAATCCGCCGAGGTGCGCAGCATCCGTATGGGCGCGGCGGATTTCATCACCAAGCCCTATGACATGCCCGAGGTCATTCTCGCGCGCTGTGAGAGGATCATCGAGCTGAGCGAGGACAAGAGCATCATCCGCTCCACCGAGCGCGACAAGGTCTCGGGGCTGTATACGCGCAGTTTCTTCTTCGTTTACCTGCGTCGGATGATCCATCGGCTCGATCGCCCGATGGACGCGCTGGTGCTCAACCTCGACCGCTTCCATCTCATCAACGAGCTGTTCGGTCGCGGCGAGGGCGACCGCGTGCTCGCCTGCATCGGCGGGATGATCGATGAAAAGCTCACACAGCTGCGCGGTATCGCCTGCCGCAGTGAAAGCGACACTTTCTTCATCTTCTGCGAACGGCAGGAGGAATATGAGCCGCTGCTGGAAGAGATGCAAAAGAAGCTCGCGGAATTTGCCGGATCGCGCAGTCTGCGCCTGAGGGCGGGCGTTTATTCCTGCGAAGGGAATGAGGGCGAGCCCGAGTCGTGGTTCGGCCGCGCCAAGCTGGCATGCGACCGCATCCGCGGTCAGTACGGCTCTTTGACGACCCGCTACAACAACGAGCTGTATGAACGCACGGTCTTTCACGAACGACTGATCGGCGACGTTGACGCCGCGATCGACAACGGTGATTTTGTCGTCTATTTTCAGCCGAAATATCAAATACAGAGTGAGCGTCCCGTGCTCACCAGCGCCGAGGCGCTGATCCGCTGGATCCATCCAGAGCTTGGATTTATCAGTCCGGGCGAGTTCATCCCGCTCTTTGAACAGAACGGTCTGATCCGTCGGGTGGATCACTATGTCTGGCGCTGTGCCGCGCGGCAGATCAAGCGCTGGCGCGAGCAATACGATGTAACCGTCCCGATCTCGGTGAACGTGTCGCGCGTCGATATCTTCGACCCCGAGCTGGAGAAAAAGCTCTGCGACATCCTCGACGAGTTCTCCCTCACCCCCGACGAGCTGATGCTCGAGATCACCGAGTCCGCCTATTCCGACAGCGCGGATCGGCTGATCGAGGTGGTCGGCAGCCTGAGAGATAAGGGCTTCAAGATCGAGATGGACGACTTCGGCGCCGGCTATTCTTCGCTGAATATGCTGACCGAGATCCCGATCGACGTCTTGAAGATCGATATGCAGTTCATCCGCCGTATGCTGCTGGATGACAAAAAGCTCGGGCTCGTCAGACTGGTGATGGACATCGCTCGGTTCCTTCATGTCCCCGTCGTGGCGGAGGGCGTAGAGGAAGAAGAACAGCTCAACGTGCTTCGGCAAATGGGCTGTGATATCGTACAGGGTTTTTATTTTTCGCCGCCGCTGCCCGCTGAGCGCTTCGGTGAATTGATCAATCAGGAATGTCAAGGAAAGGAAGAAACATCATGTTAACGATCGAAAAGCTGAACGATTTCGGAGTAAATACCGAAGAAGGTCTCTCCCGATGCGCCGGCAATGAAGCGCTGTATCTGAAGCTGGTAGGCATGATCCCCGCGGAAGCGAATTTCGATAAGCTGCAGACCGCGCTGGAAGCAGGCGATCTTGACAGCGCGTTTGAGGCAGCTCACGCGCTCAAGGGCGTTTTGGGCAATCTTTCGCTGACCCCGATGTATCAGGTTTCCGTCGAGATAACAGAGCTGCTGCGCGCGCGTACCGAAATGGATTACACCCCTCTTCTGCAGGACCTTTTGACAAAGAGAGATACGCTCGGCGCGTTGTGCGCCGACTGATCGGAGGATCATCATGGCAACGAAACTGCGATCAAAATCGCTGCAAACCGGGGCGTCGCTTTTCGGCGTCATCGTCATAGGCGTCCTGCTGAATATCCTCGGCATCAAGCTGAACGAAGTACTGGGGCTTCCGTTTTATCTCGACAATGTCGGAACGATCCTGTCCGCGATGGCGGGCGGCTACATCCCCTGTATCACCGTCGGCTTCTTTACGAATATCATCAACGGCTTCTCCAGCCCATCTTCGATCTACTACTGCATCATCAGCGTGCTCATCGCGGTGACGGCGGTTTCTTTCGCCGAAAAACTGCGTCGACTCAAGATACCGTATATCCTGCTCTCGATCGTGTTCTTCGCGTTTTGGGGCGGTATCGTCGGCGGATTTCTGACATGGTTCATCAACGGCCTGAGCTTCGGCGAGGGTGTTGCCGTCGATTTTGCGGAACAGATCAACAACGTGATCCCGATGGGCTATTTCATGTCCAATATGACGGCGAACTTTTTGATCGATTTTGTCGACAAGGCGCTGGTCACCGTGATCGCGCTGATCATCTACAAGCTGCTTCCGTCAAGCGTTCTTGACTATGTCCAGACACGAAGCTGGTATTATGTCACCTTGATAGAGCGGCACAATCCGCATAACCGCAAGCGGCTTTCCCTGCGCTGGAAAGTCACGCTTGTTGTCGCGGTCTCCACTACTCTGGTGGTATCGGCGGCGATCGGAATCAGCGTTTTACAGTATCATGATTCGACTGTCGCCGAATTTGAAGAGGACGGTCACCACGCCATCCATGTCATCGCCGACAAGCTGGACCGTGACCGGATCGATGAATATCTGGAGAAGGGCAGAAAAGCGGAGGGATACAGCCACATCGAGGAGCTTCTCAACACGATCGTCAACGTATCACCCGACATCAAGTTCGCCTATATCTATCGTATCAGTGAGGACGGTACCCATGTCATCTTTGACGTCGACTCCGAGACTGTCGAGGCTGACGATCCCGGCGAGGTCATCCGCTACGATAGTTCGATCAAAAAATACAAGGATCGGTTCTTAGCGGGCGAGGAGATCCCCACCGACATCTCGATTGATGAGGACGGATGGCTGCTCTCGGTCTATGAACCCGTCAAAAACAGCGCCGGTCAGGTCAAGTGCTATATCGGTATCGATATGGACATGGGACGACTGCGCTCCGATGAGATCGCCTTCCTCGCCAAGATCATCTCCCTGTTCCTCGGCTTTTTGCTTTTAATCCGCACCTACGCGGTCTGGCTGGCGGAGCGCCATATCGTCAAGCCGATCAACGCCATCGCCCATGTATCGCGTCACTCTGGCTATGATACCCCCGAGGCGAGAGAGAAGTGGATCCGTATGCTCAACGCGCTGGATATCCGCACCGGCGACGAGATCGAGACCCTCTATGAGGATTACAAAAGAGCGGCGCATAATACCGTACGCTACATCGAAGAGTTCCAGCATCAAAGCGAACAGCTCACCAGGCTCCAAAACGGGCTGATCATGGTACTCGCCGATATGGTCGAGAGCCGTGACCAGTGTACGGGCGATCATGTTTTCAAAACTGCCGCATATACTGAAATCATCCTGTGTCAGCTGCTCAAGGAAGGCATCTACAGCGATCAGCTGACCGAAGAATACATCACGGAGGTCGTCAACTCCGCGCCGCTCCACGATGTGGGCAAGATCACCGTATCCGATGTGATCCTCAACAAGCCCGGCAAGCTCACCGACGAAGAATTCCGCATCATGCAGAGTCATACCGTCGAGGGCGGCAAGATCATCGACAAGGCGATGTCGATCGTGGACGAGGACACGGGCTACCTGACCGAAGCGAAAAACCTCGCCCTCTACCACCACGAGAAGTGGAACGGCAAGGGATATCCCGCCGGTCTCAAGGGTGAAGAGATCCCGCTTTCGGCACGCGTCATGGCGGTGGCGGATGTGTTTGACGCGCTGGTATCCCGCCGCAGCTACAAGGAGCCGTTCCCCATCGAGAAGGCGCTCTCCATCATTCGCGAGGACGCGGGATCGCACTTTGATCCGCTTGTCGCGCAGGCATTTCTGGACGCGGAGGATGAGGTTCGCCGCATCGCAAAGCTCAATCTGGAGCCGTAATTTCAGCCTGTATATGGGTGATCTCCTTGATTTTTGGGCATTATTACCATTGATTTTTTCCTCAAACACAGTTAAAATGCTTTTATTCAACCACGAAATGCTTTGGAGTTAATACCCTTATCCTTGGTTTTATCCTTCAGAGGTGATGGAATGAAAAAAAGAACAGAATGGATCAAAGATTGGTTCTTCCCTGCCATGAGCAGAGAGACCCAAAACGAGATCGATTCGCTGAATGTCACAACCATTCACTATGTTTCGCTCGTTGTCGGAGTTGTACAGCTCATCTCTTTGATCATATTCTTTATCATAAACCACAACAGAATCACCGACAGTGAAGTCATCGGCGCCGCGATCAGAGTCGGCCTGAGCGTCTTTCTGTGCCTGCTGGGTTACTTTATCGCGGGAAGCCTGATGAAACGACCTGACACCGTCAAACAGCACCCGATGGGCGTCAAGGTGTTTATCGGCGGATTTGTCATTCTGCTGATCATCTGGAGCATGTATGTATCGGTATGGAACTATATCAATCACCAGCAGCTCCTCACCTTCTATACCGTGGGACTGATCCTCGTCCTGTTCGTCAAGCTCCATCCCGCTTTTACGACGACGGTCATCTTCGGCTCCTACATCCTCAACTATCTGATCCTGGATTTCGGATTTGAGGAGGGTGTGATCAACCCGTATAATTATCTGATGTTCGCGGCACTGTCGGTCGTAGGCGCTATCACGAACTATCGCGTGACCGTCGGCTATATCTCAGAGAAGAACAAGGCAAATCTGCTCAACGACTCGCTGGAGATCATCGCCAACCACGACAGCATCACGCGATTGCAGAACCGCTACGCGCTGAATCAACATGTCCCCGACTATATCGGCAATGACATCTGTATCGCGATCGGCGATATCAACAGCTTCAAAGCCGTCAACGACACCTACGGTCACCGTGTGGGCGATGACGTGCTCAAGGGCTTTTCCGATATTCTGGTAGAGATCTTCCCCGCCGACAGCGTGTTCCGTTTCGGCGGTGACGAGTTCCTTATCATCGAGAAAAACAACGACCTCGACGGATTAAACGCAAAGCTCAGACAGGTCAACGAGCGGTTTTCAACGCTCAAGATCTCGGATGTCGACTCAAAACTGGGATGCTGCTTCGGATGCGTCACGGCGTGTCCGAAAGATCCCACGGAATTCTTTGAATATCTGACACAGGCGGATCAACTGCTGTATCAGGAAAAACAAAAGATCAACGCGAAACGTTGATCCAAGCGTGTCGAAAAAGTATCAATATAATTTGAGCAGTCGATTTCCAAGGCTCCTTTTGGTAAAAGGAGCTGTCGCCCGTTGGCGACTGAGGAATTGCATAAATTGATCGACCGAAGGGAGAAACCTACAAATTATCAAGGCTTGATCAACACTATTCTAATGGTAACTCTCTTTGCTCAAACATTTGATGCAATTCATCCGCCTCCATTCGGAGGCACCTTCCTTTCCCAAAGGAAGGCTTTTACAGGTTTTTCTACACTCTAAAGCAACGCGAATCGTTGAAGCTATCAAAAAAGCACATTCGGCATTTTCAGTCGAATGTGCTTATTTTTTCGTATAAGAAGAACAATGTTTATTCGCCGTTATAGCGCAGGCAAAGCATGGTCAGATCATCGAACTGGACCGCGTCGCCGACAAAGGTGTTGACTTCGTTTTTCACATTGATCAGAACCTCTTCCGGCGTGCCTTCGGGCTTGATGTTCAGCGCGTCCACCATCCTGTCGGTGCCGAACTGTTCCTCTTCGATGTTGTTCGCCTCGGGAATACCGTCGGTATAAAGGAAGATGGAATCGCCCTTGCCGAGCTTGAACTCATAATCCTTGTATCTGATACCTTCCATACCGCCGACGACAAAGCCGTGTTTGTCCTTGAGCAGCTCGTATTTTCCGCCGTTTTTGCGGATCACAGGGTATTCATGACCTGCGTTGGCGGCGATCACATCGCCTGTTTCGAGATCGAGGATGCCCAGCCATACGGTGACGAACATCTCCGCCTGGTTATTGCTGCAAATACGATCGTTGACGAATTGGAGGATCTCGGCGGGAGTACCGCCCATGAGCGCTCTGTCGTTGATCAGGATCTTAGAAGCCATCATGAACAGCGCCGCGGGAACGCCCTTTCCCGATACATCCGCGATCACCATCGCGAGGTGCTTCTCATCGATCAGGAAAAAGTCGTAGAAGTCGCCGCCGACCTCCTTCGCGGTGTACATGCCGGCGTGGATGTCAAATTCCTTGCGTCCCGGAAAAGCGGGGAAGATGCTGGGAACCATACCGTTCTGGATCTGGGTGGCGGTGTTCAGCTCCGCCTTGACGTTGGCGGAAGCGCGAGCGATCTCATTCTGTCTGAGTACCATATCGTGACCGCGCTTTGCGATATAGATCGAGATGAAGCAGATGACGGTGAATGCCAGCAGTCGCGGCAAAAAGCCGTTGACCATCATGCTGACCACCGCTTTGGAGGGGTCGATGCCCAAGGCTACGATCGCTTCACGCAGCTTTTGTTCAATGATGATGACCGTGCCTTTCTCAGGCGAGGGATAGAAGTTCAGGTCGATGATACCGTACAGCACTGTCAATATGCTGCCGACAGTGGCGAAAATCACCGTCAAAATCGAGATCATCACCGTAAAGCCCTTGGAAAAGTATCGGCTCGACAGCATGACGGGCAGTACCATGATCAGGAGAACATTATGGTTGAGGATACTGAAAAGCTGGGTACAGGCAAACAGCAGGGCGATGACCATCACGTATTTGAGCCAGCGCCGTTGTCCTTTGAACTTGAGATACAGCACGACCGGAATGGCGAACTCGATCAATCCCAATATGGCGAGGACATTCATCCTGACCTTAGGGACAGTGAAGACCCCTGCCAGATTGAGGCCCCACGAGATGAGCAGGATCACCGCGCAGGAGAGAATGACATAATAAGACAGGCGGTTTCCTTCATAATCGTTTTGTTCAAAGACCGCCTTGGTCTCTTCCGATTCATAGATCTTAAAATACTCTTTGATTTTTCCCATATCGATCACCCCAATTTTTTCATGATAGAGAGTATATTGTGACCGTCTTGATAACGGTATTCCATATGATCCATCGACTTTTTGACGAGAAAGATCCCCAGCCCGCCGATGCTGCGCTCCTGTGCGGAGAGCGTGGTATCGGGATCAGCCTTTTTGAGCGGATCAAAGGGCGTACCGCTGTCGATGAAGGTCAGTGTCACAGTGCGTTCAGCTTCGTCAAAGGCGATCTGCACCGTCGCCTTGCCCTTGATATGCCCGTAGGCATAGTGAGCGATGTTGCCGAACAGCTCGTCGATCGCGACGTCGATCTGTATCTGTACCTTCAGCGGACAGTCGAGGAGCTCCAGCTCCGCGTTGACAAAATCGGTGATGGTTTCTATGTTCCCTACTACAGCGTCAACGGTCAGCTCTTTCATCTCTATCACTCCTTCTCCGATCATACGGATCTCTTACGTATGAGTATAGCATATGTTCATTGTGCTGACAAGAGTTTCGCACTGCATTTCACGGATCAAAACACAAAAATTAACGATGTAGCAGATGTCGCAGGTAAAAAGTAAACTCTCTTAAAAAAGACCTTTTCTGAAAACAACCATTTCTTGCTGCTACATCTGCTACAAAGGGCGGCGTGTGTAAGATGAACCCGGCAATCTTTTGTAAAAATTTCTATTTTACGGGTTTTCAAGCCTCTGTTTTTATGCTATAATGTATAAAAATCGGCATATACGGCGTCATGAAAGGTCGTATCCGCGCAGCCGCAGTGCCTTGTGTACAGCTGTGCGGATTCCGTCATCGCCGTCAAAATATGAGGGTCAACCAAAAGAAAAAGGAGGAAAAGAAATATATGGAAACATTATATATGTTTGCCGGAATCATCGCTTTGGTATGTATCCTTGGATTCTTTAACGAGAAGGTCACCAAGCTGACCTACGAGATCGGACTCATGCTGTTTTCGACCATCCTCGGTATCGTTCTGCTGATCGGTATAGCGGTATTCAACGATACCAGCGTCGGAAACGTCCTCAAAGAAATACAGGGGTTCGATATCCACGACTTCTTGATGAACGGCGTGCTGTGCTTCATGCTGTTCGCCGGTTCCTGCCATATGAAGTTATCCGACTTCAAAAAGATGGCAAGACAGATCACCGTGCTCTCGCTGGTATGTACCCTGCTCGGCGCGGTATTCTACGGTATGCTGATCTACGGCGCGAGCCTTTTGCTCGGACTCAATCTCTCCCTGCCCGTATGCCTGATGTTCGGCAGTATCATTGCCCCCACCGATCCCATCGCCGCCACCGGTATCCTCAGCAAGTTCGGTCTGCCGAAGGATACTTCCTTCCTGATCCAAGGTGAATCCCTGTTCAACGACGGTATCGGCGTAGCGCTGTTCGTCTGCTTCTCCGGCATGGTAAAGGCAAGCGGTTCTGAGGAACAGGGCTTCCTCACCGTGATGCTCCGCGAGGTACTCGGCGCGGTCGCCATCGGTGTTATCGTCACGCTGATTTGCTTCTTGATGTTCCGCTTCTCGAAGCACCCGCAGCTCAAGATCTTTATCAGCCTGCTGGCTGTTTCTCTGGCGTATTCGCTGTGCGAAGTGTTCCACTGCTCCGGCGCGATTGCGTCCGTCATCTGCGGTATCCTGTTCTCTCACCTGCGCTCCAAATACGCGGAATCCGAGGAAAAGGAGCACGTGGAGTTGTTCGACTCCTTCTGGGAGACGCTCGACGTATTCTTCAACTCGATCCTGTATGTGCTTTTGGGATTGTCGTTTGTCAGCATCCTCAAGATGGAAAGCGTCCTGCTGCTCTCGTTCATCGCGATCGCCGCGAACCTGATCTCGCGCGTCAGCAGTCTGTCGATCTCTTCGCTGTTCATGGGCGAGATCCCCGACGGATTCTCCCGAGGCGGCTTCATCACGCTGTTTACATGGGGCGGACTGCGCGGAGGCTTGTCCGTCGCCCTTGCGATGAGCACCAGGGATATGGTGCCCGAAAAGGTTTATTACATCATCCTCGGCTGTACCTATGCCGTCGTATTCTTCACCACGGTCATCCAGGGTCTGACGATGAAGCCTGTTTACAAAGCGATCACAAAAAAGAAACCGGCATGATCGCTCGAAGAGTATAAAACAGAATAAGACATTGAATCGGTAATCGGCACTATGTCGGTTACCGATTTTTTAATCTGCATAAAACAGACCACCCGTTCATCAAAACGGGTGGTCTTTTCATACGGTATGATGTTTATGCTTCCTTCGGTCGATAGACCTTACGGAGGATCAGCATCGCGCCGATCAACAGCGCCGCGCTTACGCCCAGACCGATCCACGGCATATTGGTGAAGCCGATGATCAGATAGCCGACCGCGCAGACAACGGCGGTCAAGGTCGCGTAGGGGATCTGGGTCTCCACATGGCGGATATGCTCACACTGCGCGCCGGTGGAGGCGAGGATCGTCGTGTCGGAGATCGGTGAGCAGTGGTCGCCGTAGACAGAACCGGCAAGCGTCGCGCCCAGAGTGGGAACCAACAGCTCGCTGCCGGCAGTCGCCGAACAGATCATGGTCACGATGGGGATCAGCAGACCGAAGGTGCCCCATGACGTACCCATCGAGAAGGACATCAGCGCCGCGATCACGAATACCACGAAGGGCAGCAGCTGCAGCGGCACGTTCGATGACGCGATAAAGCCGGAGATGAACTCGCCGGTGCCGATCAGCTCACGGCATACGCCGCCGAGCGTCCAAGAGAGGATCAGGATCAGCATGGGCGGTACGATACTGCCGATACCGCTGACGATGTTGCCCGCGAACTGCCTGGGCTTCATGATCTTGCGGGGGATATACAGGATGAAGGCTGTCACCAGACCCGCGAACGCGCCGAGGGACAAGCCCGCGGTCGGATTCGCGCCGATTGCCTCGGAGAAGGGCGTGCCGCTGAAGAAGCCGCCGACATACGCCATGCCGAGGATCGCACAGACGATGAGCACGAGGATGGGCAGAACCAGATCGATGACCCGACCCTTGCTCTCTTGCGTGTCATCCTTTTCTTCGGTCATAGTGTCGCCGTTGCCCTCAAGCTGAGCCTTTTCCTCCGCCTTGCGCATCTTGCCGAAATCGAGCCCTGTGATACAGACGAACGCGACCATCATGATCGTGAGCAGTGCATACAAATTATAGGGAACGGTGGACAAAAACGTCTGGAAACCGTTGGTATCGCTGACCTCTGACGCTACCGCTACCGCCCATGACGACACGGGCGCGATGATGCAGATCGGCGCCGCGGTCGCGTCGATGATATAGGCGAGCTTTTCACGAGAGATACGCTGGCGGTCATAGACCGGGCGCATGACCGTGCCGATCGTCAGGCAGTTGAAGCCGTCGTCGATGAAGATCAGAATACCCAACAGCGCGGTCGTCAGCAGTGTCGCGCGCTTATTCTTGAGCCGTTTTTCCGCCCATCGCCCGTAAGCCGCCGTTCCGCCGGATTTTCCGACCAGTGTGATCACCGCCCACAGCAGTGCCAAAAAGATGATCATATAGGCGTTGTCCGCGATCTTTTGCGCCATCATGTCGAAAATACGCGAGAATACCGCCATGAACGGCTCCTGCGCCGATACGACATAGATCACCATTCCCGACAAAACGCCGAGGAACAGTGACGAGTACACCTCTTTGGTCACCAGCGCGAGCACGATGGCGATCAAAGGCGGCAGGATCGATACCCAGCCTGTTTCTATCATATGTTTTCCTCCTCACTCATTGAGCTTTTTCCACATTCTTGTTTCGTCATCCGACGTCGGGTACATCCCGAAGCTACGGTACAGACCGTCCGCCGTGCTGTCACAGCACAGGTAATCCGCGCCGAATGCGGCAGCGTCCGCTTGGATCGCCGTCAACAGCTCGGTCGCATAGCCCTTGTGCCGAAAAGCGGGCAGTGTATACGCGCCGCTGATATGCGCGATCCGACCGCTCGGCGAATCATCGCACGGAAACACCACGCAATAGGTGGCGGTCATCACGCTGACGAGCTTACCCTCCTCAAAAACGCCGTAGGTCTGCACACCGGGATCGGACGCGTCCCGATTTCGGCAATAGACCCGCGCGGTATCCTCCGCTATCGGATACGGAAATCCCTCTGCGCCCGATAGCTGTGCAAGGTCATGTATATGATGATCGTCCAGTTTTTGACACGTTATTTTCATGTTGCCACCCGTTATCTGCGGTTCATCTTCGCGATCGACGCGAGGGTCGGGATCTTCATCGGGCAGACGTCCACACAGGACAGCGCCTTGGAACAGCCCTGCTCAAAGTTCTTTTGATATGACTTCGTGATCGCTTTCTTACGGGATTTGCTGCGTGACGCGATCAGGAAGCAGTCGTTGGCGAATGCCGCGCCGTAGAAGCTGCTGCCGTCAAGATAATTGGGGCAAACCTCCAGACACAAGCCGCATTTAAGGCACTTGCCCGCCGCGTACATATGGTCATACTCCTTTGGATCGGCGCCCTCGTACTCTCCGATATACACATTCGCTTTTTTCAGATTTTGATGGATAATGCCGCGGTCGACCACCAGATCGGAGATGGTCGCGAACTTTTTCAGCGGCTCGATGACCACGGTATCGCCCTTGAAATCTCTCAAAAAGACCTCACAGGCGAGGGCGGGTCTGCCGTTGATGACCATCGCGCACGCGCCGCACATTCCCTGCAGGCACGAACACTCCCACTGGATCCTCGGCGCGGGATCGCCGTTGACGTCGAACAGATCATCCTTGTAATTCAGCTCGTCGAGCATACCCGCGACGGACTGATCCTTTGCAAAATCGCCTTCGAACTCCTGCCAATACGGCTCCGTGACAGGCGACAATTGGCGCAATATTTTAATTCTCATACTTGCCCTCCGTATCGAGGTAGGTGGTGAATTCGCCGTTATCATAACGGATGATAGTGGCGGCCTTGTATGCGTCCGACGGCTCAGGACAGTCACTTCTGTAATGCGCGCCGCGGCTTTCCTTTCGACTCAGCGCACAGAGCAGGGTCGCCTTGGCGAGCGTCAAAATGTCCTTCAAACTATAGCCGAAGTACGCCATCTCGGAGCTGTCGAAGCGGATCTTATCCGCAACGGACAGATAGAACGACACATCGTCGATCCCCTTCTGCAGCTTGTCGGCGTCGCGGACGATCCCGAGATCCTCCTGCATCGTTTCGGCGAGCATATCGCGGATGTATTTGACGGGGTAGGGGCTTTTGGAGCCTTTGAGAGAACGCAGTTTTTCCTCCGCTTCTTTCAATTCCTTTGACCAATCGTTGGGTGTATCGCTCGATTCCGCTTGTTCGATGGAATTTGCCGCTACCTTGCCGCCGTAGATCGCCGCGAGCAGTGAATTACCGCCCAGACGGTTCGCGCCGTGGTAGATGGAGGCACATTCTCCGATCGCGTACAGGTTTTTGATATTGGTTTCGTGGTTGTTCTTCACGGCGATACCGCCCATGAAAAAGTGCACCGACGGTGTGACGGGGATGCTCTCTTTGGTGATGTCGATCCCGCGGTATTTTTTGCACAGCTCATAGACCTCGGGCAGCTTTTGCAATATCTTCTCCTTGCCGAGGAAGGTGATATCCAGATAGACCTGCTTTCCCGTTTCCTCGATACAGCGCGATACGATATCGCGGGGCATGAGGTTGCCGCGCTCACCGTATTTGTCCTCCATGAAATAGACGCGCCGACCGTTTTCTTCTATATAGAGCCTGCCGCCCTCTCCCCTGACCGCCTCAGAGATCAGCATTCTCTTCTGCGCGGTCTCGATGGTCGTGGGATGGTACTGGATGAACTCGAGATTTTTCAGCTCCACACCCTGGGTCAGGAGCTTGCCGGCAACATAGCCGTCACACTGGGTGGAACCTGTCGTCTTACCGAACAGCGCGTTCTGTCCGCCTGTCGCGATGACGACGCAGTCCGCTGTGATCGCCTCAGGCTTTCTTGTCGATTCATTATATAGAACAGCGCCGAAGCACTCGCCGTCCTTGATCAGGGCGCTGTAAAAATCCGCCCAAAGCCGACGCTTGATCCTGCCCGTGCCCTCAAAGCCTCTTGCCTCCATCACGAGCGCGGTCACGATCTGTTTGCCCGTAGAGGCGCCGCAAAAACAGGAGCGCCGATAGGATTGACCGCCGAACGCGCGTTTGCTGACATTGCCGTCGGCATCGGTCGTAAAGACCGTACCGTTCTTTTTGAGCCAATCGATAATGTCGGGCGCACTCTCGCACAAGCCCCTGACAGCCTCCTTGCCCGCGATATCACAGCCGCCTTTGAGGGTGTCGTCGATATGACTGTCAACGCTGTCGCCCGCCTCACAGGAAGCGGTCACGGCGTTGATACCGCCCGCCGCTAAAACGGACTGGGCTCGCTCAGAGGGAAACGGCGATACCATCGTGACCTGCATCCCCTTTTGGGCGCAGTTGATGGCACAGCTCAATCCGGCGATACCGCTTCCGATCACTAATACATGTTTCATTTACCGCACCGCCTAACCTTTGAATATCATAGTATGTGCCGACGTGATGATCACGCTTGCCGCGATAAACAAGATCACACAAATGATGGTGACTACGATATCGATCACACGTTTTTTGCGCATATCCGCAAGGTATCCCAGCGTAACGAGCGCATTGGAAAAGGATAATGAGATATGGCAACAAAGCGCCGCGTAAAACAGGATCTGGGCGATCTCCGTCAGGATGTACCCAACCCCGCCCACACTGCTTTTGAGTATACCGAATGAAAAAATATGCAACGGCAGAATCAATACGATCAATACCCCGCTGACGCGCTGCAGCACGGTTTTGATATTCAGCTTTTTGTAAGTGACCTTCTTTGCGTCATGCAGGATGAACACGCTCATCACCGACAGGATCACATGCAGCGCCAATGCGCCGGTGAGCACGTAACCCGTGACCTTTGACAAAACCGGGTTGTAATACATGGTGGTGTAGGCGTACAGCTGGTACCCTTCATGTATCAAAAACAGCACGATCGTTAACAGCGACAGCCGTGCGTTCCATTTTTTGATATTCATAATGCCACCTCATAGCAATAATCAGATACCTCAATTCTAAATGATTTCACCCTCAAAGTCAATAAATATGTACAACCTACAACTTTCTGTTTTCAGTTGAGCAAAACATCTTTACAATGGTAACTTTTCTGACAAAAAACCGGTAACTGAAACATGCTCAGTTACCGGTCTCTCTTATGATTTGATAATCTTTTTTGCGAACGCCGCCGCTTTGGTCAGATCCTGTTCATTGGGTCTGCCCTTATGCAGTCCCTTGAACTCACCCTTGCAGTGGAATTCACGGTCGTCCATTTTGATGCCGACCTTATCCGCCTCGGCTTTCACCTTTTTCCATGTGGAGTTGAGCATGGCGGCGGAGCCGAAATTGACGATGCGCTTCACCTTGGTGCCGTCAAGCCTGCGGATATAATCCCTCACCTCGGGGTCGATGCTGAACGCATAGTAGGAATTGCCGAGAAAGAGGATGTCAACCGTGTCGTCGATGGGTTCGCTGATCGGCAGTGCCTTGACGCCGACCGCGTCGGCGACCGCTTTCGCCATCTTTTCGGTATTACCGGTTTTGGTATAATATCTGACTGCAACTTTCATATGATACCTCAGAGCGCTTCTTCGACCGCTTTTCTGACGTCTTTCATATCGACGGTCGGCTCAAAGCGAGCGATAACCTTACCCTCGCGGTCAACGAGGAACTTGGTGAAGTTCCATTTGATATATGCCTTGTCGCCGAACGCCTTGTTGTTCATATCGGCGAACTTGTTCAGCGCCTTATTCTTGAGACCCTTGCCGAAGCCCTCAAACGGCTTTTCTGTCGCGAGGAACGCGAACAGCGGATCGGCATCCTCGCCGTTGACGTTGATCTTCTTGAACTGCGGGAAATCAGCGCCGAATTTCAGCGTGCAGAAGTTGTGGATCTCTTCCTCATCTCCGGGCGCCTGATTCGCGAACTGGTTGCACGGGAAGTCGAGGATCTCAAAATCCTTATCGCGCAGATCGCGGTACATCGCTTCGAGCGGCTCATAATGCGGGGTGAATCCGCAGCCGGTCGCCGTGTTGACGATCAAGAGCAGCTTGCCCTTATAATCGGACAGGCTCACATCGTTACCTTTTCTGTCTTTTACCGTAAAATCATATACTGTTTTCATTTGTCATTCTCCTTTCGGTTAGTTACTGTTTGTGTGTTCCAGCAGCTCGTACAGCAGTTGATACAGCTGAGCGGCTTTTTCGTGATTGAGAGCGATACAACCGCCGACATTGCGCGGGATCTCCCTCGCCTGCTCCTGCAGCGCTCTGCCCTTGTCGGTCAGGGTGATCAGAAAGGATCGCTCATCCTCCGCGCTCTGGCGCTTTTCGATATAGCCCGCCTGCCGCATCTTTTTGAGAAGCGGTGAAAGCGTGCCGCTGTCGAGCATCAGTCGCTTTCCGAGCTCACCCACGGGGATGCCGTCCTTTTCCCACAGCACCAGAAAAACGATGTACTGGGTATAGGTCAGCCCCAACGGCTTGAGGTACGGCGTGTACAGAGCGGTCACACTCCGCGCCGCCGCGTACAGCGGAAAACAAAGCTGATTTTCGAGCTTCATTTCTTCTTTATAGCTCATTTCCATTTCTGTTGCACTCCTTTATCTCTTGTGCAACTATATTGTATCAAAGATAAATGAGTTTGTCAAGGGGAATTTATTCCTTATTTCAATATTTTTTCATTCGAAGCAGAACTTACCTGTAGGGGTCGGCGCCCTCGACGACCCGCAGAATGACGGATATATCCATTATCGAAAACGTCAAATCCATTATTCTGTAGGGCGGGGGCTTGCTCCCGCCGCGACCTATCCGATGCATCCCACATAATCGCGGAGCAGATGAAACGTTTATTGTAGGGGATGACGCTTGCGACATCCCGAAACCTATCCGAAATATGTCGTTCAAATGCGGAGCAAATCAATTATTCCGTAGGGTACGGAAACTGAAATCGTCTCCGCTGTAAACAGCCATCTGACAAAAAGGTACCGAGCGCACAAAGCGCTCGGTACCGGAGGAAAACGATTATTGTTTATGACAGGAGCCGGACATCGCGCAGTGCTTGCAGTTGCCGCAGCTGCATACCACCGACTTACCCTGCTTTTTCTTTTTGATCATGCTGACGATGATCGCCGTGACGATCGCGATCAGCACCGCACAGATAATGATCGTGCCGATGTTATTCGATATCCATGTAAACATACATTCAACTCCTTTTATTTATGTGATGTCATTCCGACCGGTCGGAACAGGAAGGGGATTGCCACACCGCCATACGGCGGTTCGCAATGACTCGATCCTACTTGATCTTTACATCCTTGGTCAGCTTATTGGCTTCCTTATACGGTCTGAAGAGCATATACAGCATGAAGGCGATCAGCAGGATCGCGACGATCAGACCGATGACATTCAAGTTGCCGGTGAAGGCGCCGCCGATCTGGTTGATGCACAGCGCGATCACATACGCGAAGCCGCACTGATACGCGATCGCGAACGCCGTCCACTTGCCGGAGTTCATCTCACGTCTGATGGCGCCCATCGCCGCAAAGCACGGCGCGCACAGCAGGTTGAATACGAGGAACGAGAAGCCGGTCACGCCGGTGAATACGCTCGCGAGCGCCGCCCATGTGGACATTTCTCCGCCGCCGTAGAGCACACCCATTGTGCCGACGATGTTCTCCTTGGCGATCAGGCCGGTGATGGAGGCGACAGCCGCCTGCCAGTTGCCCCAGCCGAGCGGTGCGAAGATCCATGCGATGCCGTTGCCGATCACAGCAAGGATGCTGTTGCCGATCTCCTCTTCACCCAGCATGGTAAAGGCGCCGTCGACCCATCCGAAGCGGCTCAGGAACCACAGAACGATGGTGGAGAGCAGGATGATGGTACCCGCTTTTTTGATGAACGACCAGCCGCGTTCCCACATGGAACGGAGTACATTGCCGAGGGTCGGCCAGTGGTACGCGGGCAGCTCCATGACGAACGGAGCGGGTTCGCCCGCAAAGGGTTTGGTCTTTTTGAGCATGATACCGGAGATGATGATCGCCGCCATGCCGATGAAATACGCGCTTGTCGCGACCCACGGAGAGCCGCCGAAGATCGCGCCCGCAATCATCGCGATGAAGGGCACCTTCGCGCCGCAGGGGATGAACGTGGTCGTCATGATGGTCATTCGGCGGTCGCGCTCATTCTCGATGGTACGCGACGCCATGATGCCGGGGATGCCGCAGCCCGTACCGATCAGGATCGGAATGAAAGACTTACCCGACAGACCGAAGCGGCGGAAGATACGGTCGAGGACAAAGGCGATACGCGCCATGTAGCCGCAGGACTCGAGGAACGCGAGCAGCAGGAACAAGACGAGCATCTGCGGTACAAAGCCGAGTACCGCGCCCACGCCGGCGATGATACCGTCGAGGATCAGGCTCGACAGCCATTCGGGAGCGTTGGCGGCTTCCAGCCAGTTGCCGACGATGACCGGGATACCGGGTACCCATACGCCGAACTCGGCGGGATCGTCGGGCTTGCCCTCGTTTTTCACGAAGATCTCCGCCGCGTCTTTGACGTCCTTGCCGGTGATGGTCTCGTTCTTGACCTCGAGGGTCTCCTCATCTTCGACCTCAAAGGTGGATTCATCACTGTCCTTGACGCTTGCGGCAAAGCTCTTGACGGAGGTCACCGCCTTATCAGCGTCATATTTTTCCGATTCAAAGTCCAGCGCCGCGAGCAGATCTTCGTTGCCTGCCGATTCGGCGGCGCCGGTCAGTTTACCGATCGCGTCAGCGTGCTCCTCATACTGCGCGGTACCGATACCGAACAGATGGAAGCCGTCGCCGAACACGCCGTCGTTCATCCAGTCGGTCGCGGCGGTTCCGACCGTTACCATCGAGATGTAGTACACGAGGAACATGACGACCATGAAGATCGGCAGACCCAGCCAGCGGTTGGTCACGATCTTATCGATCTTGTCGGAGGTCGAGAGCTGACCCTTTTGCTTATTCTTATAAACGCTGTTGATGATCTTGCCGATATAGACATAACGCTCGTTGGTGATGATCGACTCCGCGTCATCGTCATATTCTTCCTCAACAGCCTTGATATCCTTTTCAATATGATCAAGGGTTTCTTTGCTCAGATTGAGCTTTTCCATGACCTTATCATCACGCTCAAAGATCTTGACCGCGTACCATCTCTGCTCCTCCTCGGGCATATCATGGACACAGGCTTCTTCAATATGCGCAATCGCGTGCTCCACCGAACCGTCAAACGGATGCTTCGGAACGGGCTTCTTTTCTTCCGCCGCCTTGATCGCTTCTTCGGCGGCGTCCATCACGCCCTTGCCCTTTAAGGCAGAGATCGAAACGACCTTGCAGCCCAGCTGACGGCTGAGCTCCTCGGTGTTGATCCGAACGCCTGTTTTTTCGACAACGTCCATCATATTGACGGCGATGACGACAGGGATACCGAGCTCGCAGAGCTGGGTGGTCAGATATAGGTTGCGCTCTAAGTTGGTACCGTCGACGATGTTCAGTATCGCGTCGGGGCGTTCATCGATCAGATAGTTACGCGCCACGACCTCTTCCATCGTATAGGGTGAAAGCGAGTAGATACCGGGCAGATCGGTGATGGTCACATCACTGTGCTTTTTGAGCTTACCTTCCTTTTTCTCGACCGTTACGCCGGGCCAGTTGCCGACGAACTGGTTCGCGCCTGTCAGGGCGTTGAACAGGGTGGTCTTACCGCTGTTCGGGTTACCCGCCAAGGCTATCTTGATGTTCATATGATACCTCATTTCTTGGTTAGTTTTTGCTAACTATTGGATAAAAATAAAGTGTTTGTTTGGATACAATCCTCGTTGCTATCAGTCAAATATAGACGCACGCGTTGATATGCGCGTCATTCCACCTCGACCATCTCGGCATCCGCCTTGCGGATCGACAGCTGATAGCCGCGCACGGTGACTTCCATCGGATCGCCCAAGGGAGCGACCTTCTGCACCTTGATCTCGACGCCCTTGGTGATGCCCATATCCATGATACGGCGCTTGACCGCGCCCTCACCGTGGAGCTTTTTGACCTTGCAGGTGTCGCCGATCGCGACCTCTTTCAGTGTTTTCATACTCTTCCTCCTTTATATTCTGTCATCACGGACAATCATCAACATAATACTCGGTTGAGATTGCCACACCCCGACCTCATGCCCGGGGTTCGCAATGACTATATTTATACCATGATCTTCTGCGCCATCTCTTTGCTGATGGCGATACGTGTGTTTTTGACATTCACGATCAGGTTGCCGCCCATAGAGCTGACAACCGTTACAACGGTACCGGATACAAAGCCCAGATTCTGCAGATGGGTCCTGACCTCCGCGTTTCCGCCGATTCTTTTGATGATGAGTTCTTCGCCGATAACGGCCAAGGTGAGCGGCATAGCGATCTCCTTTTTTACATTTGGTTATGTTTTGCTAACTTGATTAGCTAAAGCTAACCTATAGGGATAATAACAAGGCTTGGTGGTTAGCCTTGCCTTACTAATAGATTATATCAGCCGCTTTCTCTTTTGTCAAGTCCCGATTTACACATGATCTTCCGATTGGACAAATCGACGTTTTTCGTGTATCATATGGAATATAAAATGATTGTGACGGAGAAATGATGACGAAACAAAGCGATAA
The DNA here is from genome assembly GCF_016680995.1 of Ruminococcus difficilis. Next base: position 24,840 of record NZ_JAEQMG010000061.1, on the reverse strand, counting down.
TCCCAACTACACCTATATCCTGAAATGTGCCGACGGCACCTTTTACTGCGGATGGACTAATGACCTCGCAAAGCGCCTTGCCGCCCATAACGCGGGCACGGCATCGAAATACACCGCGCCGCGCCGACCTGTCGAGATCGTCTACACCGAGCAGTTCGCGACCAGGCAGGAGGCGATGAGCCGCGAGTATCAGATCAAGCAGCTGAACCGACAGGAGAAGATCGACCTGATCCGGCACGGCTCCCTAATATGAAAATATCATTATGTTAAGGAAGGCTCCTTTTGGTAAAAGGAGCTGTCAGCGCAAGCTGACTGAGGAATTGTATCAATCGAACGAGCGTCAGCGAGATACCTTTTCCTTAACTTAATGACATTGCCCTATTCTGCGGGCACTTTTTTGTTTCAACGAAATTTTTCACATAATCATCACACAGCGTTCAAATGATCTTCAATATCATCTGTTATGATAATACCACAATCCAAGATCAAGGGGGTCATCCTATGAAGTTTTTATCGAAGAAAAGCACCGCAATCATCTTAGCGGCGCTCATGGCGTTACCGCTCGCGGCATGCGGCAATCAAAAGGGCAGTACCGAGGCGACACAGGCGGCTGTCGCTACCATCGATGAGGCAGTCCACTCCACCGCGGCAAGCACAGCGGATCAATCGGGAACATCCGCCAAAAAGCTGACGGAAGCGGACGTCACCACCACCCAAACCATCGAGAATACCGCCGACGGCGAGCACGCGATCACAGCCGACGGAGAATCGGCAAACTACCAAAACGTCAAGGTCATCAAGAGCGGCGACAGCAGTGAGAGCGACAAAGCCGACTTCTACGGCGATAACGCCACGATCTTTGCCACTAACGGCGGCACACTCAACCTCAGCGATATCGTTGTCAAATCCGACGGCAAGCACGCAAACGGCGTGTTCAGCTACGGCGAGGGCACGACCGTCAACATCAAAGATTCCTACATCGAGACCGCGGGCAACTGCTCCGGCGGTCTGATGACGACCGGCGGCGGCACGATGAATGCCACCGACCTCACCATCAACACCTCAGGCAACTCCTCGGCGGCGATCCGATCCGACCGCGGCGGCGGTACCGTCAACGTGAGCGGCGGCTATTATACTACCTCGGGCACCGGCTCACCGGTCATCTACTCTACAGCCGATATCACGGTATCCAATGCCGAGATGGAGTCCACCGCCTCTCAGGGCGTAGTGGTCGAAGGCAAGAACAGCGTCACGCTGAATAACGTCAACCTCAACGCCGACAACAACAAGAAAAACAGCAACAAATCGAGCTGGTATCAGGCGGTCATGATCTATCAGAGCATGTCCGGCGACGCGGCGGAGGGTACCTCGTCCTTTACCATGAACGGCGGTACGCTCACCAATGAGAACGGCGACATTTTCTTCGTCAACAATACCGCGACCGACATCAGCCTGTCCGGCGCTACCATCACCAACAACGATGCGGAAGGCGTATTCCTCAGAGCGGCGGCAGCCGGATGGGGCAGTGAAGGCAAAAACGGCGGTCAGGTCACATTGAACGCGAAACAGCAGACCATCAACGGCGACATGGTAGTGGATGATGTGTCCCACCTTAACCTCTATCTGTCCGACAGCTCCGTATTCACCGGCGCGATCAACAGCTCCGGTCAGGCAGGCGAAGTCTTTGTCGATCTCAGCGGCGGCGCCAAATGGACGCTCACATCCGACAGCTATATCACCTCGCTGACCTGTGACGCGGACAGCATCGACCTGAACGGTCATACCCTCTACGTCGACGGCAAGGCATACACCGCGGGCACCGCATCCACCGGCGAAGCGATCGCGGTCGTATCGACCGGCAGCGGTCACGGCGGCGGCAGTACCCCTCCCGCAAAACCCGATAACTGATCATCTTTTCATGATACATCCCCTTAGGAGACTCCCTTTTCGGGAGTCTCTTTTTTTAGAAAAAAAAACAAAAATATGAGATGCAGTTTTTAGGCTCCTTTTGGTAAAGGTACCCCCGTTGGGGGAATGTCTGAAGGACAAGGGGAGATTCCCCTGCTAGGGGAAATGTCCGCAAAGCGGACAAAAGGGTCGGCTGTCTTCGCAGAAGAAGCCGCTTCCGGCGAGGAGGCTGTCCTCGAAAGAGGACTGAGGGATTGTATTAAATTGTTTGAGCGAAGCGAGTATCTCAATCATACTGCGTTACATCAACAACAAGCGTAATATTCTCTGGACAAACCTCCTTGTTTTTGCTATGATAATGTCAACTTCAAATACGGAAAGGGGGCTCAACATGGCGGACTACAACCTGCATACGCACACCACACGCTGTCATCACGCCGTGGGCGAGGACAGAGAGTATGTCGAGGCGGCGATCAAAGCTGGACTCAAAACACTCGGCTTCGCCGATCACTGCCCTCAGTTCTTCCCTGTCGACGATTACTACAGCCATTTCCGCATGTTCCCCGAACAGGCGCAGGAATACGCCGAGAGCATCCGCGCCCTGCAAAAGGAATACGCCTCCGATATCCGCATCCTCCTGGGATTTGAAACGGAGTATTACCCCGAAACCTTTGATGAGCTGATCGACTTCGTCCGCCCCCTGCACCTCGACTACATGATCATGGGTCAGCATTTCGTCGGCAACGAATACGACGAAGGCTCGTACTATGTCGCCGGTAAAGGCAAAAAGGAAGATTACCTCGCGCAGTACGTCGCACAGGTCAAGGAGGGCTTGTCGACAGGCGCCTTCACCTATCTGGCACACCCCGACACCGTCTGGTACGAGGGCGATCCGGACTTTTATATCGAGCAGATGACCGACCTGTGCCGATTTGCAAAGGCACATGACATCCCGCTGGAATACAACATCCTCGGCTATTTCAACAAGCGCTGTTACCCGAACCCGACCTTCTGGTATATCGTCGCAAAGATCGGCAGCAAGGCAGTCATCGGCTATGACGCGCATACGCCGGAGGCATTGTTGAATGATGAGATCTACCAAGAATGTGAGCAAAACCTCTTAAAGCGCGGGATCACACCCGCGACTATCGATGAAATCAACCTGCGCGGGATCAAATAATCAGATAAAGGATGATAAAAATGAAGTATAACAGCCAAACCAAATTGACCGATATCCTCGCGGAGTATCCGTGGCTGCCCGAGGAGCTGATCAAGCTCGACAGCCGCTTTAAGATCGTGAACACCCCGATCGGAAAGATGATGATCAAAAACGCCACCCTCGCCGACCTGAGCGAGAAAGCGGGACTTTCGACCGACGAGCTGCTGCAAAAGCTGCGGGAGATGGTCGACCGACATAACGGGATTTGATATTGAAAAAAAGGGTTGGCAAAACGCCAACCCTTTTGTTGTATCAAACTTATTTACTTTTACTGTAGGTCACGCCGTCGCCGTAGATGGTCGTCCAGTCGTCCTTCATGGAAACCGCCGTCCAGCCGTTTTCCTCACAGCTCGCGCGCATTTTATCCGCCTTTTCGATGTTGCCGTTCTCACGCTCGAGATCGTCACAGCAGAGCAGATACGCGCCGCTCTTATACTTATTGTTGGTGATGGTAAAGTTCGCCATCGCCGCGTCGCCGGAGCTGTTGCCGAAGCACAGCACGGGCTGCTCGCCGATCTCTCTCTCGATGACGCTGACCTTGTTCATCTTGAGGTTCTTGATGATGAACTCACCGCCGGTGATGACCTTGTCATCATGAGAGAAGGTGTACTCCAGTCCGTCCTTGTCGCCCTGATTGGTAGCGACAAAGCTCTCGTCGGAGCCGATCATCTGGCTCTTCGGAATGTCGATCACACCGTCGCACAGACCGCGTGTGATCAGTCGGTCGGTACCGCTGACGACGTAAACGGTGAAGTCGTTCGCCTGTAAATAGTCGATGACCTGCAGCATGGGCTTGTAGAACGCCTGACCGTTGGTCATGTTGCTGTAGCTTACCATCGCGGTGTTCTTGTAATCCTTGACATACGCGTCAAATTCATCGGGGGTCATGCCCTTGAAGGCGGTCGCTACGGCAGTGCCGTGCTTGACGTCCAGACCCTTGGGGTACTCGCCGGTGTCAAAGTATTCCTTGACGATCGCCGCGGTCTCCTTTTCCTCTTCGGACGCCTTATCCTTATAGCTTTCGTCCTCCATCACGCGGTGATACAGCAGCTTGTGATCGAAGTAGCCGGGATCGGTCTCACAGCACAGGGTACCGTCCATGTCAAACACCGCGATACGGTTCTCGACGGGGATAAAGTCCTTTGAGTTCTCGTCGGTGATCGTCTTCATATAGCTCGTCAGCTCCGACTTCAGAGGTGCGGATTCCGTCCACAGCGACAGTGCGTCCTGTGAGCTGTTCGCGTTTGACTCACTGACCGTTGTCGGCTCGGCAGAGGGCTGAGCCTTGTTGTTCATCCCTGCACCGGAGAAATACAGCACGGACATCACGATCAACGCGACGACCAAAATGCCCGATACGACTTTCCACGGGAGGGTCGGATTCTTTTTCTTTTCTTCCATTGATATTCTCCTTTCATCAATCTATTTTTACTTAATCAAAATCATTGATTAAATAATCAGATAAGCTAAGGTACCAAAGAACGCTACGATCGCAAGAACGAACACGATGTGACTCCACTTTTTGTCGAACAACAGACCGACAAATTCTCTGAGAAAAGCGTTCGGGAAGAAATAGGGCTTTGTCTTTGCGGAAATACCTTTGGCGTCTTCCATCTCGCTTTTCTTCGCCATGATGTAGCCGCGGAACACATGATAGCTCGAGGTCGCGAACGCGATCTTCTTATCCTCGCTGTCGGACAAGCCGTCAATGACTTCTTTGGAGAATTTCATATTCTCGAGGGTGCTTGTACTCTTGTCCTCACGCGCGATGCGATCTTCAGGGATACCGATACTCTTGAGATAATTCTCCATCGCTTCACCCTCGGAGATCACCTCATCGGCGCCCTGTCCGCCCGAGGGGACAAAGACAGCGTGCTTGCCGTTGGTGCGATACTGCTTTTTCTCAAAGGCGACTGCACTGTCGACACGATCCTTGAGCAGCGGCGTGAGCGTTCCATCGCCGCGGATCGCACAGCCGAGGATGACGATAAAGTCACGATCCATCGGCACCTTGTACTTGGTCGCGAGGAACGAGCACATGACCGTGGAGATAAACATACACTCCAGATAACCGATAACGTAAACCAGTACCATCAGGATCAGATTATATATCTTATAATTGTCCCCTCCGCTGCTGAAGCTGTCATACGGGATGAAGTAGAACCCTAACGTCCACAGTGTGCCTAATGCCCAAATGACCGCGAAAAAGATACCCAGCGCGTTGACGGGGCGATACCCCTCGTGCTTCATCAGCCAAATATTGCTGATCGCCAAAAGGATCGAGAGCAGCAACATCAGCGGGAACAGAATGATCAGCATGATCGTGCCCGCGCCCGTGACCAGCATCAGGAAATCGCCGATCGAAAGCGTCGGCCAGTTGATGAGGTAATAGATGACATACGCCAGCAGGATCGCGTTGAAGATACTCAAGCCGCCGCAGGCTATCATCGAATAAGAGAATTTGCCGTGTTTGCGGTAATCGATGTACATCCAGAGCATCATGATCTCCGCCAACGCCAACAGGACGATGATCGAGATGATCACAACCTTATCGCCGTTAAAACGGACCGAGCCCATGGTATGGTCGATGATCGTGTCGAACTCGTTGACCTCCAGATTGAACACCATCGGATCCATCTTTGTGTCACCAACGCTGTAGCTGATCAGCACATCCGTCTTACCGCGGTTATCCGATCGAAAATCCGCCACGAGCTCACCCTTTTCGGTTCGCACGTTGACAAATTCCACAACGTCGTCATCCTTGACGTCGACCACCACATTTTTGGTGGTTCCGTCCTCCGGATAAAAGTTCGTGTGCAGGGTATAATCATCGCCGACCGTCCAGACATACGCGAACGCAAAAACGATCACGGCGATGATGATGATATTCAGGATCAAAAATCTTTTGTCCCTCTTCTTTTTTACTTTTTTTATTTTTTCTTTCATCTTCTTTTGTCACCTCAATACTCCCAAAGCTGTATGCGGAACTGCCGCTTGTCACCGTTTACAGCTCAATCTGATTTATTATAACACAAAAAATCAGCGTTGTCATTCCCTAATTTGCAAAAATCCGCAATAAAATAAGCCTTTTCTCAACGATGAAGAAAAGGCTTTTGTTGATTCGGTGATTTGATATTTCTTTACTTGACGTCTCGCTTTTTGAACATGATATATGTCAGACTCAGGAAAAGCGCGATGAATGCGACGGCTACGATGATCGCGTTGACCACCAGATCGCCTGTGATCGCGTTCACGGAGCCCATCAAGGAATCGGGCAGGTAGTCACCGACGCTGACGTTCTCGACCTTGAAGAGCGCCGAGATTCCCGAATTGATACCCAGATAAAGCAGTGACAGCGCGCCTGTCGAGAAGACCACCGCCATGATGATCGCGAGGGTCTTGTTTCTCATGCCGACTGCGAAGAACATCAGGATCGTACAAATGGACAGGGATAACAGCCATTTGAGCAGCAGTGTCAGCACGCCGCCTCCTATCGCTTCATCCATGACGAGACCGCTTGTCGCGGCTGACGCGAGGACAGCGGACAGCGCGGCAACGAGGAAGAAGATCAGGTTATGGACGCCGATCATGATGAATTTCGCGAATACGATACTGCCCCGGTCGGGCAGCTGTCCCGCGATATTCTTGATGTAGCCTCCCGAAAAGTCCAGATATAGAAACGATACCGCCGAGATGAAGATCGGTATCATCAGCAGTCCCAGCGCAAAGGGAGAAGCGAGGACGGCGGAGAGGTTTGTCGCGGACATCTCCTGTCCCAAGGCCGAAGAGGCAAACGGCAGTGCCGCGAGAAGCAATGCGTTGAGCGCAAAGGTCACGATCAATAAAACGATAAACAGCCTGGATGTTCTGAGCTTATACCATTCCATTTTTAATAAATTAGTCATCATGCTTCCCTCCCGTCAGGCTGAGGTAGTAATCCTCCAGCGAAATATTGGTAGTATGGATCTCGTCGACCGCTAAGCCCGCCGTTACCAGCGCTTTGTTGATCGCCGCGGTCTGATCCAGATGCTCGTCGATCCGTATTTTACTGCCGCTGAGTACCGCGTTTTCGATCCCGAGCGATCGGATGATCTCCATCGCCTTCTCGTTATCGTCGGTGTTGACGGTGATATACTGTCCGCAGCGGCGTTCCAGCTCTTCACTCGTGAATTCCTGGATCAGCTCACCGTTGTTGATGATCCCGAACGAATCCGCTACCTTGCCGAGCTCCTCGAGGATATGGCTGGACACCATCACGGTGATCCCTTTTTCATCCCGGAGCTTTTCGAGCGTCTCTCTGACCTCGGCGATACCCTGCGGGTCAAGACCGTTGATCGGCTCGTCGAGGACGATGAGCTTCGGATCTCCCGCCAGCGCGAGGGCGATGCCCAGACGTTGGCGCATTCCCAGTGAGAAGGAGCCTACCTTCTTCTTTCCGGTATCCGTCAGACCCACCGTTTTCAGCAGACCGTCGACATATTCCTTGGAGTAACAGCCCATCGCGATACATTTGATCCTCAGGTTATCAAACGCCGAGCGATTGTTGTATACGCCGGGGCTTTCGATCAGCACGCCGACCCCGCGGCTGTGTTCACCGTGGATCTCATAGCTGCCGCTCGTCGGAGAGGACAACCCGCTGATCATCCGCATGATCGTCGTCTTTCCGGCGCCGTTCCTGCCGATCAATCCGTAGATCTCACCCTCCCGGATATGGATATTGATGTTGCCGGCGGCGATTTTGTCGCCGTATTTCTTCGTCAGATTTTGTGTTGTCAGTATCGTGTTCATCATCATCTCTCCTTTCTTCCGATTACAAAATGATCTATCGTATCAGAGAGCGCTTCTCTCTGTTATACTCTTATGATAACATATATACCATGACAAAACCATGACAAATGCGTCGTGATCAAAAAACGAGATGTTTTTGCATTTTTTTCGTGACAAACGATTCGCCATGATGTATAATGGTTTAAACTATACGTGTATTACGCGGGAACGGAGGATGAAGATGAACAGTATCCAGATCAACAACGAGGTCAACCTGACCTATCCCGACGGCTTCGACCTGATGGGTGAAGAAGAGCTGATCCGCTATTTCCGCACACCCGCCGACCGCTGGGGCGTGTATAACGCCGACAAGCACATCATTCTTTCCGTCAACTGGAAAAAGGCGGGCTTTAAGTATCTTTTCACCGACGCCGAATCCTATATGATCGACGTAGAAGCCTTTCTCCACCGCAATCTGCTCAACTACCAGCGCGTCACCGATTACAAAATGAAGATCGGCAAGCAAAAGGCGTATGCCATCCGCTTTGAATACAGGGTCAAGGACGCGGCGCTGGTACAGGTCTGCGATCTGGTCGCCTTCAAATATAAAAAGCACTTCTATTCCGTATATTACGTCACCCGCAAGGTGAACGCGAGCGCGAACCTTCCCGCGTTCCAAGAGGTGCTCAATTCCATTACCCTCAAATGATCATGACGGTTGCTGACATTCTCCGATAATCGGGCTCTCGTTCGATTATCGGATTGTTTTATCGATCTTGAAGTGAACCGCGATCTCAGCCTATGAAAGAAAGGAGCATCCCCATGCGCCTGATGCCCGCTTTACCGGAAAGTATCTTTGACGTTTGTTATCTGGTTTTTGCCATCGTCAGCGGTATCCGTCTGCTCAAATACGCCAACGGCAGAAAGGACATCCGCCTGTTCGGATGGATGGCGCTGATCCTCGGCTGCGGCGACGCGTTTCATCTGGTGCCGCGTATCCTCAACTACTGGATCGAGGGCGACTTCACCGCCGCGCTCGGTATCGGTAAGCTCGTCACCTCCGTCACGATGACCGTCTTTTATCTGCTGATGGAGTACGCGCGGCGTGAACGCTATCATATCAAAGGCGAAAAGCCGATCCTCATCATCCTGTGGGTCTGCGCGATCATCCGCATCACCCTGTGCTGTTTTCCGCAAAACGGTTGGACGAGCGCCGAGCCGTCCCTGCTGTGGGGTATCCTGCGCAACATCCCGTTCGTCATCATGGGCGTGATGACCGTGATCCTCTGGCTGCGCTCCGCAAAGCAGGATAAGCCGCTGAAATGGATGTGGCTGGCGGTCACGCTGAGCTTTCTGTTCTATCTGCCCGTCGTGTTGTGGGCGCAGGCGATCCCCCTGATCGGTATGCTGATGCTCCCGAAAACCTGTATGTACATCTGGATGATCGTGATGTTCCGAAAAACCGCTCATTCATAGTATTCAAGCCTTCCCCTCGGGGGGAAGGTGGCTCGGCACAAGCTGAGTCGGATGAGGGGCTTACTTATCCGGAAGATTATCTTAACAAAGAGTGTGAGACTTTTCCTCAATCCTCGGTCAGCAAACATCCTCACCGAGACATACATCTATAGGAAAGGTTATCCCCTCATCCGTCTCCCGATGGTCGACACCTTCCCCCCGAGGGGAAGGCTTTTTTATCCCGAAGGGAAAGCTAAACAGGGAGCTGTCGTATCAACTGCGACAGCTCCCTGTATTTTTTATCTATTTCTATTCTGTCTGCCATACGACCAACAGCTCGCCCTCTCGGACGGAGATCGTCGCCTCTTTGCCGACAAAGGCGTTGCTCACACCGATATGCGAGGTGTTTTCGATCGAACAGTCCTCAACCTCATAATCCAGTCCGCGGATCGTAACGCCCTGCGCGGTGCCGCCAAGGGCGAATACCGAGATCCTGCCGCTCTCACGCGCTTTAAACGTGAATGAGGATCCATGCAGCACGGTAAAGGAGTATTCCTCGCCGATCAACAGCGCCCTTGCGCCGCGGCGGGCGATATCGTGCGCGATCGCGACGTTGGCAAAGGTGTGATCCAGCGCGCCGCCCACAGCGCCGTAGATGATGAACTCCGCGCATCCGCGCTCAAAGCCCTTTTCCACGGCATAACCCACATCGGTCATATCCTTGCGGACAGGCAGGGTGACGACGTTTTCCGCGTCGGGGATCCTGTTGAGGGAATCGAAATCCCCCACCGCAAGGTCGGGATCAATACCCAATGACAGCGCCGTATCATAGCCCTTATCGGCAGCGATGATGAAGTCGCCGGACTCAGGCTTGATCGGCAAACAGCTCACTTTCAGCGCGCCGAAGATAAAGCATCGGTTCATCCCATGACCTTCTTTCCGTGGTTTTTCGGTGGAGATTGCCACACCTCCTGACGGAGGTTCGCAATGACGATTGAGTGTTTACGATTGGTGAGAGATTCGTTCAAGCGTCCGTTTTGCCCGCGTAGATCTTCGCGATGATATCGCGCTTGTACTGTAAGAATTCCTCCGACAGAACAAACTCCTTGCGGCGCGGTTTCGGCTCAGTGATGACGATCTCATCGGTGAGACCGCCGCCGTCCAACAGATAGATGCGGTCGGACAAGAGGATCGCCTCGTCCACATCGTGGGTGATGAACAGCGTCGAGAGCTTGATCCTGTCCATTACGTCCAGATACCAGCGGTGCATCTCGCTTTTGGTGAGGGTGTCGAGCGCGCTGAACGGCTCATCCAGCAATGCGACCTGCGCCGAGAACAGATACGTCCTGAGCAGTGCGGCACGCTGCTTCATGCCGCCCGACAGCTCGACGGGATAGCGCTTTTGCGTTCCCTCGATGCCGAACTCCTCAAAGTAGCCGCCGACCTTCTCACGTGCCTCTTTCTTCTTCATGCCTTTGATGATCAGCGGCAGCGCCACATTATCCTCGACCGTGCGGTACGGCAGGAGCATATCCTTTTGCAGCATATAGCTGACCTTGCCGCTCTGTCCCGTGATGTCCTCGCCGTTTAACAGTATTTGTCCCTGCTGAGGCTCCAAGAGCCCCGCGATGATATTGAACAGCGTCGTTTTACCGCCGCCGCTCACACCGAGCAGACAGACCAGCTCACCGTCGTTCAGCTTGAGATTTACGTTATTCAGGATCTTGTTCTCGCCGTCATAGCTGAACGTGACATTTCTGACTTCCAGCTCCGCCATTACTCGGGAAGATATTCGTTGGTAAAGCCGCCGTTCTCGGGAACCTCGGCTTCAGACAGCTTGTTATCGTTGATCCATTTGAAGAAAGCGCTCCAGCGCGCGGCGTCAATAAAGCCCCAGCGCTTTGCGTCGGATATGTATTCCTTAGACAGATACTTCTGGCTCGCCTTGACCTGCTCGGCGTTCAGCTCGGGCGCGTTTTTCAGCAGGATATCCGCCGCGCCGTCGGGATCGTCGATCGCGTATTCATAGCCCTTCTTCAGCGCGGAGAGGAACGCCTTTGTCTCGTCGGGATGCTCCTCGATCCAGGTGTTATTGCCGACGACAACGGGAGAATAATAATCAAATACCGGATCGACGTCCTTGAACGCGAAGAAATCGGTCTCGAGATCAGCCTGCTCCGTCGCGATACCTGCCCAGCCGTAATAGACCCAGATCGCGTCAACGGTACCCGACTGCAGCGCGGACACCTCATCGGTCACGGTAGAGGGGATCAGCTCGACCTTGCTGAAATCGCCGCCGTCATCCTCGACCACCTTCTTCAAGGTCGCCTTTTCGATCGGCAGATCCCAGGTCGCGTACTTCTTGCCTTCCAGACCCTTGGGGCTGTCGATGCCCTTTCCTTTCAGGGAAATGATGCCGGAGGTGTTGTGCTGGACGAGCGCCGCGACAGCCGTGATCGGGATCGCGTCTGCGCCTGCCAACGCGGGGGGCAGGTAATCCTGGAACGACACGCCGAACTGCGCCTTGCCGGAACCGACCAGCATCTCTGCGCCGTCCTCGGGCGGCTGAACGATCTCTACGTCCAGACCGGCTTCCTCAAAATAACCCTTATCCTTTGCGACATACAGACCCGTATGGTTGGTGTTGGGCGTCCAGTCGAGGACAAAGGAGATCTTTGTCTTTTCAGCGGAATCCGCGGTCGACTTATCGGTTTCGGTTTTCTGCGATCCGCAGCCCGTTACGGCTGCCATCGCCAATAAACATACTAAAATAACAGCAATCAGTTTTTTCATTCTTTACTCCTCCTGTGATGGTAATGTGTTTTTTCCCACGGCATACACGCGTGCTGGATCAACTCTGTCAACCAGATCAGGATCAGGCTGATCACGGAGATCAGAATGATCACCGCGAACATCTTGTCGGAGGCAAACGACTTGCGGACTCTGGTCATATAACAGCCCAGACCCTCCGTGCCGCCGATCCATTCCGATACGACCGCGCTGACGACCGCGTATGATACCGATATCTTCAAGCTGGAAAAGAAATGTCCCAGCGAATTCGGCAGCTTGACATAGCGAAAGATCTGCATCCGATTCGCGCCCATCGAGCGCATCAAATTGACGGTATCCTTGTCCACCTCGGAAAATCCCTGCAGCAGGCTGATCGCGATCGGGAAGAACACGACCAGCACGATCAGCACGATCTTCGGCAGCATCTGATAACCCATCCAGATGACGAGCATCGGCGCGATCGCCACGGTGGGTATCGTCTGGCTGACCACGATCAGCGGATAGACCGTCTTGCGCACGAGCGCGAACCGATCCATCAGCACCGCCGTCAAAAAACCGATCAGGATGCCGAAAAACAGACCGATCATGGTCTCGGTCAGCGTCACACGCGCGTGACTGAGCATCAGCTGCCAATCCTCCTTGAACGCCCCGATCACATCCCCCGGTGAGGGCAGGACGAACTTGGGGATCCCCGTAAAGCGGCACACGCAGTACCATATCGCCAGTATCAGCAGAAAGATCCCGACACGCGGCGCGACCTTACTGATGGTGCTTCGTAACTTTGCGCTCAATCGTCAGTACATCCCCCTCCGGTCGGTAATCGACCTTGATATACGCCAGCACAGACGGCGCGCCCGCGCGGATGGCGATATGCTGACATTCCTTGACGATATCCATCAGCTCGTCATAATCGCCCTCGATCGCGGTCTCAAAGGGACCGACATAGCATTTGAGCCCCGTGCTCTTGATATACGCGATGACCTCGTCGACGATGCGGATCAGCTCTTCGTCATTCTGTGCCTCGGGCAGCGTCTGGATCGCTACACTTGCGTTCATACAAATACCTCCTTATTATAAGTTGAGATTGCCACAGGGCGCATTTCAGATTGTCATTGCGAGGAGGAACTTTGTTCCGACGTGGCAATCTCAACCTTAACCATTGCGCCCTTCGCAATGACTATTGAAAATAAAAAAGCACCACGCCTCCGCATGGTGCCAGATCAACTTGATGACAGCTCCCTACGACGGCATTATCCGTATCAGGTATAAGGGTCAAGAGCGCCTCAGCTCTACTCTCAGCCGACTCTGCGTCAGCCCCCCTGTGGTGTTTTCTGCATTTATTCTATACCTATGTTAAACGTTTGTCAAGCGGGATCACAACCGTTTTTGATGAATTGATCCCGCAATCGGAATAAAAACGCCCGACTATCGCCATATATTGTTGACAAACGGCAAGTCATTCGGTATCATTTTTAATAGATACACAAAGGAGTACCCTTCATGCAATTAAAAGAACTGAAAACAGGACAATCCGCCGTCATCACGGCGGTAGGCGGCGAAGGACGGCTGCGCCAGCATTTTCTGGATATGGGCGTGATCCCCGGCACACAGGTCAAGCTGGTCAAGCTCGCCCCCATGGGCGACCCCATGCAGCTCACGCTCCACGGCTATGAGCTTTCCCTGCGCCTTGCCGAAGCTGAAAAAATAGAGGTCGAACCGATCGAAAAAACCAATCAGATATCTCCTCCTAAAAAGGCAAAGAGCGACCACCCCGGCTTAGGTGAGGGCGGTAAATTCCACCCCAAGGGCAGCGGCGATCCTCTGCCCGATGACGCGATCTTGACCTACGCCTTAGTCGGCAACCAGAACAGCGGCAAGACCACGCTCTTCAATCAGCTGACAGGCTCCAATCAGCATGTCGGCAACTTCCCCGGCGTGACCGTCGACCGCAAGGACGGCGTCATCAAGGGCCACAAAAACACCCTCATCACCGATCTGCCCGGCATCTATTCGATGTCGCCCTATACCAATGAAGAGATCGTCTCGCGCAGCTTTGTACTGGACGAAAAGCCCCGCGCGATCATCAACATCGTCGACGCGACCAACATCGAGCGCAACCTCTACCTGACCATGCAGCTGCTCGAGATGGACACCCCTGTCGTCGTCGCGCTGAATATCATGGACGAGCTGACCGCCAACGGCGGCTCCGTGGACATCAACCAGCTCGAATCTCTGCTCGGCGTACCAGTCGTGCCGATCTCCGCCGCCAAGAATCAAGGCGTGGACGAGCTGGTCACGCACGCGATCCACATCGCGCATTATCAGGAAAAACCCATGCGGCAGGACTTTTGCTCCGCCGATGAAAAAGGCGGCGCGGTACACCGATGCCTGCACGCGGTGCGTCACCTGATCGAGGACAAGGCAAAAAAAGCCGACATCCCCCTGCACTTCGCGGCAAGCAAGGTCGTCGACGGCGATGAGCTCATCCTCGAAAAGCTGAACCTTGACAGCGGCGAAAAAGAAATGCTCGAACACATCATCACCCAGATGGAAAAGGAATGCGGGCTGGATCGCAACGCCGCCATCGCAGATATGCGCTTTTCCTACATCCACAAGGTCTGCTCCCGCACCGTGACGAAGCCCGCCGAAAGCCGCGAGCATCGCCGCAGCGTCAAGATCGACCGCATCCTGACGGGAAAGTTCACCGCCATCCCGATGTTCATCCTCATCATGGGGCTGATCTTCTGGCTGACCTTTGATCTGATCGGCGGCAACCTGCAAAACCTGTTGGATGCGGGGATCTCCAATCTGACCGATATCACAAAAAACGCGATGGAAAGCGCCAACGTCAACCCGATCCTTACGGGGCTGGTCACCAACGGCGTCTTTACGGGCATCGGCAGTGTGCTCAGCTTTTTGCCGATCATCATCACGCTGTTTTTGTTCCTGTCGATCCTGGAGGACAGCGGCTATCTGGCACGCGTCGCGTTCTTTATGGATAAACTGCTCCGCAGGATCGGTCTGTCGGGACGCAGTATCGTTCCCATGCTGATCGGCTTCGGCTGTACCGTACCGTCCGTCATGGCGACGCGTACCCTGCCCAGTGAGCGCGACCGCAAGATGACCATCCTGCTCACCCCCTTTATGAGCTGTTCGGCTAAGCTGCCGATCTACGGCTTCTTTGTCAGCGTCTTTTTCACGCAGTACAGAGGGCTGATCTTCACCGGACTCTACCTCTTGGGCATCATCGTCGGGATTTTGATCGCGATGCTGTATAAGAGAACGATCTTCAAGGGTGAGGCGGTGCCGTTCGTCATGGAGCTGCCCAACTATCGACTGCCCGGCGCGAAGAACGTGATCCGCCTGTTGTGGGATAAGGCGAAGGACTTTATCCAGCGGGCGTTCACCGTCATCTTCATCTCTACGATCATCGTCTGGTTCCTGCAAAACTTCAATCTGCAGTTCAACATGGTCACCGACTCACAGGACAGCATCCTCGCCCAACTGGCGGGGCTGATCGCGCCGATATTCGCACCGCTCGGCATGGGCGACTGGCGCATCGTCACCTCACTGATCAGCGGCGTGATGGCGAAGGAAAGCGTTGTCTCCACCTTAAAGATCCTCTACACCGGCGGTATCAGCTCGGCGATGACAGCCCTGACCGCGATCTCCATCCTCGTGTTCAGCCTGCTCTACACCCCCTGTGTGGCGGCGATCGCCTCCGTCAAGCGTGAGCTGGGACACAAATGGGCGATCGGCGTGGTCATCTGGCAGTGCGTCGTCGCCTACCTCGTCACCACGATCGTTCACCTGATCTGTGTGCTGTGCGGAATGGGAGGCTGAATATGAACCTTGCCGATATCCTGATCATCTGCGCGATCGCCGCGGCTGTGATCGCGGCGGTGGTTTTCATCATCCTGCGCAAACGCAAGGGGAAAAGCTGTTCCTGCTCCTGTGAAAACTGCCCCTACCCCTGCAAAAAAAGCTGAGATAAAGCGCAATATCATTTGATTAAGAAAGGCTCCTTTCGGGAATCGCATCATTCGATCGAACGTCAGCGATATACCTTTTCCTTTCCTTAATGATATGGGAGTAAAGTCGATGATAATTTACCGCAAAACCATTTTCAGAAAATCTGAATTATTTTCATAAAAAAAGCAGGTTTTTTTCATTTCAGACAGGACTTTCCTATTGATTTTATTATTCTGTATTGCTATAATAATTTTATGATTGACGCCTGTTTGCCGACAATGCAGCGATACGGATTTTTTGCAATAGATTGTGTTATTTTATTGCTTTTTGATACAACGGCTCCGATCATCACGGAGTCGTTTTTTCTGCCATGCGCGGCAGATTCGGTCTAAATCCCCCGAATTCGGTCGGTAGAGTGCTGTTTTTGCGAAAAATCCGCATGAACAGTGCGTTTTTTCGGTGCGTTCTACTGTCGGTAGAGCCCGTTCTACCCGCTGTTGAGAGCTTTGTAGAACCATCGCGTTCAGATGTAGACAGTTTTGGGGCGACAGTTACTTTTCAACGCTTCACAACTTTGCTATAATGATTCCCGAAAAACGCCGTGACCAAACGGCGTATCATGAAGCGTCATGCCGACGGAATTTGCGTAAAGGAGGCTGTTCGTGGATAACCGCAAGGTGATATACTATCAGGATGAACTCAACGATGAATTCTCCACGGCGGTCATCGAAGCAAAGAAGATCGACGGCGACTATGTCTATGACCGCAAGGGACCCGTCCGCGCGTTCACCCGCTTCTTCTGGTATCGCATCGTCGCGACGCCGATCGCGTTTCTGTACGCCAAGCTCAGCCTGCACCAGCGATCGGTCGGACGCGAAAAGCTCAAGCCCTTTCGCAAGCAGGGTATCTACCTGTACGGCAACCATACACAGGCGATCGGCGATCCTTTCACACCCAACGTCTTTTGCTTTCCCAAGCGGGTGTCCTTCATCGTGCACGCCAATAACGTATCGATGCCGTATCTCGGACGGATCAACCCCTCGCTGGGCGCGATCCCGCTGCCCGATACGCGGGATGCCTATCGCAACTTTCAGGACTGCATCGCGGGCCGCATCGAAAAGCACCACGCCGTCGTGATCTATCCTGAGGCGCATATCTGGCCGTACTACACCCATATCCGACCCTTTCCCGACGGCTCCTTCGGCTATCCCGCCAAGGACGGAACGCCGGTGTTTTGCTTTGTCAACACCTACCAGAAGCGCGGCAACAAGCGCAAACCGCGCATGACCACCTACATCGACGGGCCTTTTTACCCCGATATGGAGCTGCCCCTCAAGCAGCGCCGCAAAAAGCTGCGCGACGAGGTGTATGAGCAGATGTGCCGACGCGCCGAGCTCTCCAATGTCGAGGTCATCCAATACATCAAAAAGGAAAAAGAGGACGACACGACTCAGCAGACTGAATCAGGCTGAAAAACTGCTGTCATCTTCCTGATGTCACCTGACCTCTTGTCAGCGTGAAACCATCATCAATCAACGGAGGTATATCATGGTAAACGTACTATTCTGCGGAAACGACGGTGTTTTCGACGGATTTCTCACCTGCGCCTTATCGCTGATGAAGCGCACGAAATCCGACGAACCCTTTTCGTTCCGGATCTTTACCATGGAACTGCCCCGACTGAATCCCAAATATACCGGCGTCCCCGAGGAGCACATCGAACTGCTCCGCAAGACCGTGCAAAAATATAATCCTGAAAACACCCTGAAGGTCATCGACGTCACCGCCCTGTATGAGCAGGAATTCGCCTATTGTCCCAACGAGGGCGCCTATTGCTCGCCCTACACCCTGCTGCGGCTGCTCGCCGATCTGGTCGACGACATCCCCAAGGACGACAAACTGCTGTACCTCGACGCGGATATCCTCTTCCAGCGCGACGTGCATCTGCTGTACGATATCGACCTTGAGGGCTATGAATACGCCGCGGCACGCGACCATTACGGCAAATACCTCCTGTATCCCAACTATGTCAACGCCGGCGTTTTGCTGTTCAACATGGCGCAGTCAATTAAGAATGGCTTATTTGAAAAGGCACGCCGCGAATTAAGGCGAAAGAAATTCCTTTTTGCCGACCAGACAGCGCTGATCCACGCGACAACAAAGAAAAAGCTGTTGCCCCAGCGCTTCAACGACCAAAAATTTCTCCACCCGCACACGGTGGTCAGACATTTTTCCAAGCGTCTGTTCTACACCCCCTACCCCCACACCGAAAACATCAAGCAGTGGCAGGTCGACAAGGTCCACAATGTTTTCGGCTACTACGAATTTGACGACATCCTCAACGAATACCTCACGATTATGACGAAGAGTAAACCGGAGTAAGAGCTATGAACAAGAAAACTATACCGATTTTTTACGCGTGTGACGAAGGCTTTATCAAGTATTCCGTCGTATCCATCCACTCGATGATGGTGAACGCCTCACCCGATTATCACTACTGCATCTATATCCTGCACGCGGGCATCTCTGAAGAAACACAGAAAAAAGCGACCAAGCTCGCTGAGGGCAACGAGAATTTTGACGTCATCTTCACCGACGTCAGCGAGCGTCTGCATGCCATCACCGACGCGCTGCCCGTGCGCGATTATTACAGCAATACCACCTATTTCCGCCTGTTCATCGCGGATATGTTCCCCGAGTACGACAAGGTCATCTATATCGACGGCGACACCGTCGTGCAGGGCGATATCAGCGAGCTGTACAACACCGATCTGGGCGACAAATGGATCGGCGCGTGCCACGAACAGGCGATGGTGCAGACCGACCACTACGGCACCTATGCCGAAAAGGTCGTCGGCGTATCGCGCCATAACTTCTTCAACGCGGGTCTGCTGCTGATCAACGCCAAGCTCTTCCGTGAAAAAGAGATCCTCAAGCGCTTTGCCGACCGTCTGGCGGAATACCAGTTCGTCGTCACCCAGGACGAGGATTACCTCAACCTGATCTGCAAGGATCACATCCTGTGGCTCGACCAGCGCTGGAACACCGAGGCATACTGCTCCTTCCCCTATCCGATCGAAGAAGCAAAAATCATCCACTATATCATGGTCAGCAAGCCGTGGCACTACCCCGACTGCACCGGCGGCGACATCTTCTGGCATTACGCCGAAGAGACCGAGGTGTATGACGAGATCAAGGCGGTGCTCGATAACTTCACCGATGAAGATAGAATAAATGATGCGGAGGTCATGGACAACTTGTTAGCATTGGCGAAATTTGAAACCGATCGTGACGATAACTACCAAAAACAGCTCGACAGCTACGTCCGTGCCAAGGACAGAGTTGAAATACTCGAAAAGATCGCACAGCTCGAGCGCGAAGGCCGCTTCGACGTGGACGTCGAGGACGATCCGCCCTCACGCACCCTCATGCCCGACGAGATCGAATACGGCAAGCGCGGTATCACCAAGAAGATGAAGAGCAAGGTAGCCTTTGCCGCGGCACGCCGCTACGTCAACTATCTGATCGCGGACAAAAAGCTGATCATCAAGGACATCAAGGGTATCGAGAACTTCCGCAATCTGAACAGCGGTGCGATCATCACCTGCAACCACTTCAACGCCTTCGACAGCTTTGCGATCCAGCTGGCATACGACGCGGCACAGCAGCCCGACCGCACTTTCTGGCGCGTCATCCGCGAGGGCAACTATACCTCGTTCCCCGGCTTCTACGGCTTTTTGATGCGCAACTGCAACACCCTGCCCCTCTCCTCGAACCTGCGCACCATGAAGAAGTTCATGAAGGGCGTGGATATGCTCCTGCAAAAGGGCGACTTCATCCTCGTCTATCCCGAGCAGTCCATGTGGTGGAACTACCGCAAGCCCAAGCCCCTCAAGAACGGCGCTTACAGCTTTGCGGTACGCAACAACGTACCCGTCCTGCCGTGCTTCATCACCATGCAGGATTCCGATATCATGGGCGAGGACGGCTTCTTTGTACAGGAATACACCATCCACATCGGCGAGCCGATCTATCCGAATCCCGATCTGTCCTACCGCGAGAGCGTCAAGGATATGCTCGACCGCAACTATCAGCTGTGGAAAGAGATCTACGAGCGCGAGTATCACATGCCGCTGGTATACGATACCGCCGAGCTGGAGGACGCGGAATAACAGAATGACCGGAGGCTATCACTTTGATGATGTGGTAGCCTCTTTTTGTAGGGGACGACGTTTGAACACGCGTGTTCGACGTCCCGCGGCAGAGCTTTGATTCAAACCGCAAACGCCGCATAATCGCCCCATCCGCGGCAATAATAAAGCTGTCACGGTGATTGATTTTGCCCGATCACCCCAATATGTACCGCAAATGATGAAAGTTTTCAGAAACTTACATACAATATATTGACTTTTTCAAAATTTCTGGTATTATTTTCTTATACATTGTATTACATTAAGATTCAGGAGGCACGGTATGTGTAATAATTGCGATGGTAAAAAAACTGTAAAGTGGATTATCTGGATTGCTGCCGCAGTAGCAGCTATCACAGCTGCGGTTACCGCTTTCTTTGTCATAAAAGAGAAGCAGAAGAGAGAAGAAGAAGAACTTGAGGAATACCTCGATTATTCAATACAGTAAGCACTAAAGGCGGAGGGCAATAGTCCTCCGTTTTTAGTTTGGGCACGCGTGCCCTTTTCTTTTTTCTCAATGATAAAGACATCGATCAAAGGCACATGGATTCCATGTGTCTTTTTTTTGTTTTCATTACGAGGACGCGACGTTTCCGTCAAATTGTGTAGGGGAGGGGTGCTCCCCGTTGGGGAGACGTCACGAAGTGACAGTGGGAGATTCCCCTGATAGGGGAAATGTCCGCGAAGCGGACAAAAGGGTTGCCGTTCTCGCTTAGAGAAAGGCGTCTCCGCCGAGGAATGCTCCTCCCGGAACGTTCCGGATAAATGTCATTCACCGCGAAGCAAATACTGACTTCCGTAGGGTACGGCGCTTGGACACGCGTGTCCGACGTACCGAAACCTTTCCTTTTCGATTGCTGCATCATGCGGAGCAAATACCTGTTTCCGTAGGGATGGTCATTGACCATCCGCACGACAGAAATATTTCTGTTTTATCTTACGTTTTCGATATAGGAAACGCATTGCAGCGGGAGGGTCAAGACCCTCCCCTACAATAAACGTTGCATCGTCCGGTAATTCCTAATTACTAATTCCTAATTATCTCTACTTCTCCTTCGGTCTGCTGATCAATCCCGCCGTCAGCGACAGCACCACTGCCGCGCCGATGCCCGCTGCCGCCGAGGACAGCGCACCGGTCAGGATCCCGATCGCGCCCTCTTTGTCTACCGCGTCGCGTACACCCTGCGCCATCAAATGCCCGAAGCCCGACAGCGGCACCGTCGCGCCCGCACCCGCGAACTCCGTGAGCGGCTCGTACAACCCGATCGCGGACAGCACAACGCCCGCTACCACGAACCCCGTCAGAATCCGGGCCGGGGTCAGCGAGGTGCGGTCGATCAACACCTGTCCGATCAGACACAGCGCTCCACCTACCAAAAAAGCCCATAAAAACTGCATATTTAGCTCTCCTTTGCTCTTGATTCTTCGACAATAAGTTATTTATTTAACAATTATTTTATATTGAAAAACAGCCTTATTAATGTTATTATATATTAATAGCGTGTTTTAATACGTTAAATTATTAAATAGAGTAAGTATATATTGTTATGAAGGAGGTATATTTTTGGCTGAACTTAGTTTTCCTAAGCGACCCTACCGCACCAAGGGCGGCGTACATGCTCCGCACAACAAGAATACAGCGCACAAAGAGAGCCTGATGCTGCCGGTGCCGAGTATGGTCGCTCTGCCGATGACACAGCATATCGGCGCGCCGTGTAAGCCGCTGGTCAAGGTCGGCGACATCGTGGACGTCGGTCAGCAGATCGCGGGCAGCGACGCCTTTGTCAGCGCTCCGATCCACGCCAGTGTTTCCGGTAAAGTCAAAAAAATCGACAAAATCACCATGCCCGACGGCGGTAAGGTAGAAGCGATCTTCATCGAAAGCGACGGTGAACAGCGCCTTTCTCCCGACATCCGACCGCCCAAGGTCGAAAGCTTGTCCGATCTGATCACCGCGATCCGCAACAGCGGTCTGGTGGGCTTAGGCGGCGCGGGATTCCCGACATCCGTCAAGCTCAATATCCCCTCGGACAAGAATGTCGACACCATGATCATCAATGTCGCCGAGTGTGAGCCCTACATCACCTCCGACCACCGCGAGATCCTCGAGAACTCATGGGATGTGATCTCGGGCATCATCACGGTCAAGGAATTCCTCGGTATCCACCGCGTGATCATCGGTATCGAGAACAACAAGCCCGACGCGATCAAGGCACTGCGCGAGATCGCCGACAGCAAGGTCGATCCCGAGGACGAGATCCGCGTACTGCCCATCAAGGCGACCTATCCGCAGGGCGCCGAGAAGATCCTGATCAAGGCGTGTACCGGACGCGAGGTCCCCGTAGGCGGTCTGCCCAGCGACGCGGGTTGTCTTGTGATGAACGTCGGCTCCATCGCCTTCATCTCCCGTTATCTCAAGACGGGTATCCCGCTGATCTCACGCCGACTGACGGTCGACGGCGGCTGTATCGAAAACCCCGTCAACGTCATCGCTCCCATCGGCACCCCGATCAAGGACGTCATCGAATTCGTCGGCGGCTATAAGGAACAGCCCTACAAGCTGATCATGGGCGGCCCCATGATGGGTATCGCCCTGCCGAACGATGATCTGTATATCCTCAAGCAAAACAACGCGATCCTGGCTTTGTCCGAGAAAGAAGCGAAGCATCACGAACCCACGGCGTGCATCCGCTGCGGCAAATGTCTGGACGCGTGTCCGATGCACTTACAGCCGCTGGAGCTTGCGAACGCGGCTGACCGCGGCGATATCGACGGGCTGAAATTCTACAACGCCATGAACTGCATGGAATGCGGCTGCTGTTCCTTCACCTGTCCCGCTAAGCGCCATCTGGTGCAGAATATCCGCGTGGGCAAGGCGCTGATCCAAAAGGCAAAGCGTGAAGAGATCGCCTCGAAAGATAAGGGAGGTAAGAAGTAATGGAAGCAAAATTACACGTCTCCTCCTCACCGCATTTTAGAGGCAATAACACCACCCGCCGCATCATGCTCGACGTCATCATCGCGCTGATCCCGGCGGCGGTCATGGCGTGCGTGATCTTCGGGCTGCGCTCCATGGTACTGATAGCGATCTGCATCGCGACCTGTGTGCTGCTCGAATTCATCTCGCGCAAGATCATGAAGCGCGACACGACCATCGGCGACTTATCCGCCGTCGTGACCGGTCTTTTGCTCGCGCTGAACTTACCCGTGGACATCAATCCACTGATCGCCATGTTCGGCTGTCTGATCGCGATCGTCGTGGTCAAGCAAATGTTCGGCGGTATCGGCATGAACTTTGTCAATCCCGCGTTAGCGGCGCGTATCGTCCTGCTGGTATCCTTCCCCCGTCCGATGATGCACTGGGTCACCGCGGCAGGCGCTCCTCAGGCTGCCGCGATCGACGCGACCACCTCCGCGACGCCTTTGGCGGCTGAGCCCGGCATCTACTCCTATGTCGATCTTCTGCTGGGTCGCTGCGGCGGCTCCATCGGCGAGGTCTGTGCCGCGGCGCTGATCCTGGGCGGCGTCTATCTGGTCGTCCGCCGGGTCATCTCCCCCATCATCCCCTGCGTCTATCTCGCGACAGCAGCTGTGATGAGCCTGATCGTCGGACTCGATCCGCTGTATCAGCTGCTTTCGGGCGGTCTGATGATCGGCGCGATCTTCATGGCGACCGACTACACTACCTCGCCCGTCACCAAGTGGGGCAAGGTGATCTATGCCGTCGGCTGCGGTATCCTCACGATCCTGCTCCGCGCCTATTCCAATATGCCCGAGGGCGTATCCTTCTCGATCCTGTTGATGAATATTCTGGTGCCGCTGATCGAGCGCGCTACCATTCCCCGCACACTGGGCTACATCAAAAAGAAGAAGGGGGAGCAGAAATGAAAGTAAAAATCACCCCGAAAGCGGTTTTGATCCCGACGCTCTCCCTGTTTTTGATCTGTCTGGTCGTCACCGCGGCGCTGGCGCTGACCAACAACATCACCGCCAAACAGATCGCCGCCAACGATCAGCAAAGCAAGGAAGAAAGTATGCTGACCGTCTGTCCCGGCGCGAAAACCTTTGAAGAGGTCATCCCCGACACCATGTATAAGGGTCTGGATGACAGCGGCAAGACGGTGGGCTATGCGATCTCCACCGCCACCCAGGGCTACGGCGGACAGGTCAAGGTCATGACCGGCATCGCCGACGGCTCGATCATCGCCGTAGACGTATTCTATAATAATGATGAAACGCCGGGTCTCGGCAAAAACACCTCAAACGAATCCTTCCGTGATCAATACAAGGGTCTGAACGTCAACGAGGATATCGTCGTCAGCAAGGACGACGCCTCCGGCAACGCGCAGACGGTCGACGCGGTCACCTCCGCGACGATCAGCTCACGCGCCGTCACCAAGGCGGTCAACGACGCGTGTCGGCTCTATAACGAAAATGTAAAGGGGGCAGAGTAATGGAAAAACGCAGTTACCTCAAAGAACTGACCAAAGGCATTATCAAAGAGAATCCCGTTCTCTGTCTGGTGCTGGGCACCTGCCC
>NZ_JAEQMG010000060.1 GCF_016680995.1 Ruminococcus difficilis | reverse complement strand
AAATGGGGGCTGCGGGCTATGACACAAACAGTATCCTCTAAGAGCAGATTAAGGCAGTGCCTGACGACCTTCAAGTGGGAGCTGCGCAACTGCTCGGGCGCGCTGCTGGTTTTCGCGATTCTGGCAGGCGTGTTCACAACGGTGATATTCACTATCTGCCTTGTCGTGGGCTTTTCCGAGGCGACGGATTCATGGAGCACGGCGAATGCCGCAAGCATCGACTACGACGCGGTCAGAACCGCCGTCAAGGTTTTTCAGATCATCGCGTCCTACGTGGTATTCTTCCTCAACGCGGTTTTCACGATCATCTACACCATACGGATTTACTCATATCTGCACAACAAGCGCAAGGCTGATATGTACGGCGCGCTTCCGATAAGCAGGCGCACGTTCTATGTCGCAAAGACTGTTTCGGCGTACATCTTCTCGATCGTGCCGACGATGTTCTTCCTGTCAATTATCGCGCTGATTTCGGTATGCTTCGGTCAGCCTCTCGTCAACGAGGTCACGAGCCTCTATCTCAACCTGCTGCTCGGCTCGATCGCCTGTGTTTCGTTCTACGGTCTGCTCGCGGTCTGCTGCGGCACCACTGTAAACAGCGTCATCGCCTTTATCGCGATAAACTTCGCCTATGTCGTAGCGGCTATGTTCATTAAGGGCACAGTGATGTCCTTCCTGCACGGAATGCCGCTGATGATTTACGAGAACAGCTTCATCATGAAGGCGCTCAATCCGCTATCGGCTTACAGCGGCGGAAATATCATATACTGGATCATCTTCACGGCGGCGTGCCTTGCGCTCGGAATCTTCCTTGTGAAGAAAAGACGCGCCGAATGCGCCCAGACCTCGTTTGCCTACTGGCTGCCCGCCTACATGGTCAAGGTGCTCGTCGCCTTTGACTTCGGAATGTTCCTCGGCAGCATCTTCGGCGCTCTCGGAGTGTTCTTCATTCCGTTCGCGGGCTTCATGTTCGGCTTTGTGCTCGGCAGTGTTCCCGCCTACGTCATTACACATATGATCCTCTACCGCGGGGTAAACAAGCTCATCAAAACCGCGATTCCTCTCGGCGGTCTGGTCGTCCTTACGGCAGGCGTGATGTTTGTGCTCAGCTTTGATATAACGGGCTACAACCGCTTCGTCCCCGTAACGGAGAATATCAAGAGCGCGGGCGTAATAGACCTTGAGGACTGCTATTTTACGGGCAAGCTCAACGCCGTGCAGCTCGGAAATCTCGCCGCCGACGACTATACCGACGCCGATGATATCCGCAGCATCACATATTTCCACCACGGCATTGTCGGCAGGCTCGACAGCACGAGCTACAACCCATATGCGGATATCTGGGCGAACATGTTTTTGAGCGGCTTCTCGTCCTCGCTCTACAACAAGGAATATGTGGTGTCCTACAAGCTGAACAACGGCTTTACCGTAACCAGATGCTACTACGAGCAGTACGGAACGTTCAGCGATTTCACCATTGACGAAACGAATATTAACGACCTGCTCGATGACGAGGAATACTTCCTGCGCTACAGCAGCATAATGAACGCGAAATATGACGAGATCAACTCCCTGTCTGTTTCCGACGATGACAACGATTGGGGCAGTTACTACTTGTACTCGCCTCTCACCATTCAGGAGGACGAATACAATCCTTCTGCCAGGGCTGATATCGAGAAGGTGATGGAGGCTTACCGAAAGGACTTTGCCGAACACGGCGAGGTTGAGCCGAAGGATGCAGTAGTTTGCATAAATATCAGGTACCGAAAGAATGACAACCTTGAAGGGAACTCCTTCCTCGGCGAGATGCTCAGCCTTATGACTCACGGCGATTCCGACGGCGACAGGGGCTATGTAAGCGAGGATTACACTCAAACCCTGAAAGCAATGCGCGAGATCGGCGTGCTCGACAAGGACAACAAGCTGAACAAAACCAGCTGGTACTATCAAAACCCATACAGATGAGTGAAAGGCGCGGCTTATGCCGCGCTTTTTTCGTTTTATCTACCTTCAACCTTGACAAAACCGCCGTAAAATGCGATAATAATACGGTATGCAAACAAATATATTTAAGGAGCGATTTTATGGCTAAGGAGATGGCAAAATCCTATAAGCCCTCTGAATTTGAGGACAAAATTTACGACTTCTGGCTCAAGGGAAATTATTTCCACACAGAAGCGGATCCCGATAAAAAACCGTATACTATTGTTATGCCGCCGCCCAACATCACGGGTCAGCTGCACATCGGCCACGCGCTTGACGAAACACTGCAGGATATCCTTATCCGCTACAAGCGTATGTCAGGCTATGCCGCTTTGTGGGTACCCGGTACCGACCACGCGTCTATCGCTACAGAGGCGAAAATCGTTGAGGCTATGCGCAAGGAGGGAGTTTCCAAGGACGACCTCGGACGCGAGAAGTTCCTCGAGCGCGCGTGGGAATGGAAGCGCGAGTACGGCGGCAGAATCACAAGACAGCTGCGCAAATTAGGCGTTAGCTGCGACTGGGAGCGCGAGCGTTTCACAATGGACGACGGCTGCTCCGAGGCGGTACGCGAGGTTTTCGTCAAGCTCTATGAGGACGGCAAAATCTACCGCGGCAACCGCATGGTAAACTGGTGTCCGCACTGCAACACCTCTATCTCCGACGCAGAGGTCGAGTATGAGGAACAGCAGGGTCACTTCTGGCACATTCTCTATCCCGTAAAGGAAACGGGCGAGATGCTCGAAATCGCCACGACCCGTCCCGAGACAATGCTCGGCGACACCGCCGTTGCAATTAACAGCGAGGACGAGCGTTACAAGCACCTCCACGGCTGCCACGTTATCCTTCCGCTGCTCAACAAGGAGATTCCGATTGTCTGCGACGAGCACGCAGATATGGAAAAAGGTACGGGCGTTGTTAAGATTACACCTGCCCACGATCCCAACGACTACGAGGTAGGTCAGCGCTGTAGCCTGCCTATCGTACGCGTATTCACCTACGACGGCCACATGACAGGCAAGGCTGACGTTGAGGCATATGAAGAGCTCAAGGCAAAGGGCAGACTCGCCGAGAACGAGCCGGAGGTCATCGACTGCGGCAAGTACGCAGGCATGACCACCGCCGAAGCGAGAGAAGCCGTTCTCGCCGACCTAACCGACCTCGGTCTGCTCAAGCAGGTCAAGCCACACACCCACGACGTAGGCACCTGCTACCGCTGCCACACCACCATCGAGCCGATGGTTTCAAAGCAGTGGTTCGTACGCATGGAGCCGCTCGCAAAGCCCGCTATCAAGGCTGTACGCGAGGGCGA
>NZ_JAEQMG010000006.1 GCF_016680995.1 Ruminococcus difficilis | reverse complement strand
CAAAGCTGCTCCAAACAGGTCTGTACGGCATTGAACAGGGCGGCGCTGTGGACTGCGAGCTGAAGGCGTATGCGGTCGAGCTCGACAGAATTTACACGGAGCTTGATGTCCTGCTGCGCGAGGCGTTTGTCTCGACAGCCCAAACCTACGGCATAAGCGAGCGCGAGAAATTCATTGGCAAGGAGAGAACTGACCTGACGCTCGCAAGGCGCCGCGAGCTGCTTATGCTCCGCGAAACACGTGCCTCGGGCGGTCACGGCAGCGCAGATCTCAATCAGCTTATCGAGGCGCTGGGCGTCACGGATTACTCTGTGACGATCGTGCAGCGTCACTGCAAAATCACTATCACCGTGAACGATTCGCTTACCGCCGAGCAGAAGGCGGACTTTGAGAAGAGTGTAAAAGCCTTTACTCCCGTGACCTTTGAAACTATTTTTGAATATAATACGTAAAATAAACGCAAAAAAGCTCCGCGCGCCGGTGGCGCTTTCTCCCGCCTATGATGACGTTCATTTTTAGAAACGTCCATCAACGGCGGGGTTAAAATAAACGCAAAAAAGCTCCGTCTTTCAAAGACGGAGCTGATTTGTTTGTTATTGTATACCTTTTATGAAGGAATTACTTGGAGTTAACAGCAGCCTGAGCAGCAGCCAGTCTTGCGATCGGCACACGGAAGGGTGAGCAGGATACATAGTCAAGACCGATCTTGTGGCAGAACTCTACAGATGAGGGATCGCCGCCGTGCTCGCCGCAGATACCAACGTGGAGCTTGGGATTAACGGGCTTGCCGAGCTTGATAGCCATTTCCATGAGCTTGCCGACACCTGTCTGGTCGAGCTTAGCGAAGGGATCGTTCTCAAAGATCTTGGTGTCATAGTAAGCGTTGAGGAACTTGCCTGCGTCGTCACGTGAGAAGCCAAAGGTCATCTGGGTGAGGTCGTTGGTGCCGAAGCAGAAGAAGTCAGCCTCAGTAGCGATCTCGTCAGCTGTGAGAGCAGCTCTCGGGATCTCGATCATTGTACCAACCTCGTACTCAAGCTCTACGCCTGCAGCAGCGATTTCAGCGTCAGCGGTCTCAACAACGACCTTCTTGACATACTTGAGCTCCTTGATTTCGCATACGAGCGGAATCATGATCTCGGGCTTAACGTTCCAGTCAGCGTGAGCCTTCTGAACCTCGATAGCAGCGCGGATAACAGCCTTTGTCTGCATCTTTGCGATCTCGGGATAGGTAACAGCCAGACGGCAGCCACGGTGACCCATCATCGGGTTGAACTCGTGGAGAGACTGAATGATAGCCTTGATCTCATCAACGGTTTTGCCCTGAGCGTCAGCCAGCTTCTTGATGTCCTCTTCCTCTGTGGGAACGAACTCGTGGAGAGGCGGATCGAGGAAACGGATGGTTACGGGGCAGCCCTCGAGAGCCTCGTAGAGAGCCTTGAAGTCGCCCTGCTGATAGGGAAGGATCTTGTCGAGAGCAGCTTCTCTCTCTTCAACGGTGTCAGCGCAGATCATCTCTCTGAACGCAGCGATTCTGTCCTCTTCGAAGAACATATGCTCTGTACGGCAGAGACCGATACCCTCGGCGCCGAGCTCTCTCGCCTTCTTAGCGTCAGCGGGTGTGTCAGCGTTGGTGCGAACCTTGAGGGTTCTGAACTTGTCTGCCCAAGCCATGATTCTGCCGAACTCGCCTGCGATCTCAGCGTCCTTTGTAGCGATAGCGCCGTCGTAGATGTTACCGGTAGAACCGTCGATTGAAATATAATCTCCCTCGTGGAACTCCTTGCCTGCGAGAGTGAACTTTTTGTTAGCTTCATCCATAACGATGTCGCCGCAGCCGGATACGCAGCAGGTACCCATACCACGGGCAACAACGGCAGCGTGAGAGGTCATACCGCCGCGAACGGTCAGAATACCCTGTGAAGCCTTCATACCGGTGATGTCCTCGGGAGAGGTCTCAAGACGAACGAGAACGACCTTCTCGCCCTTAGCGTTCCAAGCTTCAGCGTCCTCGGCAGTGAAGACGATCTTGCCGCATGCAGCACCGGGGGAAGCGCCGAGGCCCTTGCCCATGGGAGTAGCAGCCTTGAGAGCAGCCTGGTCGAACTGGGGATGGAGGAGAGTATCGAGGTTTCTGGGATCGATCATCGCAACAGCCTCTTCCTCTGTTCTCATGCCCTCGTCAACGAGGTCGCAGGCAATCTTGAGAGCAGCCTGAGCGGTTCTCTTACCGTTTCTGGTCTGGAGCATGTAGAGCTTGCCGTGCTCAACGGTGAACTCCATGTCCTGCATATCTCTGTAGTGGTTCTCGAGAGTAGCGCAAACCTGCTGGAACTGCTCGAAAGCCTCGGGGAACTTCTCAGCCATCTGAGCGATGGGCATGGGAGTACGAACGCCTGCAACAACGTCCTCGCCCTGAGCGTTTGTAAGGAACTCACCCATGAGCTTCTTCTCGCCGGTAGCGGGATCTCTTGTGAAGGCTACGCCGGTACCGCAGTCGTCGCCCATGTTACCGAATGCCATTGACTGTACGTTAACGGCAGTACCCCATGAATAGGGGATATCGTTGTCGCGGCGGTATACGTTCGCTCTGGGGTTGTCCCATGAACGGAATACAGCCATAACAGCGCCCATGAGCTGCTCCTTGGGATCGTCGGGGAAGTCCTTGCCGATCTTCTCTTTGTACTCTGCCTTGAACTGGTAAGCCAGCTCCTTGAGGTCGTCAGCGTCGAGCTCTACGTCCTGCTTAACGCCCTTCTTCTCCTTCATCTCGTCGATGAGCTCTTCGAAGTACTTCTTGCCGACCTCCATTACAACGTCGGAATACATCTGAATGAATCTTCTGTAGCAGTCCCAAGCCCAACGGGGGTTGCCGGACATCTCAGCGATGGTGTTGACAACAGTCTCGTTAAGACCGAGGTTAAGAATTGTATCCATCATACCGGGCATGGAAGCTCTTGCGCCTGAACGTACGGAAACGAGGAGCGGGTTCTCCTTGTCGCCGAACTTCTTGCCTGTGATCTCTTCCATCTTGCCGATGTACTCGTTAATCTGGCCCTGAATCTCGTCGTTAATCTTCTTGCCGTCCTCATAATACTGAGTACAAGCCTCTGTAGTAATTGTGAAGCCCTGGGGTACGGGAAGACCCATGCCGGTCATTTCAGCAAGGTTAGCGCCCTTACCGCCGAGAAGCTCACGCATGTTCGCATTACCTTCTGAGAAAAGGTATACCCATTTGTTTGCCATTGGAAATCATCCTCCTAATGAAAAATAATTTGGCTGTAGCAAAAATGCCCAAAGGCAGTCCTGCCAAACTATATGCCTACAGTGTATTATACCAAATTCTGTTAAAAATAGCTATATATTTTAAAAAATTTTTCTTATAAAAAACAACACTAAATTTTATTAATATTGTATAAATCGTTTAAAATGGCTTTGACAAGCGATTTTTTGATTATTTCACTTGAAATTTCGGCTTTTCTGCGATAATATTAATAGTGTAAAAAACTGTGCCAAGACGGAAATATCAGGCACAAATACTCTCGGATAAACGTATTTTTATCCGCGTAACAAGAGGTAAATTATGAGTAATTGCGCAATTATTCTTGCGGGCGGCGAAGGAAAGAGAATGAAATCCGACAAGCCAAAAACTCTCTCCGAGGTGCTCGGTCAGCCCATGCTCCTCTGGGTAATGAACGCCCTGAGAAAAGCGGGTGTCGACGACATCTGCGTCGTCAAGGGCTACAAAAAGGAGTGCATCGAGGAGTATCTCGGCACACTCGATTTTAAGGTCGAGAGCGTGTTCCAGGCGGAGCGCTTAGGCACGGGTCACGCCGTAATGATGGCGAAGGACTTCCTTGAAAAGCACGACGGCAACGTCGTTATTCTCAACGGCGACGCGCCCTTCATGAGCGCTGAAACGATCGAAAAGTCACTCTCTCAGCACACATCGACAGGCTGTGCGGCGACGGTTATCTCCGCGAGAGTGGACGACCCGACAGGCTACGGCAGAATCGTGCGCGACGAAAGCGGCAACCTCAGGGCGATCGTCGAGCATAAGGACGCCGACGAGGAGACCCTCAAAATTGATGAGGTCAATTCGGGCGGCTACTGGTTCGACTGCAAAATGCTTCTGAGTGTGCTCGGCAGCATCAGGAGCGACAACAAGGCGGGCGAGTATTATCTGCCCGACGCGATAAAGCTTCTGCTCCAAAACGGCAAGACCGTCGGAGCGTACACAGCACAGTGCAGCGACGCCGTGCTCGGCGCGAACGACCCCGCTCAGCTCGAGGAGCTCAATCAGATCGCTTTGAAAAAGGGTTATACCTGTTAATATACAGCGAGCAAAGTTAATACGAGGAATAAGGAAAAGGAGTTAGAATCAATGAATTTTCACGGCAAGGACATCAAAATCTTCGCAGGCAATTCAAATGTTGATGTGGCTCAGGGAATCGCAGGCTGTTTAGGCCTGTCTCTCGGCAAGAGCGACTGCACCCACTTCTCCGACGGCGAAATCGCGGTTTCGCTTCACGAGTCCGTAAGAGGCAGCGATTGCTTCATCGTTCAGTCCACCTGCACCCCCGTCAACGACAACCTGATGGAAATGCTCATCATGATTGACGCGATGAAGAGAGCTTCCGCGGCGAGAATCACCGCAGTAATGCCCTACTTCGGCTATGCGCGCCAGGACAGAAAGGCTAAGGCGAGAGATCCGATTTCCGCAAAGCTCTGCGCTGATATCATCACCACAGCGGGCGCTGACAGAGTTCTGACAATGGACCTGCACGCAAACCAGATTCAGGGCTTCTTCAATATCCCTGTTGACCATCTCCACGGCGCGGGTATCCTCGCAAACCACATGAAGGAGAAGATCGGCGGCAACTTCGACGACTTTATCGTTGTTTCCCCTGACCTCGGTTCCGTAACTCGTTCGCGTAACTTCGCGTCCAAGATCGGCACAGGTCTTGCTATCATCGACAAGCGCAGACCCAAGGCAAACGTCTGTGAGGTCATGAACATCATCGGCGACGCCAGAGGCAAGAAGGTCATTCTCGTCGACGATATGATCGACACCGCCGGCACACTCTGCAACGCTGCCAACGCTATCGTTGAAAAGGGCGGCGCGGTTGAGGTTTACGCCTGCGCGACTCACGCTGTTCTCTCAGGCCCCGCTATCGAGCGAATCAAGAACAGCGCTATCAAGGAGGTTATCCTCCTCGATACGATTCCCGTTCCCGAGGACAAGATGATCGACAAGTTCACCGTGCTTCCCACGGCTCCCATCTTCGCCGAGGCTATCGCGAGAATTTACAACGACAAGCCCTTCACCGCGGCGTTCAGCTAAACCGACGCTTTTCGCGGCATACGGGTTATACAATAGAAATA
>NZ_JAEQMG010000059.1 GCF_016680995.1 Ruminococcus difficilis | reverse complement strand
AACGACTGATTTTCCCACAAAGGGCGAAGCAGGCTGACCGTATAGCCAACCTGCAAATGAATACTTTAAGGGCAAGTATGTTCAAGTGGACGGCGAGCCGGTTATGATTGAAGCTGCTGCCGCCAATGACATAGAATTCTATTTGATTCAAAACGGTTATGTGGATATGAGCCGCAAGGTGACAGATAAGTACCGCGCTGATGTGAAGCTTAACACGCTTGCGCCGCTGCCTTTGGATTTGCAGCCTATGGCAGATGGTATTCACCAACTTATACAGGCAGTCTATGATGACAGCGTGCTGGAAGATATGTTCATCAACGGACGCGAAACGAAAGTGAAAGACAATCCGCTGAACGACAACTTTTATAAGAAAGAATTCCAGGCGTTGTGGAAGGAGATCAATCACAAGTACGCATATCAGGTAGACTTTGACAGCGACGAGTTGATTCGCAAAGCAATCAAGCATATTGATGAGAAACTGTTCGTTTCCGAGTTGCAATATACCGCGACTATCGGAAGCCAGAAATCGGAAATAAACCAATATGAAATCGAGCGCGGCGCATCTTTTGGCTCCGTCAAGTCAAGCACAAAATCACTGCGTCATACTGAGGTCAGCCAAGTCAAATATGATTTGATCGGCAAAATCGCAAAGGGAACCGTTCTTACCCGCAAAACCGTTGCGACAATCCTCAAGGGTATCCGCGAGGATAAGCTCTATATGTACAAAAACAATCCCGAGGAATTCATCAAGAAAGTTACTCGTTTGATCAATGAAGAAAAGGCGACCATGATTGTGGAGCACGTTTCCTATAATACGATTGCGGGCGAATATGACAGCGATATTTTCACGGCGGAAAAGAATACGCAGGGCTTTGATAAGGCGTATAAAGCAGAAAAGGCGATCCAGGATTACATTTTTACCGACGGCACTGCCGACAAGAGTATAGAGCGCAGATTTGCTGAGGATTTAGATTCTGCCAACGAAGTTTGTGTTTATGCCAAGCTGCCAAAGGGGTTCCACATTCCGACGCCAGTTGGAAATTATTCTCCTGACTGGGCGATCGCTTTTTACGAGGGAACGGTTAAGCATATTTTCTTTGTTGCAGAAACAAAAGGAACAATGGAAAGCTTGAATCTCCGACCAATCGAACAGGCAAAAATTTCATGTGCAAAGAAGCTGTTTAATGAAATGTCAACAAGCAAGGTGAAGTATCACGACGTAGATAGTTATCAGAGCTTGCTTGATGTGATGAAGACATTGAAATAAATGTATAAAAATGCGACGCTAAACAAAGATAACACAAAACTCCGCAGTACCTGAAATGGTGTTGCGGAGAAGATTTTTTGAGAAAACTGAGAAAATAACGTCTAAAACCCGCAGATAATTGCTGCTATTTTGATGCTATACCGGACGGAAACGTTGGATTTGTTACCGCCGGATGCACTTTTGCTGCTCATTTAAAGCATCAAAAAGGCATTTTTAGACCGCGCGCCGTGAGATTTTCAAGTGAGAATAGCAAAAAGAAAAGTCCGAAAAATGGCTTGCGTAAGCCATTTCTCGGACTTTTGAATTTGGCAGGGGCAGAAGGACTTGAACCCTCGGCACGCGGTTTTGGAGGCAATGTAGAGAGCCTGAAAAGCGCATGGATATGCCGATTTTGAGCCGTTTTTGCCCCTGCGAAAAGATTATTGATGATATTTTGATGCTATTGGTTATTCTGCAAAAGAATTTTGGCGAATACAGGGCAAGAGCGATGCTCTGAGTCTACACCAATGGCAACCATAGAAATCAAAATTTGCGACGCCTAATCAAAGATAAGCGATTTCAAAAAAACTCAGTTCAAAAATCTGACGGATAGTTCTTGAACGGCTAACGTGGGACCTTGATCATAGGATTCCTTCGGATACTCGCGTTCAAGCCTTTCCGCTTCTTTTATCAAAAACTCTATCATGCTGACATTTCCGCGAAAGCCTAATACCAAACAAAGCATAGATTTCAAATATTCGCTTTTGAAAAGCTGATAATTATCTAATATCCAGTCACAGCAATTGGTTTTGCAGTGCAGGAAAAACTTGACTGTGTTTTCAATAAAAACATCCTGTCTGTTTGTTAGCGCTCGTTTTTGTATGAGGGGCAGCGTCTCTTCTTCCGTTTCAAGTGCCTTTTGTACTAATTCAAATCTGTTTCCTATAAGTGCCTCTTTTCGCATGAGCTTTACAATATCCTCAGCCGTTTTTGCTTCTGCTATCATTTGCAAATTTGCTGCTTTTTCCGGTTCTTTTCCGGGAACCGTTTTTGCCACAAATTCATTCATTTTTTCTTCGATGTCTTTGTATAAATACATTGAGTATTCAAACTTTGCCGCAGAATATTCCTGGTTGCGGTGTGCTTTTAAGAATCGTTTTACTTCTTGTTTTGTCATGCAAATTTCCTCGCGTCACAATACATTATGTCCGTAGATTTTCCAAACAGTGTTTGGAAAATCTGCTCATAACGGTTATTCTCCCTCTACATACTCATGCGGAGTTGGATTGTAGTTCTTCGTTTTGCTCATATATAATCCGTTTGCATAAAGAAAGCAAAACGTCAGTTAATTGATCGTCGGATATTTTGCCGTCAATCCATTGGCAGATAATTTCATTTGTTTCATCGGGAGTCGGAACGCCTTCAATGCTGTTAATCGCCTTTGCAATCTTGACAGCTCCCAGGCGTTTTTCTTCATTTTTCATGTTGCTTTCGCCTTATATTTCTTAGCAAGTTCAGCTTTAACCTGTTCTATCGTCAATTCGCCGTTAACCCATTGTGAGGACAGGTGCTTCGTTTCTTCTGATACAGGAACGCCCTCGATGCTGTTAATAGCGTATGCGGTCTTTTCCGCGCGTTTGCGTTTAGCAATTTCTGTTGCGGTCATAGAAAGCGACCTCCTCTTTTGATTTATTGTACTCAATCTACGTTGAATAGTCAAGTCAAAACAAAAGACGGTTTCTGTTTCATCTCTCATTTTTTAAAGCAAAAATGAGAGATGAATTGATTTTTGAGAGATGAAGTGATATACTAATGGCGGAGGGATGGCTATGCAGAAATATCCGTTTCAAATCAATACGAGAATACTTCGGCTGACGGCTGAAATATCCGAGCTGGTCGGTTCGATGGCAACGCTGACGGAAGCCGCGCGTTCGCCGCAGTTGAGAAGAAGCAACCGCATCAAGACCATTTATTCCTCGCTTGCGATCGAGCAGAACACGCTGAGCTTGGAGCAGGTTACGGCAGTTGTGTCGGGCAAGCGTGTATTGGCGCCGCCGAAGGACATCGCGGAGGTGCAGAACGCCTTTGAGATATATGATAGGCTTGATGAGCTGAATCCGTATTCGATAGACGACCTGCTGACAGCACACGCCGTTATGGTAAGAGGTCTGCGCGACGATGCGGGAGAGTTCCGTTCACGACCGGTCGGTGTGGTGGATTCTCAGGGCAATATCTTGCATTTCGGCACCTTGCCCGCCTATGTTCCGCAGTTGGTTGAAGAATTGCTGGACTGGACAGAGAATGACGAAACCCCTCTGCTGATCAAGAGCTGCGTGTTTCACTATGAGTTTGAGCTGATACATCCCTTTTCCGACGGCAACGGACGTATCGGCAGGCTATGGCACACGCTGTTGCTTTCAAAATGGAATCCGCTCTTTGCGTGGGTGCCGGTGGAGTCGATCATCCACGACCGTCAGAGCGAGTATTATCAGGCAATCAACAACGCGAATAACGCCGCCGACTCTACCTGTTTCATAGAGTTTATGCTGTCGGCGATCAAGGATGCACTTTTAGAAGTTACCGCTCAACCTTCAGAAGTAAAGCCGAAAGCCGAAACCCGAGAGCAGGCGATCCTCGACTATCTCTCGAAGCATGGAGAAATCGCCAACAACGACGTCCGCAAGCTGCTGTCCGTCTCCGCAGCCACCGCCAACCGTGTGTTGAACGGCATGGCTGAAAAAGGGATGATCATCCGCTTCCGAAAAGGCAAATCGTGGGCGTATCGAAAGAAGGGGTAAACATGGCAGATTTAGTGGCTTTTTCCGAGCTGTCTTTGCAGTTGGTTTTCAAAGTCAGACAGTTGAAAAAACATTTGCCGAACGATACTGTCAATCAGGTTTTGACCGACGGATTGAACGAATCGGCATTATATTTAGAGCGGTATTCCAATGAAGCGCTGAACGCTAAAACCGAGCGCAAGACGGTGGAAGAATTGCGCCATGCATATCAGAAAACAGGCTCTGTCAGATATTACATCGAGTTTTTAAAGGAAATAAAAGCTATCCCCGAATTCGTTGCGGATGATTTGCTCTCGGATTGTGAGGCGATCAAGGAAACGCTCGAACCGATTATGGAGGAATACCGCGGCAAGTATGGCTTTCATTCTTCATGGGATGACGACAATCATAACAGCTTCAGTTCATCATGGGATGATGACGATTGGTAAATAGAATATAAGAATACAAAAAGCAGCTCTGAAAACAGGGCTGCTGATTTTATTTCAAATAATCCTCACAATCTGGTCATAGAGCAAGATGAACTTGCCTATGATTTTCCTGTCATCGTGGTAGTGACCGAAAAACCAGTTTTTGAAGTTCAAACGCTGTGCCAAGTCCTCGAAATACATGGTTAGTTTATCTGGTTGCGTATAACCGCCCATGAGCCATGAAACGATCGACTGCGGCGCACAGTGTGAGATGACATAATCTACCTGATAATCAACCTTTGCAAGATTGTTTTCCGCGTTTTGGATTTCCTCGTCGGAAGGCAGCTCCTCAGCCCACCAAGAAACGTGGTTGATTCGGAAAACCCTGCGCTGCTTTCTCCATTTGCGGACAGTTTCCTTGAATTGCTCCTGCGTGTCAAAATCCTCCCAAGAGAGAATACCGTCGTCGATATCGTGTGACCTCGCTCCGCCAAAGGCAAGGAATTTCTTTCCTTCAAAATCAAAGATTTCTCCGCGCATGAGGTGGTAAACGCTGTCGTTGATCTTGTG
>NZ_JAEQMG010000058.1 GCF_016680995.1 Ruminococcus difficilis | reverse complement strand
CGAAATTCGTTCGATTCGTTGTTTAATTTTGAAGGCCCTTTTTAAGCGTAAGCTTAAAACCTTCAAGAGATATGGGGGTATAGCTCAGCTGGGAGAGCACCTGCTTTGCAAGCAGGGGGTCAGCGGTTCGATCCCGCTTATCTCCACCAGAACAGTTATAAGTTATAAGAAATAAGTTATAAGAAATTATGATCAAAGTTATAACGAGTAACTGAGAGGCTTAATTGACTCACAAAGTGATAAGTAATAGAAAAGGTTAGAAAGAAAGTCTTATAACTTATAACATATTACTTATAACTTAAAAATGGGCTTATAGCTCAGCCGGTTAGAGCGTCCGCCTGATAAGCGGGAGGTCGGTGGTTCGAGTCCACTTAAGCCCACCAAAAAATTGAAAATGGAAAATGGAAAATGGAAAATTAATTTTCAATTTTCAACTTTCAATTTTCAATTTAACAAGTACCTTGAAAACTGAATAAAAGCAGATATGCGAGAAAAGTATTGTTTATCAACAGATTAATTAGTCAAACAAACTCAATTAAAACTAGGTAAAAAAATACTGCAATTTCTGAAAGGGTAAAAAATAGATGAAAGTCTATTCTCTGTAACGAAAGTTACTTAACTTAAAGAAAAATAGAACCAAAGATATCTCAATAAAAGTTATAAGTAAGAAGTTATAAGTAATAAGTTCTTATAACTTATAACATATAACTTATAACTTACTAATGGTCAAGCTACAAAGAGCACAAGGGGAATGCCTTGGCACCGAGAGCCGAAGAAGGACGTGACTAACTGCGATAAGCCACGGGGAGCCGTAAGTGGGCGCTATATCCGTGGATTTCCGAATGGAGCAATCCGGCAAGAGGAAAGTCTTGTCATCATACGCTGAATACATAGGCATATGAGGGGAACCGCCTGAACTGAAACATCTAAGTAGGGCGAGGAAGAGAAATCAACAGAGATTCCGTAAGTAGTGGCGAGCGAACGCGGAAGAGGCCAAACCGAGTGTAGTAATACCTTCGGGGTTCGGACAGAGCACGGTATGCAAAGATTTAGCCGAATGACATGGGAAGGTCAATCATAGAAGGTGAGAATCCTGTAGGCGAAAAGTCGAAGCAGCCATCTGTATCCAGAGTACCGCCGGACACGTGAAACCCGGTGGGAAGATGGGGGGACCATCCTCCAAGCCTAAATACTACTCGGTGACCGATAGTGAAGAAGTACTGTGAAGGAAAGGTGAAAAGCACCCCTGGCGGGGAGTGAAAGAGAACCTGAAACCTTGTGTTTACAAGCACTGAAAGTCATTCAATGGACGATCAGGTACCTTTTGTAGAATGGTCCGGCGAGTGAATGTATTTGGCAAGGTTAAGCACTTCAGGTGTGGAGCCGCAGCGAAAGCGAGTCTGAACAGGGCGTAAGAAGTCAAATGTATTCGACCCGAAACCGGGTGACCTACCCATGACCAGGCTGAA
This sequence comes from Ruminococcus difficilis, assembly GCF_016680995.1. The sequence goes on along the minus strand of NZ_JAEQMG010000058.1, from coordinate 109 downwards.
GTAAAGGTAAAACTTTATGGAGGGCCGAACCGACTCTCGTTGAAATGATAGCGGATGAGTTGTGGGTAGCGGAGAAATTCCAATCGAACCCGGAGATAGCTGGTTCTCT
>NZ_JAEQMG010000057.1 GCF_016680995.1 Ruminococcus difficilis | reverse complement strand
CCTCAAAGCCGTACTTCTTCGCGGCCGCGTCAAGATTATGGAAGATGTTGACCATGATCTGCTCGAGCTTCTGATCAACTTCCTCAAAGCTCCAGGAGAGTCTCTCAGAGTTCTGGCTCATCTCCAGCGCGGAGGTAGCAACGCCGCCTGCATTCGCCGCCTTACCGGGCGCGAAGAGTACGCCGTTCTTCTGGAAATACTCGGTCGCCTCGAGGGTAGTCGGCATATTAGCGCCCTCGGCTACAGCAGTCACGCCGTTTGCTACGAGCTTCTTCGCGTCGTCGATGCCGAGCTCGTTCTGGGTTGCGCAGGGCAGCGCGATATCGCACTTGATATCCCATACATTGGAGCCTTCCGCCTTCTTGTCGTGATAAACGGCAGAAGGACGAGCGGCGGCATACGCGTCAAGACGAGCGCGCTTGACTTCTTTAACGTCCTTTAAGAGAGCGACGTCGATGCCCTCTTTATCATAGATCCAGCCTGTAGAATCGGAGCAGGTCACGACCTGAGCGCCGAGCTGCTGTGCCTTCTGGATCGCATAGATCGCAACGTTGCCCGCGCCGGAAACGCAGATGGTCTTGCCTGCGATATCAATGCCGTTTGTCTTGAGCATCTCTCTGGTGAGATAGAGCAGACCGTAGCCGGTAGCCTCTGTACGAGCAAGAGATCCGCCGAAGCTCAGGCCCTTACCGGTAAGTACGCCCTCAAAGCTGTTGCGAAGGCGCTTATACTGACCGAACATGAAGCCGATCTCTCTTCCGCCTGTACCGATATCGCCCGCGGGGACGTCGGTGTCGGCGCCGATATGACGGAACAGCTCTGTCATGAAGCTCTGGCAGAAGCGCATGATCTCCATATCGGACTTGCCCTTGGGGTCAAAGTCAGAGCCGCCTTTGCCGCCGCCGATTGCAAGACCGGTCAGTGAGTTCTTGAAGATCTGCTCAAAGCCGAGGAATTTGATGATACCGATATATACGGACGGATGCAGACGGATACCGCCCTTATACGGGCC
>NZ_JAEQMG010000056.1 GCF_016680995.1 Ruminococcus difficilis | reverse complement strand
TCTGTCGTGGGCGCAGGATATTTGAGGAGCTCTGTCCTTAGTACGAGAGGACCGGGATGGACGTACCTCTGGTGCACCAGTTGTCACGCCAGTGGCACAGCTGGGCAGCTATGTACGGAACGGATAAACGCTGAAAGCATCTAAGCGTGAAACCGACTCCAAGATTAGATATCCCATCGTGTAAACGAGTAAGACCCCTTGAAGACTACGAGGTTGATAGGCTGCGTGTGTAAGCATGGTGACATGTTCAGCTTGGCAGTACTAATAGGTCGAGGGCTTGACCACAAAGTATGGTACTTTGGTCTAGTCAGTATCAATATCATCTCCTTCATCTCTTCTTTATTCAGTTTTCAGGGCACTTGCCCTTTTACATACAAAGCACTATCGCGAGATAGTGCTTTGTTTTGTTTTGTAAGGGATAAAAATGAGGGTGTGCCAACGCACACCCTTTTTTTGTTATGGATATAGACTCCAAATCAAGGAAACAATCAACGGCATCGTAATGAGCGACAGAACCGTCGTCGCTGCCACTACGCTGACGCTCAGATCGACGTTGCGGTCGAACTTCGCCGCAAACATCGTCGTAGTCGCCGCCGTAGGCGCTGCACACGCGATGGTAAACGCGATAGTCATGACTCTGTGCATGCCGAGGAAATACATCGTAAACGCCGCGATAAGCGGGATTACGAGCAGGCGGAAAATGCTCGCGAAATAAGAGCCTTTGTCGGAAAAGGCTTTTTTAAAGCTTGCCTGCGAGAGATAGTAGCCAATCACCAGCATCGGGATGGGCGTGTTCAGATTCGCGAGATGTGTCACGGGATTGATGATGATCGGCGGAAGCTTGACGTTGCAGACAAAGAGCACCGTCGCCAATACCGCGCCCATGATACCCGGGTTGAGTAAGATCTTCTTGACCGAAAGCTGTTTTCTGTCGCCGCTCATGTCGAGCAGTCCGTAGCTCCAGACGACGATGTTGAATACCGCGACGAAGATCGAACCAAAGAACCAGCCGTCGTCGCCGAGAAGCTCCTTCTGGAGCGGCAGCGACATGAAGCCGCAGTTGGAAAAAATCAACGCGAATTGCAGCACCTTCCGCCGTCCGATATCCTTGGTGCGGAACACCAGCCGCGCGAGCAGAATCGAGCCGACCAGGATAATCAGAGCAGTCGCCGCCGCGATCAGCATGATGTACAGCGTGTCAAACGAAAACTCCCGCTGAAAGGCGGAAACCATCACGCAGGGCGTGACGACGTAGAGCACGATATCCGTCATGACCTTCGACGCGTGCTCGGTGATCATGCCCTTTTTGCCGCAGAGAAAGCCGACCGCGATGAGGATAAACAGCACAGCGACCTGCTGCGCGATGATGAGAAAGTTTGATAAAAACATAGGCATCCCCCCTGTAAAAATTTTATCATACTTGCGCGGATAACGCAACAGCGTGCGGAAGATTTTCTTATGCAACAAAGTCAAGACGGTATAATCGACAAAATATGCAGTTTATCATTGTTAAAACTGCCTAAGAGAAAATCAAAAAATTTGGAAATATGTATTAACCGACAAAAATAATTTGTAATGATTGACAAAAAATTTTTGTCTATGTATAATAGTATCAATGATAAAGATATGACTTCAACATTATCATAATTCAATGGAAAGAAGGAAATTGAAATGGCAAAGAAAAAGGCTGTAAAGGCTGTAGAAGAAGCTGTAAAGGCTGTTGAGACCAAGGTTGAAGAGAAGGCTGCTGCCAAGGCTGCAAAGGCTGAGGAAAAGGCTGCCGAGAAGGCTGCAAAGGCTGAGGAGAAGGCTGCTGAGAAGGCTGCTAAGGCTGAGGAGAAGGCTGCAAAGGCTCCCGCCAAGAAGGCTGCTCCCAAGAAGACCGCTCCCAAGAAGCCCGAAGCTGTTGAGAAGGCTGTTGCTGCTGCGGCTCCCGCTGCACCCGCTGCTCCCGCTGAGAAGGTTGATTTCTTCGTAGAGTACGGCGGCGTACAGGTTGCTGCCAAGGAAGTAGTCAAGAACATCAAGTCTACCATCGGCAAGGACGCGAAGGAAATCGCTGTTTATCTCAAGCCCGAGGAGAGCAAGGCATATTTCGTAGCTGACGGCGAAAGCGGCAGCATGGACGTATACTTCTGCTAATCAATTCTTGATAAAAGAACCTCCCGATTCTTCGGAACCGGGAGGCTTTTTTATGTGGAAAAATTATTGCGTGCCGAAGATTCTGTCGCCCGCGTCGCCGAGACCGGGGCAGATATAGGCGTTCTCGTTGAGCTGTCTGTCGAGGTTGCCGACGTAGAGCTGGATGTCGGGATGTGCCTTCATCAGAGCGCTGACGCCCTCGGGAGCGGCGATGATGGACATGAACTTGATCTTTCTGCCGCCCTTCTGCTTGATGAAGTCGACCGCGGCAACAGCGGAGCCGCCTGTCGCGAGCATCGGGTCAACGACGACGATGGTTCTCTCATCGATATTCTCGGGCAGCTTGCAGTAATACTCGTGAGGCTCGTGGGTTTCGGGGTCGCGGTAAAGACCGATGTGACCGACCTTTGCGGACGGTACAAGCGCGAGAATACCGTTGACCATGCCGAGACCTGCTCTGAGAATCGGCACGACAGCGAGCTTTTTGCCGTCAATTTCGGGCTGCATGCTCTCCTCGATGGGGCTTTTCACCAAAACGTCTCTGGTGGGCAGGTCGGACAACGCCTCATAACCCATGAGGATCGCGATTTCCTCAACGATCTTGCGGAATTCGTTGGTGCCCGTCGTCTCCTTGCGGAGCATGGTAATCTTGTGTTTGATCAGCGGATGCGTCATGTAAGCGACTGACATATGACTCTCTCCTTTATGTGAAATTATCCTTGATATATGCGGTGATTTTCTCAAACTGCATCGAGTGCGAGGCTTTGACAAGCACCGTGTCGCCGTCCTGCAGCAAGTCGGGCAGCTCGTGCTTGAGCGCTTCGATGCTCTCGAACCACATGCCGTCCGCACCCCTGGCAAGCTCCGTGGCAAGAGGTCCGACCGCGAGAACAAGGTTCACGCCCTTATCCTTTGCGTAGCGTCCCGTGTCGAAATGGAGCGACAGCTCGTCTTTTCCCAGCTCCTTCATGTCGCCGAGAATCGCGACGGTGCGGCCTCCGAAATTCTGTAAGGAATCGATCGATGCGCTGACCGAGGTCGGGTTGGCGTTGTAGCAGTCGTCGATCACGCGAAGCCTGCCCGTGTTGATGACATTCGCGCGGCTGCCGACGGTTTTATAAGCCTGCACGCCGTTTTTCAGCTCCTCGACGGTCAGTCCGAGCAGCCTTCCTGCCGCGACAGCCGCGAGGGCGTTGGAAACCATGTAGCTGCCGATCGCGGGGATCACGACGTCGAGCTGGGTACCGTCAAAGCAGAGGGTGCAGCTCACGCCGCCCTCACCGTTGTTTGCGATGTTTTCCGCGTGATAGCGGTTCTTTTCGCTCAGACCGAAGAAGATCGGCTCCGTGCCGTTCACGTCATGAATCGCGCCGAGCTTGTCGTCGTCGCCGTTGAGGATATAGGCGGCGTTCTCACGCGCGTGGAGGAACATTTCTGTTTTTGCCCTGCACACGCCGTCGCGGTCGCCGAGGTTCTCGAGGTGGCAGCAGCCGATGATCGTCAGCACGCAGATAGTGGGCTGTACCATGCGCGAAAGCCGCTCCATCTCGCCGAAGCCGGAGATACCCATTTCGATGACAGCCGCCTCCGCGTCCTCGGGCATCGCGAGCAGCGTCAGGGGAACGCCCAGCTCGTTGTTGAGGTTGCCCTGCGTCTTGTGTGTTCTGAATTTCTGCGAGAGCACAGCATAGAGCATTTCCTTTGTCGAGGTTTTGCCCACGCTGCCCGACACGCCGACGATCGGGATGTCGAATTTCTCGCGGTACGCCTTGGCGATGTCCTTGACCGCGTCGAGCGTCGACGGAACGAGGATATAGGGCTTCTCCGCGTTTGCGGGAGCCTTCTCGCAGAGGGCGCAGACCGCGCCCTGTTCGTAGCATTTTTCGATGAAATCGTGGCCGTCCACTCTGCCGCCCTTGATCGCGAGAAAGAGGGAGCCGTCTTTGATCTGACGACTGTCACGCTCGACGGAGGTAACG
>NZ_JAEQMG010000055.1 GCF_016680995.1 Ruminococcus difficilis | reverse complement strand
ACAGAATACAGCTCAGCTTCATTATCTTCTGCGAGAAGATTTAATGAAGCTGGATAAGCTGACCGCAGAAACAACGCTGCTTGGCAGAGAGAACATCCAATCTGTTGAGCAGCTTGTTATATATAAAGGTTCAGTCGAGAACGAAATAAAAACCTTGACCGAGGATAGAGCGCAGCTTTATAGGCAACGGAGGATGAAGGCTTTTGAAGCGGAACGCCCCGAAATCAAGGCGAAGATTTCTTCTCTTACTGATAAATTATGGAAGCTCCGCAAGGAGCTTCGCCTGTGCGATGATATTCTGGAGAGGTCGGGAGAAATCCAACACAACCTCGAACAAGTCATAGCAGAGGAAGAAAAAACAAAAGGAAAGGAGGCGCGCAGATATGACCAATGGCGGTGACGCTGCCGAACAGGTTGTCAGACTATCGCTCGAAGGCTTTGAAGTCGCGGCGAAGCTGTCAGGATCGGCGGCAAAAGAGGTTGCGATGTTACTCGTTTCTGTCTTGAAGCAGGAACACAAAACCAAAGGCAAGGCTCGACTTACCAATATGATTAAGTCCGGCAAGGAGCTAAAGGTTTTTTCGATTCCCCAAAAGGATTTGAAAAAGTTTGTGCAGCAAGCGAAAAGGTACGGCGTTTTATACAATGTTCTCAGGGACAGACACAACAATTCCGAAAATTCCCCTGTGGATATTATCGCCCGTGCCGAGGACGCATCCAAAATCCAGCGAATCGTTGACCGCTTTGAACTTGGCAAGGTCGATAAGACATCTATTGTATCTGAGGCAGAGAAGGATATAGCCGACAGAAAAGAAGCTGAAATCGAACGCCCTGTCAAAACGAAGGGACAGCTTATCGTTGAAGAAACTGTTGGGAAAAAGAACAAGGAAACGCGCAGCCATTCAAACCCCAATGCAGCCAAAACGGACAAAAACCCTCCGTCAAGGCGTTCCTTAGATCGGAAATCAACGCGCTCTGATAAGGGTAAAGCAAAACAGCCTGACAAGCCTTCCGTCCGAGAAGAACTTGAACGGATAAAAGCTCAGTCAGACAAGAGCAAAGGAGCAGAACGCAAGATTCCCGAAAAGAAAGCGGAGAAAAAAGCTCCGCCTAAAAACGGTCAGACTAAGCATAAGCAGCCTAAACCGAAAAAGAAAAAATCAAAGGAGAGATAAATCTTTATGACAAAAGATTTTGCTGCCAAGAAAAACAACCGTCAGAATAATCAGCGCGAGCAGCTCAGCCCGCAGGAATGGGCGGAACAAAAGCAGCTTGAAAAAGAAGCGCTGTATCAGCAGATCGACAGCACAGCCGAGGAGATTTCAGAGAACCCTGACAAGCTCAAATCATTTCTCGACTTGCAGGCGCGTATGGACAGATATTCGCCCGCAAACGCTTTGTTGATCTTCAGTCAGCTCCCCGAAGCTACCAGAATCAAGGACTTTTCCGGCTGGGGCGAGGACAATGTTCGCCTTAAAAAAGGTGTAAAGGGTATTTCCATTCTGGAACCTGTTGAGTACACCAAGAAGGACGGCTCTCAGGGTATTTCCTACAAGGTCAAAAAGATGTTTGACGTTTCTCAGACCAACGGCAAGAAGCAGCCTGCGCCTACCCTCAACCGCGATCCTGATAAGGTCATCGAGGTGATGGTGGATACTTCACCTGTCAATGTTGAGCTGATCGACGAAATGCCGCAGCCGGGCATGGGCGCGTTCTATAAGAACGAGGATCAGACACTCTATATTCAGCGCGGCTTCAGCGACAACGTAAAGCTGTGTCAAAATATCGCACAGGAGCTTGCGTTTGCACAGCTTTCTTTGGAGAACGACAGCTATAACCGCAGAGAGATGGGCTTCAAAGCCGTCTGTGTCGGCTATATGGTCTGCAAAAAGCTCGGTATTGATACCAAGAGCTTTGCTGTCAACCGTATTCCGTCCGACTGGAAGGATATGGACGCGAAGGCTGTTCGCTCCGAGCTGTCGCAGATGCGTTCTGCTATGGGCGAGATTCATTCTCGTGTTTCCGATGAGCTTTACCGACAGAAGCAGGAGCGCTCCAAAGACCGCGAGAGATAAGCGGAGGTGCTTTCTGTGAAAGAGCCTCATTATCATCTCTACCTCGATGATGACGAGCATAGTATCATCATTCGTTCTCTTAACACTCTGAAAACGGAGCTGATAGAGAGCGGCATCACAACCGACGAGGTGGACGATCTGATTGTAAAGGTTGGACACGCGCCGCAGAAAAAGCTCAAGGTGGTTGAAAAGAGCGTAGATGATGCGAGGTAACGACAAAAAGACCATTCTGATTTTATCGGTAACAGGTATCGTCCCTGTCGTTTGGATTGCGCTGTGTGTCGCTCCTTATGCGAAGGGCGGACTTGTTGAGATGTTATCCTCTATCTCGAAAGCCTTTGAAAATCCGTTGAATATCAAGTTATGTGAGGACAGCCTAAAAACTGTCCTCCTTTTTCTTGCCGCCTATCTTGTTGGTATCGGTATTTATCTTTCCACACGGAGGAACTACCGTCACGGTGAGGAACACGGCTCTGCTAAGTGGGGCGAAGCCGAGAAGATCAACAAGAAATATCGCCAGCGAAACGAATTCAAGAATAAGCTGATGACGCAGAATGTGCGTATCGGCTTGAATGCCAAAAGGCATAGGCGCAATCTCAATACGCTTGTATGCGGCGGCTCCGGCGCGGGTAAAACAAGGTTTTACTGTAAGCCAAACCTGATGCAATGCAATACGTCATTCGTTATCCTCGATCCTAAGGGAGAGATTTTGAGAGATACGGGCAACTTGCTTGAAGCGGAAGGCTATGAAATCCGAGTGCTTGACTTACTCAATATGGAGCGAAGTCACTGCTACAATCCATTCGTGTATATCCAGAACGATAACGATATTCAAAAGCTGGTCACAAACCTTTTCAAAGCTACTACACCGAAAGGCTCGCAGAGCAACGATCCCTTTTGGGACACATCCGCTTCAATGCTGTTGACCGCCTTGATGTGTTATCTTCATCACGAAGCGCCTGTTGAGGAGCAAAACTTCCCGATGGTGATGGAAATGCTCAGAGCAGGAGCGATTGAGGATGAGGACAGCAACGATGACACGCCGCTGGATATTCTATTCCATCGGCTTGAATGTCGCAATCCCGAACACATCGCGGTTAAGTATTACAAAGGTTATCACTCAGGCTCGGCTAAAACGCTGAAATCTATACAGATAACGCTGATAGCAAGGCTTGAAAAATTCAACCTTGACAGTGTCGCCGCGCTGACTGCGACAGATGAAATGGATTTATCGCTGTTAGGAAAGAAAAAGACTGCTTTATTTGCGCTTATTCCCGACAACGATTCAAGTTTTAATTTCTTGGTATCCATTCTCTATACGCAGTTGTTTCAACAGCTTTTTCACGACGCGGACTTTGTTTATAAGGGAGCCTTGCCCGTACCCGTCCATTTTCTGATGGACGAATTTGCCAATGTTTCACTGCCCGATGATTTTGACAAAGACCTTGCGACAATGCGCTCGCGCGGCGTATCGGTCAGTATCATTTTGCAGAACTTGGCACAGCTCAAAGCGTTGTTTGAAAAGCAATGGGAAAGTATTGTCGGCAACTGCGATGAATTTCTCTATCTCGGCGGCAACGAACAGAGTACGCATAAGTATGTTTCGGAGCTACTCGGAAAAGAAACTATCGACACCAACACTTACGGCAAGAGTACCGGACACAGTGGTAACTATTCAACGAATTATCAGATTGTCGGCAGAGAACTGATGACGCCCGATGAAGTCAGACTGCTTGATAACGACTATGCAATCCTCTTTATCAGAGGTGAACGTCCTGTAAAGGACTTGAAATACGATATATTGAAGCATCCCAATGTTGACCTGACAGCCGACGGCAGCGGAGGATTCTACCGTCACGGCGAGGTTAAAGATGATGTCGCATCTATTCAGCTTGAGAGCTTTGATGTATCTTGGCTTGAAAAATCAGAATCATTTGAAACAAGCTATGAACTCAAATCAAGCGAGGAGCTTGAAGAAGAATTATTAAAAGAACAGGAGTAATTAACAATGAGATTTTCTAAAAAGAATTCTAACCGTCTGCCGATGAAGGGCAAGGTCAAAACAGGCTTTCGTGTTTACTGCGCTGTTGTAATCGCCGTAATGCTTGCCGTGTGCTGCTTTTCCGTAACCGCGTTTGCGGCTGGTAATGATGCACTTTCCGCAATCAACAACCTTTCCACCTTTATCTTTGGACTTATCCGCGCGATTGGTCTGATCCTGACCGGCTTTGGTATCGTACAGATCGGTCTTTCGCTTAAATCACACGATCCGTCGCAGAGAGCTAACGGCTTTTTAACCCTTGCAGGCGGCGTAATCATCACCTTTGCAAAGGAAATCCTCAATCTCATTATCGGCTCTTAAACAGACAAGAGGTATGGCTGCTTTTGCGGCCATACCTCAAACTATTAAGGAGGTGCTTTAATGTCCGATAATTGGGTTGTTGGCAATTTGCAAAACGCGCTCGACACTTGGAACGCGAAAGTTACCGAACTATGGTCGCTTATACTGACCGATCCAAAAAACTTCAAGGGCGGCGGAATTTGGACTGCTATCTCAAATGTCAATACCGCTATGCAGGCAATCGGAACAGGATTGCTTGTACTGTTCTTTGTCATCGGTGTTGTAAAAACCTGTGGCAGTTTTGCAGAGGTAAAAAAGCCCGAACACGCTGTAAAGCTATTTGTCCGCTTTGTTTTGGCGAAAGCTCTAATTACAAGCGGAATGGAGCTGATGACAACTCTGTTTGGAATCGTCCAGAGCGTTATCGCTCAGATTATGACTTCATCAGGAGTTGCATCGGCTACCGATACGGTGTTGCCTGACAAGATGGTAACGGCGATTGAGAACTGCGGTTTTTGGGAGAGCATACCGTTATGGGCGGTCACGCTGATCGGCGGACTGTTCATCACGGTAATGTCGTTCATTATGATAATGAGCGTGTACGGCAGATTTTTCAAGCTGTATATGTACACGGCGATTGCGCCGATTCCGTTATCTACCTTTGCAGGCGAGCCTACGCAGAATGTCGGCAAGAGCTTTTTGAAAAGCTATTGCGCCGTTTGCTTAGAGGGCGCTGTTATCGTACTGGCTTGCATTATCTTTTCGCTGTTTGTTTCATCGCCGCCTGTTGTGGCAGAGGACGCTTCTGCCGTAACAATGGTATGGGCATATATCGGCGAGCTGTTATTTAATATGCTTGTATTGGTCGGTACGGTTAAAATGTCCGACAGAATCATCCGTGAGATGATGGGACTTTAATAAAGGAGAAATGCTTAATGGAAGTAAAAATAAACAGAGAAATCCGTGAGTACACGGAAGCGGTATTTTTTGGTCTGTCACTTCGACAGATCATTTTTTCTGCCTGCGCGCTTGCGGTAGCGGTAGCTGGTTTCTTCCTTTTGAAGCCTATGTTGGGAACGGAAACGACTTCTTGGATCTGTATTCTCGCTGCAGCTCCGTTTGCTGCGCTGGGCTTTGTGAAGTACAACGGTATGACCGCTGAACAATTCGTAATTGCTTGGTTTAAGTCGGAGTTTTTAATTCCGAAGAAACTGACATTTCATTCTACCAACACCTACTATGAAATTATGAAGCCAAGCATTGAGAAAAAGCAAAAGGAGGAAAAAAGCCGATGATTAAAACGCTTCGCAACATCTTCAGGCAGGACAAGGAAAGATTTGTTGTGCCGAAAGGTGTTCAGGATGTTATTCCGATTACTGCCATTTATGACGATGGTATTTTCCGCGTCGGTAAGGACAAGTTTACAAAAACCTTCAAATTTACCGATATTAACTATGCCGTTGCAAGCAACGAGGATAAGAAGGAGATGTTTCTTGCATACTCCGAACTGCTCAACAGCTTTGACAGCGGCGCGACAACAAAGGTCACTATCAACAACCGCAGACTGAATCGTGTGGATTTTGAACGGTCTATCCTTATCCCTCTCAGGGGCGATGAGCTTGATGTTTACCGTAAGGAATACAACGAAATGCTGCTTGAGAAGGCGACAAGCTCAAATTCTATGGTACAGGACAAATATATTACGGTATCTGTCTGCAAGAAGAATATCGAGGACGCGCGCAACTACTTTACTCGCATTTGTAATGATTTCAGAACTATTCTGAAAAAGCTCGGCAGTCAATGTGTAGAGCTTGACGCGACGGAGCGCCTGCGCGTTATTCACGACTTTTACCGCGTCGGCGAAGAAAGCGCGTTCCATTTCAATATCAAAGAAAACCGCAAGAAGGGACACAGCTTCAAGGACTATATCTGCCCCGATACAATGGAATTCAAAAAGGACTATTTCAAAATCGGCGACAGATACGGCAGAGTGATGTTCCTGCGCGATTACGCTTCTTATATCAAGGACAGTATGATTTCCGAGATCACGGAGCTTAACCGCAATATGATGATGTCGATTGACGTTATCCCTGTTCCAACGGATGAAGCTGTCCGTGAAGCCGAGAGCCGTTTACTCGGTGTCGAAACCAATATAACGAATTGGCAGCGCAGGCAGAACTCCAACAACAATTTCTCGGCTACCATTCCTTATGATATGGAACAGCAGAGAACCGAGATGAAGGAGTTTCTCGACGATTTGACAACGCGCGATCAGCGTATGATGTTCGCTGTTCTGACATTGGTACACACGGCAGACACCAAAGAGCAGCTCGACAACGATACCGACGAACTTCTCACGACAGCGAGAAAGCACCTTTGTCAGTTTGCAGTTTTGAAGTATCAGCAGATGGACGGTCTGAACACCGCGCTCCCGTTCGGCGTTCGCAAGATTGATTCCTTGCGTACCCTCACAACCGAATCTCTTTCTGTTCTGATGCCGTTCCGTGCGGAAGAAGTATTCCACGAAAAGGGCATTTACTACGGTCAGAATGTTGTATCGAAAAATATGATTATCGCTAACCGTAAGCAGCTCCTTAACGGCAACGCTTTTGTTCTCGGCGTTTCGGGCGGCGGTAAATCGTTCTTTGCCAAGAGCGATATTACCAATCTGCGGCTTGCGACCAATGCGGATATTATCATCATTGATCCTGAGAGAGAATACGGCGCGCTTGTCCGCGCGTTGGGCGGCGAAGTCATCAATCTTTCGGCAACCTCTGACAACCATATCAACGCTATGGATATGTCGAAGGACTACGGTGAGGACGGAAACCCGATCACCCTCAAATCGGAATTCCTTATGTCGCTGTGCGAGCAGTTTGTTCCCATCGGCGCGAAAGAGAAGTCTATCATCGACCGTTGTACTGCTAATGTTTATCGGAGCTATCTGCAAAACAACTACACGGGCAAGGTGCCGACCTTAAAGGATTTCCGTGAGGAACTGTTAAGACAGCCTGAGCCGGAGGCTCACGATATTGCGCTCGATATTGAGTTGTATATCGAAGGCTCAATGAACACCTTTGCAAAGGAAACAAATGTTGATACCGAAAACAGCCTGATTTGTTACGATATTCTCGACCTCGGCAAGCACCTGATGTCGTTCGGTATGTTGGTCGTTATGGACAGTATCCTCAACCGCATTACCGAGAACAGAGCAAAGGGCAAGGAAACCTATATCTTTATCGACGAGATCTATCTGCTGTTCCAACACGAATACTCCGCAAATTTCTTGTTCACCCTCTGGAAGCGCGTCCGCAAGTACGGCGCGGTTGCGACGGGAATCACGCAGAACGTCGAAGATCTGTTACAGAGCCATACTGCCCGTACTATGCTTGCAAACTCTGAGTTTATCGTAATGCTCAATCAGGCATCGACTGACAGAGATGAGCTTGCGCACTTGCTGAATATTTCCGAGTTACAGCTTTCCTATATCACGAACTCCGAAGCTGGACACGGCTTGATTAAGGTCGGCAGCGCGCTTGTTCCGTTTGCAAACAAATTCCCCACAGATACCAAGCTCTACCGTTTGATGACCACCAAGCCCGGTGAATCTTCGGTAGCCTAAAAGAAAGGATACAGCCCTATGAGCAAGAAACTTTTGATTGGTATGATTGTACTGCTTGTCGCCGTTTGCGGCGTTAGCACCTATTTTCATATCAAGAACAAGATGGAATCCGAAGATAATAAGAAAACCTATGAAACCGTAGCCGCAGAAGTCGCGGCTACGGAGGACAGCACAGCCGTTTCAGCGACAGAAGCGGCTGTCAATCCTTATACGGATAACACCGTCGGCGGCAACAGCGGCACAGGCAGCGCAGGCGGAAACTATCAGAACTACACGACAACGATGAACGCGAGCGCAAATCCCGATATGGTAGGATGGATAAAGATAAACGATACCAATATCAACTATCCTGTTATGCAGACAAAGAGCAATCCCGACTACTATCTTGACCACGATTTCTATAAAAATCAGTCAGTTTACGGCTGCCCTTATGTTCAGGCGAATTGCGATGTCAAAACGCCTTCGGACAATGTTATCGTCTATGCTCACCATATGAACGACGGCTCAATGTTCGCTAATCTGGAGCTGTTCAGAAGCAAGGACTTTTGGTCGTCCCATAAGACAATCAGCTTTGATACGCTTGACAGAAAAGCCGACTATGATATTCTCGCTGTCTTTGCCATCCCTGTCGATCAGGACGATAAGAACTCATTTAAGTTTTATGAGTTTGTCAATTCCTATGATCCCGACCACTTTTCCACCTTTGTTGCAAAGTGCAAGGCATTGTCTTTCTATGAAACAGGCGTTTCCGCAAAGTACGGCGACAAACTCCTCACGCTTGCTACCTGTGAATATACCCACGATAACGGCAGACTTGTAGTTGTAGCGAAAAGGAAGTAGGCGATTGAATGCCTGATATTAAAACAAGAGATACGTTCAAAGGCACGATCAAAACGCTTGACAGAGCAAAGGTCGCCTCTGCCCGTATGAAGTCGGCTTATATCCAGACGAAGGATTCAGCCGAGCATTCTGTTGAAGCCGAGGAGCATAACGCCGCCGAGTACGCATCCGACAGAATGGAATCCGGCACCAAACGCACCGTAGAAGAAGCTGCCCACCAGACCAAAAAAGCGGTCAGGAAAGGCGCTGATAAGGTCAAGGACAAGGTTGAGCGCAAGATTGAGGACAGAGTAAAAAACAGAGTTGAGAATACTGCACAGCAAGCGTCTAAGGATATGGCGAAAAAGTCCGCTGAAAAATCCGCCAGGGCTGCAAACAGCGCGGGGCGGAGAAGTATTCGCACGGTAGAACAATCTGCTTCAAAATCAATCAAGCAATCAGCCCGATCCGCAGGAAAAGCGACCATCAAGACGGCTCAGAAAGGAACGGTCAAGACCGCCAAGACTTCCATTAAAACCGCCGAGAAAACGTCAAAAGCGGCTATCAAAACCTCAAAACACGCGGCGAAGGCTGCGCAAAAAACGGCGAAGGCTACGGCAAAGGCGGCACAGAAAGCAGCTCAGGCGGCGAAAGCGGCCGCTAAAGCTGCGGTTAAGGCGGCAAAGGCTGCCGTTCAGCTCCTTATCAAAATCATCAAGGCGATTATAGCCGCTATCAAGGCATTGGCATCCGCTATTGCCGCAGGCGGTTGGGTAGCTGTTGTTATCATCATTGTAATCTGCCTGATAGCATTGATCCTCTGTTCCGTTTTCGGCGTGTTCGCGTCCGGCGAGGATTCAGGCACAGGTATCACAATGCGGACGGCTGTTGAGGAAATCAACGCCGAATACACGCAGAAGATTGAAGATATAAAAAGTAGTCACACCTATGACAAGCTCGAAACGTCAGGTACGCGCGCGGCTTGGAAAGAGGTCATCGCCGTCTATGCAGTCTGGAAGAATATGGCAGACACCAATCCTGCCAATCCCGACGAACCTGTTGAGGTTGCTACGATGGACGAAGGCAAGAAAGAAGATCTCCGCAAACTGTTTTGGGAAATGAACTCTGTTGAATCCCGTACAGAGAAGAAAACCGAGAAGGAGCTTGTCGAGGTCACGGAAAAAGGCAAGAAGGTCAAGAAAGAAAAGAACGTCACTAAAACCTACTTGTATATCACGACCTCGCACCTCGACCTTGACACGATGATGGATAAGAAATCGTTTACTGCCGAACAAAAGAAAATGTGCCGTGCGCTGTTGGAGGACAAGAACAATGTCCTTTGGCTTGATGTGCTGCACGGTATATCAGGCGGCGCGAACAGCGATATTGTCAAGGTAGCGCAGGAACAGCTCGGCAATGTCGGCGGACAGCCTTATTGGTCTTGGTACGGCTTTAGCTCCCGTGTCGAGTGGTGCTGCTGTTTCGTCAGTTGGTGCGCCAATGAGTGTGGCTATATCGAGGCCGGTATCATTCCGAAGTATTCCGTCGTCGATGACGGCGCTGATTGGTTCAAGGCGAAAGGTCAGTGGCTTGACAAGGACGAAGAACCGCAGGCAGGAATGATAATATTCTTCGATTGGGCATATGACGGTCTTGACGGAGGCGGCGATCACACAGGAATCGTCGAGAAAGTCGAAGGCGGTAGAGTTTACACCATCGAAGGCAATTCAAGCGACGCCTGTCAGGAAAACTCATATCCTATCGGTTATTATGAGATAAAGGGCTACGGCGCTCCGGCATACTAAAACAAAAGATACCGTCCGAGTGGGCGGTATCTGATACATAAATATGAAAGGAGCCGTTAGAATGATAGGCAAAAGAATTAGATTTATTCGTAAAAAGAGGAATATGACGATGAAACACTTGGGTAAAGCGGCAGGCTTGCCGGAGAACAGCGCGGATATTCGCATCGCGCAATATGAAAGCGGAACAAGAACGCCAAAGGCTGATTTGTTGCGTAAAATCGCAGATGTACTTGAAGTATCTCCCAACGCTCTATCCGTCCCCGATCTCGATAATGTTATCGGAGTAATGCACACCTTGTTTATCTTGGAGGATTTATACAGCTTCCGCTTCACGCTTGATGATTGTACTTCCGACAGGCTCAAGAAAGCGATCAATGAATGGCAAAGAGAATATGATCGCTATTCAAACGGAGAAATCAGTAAAGAAAAGTATGATAATTGGAGATACAATTACAAATAAAAACGCCGCCCAACAGGACGGCATACATCATTCATTTGCTGTTGTTCATAGCGTTAATCATTTGCTGAACGGCAGCTTTTTGTTCGGGATTGAGATTTACCCAACCGTCGAACAGCTCCTTTAACTCCGGTGTCATTTCTACCATATCGCCCTCGGCGAAAAATTGAGAGAGCGTTATCCCAAATCCTTTGCAGATCGCTTGCAAGGTGTTGATTGAGGGTACAGTGTTTCTTTTGAAAACATTGGCTAAGGTAGTGTGTGATAAGCCTGATAATTCTGCCATCTTGTAGGTTGTCAAACCGCGTTCGTCTAACATCTTCCGCAATCTCTCGTTTACGTCCATATCACTATCACCATCCTTAGTTATATTGTACTAAAAAGTTTGGTAATATAATATGAAATAATTGTATCAAAAATATAGCCAAAGTTGGTTATAGTATGCTATAATATATTGCAAACGAGTTTATTTTTGATTCATCTTTTTAAGGAGAACGAGGGCTGCATCCCTCTGTTCTTCCGATAATGCTGACCAACAATCAAGTAGATCTCTTGTTTTATTATTTACCTCAACCAGTTCTCCGTCAGCAAAGAACTGTGACATCGTAATGCCGAATCCCTTGCATATTGATTCTAATGTTGATACAATAGGTACAGGATTACGTTTAATAATATTTGCTATGACTGAGTTTTTAGAAAACTTAGGCGATGGCAATACGGAGGAAGGATTAAAGAAACTTAAAAGTATTCTCGATACATGGACGCCCGGCAGTGAATTTATATCAAGAGAAAAAAACGCTGAAAGAGTTAAAGAAGGTAGAGAAACCTTTTTAAAGTTTGTAAAAGATAAATTTGAAGCCGAATCAAAATAAGTAATTGGAAATTGTAGTTAATTATGAGGAGATGTTTTGGATGAAAAAAATAATATGCTTATTACTAATAATAACATATGTTGTTTTATCGGGTTGTTCTTTTCCTTTTGCAGACAGGAAGTTTTCAACCGAAAAATGGATACAAACAGAAGACAGTCAAAAGTATCATTACATAAAAGACTTGAAAGAAAATTACAATCTCATTGGCATGACGTCGCAGGAAGTAAGAGAATTATTGGGAGAGCCATATGATGAAAAGGTAAAAGGGCAAGTTGGCTTTGAAGAGTATTCTACACATGACGACAGAACAGATATGATTTTTTACTATCGGCTTCGAGAAGATATTATAAGCGGTTGGGAAATCTATTTAATAAGATTTAAAAATAATGTTGTGTTTGAAACGGAAACAGGAGTTGAAGATTGGTGATTAGTGAATATAAAAGATTTATGTATTGGTGTAAACAATCATAAAGAAGAACAATAAATTCTATTATGTGAAGCAGGAATGGTTCAAATCTGAATGCTTCAAGTCATCTTGTCATAGGCAATACGCAGATCGGCAAGACAAATATTCTGAAGCTCGCCTATATCCGGGAACAAACGGTGATATAAACACGGATGGTTTTACAAATGGCGTTTATCATGTTGAAACTCTTACTTCTGGTACAATTATTGATAGATATGGTAGCAATGGATCGGGAAGATATTTTTTCTCCGGACGGAACCCCTTATGCTGAAAGAGCATTGCCGCCATTTATGGAAAGACAACCATATAACCGATACCGTGTAGTCCAGCCTTTTGATGTTAAAGCTGGGGAAATTGCACCATGGTTTAATCAGCCGGGAAAAGGCATACAGTTTTTATCTGATTATTCACTGAAGTACCTGTTAAAGCACGGATACATAGAAATATTAAAGTAAGGAGACTATTATATGATTTGTGATAATAAAAAATTAAGTATATTAAAATCAAAAATATATAAATTAGGTAGTAAACTCGGATTAAGTAATGATTCTGATTTGTATCCTTTGTTCTCAAATGATGAGCACGTTTTCAGTGACGGTGTGTCTGTGTATTCTGACGAAAGTGGATATCATTATATTGAAACAGAGAGGGGAAAGCCCGTAAAAAAGATAGATTGCAATTCAATAGAAGATATACTTTATTATATTTTTGAAGATATTACATTTTCTTTAGCTCTGAATTATGAATTAGAACATAGAAGAGCCAATGAAGATTCACGTAGACTATTATTTGATAAACAGTTGAAGCTGTTAAATAGAATTAGTGCTGATTATGCAAATAAATATCAATGCGAAATTGATGAAATATTAAAAAAACACCCTTATAAGGATATATCAGTTTGAAAAAATATAGTGGAATTTAAACGTGTGATTATTCCACGGTAGACAGCGCTTACGAAACAATAAAATAGATACGTTGGATCAAGACATTCATTCACTTGAGAACAGCCATCTTAATTCTGATTTTACCGCCACAGAAGCGTTGCTGGACAAGCTGATATCATATCTCAACGCACAACTCGGAAAGCCGAAAAGCTATAAGACAGAGTTCAATCTTGAAACAGCGCAGAAAGATACGACGCTGCAAGAAATTGCAAGGGCTTATCAGGCTCTCAGCGAAGAAGCTGACGCAAAACGAGAGGCATTGGCGATAGCGGGAGAGAATGAGCAGGCGCGTATCGAAATACTGCAGAAGGAATATGAGGATCGGAAAAACACTGCAAATGTAATCAATTGGGTGGTTACCGGGCTTTGTATTGTAGGATCTGTTGCATTAACGGTAGCTACCTGCGGCGGAGCAGCTCCATTGACTGTTGCTTTGACTGCCGGAGCAATTTCCGCAGGTGGCGGCGTTATTATGGCGGGAACGCAAAGCATCACAAGTCAGTGGGTAGAAACGGGAGACCTTAGTAAAACGAACTGGTTAGATGTCGGAAAATGTTCTCTGCTTGGCGGAGCAACAGGGTTTGTCACTGGCTTTGTCGGTGCAGGTGCGGGAGGGTTCATCACCTCAAAGCTGGCAGGAGCCACCATAACAGCACCGCTTGTGAATTCAAGCTCAACCGTAACGCGAGTGGCAACTCATTTCGCCATAGGCAGCGTTTCCGAAGTTACGAGCGGAACGATTTCCCGTTTTGCGAGCGGTATGATTAATACCGGCGATGTGGGTGAATCGCTTAGACAAGCCTTTGATTCAAAGAGTATGTTATTTGACGCCGTGCTTGGCGGTGCGGTCAACAGCGTTCAAGGGATAAATAAACCACAGCAGTCCTTTGCTGATTTAATGTCTCCCGAAGACGCTGCAAGATACAACGCATTCTTAGAGAATGGCAGCAATTCCGGTTTCACACCTCAGGAGCTAAAAGCATTTGATAAATTGGATGAAGCTCTTTTGATGGAACGCATAGATTATGAAGAAGTGCTTTCTGCAAGAAAATCTGCAATACCAAACAGCAACGGAACAATTGGGAACGTTCAGGGACTCAAAAAACCGCAGCAATCATTCGCTGATATGATGTCGCCAGAGGATGCGGCAAGGTATACTCGGTGGAATCAGTTAAGAGAAAATGGTTTGGATATCAATGTTGAAAATGATATTCTCTTAACGAATAAGGGATTGCGTCCGGATCCGTCTACTTACTTAAGCCCTGAATATATTCAAGCACATTTGGCGCAATTTGATGATGGTGTTTCAGTGATTCAAACAGAGTGGGCGTTTAGCAGATATTCAGAAACTAATGGGTTTGTTGGTGTTCCTGATGATAATACATTATTTGTTATGCCTAAAGAGTTTTGTGATGAAGTGCTAAAAAAGCAAATGGCAATTTGGCTATTATTGAAAGTGAACTAGGTTTTCCAAAAGATTACTTAAAAAAAGGTGGAGGTTTAGTGCGAATTGACATTGAAGATACTATTGGTTTAGATGTACGTATTCCAAGTGGAAACGAAACTGGTGCGAATGATTTATGGATTCCAGGTGGTTATACTTCTGGTGGAGTTCCAGAGGCTGTGACAAATACTATACCTCTTGACAATACCCAAATTACAAAACTAAATTTTAATTAATGGAGGCTAAATATGGATTATACAAACTTAATTGTGAAAGCAATACAAAATAATGAAGTTGCTAATCTGTTGCGTGGAGACGTAGGGTATGAGATTACGGTATCACAGTTTACATCTGATGTTTTTCCAACAGAAATTAATGAGGTCCTTGTAAGCTGCTTTTATGAACAAAAGGGGAAGATTGACCAAATAGAAACGATATTTCGCAATGCTATAGAAATTCTATTATCTGGTGGAGCGAGTGATGTTTATATTGCTTTGTTATACTTTGATACTTGTATTTTTCAAGAGGAAATCAATCGAGCGACTTTTTTGATAGAAAAAGAAGAAATTGCTAAAAAATTGAAGAAGTCGATTAATTCTAACAAAGAAGAATTGAAGGATTGTGTTGAATTTGCAAATGGATTGGTTAAACTAAATCCGTGGACAAATATTGAAAGATTCAATACATATTATGTAAAAAGATATGGGTTTAATATATTGTAAATTCTAACAGGTTATTCGATATAACATACATTCCGTATAATAGCATTTGATAATAAGATATCGCATGAGTTAACCGCTAACTACTTATCCATATATAGTTGGCGGTTTTGGTTAAAGATAATAACATTAATAAGATCACATTTAATCAAAAAGCGTCATTTGCAATTAGAAAACGAACTGGTTAGATGTCGGAAAATGTTCTCTGCTTGGCGGAGCAACAGGGTTTGTCACTGGCTTTGTCGGTGCAGGTGCGGGAGGGTTCATCACCTCAAAGCTGGCAGGAGCCAC
>NZ_JAEQMG010000054.1 GCF_016680995.1 Ruminococcus difficilis | reverse complement strand
CAAATGTCGAAGCTGTCTAATGTCAAAGGAAGAATCAACTATATCACCAGCCACGCACGGCAGGAGAATCTTTACGCCACCTATCAAACCGCCGATTCGGCGTTTTGGTCTGCCCTTGCCAAAGAGGCGCAAATTGAGTTCAAGCGCAGTAATGTTGAGGGAAAGTGCATTGAAGCGAGGGAGCTGATTATTGCGCTTCCCGAAGAATATACAAGGCTAAATCCTCAGCAAGTGTTGGAGAGCTTTACGGACGAATTCCGCAAGCGGTACAATGTGGAGTGCGTCTCGGCGCTTCATCACAACAAGCGCAAGACCAACTACCACATTCACCTGATATTTAGCGAGCGCCGGTTATTGGAGCAACCCGAAATCAAAACCGCTTCACGCAATCTCTTTTACAACGAACAGGGCAAGCGTGTCCGTACCAAGAAAGAGATTGTGGACGAAAGCGGCAAGCTCCGCAAGGGCTGCACGATTATCAAAAAGGGTGAGGTTTACGAACAGCATTTATTCACCTTCAAGGACAAACAATTCAAGGGCGAGCCGTTCTTGCAGGAGGTCAAGGCATTTTACACTGACCTCATAAACAAGGGCGTTGACAATCCAGAACACAAGCTAAAGGTGTTTGACGGCGAAAGCGTCTATCTACCAACCAAGAAAATAGGCAAGAACAATCCGAGGGCGGCGGAGATTGAAGCTGATAACGCCGCAAGGCAGGAATGGAACCGCACCGCTGATTTGGCGCTGGTGTCGGGTATTGAGGAAGTCAAAATCCTCGCCGTGAAAAAGGAGGAGATTCAAGAGAGAACAAGTGAATCCATTAAACAAAACGGTTGGCTGCCAAAGCTGTTCCGCTCGATTGTCGGTAAGGCGAAGGAGCTGTTGCGGGATATGATCCGCACACAGCAGTTGACACCCAAGCCTGTGCTGAGCATTGATATGGACGAATACCGTGTTATGCAAAAGCTGATGATAAAGTTGCAGGACGAAGCGGCGGCGATTCGCCGACTGCAAGACGTGGAGCTACCAAAGCTGCAAGCGCAACTTGCCGAAATAAAAGGTTTGTTCAAGGGCAAGGAGCGCAAGGCATTAGAGCAGAAGATTCAGCAGACGGAGAAAACCATTGCCGCCAAGCTGGACGCAATCCCGACGATATTACAAGGCGACGGCTATCCTGATACACAGGTATTTATAGCCGCTTTCAAAAAAGCAACCGAGATTGTCGAGCAATACCGCCGTGACCTGTCCGAATGGGAACGCAAGGTGAAATCCAACCAAGCCCCTGACAGGCAATCCCCACCGCCCGAAAAGCAGAGCGTGAGAAACAGGCTCAAACAGCTTCAAGCGGAGAGCAAACAGCGCCGCAACCGCAACCGCCGTTCCCAAGACATCGAAAGATAGCACGACAAAGCCGACGGAGTTTTCTATTCAAAGCTCCGTCGGCTAAATTTTTTATTGATGATATGTCACGCTTTTAGACTTCAAAAGGTACTGTTTATGCGCTCTCTAAGGAGCAAAACTTGATTATTAGGGTAATATCATTAGCATAAGATTTTTTGCGTTACAGGTGAGTTTAAATGTTTATACATTATTTCCTTTAATATTCAATTTGCGTATCTCTTCAAACACAGCCTGCATTCCGTTCACACCAGGGATATGTGCGCTGTTGGGTATGACTTTGCAAGTAAGATAAGGATTATCAGATTCTTCAACGAAGGATACAATACTGTTTGTGCAAGTTACAATATCTGTTTCTCCCTGTATGATGTGATACGGGACAGACACGTTTTTAAGCGTTTCGCGCAAATCAAGCTCTGACAACTCCGTAATAAGACTTGTGTTTTTCATATAACCGTTCATTACAATTGCTTTAAAATCTTTGAATTTGTAATCGGGACTTGTCAAAATACCGCGTATAATTTTACCCACCTCGGCTTTGGGCTCGTTTGGATTGTTGTAGCCGTATGTATATTTTTTTATTGCGGCGCTCAGCTTCATTACCGTCTTTTTATCGGTTGATTTGGAATTGACGGCGGCTTTGATTTCGGCTTTTATTTTTTCGGGCGCTTTGGATTTCATCAGCGCGTCTATTGTTTCTTGACTTTGCATCAGCTGATAGAGCACCTGACCGTATGTAATCACCCCATCAATCAATTCAGGAGACCTTTGTGCAACCATTGCAGATAAAACCGATCCCCAAGACATTCCCAAAAGCCAAACAGCATTTTGAGGGAATCTTTTTTTGATTTTCTTAATTAACTCAATGGTCATATTTACAAAGTCATTAATAGATATATCGTCGGACAGCTTTGCATTATTGATACCGCAGCCGTATTGATCCCAAGACACAAGAATACATTTATCCGTAAATTCGGGAAACAAGCCTCTTGCGCCGACGCAGAACGGAATCGGCGAACCCGGACCGCCGTGCAGCGTAATCACTACCGGAAGATCTTTCGTTTTTCCTTCTATCAGCACCTTCTGCGGATAACCGCCCAAAATGAACTCTTCAACAGTTGATACTTTGTTTGCTTCTATGATTGCTTTTCTTTGTCTATTCATCAGATTTCCTCATTTCAATTAGAAATTGTTCGTACCACTTGATTGCAAAAGACATTAAATCACGCCCAAAGCGTGCGGTTGCAAGCTGAAAAAAAATAATATCTTTCGCTTCTTTATCTAAATTATCGTAATTGTTTGAGTGCATAAATAATTCTGATTCATCGCAAATCATCTTCAATGAATCATATTTATTCTTTAATTCGGTAATGTACTCCTGAGTATTTTCAAAACGTTTTTTCTGTTTTGAAAAGCCCATAAAATAAATTTTCGATAGTTCGGGACACTTTATCCCCGCAGAATCAATGGGGCTGTTAATCCAGGTGTTAAATTCCTGTCTGCCGGCGTCGGTAATATAGTATTCTTTTTTTTTCTTTCCATTATCCTGAATATCACGGTAATCAATGTATCCGTTATTAAGGAGTTTTTTAATAGCCGCTTGTATACTCCCTGTGCTGCTGCTGTACATAATATTCAGCCCTTTATCAATCCGGCTTCTCAATTGATAAATTGTCCTGTTGCTTAGTATCAGCAAACCAAGAATAATATAGTCCGTATCCACCCCTCCGATATTACTAATAGTAACATAATTATAATATCGTCCGTCGCATATGTCAATAGAAAAAACCGCCAAGCAGGAAATATCCAGCTTGGCGGCTGTGCTGATCAGGTGTAAATCAACTCTGCATTTACAATCTTCGTTGCACCCACAGCATTTGGTTGTCGGCTTTGAGCTGTTTGGTTACGGACAATAAGAATAATAGCAGACAGCCACTACACTGCCTGCTACTGCAAATAATATGTATTAAACTGTTAGTTACTCCCATTCGATAGCACCTAAACAATTCCGTGTAGGTATTATTATCTGTACTATCTGTGGTTCTTTTGATTATTTGATATATCCATATTCTCCTGCCTATATCCCCTCTTGTTATCATTTTGTTATCAGCGTTGATAACAGCGAGAGGATTTAGCCGTGTTGGATAAACTTTTTTGTACAGCTATTATATCGCATTTTAGCTTTGTTTTCAATAGGATTAGTATATTATTCGTATCTTTATTACTTGTTATTTAATTGATAAAACAGCGCAAATAATGACACATATAACTACTATTACAGCGGCAATTATACTGATTGATTTAGCAAATCTTCTTCCTCCCGGATTGTTTCTAATCTTAGCGAGCACACCTGTGGAAAAGAATATACCTGTAATCAATGCTCCAACAGCAAGACCAAAGCATGTATATTCTATACATTCAAGCAAAGGATTTATTTGCTCAAATTTTAGTCCGACAAACACCAATGCAGTTAAAAGTGAAAGCAATCCAATTAAACTGGATATGCATAATCTTTTAGTCAGTAATTGCTTTTCTGCTTCTGCATAGTCTGCCATTTTTAAAGTTGTTTCTTTTAAATCTTCGTTCATTTCCTCACTTTTCCTTTCTCCGTTAAGAAGCTCGCGTATATCAATGTCGTAAAAATCTGCAAGCTCAACAATGATTGATAAGTCGGGCATATTGTTGCCGTTTTCCCAGCGTGACACAGTCCTGCCCGAAACGTTCAGTTTTTCGGCGAGCTGTTCCTGCGTCAAGCCTTTTTCTGTTCTCAGCTCCCGTAAGAATGAGCCGATTCTTTTTTGATCCATACGGTTATTCTCCTTTCCTGACACAAATCATAACTCAAACCGCAGCTTTTGAACACGACATAAAGTGAGAAAATGCCGTTTTTATGCGGTAGACACGTGTGTCGGGTCTTGATAATCTCCTAAAACAAGTGATTTTTTGTTAAGATGATGGTAATAACGTAATTATACCATAATCACAAGCGCTTGACAATGTTTCAGCCGCAGGGCTGAGTATTATTCCTCCCTGCGGCTATACTTATCAGCTATAAATCAATTCTGCGTTGACAATCTCTGTTGCTCGGTTGCGGATATTGTTCATCCTTGCAACCCACAGCATTTGGTTTTCCGCTTTGAGTTGTTCGGTTATACCTTCCTTTTCGGCGAGTTGTTTTACTAACCGAAAGAACATATCCTCTGCCTGCTCGTTAATGTCGGCAAGGTAGGCGGTGAGCTTGCAGCTCGTCAGCAGATTGGTATAGCGGATTTTGTGGTGCTGCTTGATGTAGCGTAAATGCCGCTTGCCCCAAACGCCGATTTCAACCTTTGGCTGTTCGGGTAGTTTAAGGTCGGGTAATAAATAATCGCCCTGTTGTGTATAGCTGATTTCAAAATTGTGTTTCATTATAGAATCCTCCAAAAAAATATTCGCACATATATCACAGCTCCCCGATTGCCACATTTTGTTATAATCTGTTATCAGTTTTTCTTTCCCTCATCTTTGCCCTTGCGAGCTGTCGGGAACGATATAATAAAATGTGAAATCATATGTCCGCATAAGGTGAGCAAACTGCGATAAATCCACTGTTTATCAGGCTTTTGGAGGACTTTACTAACAACCTATGATATGCTATAATAGCCATAGATTATTTCAAATTCAAATCGGAATTTAGAAAGTAGGCTGAAAATGATAATACGATATTTACAACAAGAGGATGATCTCCTTGAAATAAGCAATATATATGAATGCAGTTGGAAATACGCATATAGAGACATTATTCCGCAAGATTATCTCAACAGCATACCCAAAGGTCGCTGGGCAAACACCGTTACCAAAACAGGACTTTATACACTTGTATTAATAGAGAATGAAATGATAATCGGAACTGCAAGTTTCTGCAAATCCAGATGGGAAAAGTTCAGCGAATATGGAGAGATCGTTTCAATCTATTTTCTGCCTGATTATATAGGTAAAGGCTATGGTAATCATCTTTTGAGAAAATGTATAGAAGTATTAAACTTGCTTGGATTTACGAAACTTTTGCTGTGGGTTTTAGAGGATAATTGGAGTGCAAGAAGGTTCTATGAAAAAAATGGTTTTTGGTGTTCTAATGAATACATGACTGATAATATCGGTGGAAAAGATCTTCGGGAAATAATGTATACTTTTCCTGTTCAAAATTCTGATTTATAGCTTTAACCGATAACAGGCAGCCAATGGAAAAGGTTGCCTGTTTTTTATGCCTTGAAACGAATCGCAAGCTACGATATTTCTCTCATTTCTATATAATATATAATACCTTACGCCATTTACGCCAAAACTTACGCCAAACGGTGCAGCATTTATAAACACTTATAAAGACATATGGAAAACGGCAAAATCGAAAATGGCTTGAATAAAGTGTTATGGATGGTTATGAACGGTTTTTCGCATGATGTATCGGAAAACCCAACAATCGCAACACCGAGGGAAAAGGTATCACTACCTTAACCCCTCGAGTGCTGCTCGAAATAATGGCTTGAACAGTGGGATTTAGAGGCTAACTTCGTCAACATTTCCGCCTCGCTCTTGCGAGACTTTCCGCAGCCGACCTTCGATGCCTTCTTTTCGCACACTCGGCACAATATTTCTGATTATTCCGTTTTGATGTGGGAATAAACGGTTTATTGCAATCCATACAATAAAAGATCATGTCTTGGTTTAATAACTGAGCTTCAAGGGAAGGACTGTTTGGCAAAACTGCTTTTCTGAAATAGTTGCAGCATATATGGAATGAAATGCTCTGTACACATACGCATGGTTCACCGTCGTCAAGTGGCAGGCAGTATCCGTCCTGATAATTGGCGCAGAAGCGTTTGATCATCTTTTTTACTTGACGGTATTGCTGTAAGTTCATTTCTTGGATCAACCCTACCGCCTTTGTCGATCATTATCTTTCTCCGGCCTTACCGAACATCGCCGCTTTGTAATCAGGCGCGATTACCTGAAGGAGATATCTTTCATTACCGCACCGATAAAGGCAAGTACCTCGTTCGGGATACTTGATCAATTCGAATTCTGACGGTTCAACCATCAGAGCGTCCATATACTCCTTGGGATTGATCTGTCCGGCATTAAACAGGAACTGGTGCGTGGGGATGGAGAACAACGGCTTTGTAAACTCACGAATAGAGGGAATCAAAAAGTCCTCGATGTTCTGGGACTTCAGAATGATCGAGGATTCTTTCTTACGCACACGCTTCATAGCGTTGCGGATATATTCGATTGCGGTCATGTTGGTAAGGAACAAGTACAGCTCATCAATAGATGCAGCCGTGTGACCTTCGCCGAGAAGCTGGTTGCTCATAAAGGACAGGATATTGAACAGCATAGTGTCTTTTAGGCGCTTGTTCGTTTCAAGCAAACCCTTTACACCGAACACAAGGAAATTGGAATCCTGGATGTTCGTATGTCCGTTGAAATACTTGGACTCTGCGCCGACACACATCGAGTTAATGCCGAGGCAGATATTTTGGAGAGTCTCCAGGGTGTAGATGTTTCGTACCTCGGAATCGTAGATGTCATACTCCTTCTGACACAACTCATAGAAGTCAGACGTTGTCGGATACTCATCTGCCTGTTTGACTGACAGATCTGTACCGTCATCGATGCCATATCGCCTGTATAACTTCTGGAGCAGGATCTCAATGGTGTCGATCTCCTGATCGGAGAAATCCTTATAGCTTCTGAAGAAGTCCTTGAGAAAAGCGATGTGCTGGGACAGCTGTGTCACCAGCTTAAAGGCTTCCGGTGTTCCTATATCTATGTCGCCTGTGCCGTCAGACCATGCCTTCGGCTCCAGCGGATTGATGATGCTCTCGCCTGACATAAAATCGATATAGGTACCGCCGAGTGCTTCGCATAACTCCTCATACTCCGACTCGGGATCCAGTACGATAATCTTCTTGCCCGACTCTCGGATGTTCGTAAGGATCAGCTTAAGAAGATAGGATTTGCCCTGACCGGAGTTGCCGAGGATCAAAACATTCGAAGTGGTCTTATCCTCTGCCCTGCGGTCAAAATCCACAAGGATATTGGTGCCGAATTTATCTCGTCCGATATACAAGCCATCGGGATCGGTCTTGCCTGAGAAGATAAACGGATACAGATTTGCAACCGAGCTTGCGGGTAAAACGCGCTCATATAAGGCGCCGAAATGATTGGATCCGATCGGAGACACAGACAGGAATCCTTCTTTCTGCCGTAGCATAAGGCATTGAGCTGTGTCAGAGTGTCGTTCTCATCAAACATAAGGCACAAATGTCTGCCAATATCGTTATCTGAGTAGCTTTTCACCTGAACATCATTGTCTTCGTCATCTGAAAGGAAGATTTTATCAGGGGTTGTCCTGAGTCCCATCTTCCAGAGATCCTTTTGAATATCTACATTGTTTCGGGGCAGTGTTTCAACTAAAGTGAAGTTATGCCCCATGATTACTGCGTTGATCAAGTCATGATCACTCCTTCTCCCTGATCATACTCGGGCTCATCTTCCAGTTCATCAAGAAACTCGCCGCATCCGTAGTCAGAAACGCACACATAACCGTCTTCGATGAACTTACCATGATACTCTTCCATCATGTACTCGCCGAATGCCTGAAAGTCAAAGTATTCCTCCATGTCGATACATAAGGAATAGACGTTGCCGTCCTTGTAATCATTTACATAGTAACGGCCAACGTCATCTTCATCGTTAGCTTTCGGAATATAAACAAACTCATCAAGCCGATCGGCAATAATATTGAGGTTTTTTGCGGAACGGACTTCTGAGTAATCAGCAACAGCACGAAGCTTAGCCCAATCCATCTTTTCATTGGCTAACTCTGATGCCAGTTGTGAAAGCTTTATGACACCTTCTACCTCAAGGATCTGCTGAAAGGCAGGAATAATCGGCTCCATGTCTACATGGTACGAATTGATGGTTACATCACAATCCTCAGGGCTTTCTACTCCCAGCCTCTCGGCTGCAGTATTCAAGCTCTCGGGATCCTCGGCAATGGCAACGAATTCCTTTTTCCCTTCATGCTCTAAATCCACAGCAAGAAAACTGTCATAATAGTGATACTCAGGAAAATTCAGTCCGTCATAGACTTTTTCGAACGGTGTGTCATTCACAACCAGAATGCCGTATTCGGTTAACTTGAACTTTCCTTCTTCGATCAGCTGTTTACCAATGTTCTCGTACATCTTGTCATCAGAATCATCAGCCGGAATACAGCCTTGCGTAGAAAGGATATATTTCCTACCTATCGATGCAGGTGAACTCACATCGGTAAGAAGTGCGTATCTATGAATATTGAAGGTCAGATTGATCATATCTTTCAGATTGACAAAACCCTCGTGCTTCAGTCCTGAGTAGAACTGATGCAAGCCCTAATAAGTAATTTCTTAAATTGCTCTGTATTTTCGTAAAATCAAAACGTTTAGGACATAGAATACTATCACAAATAATAGTAATGCACTTATATAGGGAAGCGTTGCAGTAAACCCTAAACCATCTATAAGTATTTTTTTTAGCCCAGTACAACCATAATAGATTGGCATACAATATGCAAGTTTATCAATATGCGCTGGAAGTCCTTCGATAGGCAATACTCCCGAGAAAAATACCTGTGGTATTATGATTAATGGTATGAATTGAATTAACTGAAATTCAGAATTAGCAAATATTGATACAAATTCGCCTATAGAAACAGCAGAAAACGCAAGAAGAATCATTATTAATATTGCAAAAATTACATTACCTTTAAACTCAACACCTAGCACATACCTAACAAATAATAGTATTATTATCGCTTGTAGCATTCCAAAAATCCCAAAGCCTACAGTATAACCTGTAACAACTGTACTTCGTCTTACTGGTGTAAGCATAAAACGTTCCAATGTTCCGCCTGTTCTTTCTCGTACAAAAGAAATCCCAGAAATAAGAAAAACAAGAAAAAAGCAAATGATTCCCAATAACACATAACTTAGTTTTTCAAAATTTGTAGAAAGATTATCGCCATAGATATACTTTATCTTCATAGGCGGAGTCTTCATAATATCCTTGTATAGATTTGTAATAGACTCTTCAACAATTTGAAAATATACTGAATTATCTTCCAAAAGATGAACTTCATTAGTTGTAAAATTAATAACTGCATCCGTAGATTCTTTAGTAAGAGATTCTTCTTCATCTATGTCATCTACACATTCAACTGAACTAATCCTGTCAGCACTTTCATAGAAATCAACAATTTCATTGCTTGCTCCGACAAGTGTTACTCTTACTTCTGCGTTATTATCTCCTAATAGAATATACAAAAATGTTATAATTACTAAAGGAATAACAAATATCATAGCTAAAGAACGTCGATCGTTCTTCATTTGCTTACATATTTTCTCAACAATTGTTTTCATTATTTGTTCTCCATTTTAAAAATATTTCTTCGATATTACCTGAAAAGCTTTCAAGAATATTGTCAACAGTATCATTTTTTATTATCTGACCATAATAAAGAAATGCAGCATTATCGCATTCTTTTACTTCGTCCATAACATGCGTTGAAACTATAATCGTTTTTCCGGATATCTTAAGCTTGTGAAATTCATCCCAGATAGAACGTCTTAATAACGGATCTATACCTACAGTTGGTTCATCAAGCAGAAGCACTTCAGGTTCGTGAAGAAGGGCAATTGCAAGAGACAGTCTTTTTTTCATTCCACCTGAATAATTTGTCACAAGTTTATTTCGCTCGTCCCATAGCTCTACAAGTTTTAATGTTTTTTCAACCCGTTCATTCAGTTCACGTTTTTTTATTCTATGGAGCTGACCATAAAATTTCAAATTATCCATCGCAGACATATCATTATACACACCATCATTTTGTGGCATAAAACCAATATGCTTTAAAGGCTCAAAACCAGGGATACCATATTCTCCGATCTTTATTGTTCCTTCATCAGCTTTCAATGCACCTATAATTATTCTTATAAGTGTTGTTTTTCCCGAACCTGATGGTCCCAACAAACACATTATTGTGCCAGATTCAACATTCAGGTTAACATTATCTAACACAGTTTGTTTTTTAAAACTTTTTTTTACATTTGACAAATTTATATTCATATTAATCAACTTACCGGTGCGGCACTGGTAAAACTAATCAAAAACGGAAGCCGCCAAATTTTCCATTTTTTTAATAAGTCATTATGAGAAAAACCAAACTCCCATGAATTTTTTCTAAATTTTGTTTGTAAGAAAATAATATAACTAAATATACTGTTTTTATAGCACTATCCGCAAGTTAAGAGATTGTCTGAAATCAATCAGACTATATTTATCGCATTATATTTGACTTTTTAAAGAATTCCAGCTTTGCGATTTTACTTAATTGTGGACAGTAGTTTTTTAGAAAAGATTAATAATCTCCATTGGATCTTCAAAAAGATTAAAACAATCATTTCAAATTATTGTTTTGTGATTAATATACTGTATATTGTACATATATAGTGTACAACAATTTTACCTCATAAATGCTGGAAAACCAAGCATTTCGGTCAAATTATACTCGGACGTTTAGAGTGACTGTAACACTACCGAGCGAGTGTTAACCGCGGAACCAAAAACAGCTTATTTATCACTTTTTTTTAAATGACTATCTTATTCTTTTTTACTGTTTTCGGATCACGCCGGTAATCACCCTTCCGCAATAATGACAAGCGTAGTTTTCGGTGACTGCACCCACGATCGGCGCGCCGCAGCCGGGACAGCGATCCTTGACGATTTGCTTAGAGAGCGAAATTCTCAGCACCCCGCCGTGCTTTTCCGGGGAGCAGCCGCGCAGATACCCCTCTTTAATTGATTTTACGATTTTTTTATAAACCCATTCGGGAGTAATACCGCTTGACTGTCCCAGCGGAGAATTCGCCCTGCTTATCTGCGCCAGCTCCGATATTGAAATAAACGGAGTGGGAATCTGAGCGAAACGCCGCGCGTAATTCTGGGCAGTTTCTATGGACAGCATCCGCACAAAGGTGAACACAAGCGCCGAGCCGACGGCTACAAGACCAAACGCAGAGAAGATGATCACATTCATCATGCTTGCTCTTATCAGCTCGAACGAAGAATAACTGCGTCCCGAAAGCAGGGTTTCCCTCAGGTATTCCTCGTTATTATA
>NZ_JAEQMG010000053.1 GCF_016680995.1 Ruminococcus difficilis | reverse complement strand
AATATCGCGCAGCTCCTCAAGCTGCCGATCCACGTTGTAAAGCTCGATATGTCGGTCGTGCACTCCTACTTCAAGGGAGAGTCAAAACTGCTGCCCGACCTGATCCAGATGTTCAGAAATTCCAATATGAAAATCGTTGTCGAGGGCGTAGAAACCGTCGATATGAAAACGCAGCTTGCAGAAATGGGCTGCGACTACGAACAGGGCTACTTCTTCTCAAAGCCCGTTCCGCCGAGCGCTTTCCTCGCGTACCTCAGAGCAACCCGATAAACAAAGCAGACTCAAAACGGGTCTGCTTTTCTATTTTAAAAGGAAAAGGCGGCCGAAAAACGACCGTCTTTTCGTTTAGTATATCAGTCAAGAAGAAGAGGATGACTATTTACTTAATCGAAGTTCTTCATGGCATCGATGCCTGTTTCGCCGGTTCTTACCTTTACAACGTCCTCAACGTCATAGACAAAGATCTTGCCGTCGCCGATGTGGCCTGTGTAAAGAACCTTCTTGGCGGTTTCGATTACGAGTGTAACGGGAACGGTGCAGACTACAACGTCAACCTGTACCTTGGGCAGGAGGTTAGCTTCGATCTGTACGCCGCGGTAGTATTCGGGCTTACCCTTCTGTGCGCCGCAGCCGAGTACGTGTGAAACTGTCATACCCGTAATACCTATGCCCATCATAGCGTTCTTGAGAGATTCAAGACGGGCTTCCTTACATACGATCTCAACCTTGGTGATCTTGGGTGTACCGTCGTCAAAGCTGGGCATCTTCTTAACCGCGACAGCCTCGGCAACGGGAACGTCGCCGCTGACAACAATGGGAGTTTCTCCCTCGTCGATATAGTCGGGAAGCATTGAGAAGCCTGCGTACGCGGAAGGCATACCGTGCTCTGTAGCGTCCAGACCTGTGATTTCCTCCTCGCGGGTAACGCGGAGACCGAAAATCTTTTTGATGATCAGGAATACAACGGTGATCGTAACGGCTGTCCATGCAGCTACGGAAGCAAAGCCGATAAGCTGCAGGCCCATGAGCTCAAATCCGCCGCCGTAGAACAGACCGACGAGCTTCTGACCCGAAGCGTTGGCGATAGCGTAGCCGGGAGCTGAATCTGTTGCGAAAAGACCTACAGAAAGAGTACCCCAGATACCGTTCATCATGTGAACCGCTACAGCGCCGACAGGGTCGTCGATGTGGAGCTTGTAGTCGAGAAGCCATACGCCGAATACTACGAGCAGACCGGCTACAAGACCGATCACGATTGCGCCGAAGGCGTCGGTTACGTCGCAGGGAGCGGTGATTGCAACCAGACCCGCGAGAGAAGCGTTAAGACACATACTAACGTCGGGCTTGCCGTACTTGATCCATGTGAAAATCATACAAGCGACTGTCGCAACGGCAGGCGCGATGGTGGTTGTCAGGAAGATGGAGCCGAGCTGCTCAACAGAGGTAGCCGCAGCGCCGTTGAAGCCGTACCAGCCGAGCCAGAGGATAAATACGCCCAGCGCGCCGAGCGCGATGTTGTGACCCGGGAAAGCGCCGACCTTGACGACCTTGCCGTTTTTATCTCTCTTAAATTTGCCGATACGTGCGCCGAGGATCTTCGCGCCGATAAGAGCGGAGATACCGCCGACCATGTGGATAGCGCAGGAGCCTGCGAAATCGTGGAAGCCGATCTGGCTGAGCCAGCCGCCGCCCCAGATCCAGTGCGCTTCGATCGGGTAGATGACCGCGGAGATCACGCCCGAGTATACGCAGTAGGACAGGAACTTTGTACGCTCCGCCATAGCGCCCGAAACGATCGTAGCGGTTGTAGCACAGAATACGAGGTTGAATACAAAGCTGGAGAAGTTGAAGTTTGCGTATGAGGTGAAGAGGTCAAATCCGGGCTTGCCGATAATTCCGACCAGATCCTCGCCCATCAGCAAACCGAAGCCGATGAGAATGAAGGTCACGGTTCCGATACAGAAGTCCATGAGGTTCTTCATAATAATATTGCCTGTGTTCTTGGCTCTGGTGAAGCCCGCCTCAACCATGGCGAAGCCTGCCTGCATCCAGAATACCAGCGCGGCTCCGATCAGGAACCACACGGCAAACAGCTGTTCATTTGTCAGTTGGGTGACGAATTCTCTGATTGATTCATTCACCTTGATCACTCCTTAAAAAATAAATTACATATATTCAAACCTGCCGTATGGGCGGGATTATTGTAATTATTCAGCTTAATTATCCCTTATGGTTTTACGACAAACGGCGCGTTCCCCCCGAAGGAAAAACGCGCCGTTGCGTAAGATATGAAAGAATATGGGATAATAGCTTGTTCAGCAATACCGCATATTTCTCATGTGCGGTATTTTATTATTT
Source organism: Ruminococcus difficilis (assembly GCF_016680995.1). The sequence continues at coordinate 11,177 of NZ_JAEQMG010000053.1, read as the reverse complement.
TATTCGACGGTGACGGATTTTGCGAGATTTCTCGGCTTGTCAACGTCGTTGCCCTTATTGACCGAGGTGTAGTACGCGAGCAGCTGCATCGGAACTGTCGCAACCATCGGCATGAGCATTTCGCTTATGCGCGGCACACGGATCAGATAATCCGCAGCCTCGCGGTCAATATCGGCCTGTTCGTCACAGATGACGATGGTCATAGCGCCGCGCGCCTTGACCTCTTTAATATTGGAAACCGTCTTTTCGAGCAGAGTGTTCTGCGTAGCGACGGCGATAACGGGCATACCGTCCGTGATCAGCGAGATCGTACCATGCTTGAGCTCGCCTGCCGCGTAGCTCTCGGAGTGAATGTAGGATATCTCCTTGAGCTTGAGCGAGCCTTCCATCGAGAGCGCGTAGTCAAGTCCGCGTCCGATGTACAAAAGGCTGTCTGCGGTAATCAGCTTTGTCGAGATGTACTGGCAAACATCGAGGGTCTTTTCGATAGTCTCCTGAATGATGTCGGGCATCGCGGTGAGCTGAGAAGTGAGCTTTCTGCATTTCTCCTCGTCGATTCTGCCTCCCGCAAACGCCATTTCAAACGCCAGCAGATACATGACCGCGAGCTGCACCATATACGCCTTCGTTGACGCTACGGCGATCTCGGGACCTGCGTGGGTGTAGATAACCATATCAGCCTCGCGGGCTATCGAGCTTCCCTTGACATTGACGACGGCGAGCGTCTTTGCTCCCATCTCCTTTGCCAGGCTCAGCACCGCCTTTGAATCGGCTGTCTCGCCGGACTGGCTGATGATCACCACCAGATCGTCCTTGCCGAGCAGCGGATCGCGGTAACGGAATTCGCTCGCGATGTCAACGGTTACGGATACGCGCGCCAGCTTTTCGATGACATACTTGCCGACCATTCCCGCGTGCATCGCCGTTCCGCAGGCGACGATAAAGATATTGTTGACGTTTTTGAGGGCTTCGGGTGTGATTCCGCACTCGGACAGATCGGGAAGTCCGTCCTCGATGCGGGGAGTTACGGTCGTCTTGACGGCGGTGGGCTGTTCATGGATCTCCTTGATCATGAAGTGAGGATATCCGCCCTTCTCGGCGCTGTCCTCGTCCCAGTCGGCTGTGTGCAGTTCCTTTTCTATCATTCTGCCGTGCAGACTGCAGAAATGAACCGAACCGTTCTTGAGCACCGCGATCTCGCCGTACTCCAAAAGATAATAGTCCTTTGTATACTTAATAATAGCGGGAACGTCTGAGGCAACAAAGACCTCGCCCGTGCCCTGACCGACAATCAGAGGGCTTTCGCAGCGTACCGCGTATACCGTGTCGGGACGGTCGGCAAATACAATGCCGAGTGCGAACGAACCGCGGAGCTCATGGAGAACCTTGCGGATACAGCGGATCGGATTGCCGTCGTAGTAGAAGTCGAGGAGCTGAGCCACGACCTCGGTGTCTGTATCAGAGAGAAACTCTGTGCGCTCATTGTCGATCAGAAACTGCTTGAGCTGCTTGTAGTTCTCGATAATGCCGTTGTGAACGATGGTCACGCGTCTGCCCGAATGCGGGTGTGAGTTTACGTCCGACGGCTCTCCGTGAGTCGCCCAGCGCGTGTGACCTATGCCCGCGTGTCCGTGGGGCTTGCCTTCCTTCTCCATTTTGTTTACAAGATCGGAAAGTCTTCCCTTCGTCTTGGCTACAGCGATTTTTCCGTCCTCAAAAACGGCGATGCCCGCAGAGTCATATCCTCTGTATTCGAGCTTTGTCAGCGCCGATACCAAAACGTCCGTACAGTCGCGGGGACCGACATATCCTACAATTCCGCACATATATTAGTTACCTCCGAAAATAGAATTAGCATATTATATTATATACTAATTTTATATTATAGTCAAACGCCAAAGAGCATTTCACCGTAAGAAGGATACGGCCAGTAGTTCGCGGAGGTCTCTGTTTCCATTGAATCGCCTACTGCTCTGAGCTCTTCCATCTTCGCGAATACCTTCTCGCGGAAATAGGTCGCGCAGGCGAGAACGTCGCCGCTGTACTTATCAGCCTCTGCAACCGCGCTCTCGAGCTCTGAGGTTTTGTTTACAAACGCCTCGAGCTGCTCCGAAAGGCTTTCGAGCAGGCTTTCCTCGGCTGCGGTCGAGATGCTTGCCGATACGCTCTTCTTGAGCGATACGGTCTCGGCGAGCTCCCTGACGAAGGAGATTACTGCAGGTGTGATGTTCTTCTTTGCCATTTCGAGCATTGTGAGCGCCTCGATGTTGAGCTGCTTTGCGTAGTGCTCGAGCTCGATCTCATAACGTGCGCGGATCTCGGCTTCGGATACGATTCCGTTTCTGACAAAGAGGTCGATGTTCTTCTGATCTACATAATGAGCCATTGCCTCGGGCAGCGACTTGTAGTTGCAAAGTCCGCGCTTTGCGGCTTCCTCGACCCACTCGTCGGTGTAGTTGTCGCCGTTGAAGATGATTCTCTGATGGGCTGTGAAGGTATCCTTGATCAGAGCCTTGAGGGCAGCCTCAACGTCCTCTGCGTCCTTTACGGCTTCATAGAACTGGCTGAGCTCCTCGGCTACCATGGTGTTGAGCATGTAGTTCGGGCAGGCGATGTTAAGCGATGAACCGAGCGCTCTGAACTCGAACTTGTTGCCCGTGAATGCAAACGGAGAGGTGCGGTTACGGTCGGAGTTATCCTTGCGGAAGTCGGGAAGTACGTCTACGCCTGTCTCCATCTTCGCCTTGTCGTGGCTGCGGTACTCCTTACCCTCGATGATGCTCTCAACAAGAGCGCCGAGATCGTCGCCGAGATACATAGAAATAATTGCGGGCGGCGCTTCGTTCGCGCCGAGTCTGTGGTCGTTGCCCGCGGAAGCTACAGTGATACGGAGCAGATCCTGATACTCGTCAACCGCCTTTACGATAGCCGCGAGGAAGAGCTGGAACTGCAGGTTATCCTCGGGGTTCTTGCCGGGGTCGAGAAGGTTCTCGCCCGTGTTGGTGGAAATTGACCAGTTATTGTGCTTGCCCGAGCCGTTGACACCCGCGAAGGGCTTCTCGTGGAGCAGGCATACAAGGCCGTGACGCTCGGCGACCTTCTTCATAATCTCCATGCAGAGCTCATTGTGGTCGGTCGCGATATTGGAGGTCGAGAAGATCGGAGCAAGCTCGTGCTGTGAGGGTGCGACCTCGTTGTGCTTTGTCTTTGCGAGCACGCCGAGCTTCCAGAGCTCCTCGTCGAGATCCTTCATGTATGCCGCGACTCTGGTCTTGATGGAGCCGAAGTAGTGGTCTGCAAGCTCCTGACCCTTGGGAGCTTTCGCTCCGAAGAGCGTTCTGCCTGTGTAGATCAGGTCGGGTCGCTGATCGTACATCTTCTTGTCGATCAGGAAGTACTCCTGCTCGGGACCTACGGTCGTGGTAACGCGCGTTACGTTCTCCTTGCCGAGAAGCTGCAGAACCTTGACCGCCTCGCTGCTCAGGCGCTCCATCGAGCGGAGAAGAGGAGTTTTCTTATCGAGAACCTCGCCTGTGTATGAACAGAACGCGGTGGGAATGTAAAGTGTCGCGTCGCGGATAAACGCGGGAGAGGTGGGATCCCATGTGGTGTAGCCTCTCGCCTCAAAGGTCGCGCGGATGCCGCCGCTCGGGAAGGAGGACGCGTCGGGCTCGCCCTTGATGAGCTCCTTGCCTGAGAATTCCATGATTACCTGGTCGCCGTCGGGACAGATAAAGCTGTCGTGCTTCTCTGCTGTAACGCCTGTCATAGGCTGGAACCAGTGTGTGTAGTGGGTGCAACCCATCTCAACCGCCCAGTCCTTCATGGCGTTGGCAACTACGTTTGCTACGCTCAGATCAAGCGGCTCGCCGTTCTGGACTGTTCTCTTGAGCGCTTTATAGGTTGACTTCGGCAGGCGCTCCTGCATTTTTTTGTCGTTAAACACCATACTGCCGAACATTTCGGGTACTTTTGACATAAAAATCGTCTCCTTGCGTTTCGTAAACAAAGCAAAAAAGGGTGCGGAGAGCATCTGCCCTCAGCACCCTTGCCGTGTCATTGCTGACAGTATACACCCATTCGGAGGGTTTGTCAAGGGGTATTGCAATAATTTTTTCGAATCTTGCAAATTTTCTCAAAAACACCTCGTTTTCTCCCTGTTGTTGCCGTTAATTTTGCATGAACAACAATTTTTCTTGCAGTTTTCTATTGACAACACAAGAATAACGGTTATATAATAGTGCACGTAAGAATTCCGACGAAAGGAAGAAGGCAAATGAGTCAGACAATAAACCGACCATTGGAAAACACCCTCTATTCCCCGCGTTTTGAGCACGACAACTGCGGCATCGGCGCGGTGGTAAACATCAACGGCATCAAGTCACACGCGACTGTGGCGAACGCCCTAACCATTGTTGAAACACTTGAGCACCGCGCAGGCAAGGACGCCGACGGCAAGACAGGCGACGGCGTTGGTATCCTGGTGCAGATTTCGCATAAATTCTTCAAAAAGGCGGCAAAGGCGATCGGCGTTGACCTCAAAGGCGAACGCGACTACGCTGTGGGAATGTTTTTCTTCCCTCAGAATGAGCTTATGCGCAGCCAGTCAAAAAAATTATTTGAAATTATCGCGCGCAAGGAAGGACTGACCGTCCTCGGCTGGAGAGAAGTGCCCGCCGACACAAAGGTCATCGGTCAGCGCGCTCTCGACTGTATGCCATACATCGAGCAGTGCTTCATTCAGCGTCCTTCGGGCGTGAAGAAGGGTCTCGACTTTGACCGCAGACTTTACGTCGCGCGCAGAGTGTTTGAGCAGAGTAACGAGGACACATATGTCGTTTCTCTCTCGAGCCGCACGATCGTATATAAGGGAATGTTCCTTGTCGGCGACCTCCGCCGCTTCTTCCTCGATTTGCAGGACGAGGACTTTGAGTCCGCTATCGCGATGGTTCACTCACGCTTCTCGACCAACACCAACCCGAGCTGGCAGAGGGCTCATCCCAACCGCATGATCGTCCACAACGGCGAGATCAACACTATCCGCGGCAACGCAGACAAGATGCTCGCGCGTGAGGAAACAATGCAGAGCGAGCACCTCAAGGGCGACCTCGACAAGGTAATGCCCGTTGTCAACACCGAGGGCAGCGACTCTGCGATGCTCGACAACACCCTCGAATTCCTCGTTATGAGCGGCATGGACTTACCCCTTGCCGTTATGACGACTATCCCCGAGCCGTGGGACAACAACCGCGCAATGAACCAGAAAAAGCGCGATTTCTATCAGTACTACGCGACGATGATGGAACCGTGGGACGGCCCTGCGGCGATACTCTTTACCGACGGCGACGTTATGGGCGCTGTGCTCGACCGAAACGGCTTAAGACCCTCGCGCTACTACATCACCGACGACGGCAACCTGATCCTCTCCTCAGAGGTCGGCGCGCTTCCCGTCCCCGTTGAAAACGTTATCACAAAGGAACGTCTGCGCCCGGGCAAAATGCTGCTTGTTGACACCGTAAAGGGCAGACTTATCGACGACGACGAAATCAAGCAGACCTACGCCTCAAAGCAGCCGTACGGCGAGTGGCTCGACTCAAACCTCGTTGAGCTGCGCGACCTCAAGATCCCGAACGAGAAGGTCGAAAGACATCACCGCGAGGAGCGCAGAAAGCTCCAGAAGGCGTTCGGCTACACATATGAGGACGTGATGAATTCTATCCTGCCGATGGCGAAAAACGGCAGCGAGCCTATCTCCGCGATGGGCACCGACAAGCCGATTGCAGCGCTCTCTAACGAGCCGCAGCCGCTGTTCAACTACTTCAAGCAGCTGTTCGCGCAGGTAACCAATCCGCCGATCGACGCGATCCGCGAGGAGATCGTCACCTCAACCACCGTTTACATCGGTTCGGCGGGAAATATCCTGGAGGAAAAGCCCTCGAACTGCAAGGTTCTCAAGGTTCACAACCCGATCCTCTCCTCCACCGATATCCTCAAGCTCAAAAACATGAAAATCAGCGGCTTCAAGGTAGCCGTTATCCCGATTCTTTACTACAAAAACACCCGTCTTGACAAAGCGATAAAAAGGCTGTTTCTTGCAGCTGACAGAGCCTATAACGAAGGCGCGAATATCCTGATCCTCTCTGACAGAGGAGTCGACGAGAATCACCTCGCTATCCCCTCTCTGTTAGCTGTATCCGCCCTTCATCAGCACCTTGTAGACACCAAACGCAGAACCTCGCTCTCACTCGTACTCGAGAGCGGCGAGCCCCGTGAGGTTCACCATTTCGCGACGCTTCTCGGCTACGGCGTAACCGCCATCAATCCCTACATGGCTGAGGAAACAATCCACGAGCTCATTCACGACGATCTGCTCGACAAGGACTTCTACGCGGCGGTCAGCGACTACAACGACGCTATTCTGCACGGCATAGTAAAAATCGCTTCTAAAATGGGCATTTCTACCATTCAGTCCTACCTCGGCTCGCGCATTTTTGAGGCTGTTGGAATCAGCAGCGACGTTATCGACAAGTACTTCGCGGGCACCGTCAGCAGAGTCGGCGGCATCACAATCAAGGATATCGAAAGAAACACAGACAGACTTCACACCGCGGCGTTTGACCCGCTCGACCTCGGGGTATCAAACGAGCTTGAGTCACGCGGCAGCCATAAATTCCGCAGCGGACGCGAGGAACATCTCTATAATCCGCGCACTATCCACACCCTCCAGCAGGCGACCAAAAAGGGCGATTACGCGCTCTACAAGCTGTATTCCCAGCTTATCAACGAGGAAATGGATCCCATCTGCCTGAGAGGTCTGCTCGACTTCAACTACCCCGAAAACCCCGTTCCGATCGACGAGGTCGAGAGCGTTGAATCGATCGTCAGACGCTTCAAGACAGGCGCTATGTCCTACGGCTCGATTTCGCAGGAGGCTCACGAGGCTCTCGCTCTCGCGATGAACTCACTGCACGGCAAGTCAAACTCCGGCGAGGGCGGCGAAAGCCCCGAAAGACTGCTCACAAAGGGCACAAAGGAGAACCGCTGCTCAGCAATCAAGCAGGTAGCCTCGGGACGCTTCGGCGTAACGAGCGAATACCTCACCTCAGCCGACGAGATCCAGATCAAGATGGCTCAGGGCGCAAAGCCCGGCGAAGGCGGTCACCTGCCCGGCAAGAAGGTATATCCGTGGATTGCGAAAACAAGACACTCCACTCCGGGCGTATCGCTGATTTCACCTCCGCCCCACCACGACATTTACTCAATCGAGGACTTGGCTCAGCTCATCTATGACCTCAAGAACGCCAACAAGGCAGCGAGAATCTCCGTCAAGCTCGTTTCGGAGTGCGGCGTAGGCACAGTCGCCGCGGGCGTAGCAAAGGCAGGCGCTGGCGTTATCCTGATCTCGGGTCACGACGGCGGTACGGGCGCGGCTCCAGGAAGCTCGATCTACAACGCGGGTCTACCGTGGGAGCTCGGTCTCGCCGAGGCTCACCAGACTCTCGTTATGAACAACCTGCGAAACAAGGTTGTAATCGAAACCGACGGCAAGCTGATGACAGGCCGCGACGTTGCGATCGCCGCTATGCTCGGTGCTGAGGAATTCGGCTTCGCGACAGCTCCGCTTGTTACCCTCGGATGCGCGATGATGCGCGTCTGCAACCTCGACACCTGCCCCTTCGGCGTTGCGACACAGAACCCCGAGCTGCGCAAGAGATTTATGGGCAAGCCCGAGTACGTAATCAACTTCATGCGCTTTGTCGCCGAGGAGCTGAGAGAATACATGGCTCGTCTCGGCGTGCGCACCCTTGACGAGCTCGTCGGCAGAACCGACCTGCTCCGGCAGAAGGATAACCTCACCGACAGAGAAAAGCAGATCGACCTCAGCAAGCTGCTCAGCTCGGATTTCAGCGAGCCGGTCAAATACACCGAAAAGAACCTCTATAACTTTGAATTTGAAAAGACCGTTGACGAAAACGTCCTGCTCAAGAAGTTCAAAAAGGCGCTTGCGAACGGCGGAGGCGGACAGCTTGAAATGGATATCAAAAACACCGACCGTTCTCTCGGCACGGCGTTCGGCTCCGAGCTCACAAAGAAGTACGGCTCCGCTCTTTCCGACGACACCTTCACCGTTTGCTGCCACGGCTCGGGCGGTCAGAGCTTCGGCGCGTTCATTCCGAAGGGTCTGACCCTCAAAATCGAGGGCGACAGCAACGACTACTTCGGCAAGGGGCTCTCGGGCGGCAAGCTGATCGTTTATCCGCCGAAGGGCTCTAAGTTCGAAGCGAGTGAGAACATCATCATCGGCAACGTAGCTCTGTACGGCGCAACAAGCGGCTATGCGTTCATTAACGGCGTCGCGGGCGAGCGCTTCTGCGTGCGCAACTCAGGCGCGACAGCGGTCGTTGAGGGCGTAGGCGACCACGGCTGCGAGTACATGACGGGCGGTACGGTCGTTGTTCTCGGCAAAACGGGCAACAACTTTGCCGCGGGTATGTCGGGCGGCGTAGCGTATGTCCTCGACGAGCACCACCACCTCTACAAGCGCCTCAACAAGGAGCTTGTCGAATGCACAGAGGTCAGCGAGCACGAGGCGTACTCGGTAGTAAAAGCACTTATAGAGGAGCACGTAGCCGCTACAGGCTCCGCCAAGGGTCAGAAGATCCTCGACGATTTCAAGCACTACCTGCCGCTGTTCAAGAAGATCATTCCGCACGACTACAAGAAGATCACAACCGAAATCGCTTCACTTGAGCAAAACGGCGCAACACCCGAACAGGCGCGCATTGAGGCGTTTTACAATATCATCAACGACAGATAAGGAGGAGAAAGATGGGAAAGCCAACAGGATTTATGGAATATCAGCGTGAGGAAGCCCCAGCCTTCTCCGTATATGAACGAATCAAAAATTTCGACGAATTTCACGAGCCGCTCAGCCGTGAGGAACAGCAGAAGCAAGGCGCGCGCTGCATGGAATGCGGCGTACCCTTCTGCCAGTCGGGCATGATGCTCGGCGGCATGATCTCGGGCTGTCCGCTCAACAACCTCATCCCCGAATGGAACGACCTTGTGTTCCGCGGCGCGTGGGAACAGGCGTATCACCGCCTCAAAATCACCAACAACTTCCCCGAGTTCACCTCCCGCGTTTGTCCGGCTCTCTGTGAAAAGGCATGCACCTGCGGCGCGAACGGCGACGCGGTGACGGTGAGGAACAACGAATTCGCAATCGTTGAAACCGCCTATGCAAACGGCTGGGCAAAGGCAGATCCGCCCAAGACACGTACAGGCAAGAAAATCTCCGTTATCGGATCAGGCCCCTCGGGACTTGCCGCTGCCGACCAGCTCAACAAGCGCGGCCACAGCGTGACCGTTTTTGAGAGAAGCGACCGCATCGGCGGCCTGCTGATGTACGGCATACCAAACATGAAGCTCGAGAAAACCATCATCGAGCGCCGCCTTGACGTTATGCGCGAGGAAGGAATCACATTCCGCACAAGCGTGAACGTCGGCAAGGATATTTCTTTTGAGGAATTAAACAAAGAATTTGACCGCATAGTTCTCGCCTGCGGAGCCTCAAATCCGCGCGATATCAAGGCCGAGGGCAGAGATGCAAACGGCATCTACTTCGCGGTAGACTTTCTGAAATCCACTACAAAAGCTCTGCTCGACAACGGTCTGACTGAGGGCTATATCAGCGCGAAGGGCAAGAACGTCCTCGTTATCGGCGGCGGCGACACGGGCAACGACTGCGTAGGCACCTGCGTCCGCCACGGCGCAAAGAGCATTCTACAGCTCGAGATGATGCCCAAGCTGCCCGACACCCGCGCGGAAAACAACCCGTGGCCTGAATGGCCGAGGGTCTGCAAAACGGACTACGGTCAGGAGGAAGCCGCTGCGGTATTCGGCAAGGATCCGAGAGAATATCAGACGACGGTCAAGGAATTCATCAAGGACAACAACGGCGACCTCAAGGCGGTTGTGCTCGTCAAGCTCGACGCCGTAAAGGACAGCAAGACAGGCAGACTGAACATGACTCCGATCGAGGGCAGCGAATACATCGTCGACTGCGAGCTCGCGCTTATTGCGGCGGGCTTCCTCGGCAGCGAGAGCTATGTAACCGACAGCTTCGGCGTAGCGCTCGACGGCAGAACAAACGTCGCGGGTCAGAACGGCACCCACCTGACGAGCGTGCCGAACGTATTTACCGCGGGCGATATGCACAGCGGTCAGTCACTCGTAGTGCGCGCGATCCGCGACGGCCGCGACTGCGCAAGGGAAGTCGACGAGAGCCTGATGGGCTACACTAATCTTTAAGGAGGCTGCGGCATGACTAAATATATCTTTGTTACGGGCGGCGTAGTTTCGGGTCTCGGCAAAGGCATCACCGCCGCCTCGCTCGGCAGACTCCTCAAAGCGCGCGGTCTTAAGATCGCGGCTCAGAAACTCGACCCATACATCAACGTCGACCCAGGCACAATGAGTCCTTATCAGCACGGCGAGGTCTACGTAACCGAGGACGGCGCTGAAACCGACCTCGACCTCGGTCACTATGAGCGTTTTATCGACGAGGATCTCAACAAGTTCTCTAATCTCACGACAGGCAAGGTCTACTCGAACGTTATCTCGAAGGAACGCCGCGGCGAATACCTCGGCAAAACCGTTCAGGTTATTCCGCATATCACCGACGAGATCAAGCGGTTCATCTACTCCGTCGGCAAGAAAACCGACGCTGACGTTGTTATCACCGAAATCGGCGGCACCATAGGTGACATCGAGAGCCAGCCGTTTCTCGAGGCTATCCGTCAGGTCGGCCATGAAATCGGCAAGGAAAACCGCCTCTATATCCACGTAACCCTCGTCCCCTACCTCAAGGCTTCGGGCGAGCACAAGTCAAAGCCCACTCAGCACAGCGTCAAGGAGCTGCAGGGCTTGGGTATCGCTCCCGACGTGATCATTCTCCGCGCCGACGAGCCGATTACCGACACGGGTATCTTTGAAAAAATCGCGGGCTTCTGCAACGTGCGCCGCGACTGTGTAATCGAGAACCTCACGCTTCCCGTGCTCTATGAGGCTCCGCTCATGCTCGAAAAGGCGCATCTCTCGGACATCGTCTGCCGCGAGCTCAATATCGAGTGCGGCAAGCCCGACCTCTCTGACTGGGAGCATATGATCGAGCGCAT